>NZ_CP120365.1:1530000-1942500 GCF_030064585.1 Ensifer meliloti
CGCACCAACGGCTCGGTGCTGACCGAAGGCAATACCCAGGTCGCCTCGCTCTTCTATGTCGATCCGCAACGCTTCGCTTCCGACGCCGACAACCTCGACCTGATGCAGGGCCTTGCCGCGCGCGTCGTCGAGGAGAACATGAGCGTTTCCTCCTACGAGAACATCACGAAGCAGAGCATCGAATACGCCGACGACATCATACCGGTGCGCCGCGCCACGGCCATCGCGACGGCGATGATCAATGCGGGATATGCCAAGGCTCAGGCGGAGGACGCGGCCGGCTATCTCGAAGAAGCGCTCGGCGCCAAGGAACTCGGCCCCGGCGACGTGCTGCGCATCGGCATCATTCAGAAGGGCGAAGAGGCAAAGATCGTCCGCGCGACGATCTATTCCCATAGCCGGCACGTGCTGACCATGGCAGTGGACGACCGCGGCCGTTTCATTCCGGGCGCCGAGCCGGCGAAGCTCGAAGCGGTGGCGGCTGCCTTCGACGATACCGGCAGGCCGGTGATCTCCAGCGGCCACGACCTGCCGAGGGTTTACGACGGCATCTACCGTGCGGCCCTTTCCTACGGCATGAACGCCGACATGATCGCGCTCGTCGTCAAGCTTTTGGCAAGCAATGTCGACTTCCAGGCTCAGCTGAAGCCGACGGACTCTCTCGAAGCCTTTTTCTCGGTCACCGATGAAAGCGGCCGGGCAACGGAAGATTCGGAACTGCTCTACGTCAACGCCAAATTCGGCGACGCCGAGACGCGGTTCTATCGCTTCCAGGATCCGGACGACAATTCGATCGATTATTTCGACAAGGACGGCAAGAGCATCCGCCAGTTCCTTTTGCGCAATCCCGTTCCGAACGGCCATTTCCGCTCCGGCTTCGGCATGCGCCGCCACCCTATCCTCGGCTTCTCGCGCATGCACACCGGCGTCGACTGGTCCGCTCCGCGCGGCACGCCGATCATCGCGGCCGGAAACGGCGTCGTGCAGAAGGCCGGCTGGGACTCCGGCGGCTACGGCAACCAGACGCTGATCCGCCACGCCAACGGCTATGTGTCGTCCTACAACCACCAAAGCGCGATCGCCAAAAGCGTCAAGCCGGGAACGAAGGTCGTCCAGGGTCAGGTGATCGGCTGGGTCGGAACGACCGGCCTTTCGACCGGCCCGCACCTCCACTACGAGTTGATCGTCAACGGCAACAAGGTGGATCCCTTGCGTATCCGGCTGCCGGGAGGAAAATCGCTCGGCGGCGAGGCGCTGGCGAAGTTCGAGAAGGAACGCGAACGCATCGACGAGCTTCTCGGCGACGATGCGAACGAGGTCGCAAGCAAGTAGCCACACAGCAACGGTATCGCGAACTCGTAACAAAAAGGCCGCCCTGAGGGCGGCCTTCGTGGCTGTCGGAATGCGAGGCTTACGCGGCTTCCTTGTTCGCCCCTGCCCCGCGCTTGAAGTTCAGACGGTCGGAACCGGCAACGACCTTGATCACCGAGCCATCCGGGAACTCGCCCTGCAGCACTCTTTCGGCCAGCGGGTCCTGAACGTATTTCTGGATCGCCCGCTTCAGGGGGCGAGCGCCGTAGGCCGGATCGTAGCCCCTGTCCGCCAGGAAAACGCGGGCATCGTCCTCGAGCTCGAGCGTGATCTTGCGATCCGAGAGGAGCTTGCGCAGCCTTTCGAGCTGAATGTCGACGATCGCGCCCATTTCCGAGCGGCGCAGCCGGTGGAAGAGGATGATCTCGTCGACGCGGTTCAGAAATTCCGGACGGAAAGCGGCTCTCACCACTTCCATGACCTGATCGCGAACCGCATCGCTGTCCTCGTTTTCGCCGAGTGCGGTCAGGTATTCCGCACCGAGGTTGGAGGTCATGATGATCATCGTGTTCTTGAAGTCGACCGTGCGCCCCTGACCATCGGTCAGACGCCCATCGTCAAGCACCTGCAGAAGCACGTTGAAGACATCCGGATGCGCCTTCTCGATCTCGTCGAACAGCACGACCTGATAGGGCCGGCGGCGGACCGATTCCGTCAGCGCCCCACCCTCCTCGTAACCGACATAGCCGGGAGGCGCGCCGATCAGGCGCGCGACCGAATGCTTCTCCATGTACTCGGACATGTCGATCCGCATCAGCGCGGTTTCGTCGTCGAAGAGGAAGCGGGCAAGCGCCTTGGTGAGCTCCGTCTTGCCGACGCCGGTCGGACCCAGGAAGATGAAGGAGCCGATCGGCCGGTTCGGATCCTGAAGCCCTGCGCGCGAACGGCGAACCGCCCGCGAGACGGCCTGCACGGCATCACCCTGACCGACGACCCATTTCGCCAGCTCGTCTTCCATCCTGAGCAGCTTGTCGCGCTCGCCTTCCAGCATCTTGTCGACCGGAATGCCGGTCCAGCGTGACACGATATGGGCGATGTTGTCAGGGGTCACGACCTCCTGCACCATCGGGTTGGCGCTGGCACCATCCTGGCTTTCCGCTTCGGCCAGTTCCTTTTCGAGATTCGGGATCACCCCGTAGGCAAGCTCCCCTGCCCGCTGGAATTCGCCCTTGCGCTGTGCGATCTGCAGCTCGTTGCGCGCTTCGTCGAGCTGTTTCTTGAGATCGGCGGCCTGCCCGAGCTTCTGCTTCTCGGCCTGCCAGCGCGCCGTCAATGCGGCTGCCTCCTCTTCGAGCGAAGACAGATCGAGTTCGAGCTTGGCAAGGCGATCCTTGGAGGAAACGTCGGTCTCCTTTTTCAAGGCCTCACGTTCGATCTTCAGCTGAATGACGCGCCTGTCGAGTTCGTCGAGTTCTTCCGGCTTCGAATCGACCTGCATCCTGAGGCGCGAGGCTGCCTCGTCCATGAGGTCGATTGCCTTGTCCGGAAGGAAACGATCGGTGATGTAGCGGTTGGAAAGTGCCGCAGCCGCAACCAGCGCGGAATCGGAGATCCGCACCTTGTGGTGCTGCTCGTATTTTTCCTTCAGGCCGCGCAGGATCGAGATCGTATCCTCGACCGTCGGTTCCTCGACCATCACCGGCTGGAACCGGCGGGCAAGGGCTGCGTCCTTCTCGACATGCTTGCGGTATTCGTCGAGCGTCGTCGCGCCGACGCAGTGCAGTTCGCCGCGGGCAAGCGCGGGCTTCAGGAGGTTCGAGGCATCCATAGCCCCGTCCGCCTTGCCTGCACCGACCAGTGTGTGCATTTCATCGATGAAGAGGATGATCTCGCCACCTTCCGAGCGCACTTCGTTCAGCACGGCCTTGAGCCGCTCTTCGAATTCACCGCGGAACTTCGCACCGGCGATCAGCGCGCCCATGTCGAGCGCCATCAGGCGCTTGTCCTTCAGGCTTTCAGGCACATCGCCGTTGACGATCCTGAGCGCCAGGCCTTCCGCGATGGCGGTCTTGCCGACGCCCGGCTCGCCGATCAGCACGGGATTGTTCTTCGTCCGGCGCGAGAGCACCTGGATCGTTCGGCGAATCTCGTCGTCGCGGCCGATCACCGGATCGAGCTTGCCTTCCCTCGCCTCGGCGGTCAGATCGCGCGCATATTTCTTGAGCGAATCGAAGCCTTGTTCGGCATTGGCGCTGTCGGCGGTGCGGCCCTTGCGGATTTCGTTGATGACCTGGTTGAGCTTCGTCGGCGTGACGCCGGCCTTGGAGAGGATCGACGCCGTCGCGGCCGAGCTTTCGATCGCCAGCGCCAGGAGCAGGCGTTCGACGGTTACGAAGCTGTCGCCGGCCTTCTTGGCCGCATCTTCGGCTGCGGTGAAAACCTTGGCGAGCGGCTGCGACAGATAGACCGAGCCGTTGCCGCCGGTCACCTTCGGAAGCTTCGCCAAAGCTGCGGCCGTACCGACCTTGGCTTCCCGCGCATTGCCGCCGGCGCGCTCGATAAGCGAAGCCGCCATGCCCTGATCGTCGTCGAGCAATACCTTGAGAACGTGCTCCGGCGTGAATTGCTGGTGCCCTTCGGCCAGCGCATAGGTCTGGGCCGACTGCAGGAAACCGCGGACGCGTTCCGAATATTTTTCGATATCCATTCTTTACCTCCATAGCCCGGCGAGCCCATCAACGTGGCACTGGCCGGTGTTTCAGGATCGGGCTCCCGCATTCGGCAAGCCCGTTTAATTCATCGCCGCGCGCCTCTTTGGAGGCGCTGACAATTTGAGTTCCTGTCCCGTCCTCGCATTGCGAGATCAGGTCTTCGAAGCGAAATATGGGGCAGCGCACTTCTGAATTAAAGAGCGGCAAATGGAGGCGGCAGAGACAATCGCGTGCGAATGCGCTCGCGCGGTGGATGCGGCACGCGTCGAGATCTTCCGCGAAAGCAAAAAGCCCAGCCGTTACGGGCTGGGCCTTTAGAAGAATTGCTGCGGAAGGTTTATTCCGAGGTGGCGAGCGCCGGGGTATTGCCATCGGTTTCGGGCTGCGCGTCGCCCCCTGCCTCTTCCTGCGCGCCACGGCGCGGCTGCCGGCGAGGCCGGCTCGTGCTGCGGCGACGGGAGGCCGAACGACCGGCCGAGCCCTGCGCCTCCTCTTCCATGGCGACTTCGGCAGGCATGCCCTCGATCACGGGCTGAGGACCCGAACCGTCGATGACCGGCTGAGGCTCGTTGGCCGGAGCCGCTGCGGCCGACGGAGCGACCGGCATTTCCTCTGAATAGCCCTGATCCAGATCGTCCTGATCGCGATCGGCAGAGTCACGATCCTGATAGTCCTGGCGTTCGTCGCGCTGGAACCGGTCCTGCATCTGAGCCTGCGCAGCCGCGATGATGCGGTTGTAATGCTCGGCGTGCTGCAGATAGTTCTCAGCGATCACGCGGTCGCCGGAGCTCTGCGCGTCGCGAGCAAGGGCCGCATATTTCTCGGCGATGTGCTGTGCGGTACCACGAATCTTCACATCCGGGCCGGAGCTATCGTAGGTCCGCGTCAAGGGATTGGATCCCTTGCGATTGTTGTTGTTGTTGTTTCCGCTGTTGTTGTTATTCCGCCCACGGCCGCGCTTGTTTTGCTGTCCTGGCCTCATAGTCCATTCACCTGAATTTTCTTGATAATGATGATCATGTGGTTCCGCTCTCGGTGCGGAAGTCCGCACCCGAGAAAACATGCGCCATGGCAGATCGCCTCTTCGCGATCTCGGCGCCGGTCGACGTTAAATTAACAGGTACCCGCACAAGGCACTGTCGAACCCTAGCAACTCTTTCTTGAGAGCAATCCCCGTGGCCAGGTCATACTGGAACGAATCTTTGGTCCAAGACCTTCTGCCCAGTGCGCGGGGTGAAACTAGCCCGCTTCCTTCGGGATTCCAAGCCCTTTCTTTGCTCTTCCGGAAAGAGAAGTGCGAGTGCAGCATTTTTTCAACGGTTATTGCTGCGCTCAATATCCTGCTGGAACATCAGGACCCGATCGTTGCCGCCGAGGTCCTTTGCGGCAGAGAGCAAACGAAAGCCCTGCGCTTCGAATAGCGCCGTTACCGCTCGTTTTTGATCGAAACCGATTTCCAAGCCTATTACGCCGTCTGTTTCAAGATGGCGACCAGCGTGAGAAGCAATGGCACGATAGGCATCAAGCCCATCCTCTCCGCCATCAAGTGCGGCGACCGGATCGTGGTATCTCACTTCCGGTTCAAGCTCCGGTATTACATTGGACCGGATATAAGGCGGATTTGAGACGATGATATCGAACCGTCCATCCACCGCCTCGAACCACTTGCTTCGAACGGTTCCGAAGCGCTCCGCCAAGCCATTCCTGCGAGCATTTTCAAGTGCCGTCGCCAGGGCGTCTTCGGATATATCGGTACCGAGACCGCGCGCGTCAAGTACCGCTGCGAGAAGAGCGAGACAAATCGCACCCGTGCCCGTTCCGAGGTCGACGATGCGACAACTCCCTTTGCTTGAGGCGATCCGCCGCGCATGGGGAATCAGGCAGTCGACCAGGGTCTCGGTGTCCGGACGCGGTTCCAGCGTCTCTTTGGAGAGCTTGAGCTTCAGGCCGAAGAATTCCCGCTCGCCGAGAATCCGGTAGACCGGCTCGTGCGCCGCGCGGCGCTCGACCGCGGCACGAATGCGAGCGGCATCCTCGTCGCTGATGGATTCCCTTCCGCGTGTCAGGAGCGCGGCAAGCGCAAGGTAGAGCAGGCCGGAGATCAGGTGCCGTGCATCGAGCCCCGCCGATTCGAGGCCGGCGGCCTTGAGCCTGTCGCGGCTCTCGGCTAGGAGGCTGTCGAGGGTTTGGGCCATTGAAACTCAGTTCTGCCTTTCGCCGAGCAGCGCGAGCTGGCTTGCCTGATAGTCGGCGAGCAGCGCATCCACCACGTCGTCGATCTCACCTTCCATCATTCGGTCGAGCTTGTAGAGCGTGAGATTGATACGGTGGTCGGTCAAGCGTCCCTGCGGGAAATTGTAGGTGCGTATGCGCTCGGAACGATCGCCGGAACCTACCTGGCTCCTGCGGTCGGCCGAACGCTCGCTGTCGGCGCGCTGCCGTTCCATGTCATAAAGCCGGGAGCGCAGCACCTGCATCGCCTTGGCACGGTTCTGATGCTGCGACTTCTCCGAACTGGTGACGACGATGCCGGTCGGAATATGGGTTATGCGCACGGCCGAATCGGTCGTGTTGACGTGCTGCCCGCCTGCTCCCGAGGAACGCATCGTGTCGACGCGGATGTCCTCCGGGCGGACGTCGATGTCGATCTCTTCGGCCTCCGGCAACACCGCGACCGTCGCCGCCGAGGTATGGATCCGGCCGCTCGCTTCCGTCTCCGGCACGCGCTGCACCCGGTGGACGCCGGACTCGAATTTCAGTCGCGAGAAGACACCGCGGCCCGATACCGTTGCGATGATTTCCTTGTAGCCGCCGGCCTCGCCCTCGCTCGCCGACAGCACTTCGACGCGCCAGCCCTTGCTCGCGGCGTATCTCTCGTACATGCGGAAGAGATCGCCGGCAAAGAGGGCTGCTTCCGAGCCACCCGTACCGGCGCGGATTTCGAGAATCGCGCTCTTTTCGTCGGCCGCATCCTTCGGCAGAAGCAGGATCTGGATTTCCTGCTCGAGCGCTTCGATCTTTTCTTCGACCTCCGGCTTTTCCATCTCCGCGAGGTCGCGCATGTCCTTGTCGGTCGCCCGGTCGGCAAGCATTGCTGCGATGTCGGCGAGCTCGGCAGTCGCCTTCGCATAGGCGCGAATCTTCGAGACGACCGGCTGCAGCTCGGAATATTCCGAGGCCAGCTTCACGTAAACGTCGGCCGACGGGCCGGCGGACATGCGCGCCTCGATTTCGCCGAACCGCCGCTCCAGTTCGCGCATCTTTTCAACGGGAAGCTTTGCCAAATCTCACTCCAAATGCACTCGCCTCGCCCGGATCGCGTCCGGACGGAGACGAGAGCCCTCTTGTTCAATCTAAACCGGTATGCCGTTCGCCGCAGCGAAATCGACCAGGAGCTGGCGGATCGACGTGTCGGATTTGACGTCGTCGAGCGCTGCCTCGAGGAGTTCGTTGAGCCTGCCGGCATCGAGCGCCAGGAGCATTGCCTTGACCGGTCCGACAGCCGTCGGCGACATCGAAACCGACCGGAAGCCGAGCCCGAGCAACGCCATGGCCGAAAGCGGTTTGCTTGCCATCTCGCCGCAAAGCGTCACCGGCGTATTGTTGCGCTCGCCGGCCCGCACGATCTCCCGGAGAATCCGCAGGAATGGCCGGCCGAGAATGTCGAATCGTTCGGAAACACGGGCATTGCCGCGGTCGACCGCCATGGCGAACTGGAAGAGATCGTTCGAGCCGACCGAAACGAAATCGACTTCGGCCATCAGTTCGTCGAGCTGCCAAAGCAGCGCCGGCACTTCCAGCATCGCCCCGAACTGCAGCTTGCGCGGCAATTGTTCGCCGAGCTTCGATTGGCGCTCGATCTCCTTCTGCAGGAGTTCTCGCGCGCTCTTCAGCTCCGCGACTTCCGTCACCATCGGCAGCATCATCTTGAGTTCGGCGCCGGCCGTCGCCCTCAGCATTGCCCGGAACTGGGTACGCAGCAGACCCGGCCGATCGAGCGACAGCCTGATGGCGCGCCAGCCGAGGGCGGGGTTCTCCTCTTCCGCGGCACGGAAATAGGGTACGACCTTGTCGCCGCCGATATCCAGCGTCCGGAAGGTGACCGGCTTCCCCGCCGTCTGCTTCATGACGTTGCGATAGAAGGCTTCCTGCTCCTCGGCCTTGGGCATGGTTGAAGCGATCATGAACTGCAGTTCGGTCCGGAAGAGACCGATACCTTCGGCACCCGCCTCGTTCAGATGGGGCAAGTCGACCAGCAGCCCGGCATTCATCTGCAACGTAATGCGCTTGCCGTCCTTCGTCAGCGGCTCGACATCCCGGAGAGCGCGGAACTGCGCCTGCCTGCGCGCACGGAAGCGCACTTTCTCCTCGTAAGCGCGCTGCAGATCGGCCATCGGCCGCAGATGCACCTTCGCATCGTCGCCGTCGACGATGATCGCATCGCGGTTTTCGGCGAGCGCCACTGCCCCCGCCGCCTGGCCGACCACCGGGATGCCCATGGCGCGGGCGACGATGACCACGTGGCTGGTGACCGCCCCCTCCTCCAGCACGAGGCCGCGCACGTTCTCGCGCGGATAGTCGAGCAACTCCGCGGCACCCATGGCGCGCGCGACGACGATCGCGTCATTCGGGAAATCGGCAGCCGAAAGCTTGGCGCCATAACCCGAAAGCTGGCGCAACAGCCGGTTCGCAAGATCGTCGAAATCGTGCATCCGCTCGCGAAGATACGGATCGGTCAGCCGGATCATCCGCGCCTTGGTCTCGCTCTGCACCCGCTCCACCGCCGCTTCCGCCGTCAGGCCGTTGCGGATCGCCTCCTCGAGCTTTCTCACCCAGCCGCGGTCATGGGCGAACATGCGGTAGGTCTCGAGCACCGCGCGGTGTTCGCCTTCCATCGAAACGTCGCGGCGCGACAGCATGTCGTCGATGGAGATGCGCAGCGAGCCGAGCGCCTCCGCAAGCCGCTGCAGTTCGTGCTCCGTGTCCTCGTTGAGCAGATTGGTGACGACGATGCGCGGCTCATGCAGGACGACGTAACCGAGCCCGATGCCTTCGCCGTAGCTGTTGCCCTCGATCGTCACCGGGCGGGACAGATCGAGCTCGAGCCCGGGTTTGGTGATCTTCTTGAGCTCGCCGGTCGCGACCATCTCGGCGAGCACCATAGCGGTCGTTTCCAGCGCCTCGACCTCGTCCTCGCGATAGTTGCGCTGCGCCTTGTTCTGCACGACGAGGACGCCGAGCGCGCGTCCCGTGCGCAGGATCGGAACGCCAAGGAAAGAGTGATAGATCTCTTCGCCCGTCTCCGGCAGGTAGGTGAAGGCGGGGTGCGACTGGGCATCGGAGAGATTGAGCGGCCGTGCCGAAGCGGCGATCGTACCGACGAGACCCTGTCCCATCTTCAATTGCGCCAGATGCACCGCCGTCTTGTTCAGACCTTCGGTCGCGTAAAGTTCGAGCACGCCATCGGAGCGCAGCACGTAAACCGAGCACACTTCCGCAACCATGTTCTGCGCAATCTGGCGAACGATCCGGTCAAGGCGCTCCTGCGGCTCGAGCGGTTCCGCCATGAGCTCGCGCAACCGCTTGAGGAGAACGCGCGGACCTGCGGAAAGGTCTCTCATCGCGTGGGGTCTCCTGAATAAGAATAAACGTCGGGCCCATGCGGGACGCCGCGGCCTCTGCATGCATCCTCGAAGCGAAATCGATCCGAGGACAAGATCATGCAGCAGTTCCAATCACTACAGCGACGTCTTCCGTGTCTTTTCAGACGCGCGGCGCCGGGTCGCGAATCCCAAATCAAATGCCTGCCGTTTAACTCTTATCCAGACCGTAGACGGAATGCAAAGTGCGAACGGCCAATTCGGCGTAAGGTCCGTCGATCAGGATGGAGATCTTGATTTCGGAGGTGGTGATCGCCTTGATGTTGATCCCCTTGTCGGCAAGTGCCCGGAACGCGGAAGCGGCGACGCCCGCATGGCTGCGCATTCCGATGCCGATCACCGAGACCTTGACGAGGCCCGACTCCGACTGAATGACGTCATAGCCGATCTTTTCCTTGTTATCGCCCAGAACCCTGAGGGCCTTGTCGACGTCGCCGGACGGCACGGTGAAGGTCATATCGGTCTTCGAGCCGTCTTCCGAAATGTTCTGGACGATCATGTCGACATTGATGTGGGCTTCCGCAAGCGGCCCGAAGATCGCGGCGGAAACGCCCGGCCGGTCGGCCAGGCGGCGCAGCGAGATCTGTGCTTCATCCTTGGCATAGGCGATGCCGGTTACGACTTCCTGTTCCACGATCTCATCCTCATCACAAATCAGCGTTCCGGGCGGGTTCATGAGATCACCCATGCCCGGCGCATCGGGATCCTCGAAAGAAGAACGCACGAATGTGCGTACCTTGTGCACCATGGCGAGCTCGACCGAGCGTACCTGCAGCACCTTGGCGCCGAGAGACGCCATTTCCAGCATTTCCTCGAAGGCGATCTTCTTCAATCGCCGGGCCTTCGGCTCAATGCGCGGGTCGGTCGTGTAGACGCCGTCGACGTCGGTGTAGATGTCGCAGCGATCGGCCTTGACGGCGGCTGCGATTGCGACGGCGGAGGTGTCCGAGCCGCCGCGGCCGAGCGTCGCCAGGCGGTTGTCCGGACCGAGACCTTGGAAGCCGGCGACGACCGCCACCTGACCCTCGCCCATGCGTCGGATGACATCGGCGCCGTCGATTTCGAGAATGCGGGCCGCACCATGGGCGTTGTCGGTCTTGATCGGCAACTGCCAGCCCTGCCACGAGCGGGCGTTGATGCCCATCGACTGCAGCGCGATCGCAAGCAGGCCGGAGGTCACCTGTTCGCCTGAGGCGACGACCGCGTCATATTCGCGCGCATCGTAGAAGGGGGCGTTCGAGCCCGCGACCTTCGGCATGTTTTCGACCCAGCCGACCAGCTCGTTGGTCTTGCCGGACATGGCGGAAACGACGACAGCAACCTCATGGCCGGCATCGACTTCGCGTTTCACATGGCGGGCGACATTGTGGATGCGGTTCAAATCTGCGACGGAGGTCCCGCCGAATTTCATCACGATGCGTGCCATTTCGCCTCTACCGTAACAACATGTTTGCGCGCCTGCCACAGCGACCTTGGAGCGTCCAAAAAGACGCGCAGCGCCGTAGACGCGACAGGAAAACGCCCCCGCCGGCGCCTGACGATCAAAAAGCTTGAGGAGACTTCTCGGACATCAGCAAGTCGCCGCCTCGGGGAGCGGAAAGTCGCGGCGTCTCTTAGCGGATCAGGGGGCTGCGTGCAATGGCCGTCAGAGCGGCGGCTCAATCGCGCTAGACATGACACTGCTCTCAATTAAAAACCACTTGCGTAACAATATCAGTTCTGCCAATCTCACTCCAGACGCAGGGCGGCGGCCGCCCAACGGGAGGAAGGACAATGCGCAAAGTCATCATGTGGGACATGGTCAGTGTCGACGGGTTTTTCGAAGCTCCGGGGCATGACATCGGCTGGTTCGTTTTTGAAGAGGAACTCGACGCCTATATCCGCGAGACGCAGTTCGAGACCGGCACACTGCTCTTCGGCCGCACCACCTACGAACTCATGGCCGCCTATTGGCCCTCGTCCCGGGATCATATCGCCGCCTTCATGAACGGGGTCGAGAAATACGTCTTCTCCAGGACGCTACGGAGCGCCGACTGGAACAACACGACCCTTGTTTCCGGCGATGCCGCCGACGAGGTCAGGCGCCTGAAAGACCGCGAAGGCGGCGCGATCTTCATCTTCGGCAGCGCCGATTTCGCTTCCACGCTGATCGCTCAAGGACTCGTCGATGAATACCGTCTCGGCATCAATCCGGTGCTGCTCGGCAAGGGCACGCCCCTCTTTCAGAACGTTCCAGGTCGGACGAAGCTCGAGCTGACCCATGTCCGCCCTCTCAAGTCCGGTGTCGTCATCCTGCATTACCGGCCGGAATCGGCGTGAGCGACCGAGCCCCATCGACCGCCAGACGAGCCTCAGGCCCTTGACATCCCCCTTCGATCGTCCGACTTCAACATCGGAATGAAGGGCTACAGCGATCTTTGCGCGCCTGATCGAGACGCGCGGCGCTGAAGGATGAGGCAAGGAGGCTCTGATGAGCGAGACGGCGCGCACGACGATCGACCAGAGCGAGGTGGACCGCTTTTCTGCCATGGCGGCCGAATGGTGGGATCCGACCGGCAAGTTCCGCCCGCTGCATAAATTCAATCCTGTGCGCCTCACCTATATCCGCGATAAGGTCTCGGAGCATTTCGGCCGCGATCCGAAGAGCCGGCAGCCGCTTGAGGGGCTGCGAGTCCTTGATATCGGCTGCGGCGGCGGACTCCTTTCCGAGCCGATGGCCCGGATGGGAGCGGACGTCGTCGGGGCCGACGCCTCGGAAAAGAACATCGGCATCGCCAAAACGCATGCGGCCGGCAGCGGCGTCAGCGTCGATTATCGCGCCGTCACGGCGGAGGCCCTTGCCGAAGCCGGCGAGAGCTTCGACGTCGTTTTGAACATGGAAGTGGTCGAGCATGTCGCAGACGTCGAATTCTTCATGACGACCTGTGCGCATATGGTGCGCCCGGGCGGCCTGATGTTCGTCGCCACAATCAACCGCACACTGAAAGCCGCAGCACTCGCGATCTTCGCGGCCGAAAACGTGCTGCGCTGGCTGCCCCGCGGCACCCACCAATACGACAAACTGGTTCGGCCGGACGAGTTGGAAAGACCGCTCGAGGCGAGCGGCATGGAGATTGCCGACCGCACCGGCGTCTTCTTCAATCCGCTGGCCAACCAGTGGAACCTGTCGAGGGATATGGACGTCAATTACATGATCGTGGCGAAACGGCCGATCTGAGCCCTGTCGTCGTCAGTTCGTGTCGTCCGGCAGCACCGGCAGCGGGGCGATCTCGATTCCCTCTTCGATGAGGGCAATCGCCTCTTCCGCGGTCGCCTTGCCGATCAGCCCGCGCTGGTCGGCTTCGCCGTAATGAATCTTGCGCGCCTCGTCCGGGAAGCGCTCGCCGACGTCTTCCGCGTTTTCGCGAATCGACTTCACCAGCTCCTTGAGCTTGGCAACCGTTTCCTTCTGGGCCTGGTCCATTACCAGTTCGCGGCGTGCTTCCTTCTTGCGCGCCGTGGAGACGGCAGGTGCCATCAGTTGCTTGCTGACGGAAACGGAACCGCAACTGGGACAGGTGACCAGGCGCCGGGCGACCTGGCGGTCGAAATCGTCGCTAGAGGAGAACCAGCCTTCGAAGGCGTGGCCCTTGTCACAGGCAAGATTGTAGTGGATCAAGCTGCAGCGCCTCCTTTTCCCACCGGAACCACCTCATCCAACACGAAGCTGCGCGCGTTCCTGAGGTTGGGAATCTTGGCGCGCGCCGCGTGCACCGCCGCCACATCGATCTCGGCGACGATGATCTCCTCGCCGGTCGGTCCGGCTTCGGCCAGCACCCTGCCCCAGGGATCGACGATCATCGAGTGGCCGAAGGTCTCCCGGCCATCCTCATGCGTGCCCGCTTGGGCGGCGGCAATAACGAAGAGCCCGTTTTCGATGGCCCGGGCGCGCAGCAGGATTTCCCAATGCGCCTCGCCGGTCTGGCGCGTGAACGCCGCCGGCACCGACATGATCTCGGCTCCCGCCACGGCCTGCTGGCGGAAAAGCTCGGGGAAGCGCACATCGTAGCAGATCGAAAAACCGAGCTTGCCGAAGGGAAGATCGGCAGTACGGGCGGTATTACCCGGATGATAAGCGGCGCTCTCGCGCCAGCTTTCGCCATTCTCCAGATCCACGTCGAACATGTGGATCTTGTCGTAATCACAGATCTTCGCGCCGTCAGGCCCGAACAGGAAACCGCGATTGGCAATCTTTCCATCCGCGCGCGCGATCGGTGTCGAGCCGACATGCAGGTGGAGCCCGAGCTCGCGGGCAAGTCGGGATGCCTCGCGAACGACGACGTCGTTCTCCCCATCCTTCAACACCGACCGCAAACCCGTCCGGTCACGCTGGACCGCTCCGGTCATCTCCGGCGTCTGGACATAGGTTGCGCCCCGCGAAGCCGCTTCGCGCACCAGCTTCGCCATCGTCTCCGCATTTCTTGCGGGATCGACACCGGAGCACATCTGGACGGCGGCAGCCTTGAACGTCATCGCTTTCTTTCTCCCAAGCGGAACTTTGGATCAGACCGATCCGGCATCGCAGCATTCATCTCTTTCGGATGGAAAGGCCAGTCGTGGCATTTCACTTCAGGCCGCGAGCAGATCGTCAAGCTTGCCGGCACGATCGAGCGCATGCAGATCGTCGCAGCCGCCGACCGGAACATCGTTGATGATGATTTGCGGGAAGGTCCTGCCGCCCCTGGATTTTTCGATCATCTCCTGGCGAAGTTCAGGTGCATAAGTGGCGTCATACTCGGTGAAGTCGACGCCCTTGCTTTCCAGAAGTTTCTTCGCCCTCGTGCAATAGCCGCAGAACTGACGCGTATAAATGACGACCGAAGCCATGGTCTCCAACTGCTCCTTCACCGGCATCGATCGCCGGACATCTTCTTGTCATATAGGACCGGACATGGCCCTTGCAAAGGTCAAAACCGTGACGTCTCCGGCGCCCGCACGCTTCAGCGCCCGGGTCGCGGCGGCGACGGTCGCGCCGGTCGTGTAGACGTCGTCGACGAGAACGATGCGCTTGCCCGCGAGTTCCCGCTTCGCGCCTTCGGGTACTGCGAAGGCGCCGCGGACATTGTCCTCGCGTGCCCTGGCCCCGAGTCCGACCTGCCGGCTCGTGCGCTTGATGCGGCGAAGGACATCCGGCCGATAGGCTCTTGCGGAACGTTCGGCAATGACGCGTGCAAGCTCCGCCGCCTGATTGAACTTGCGTCTCCAGAGGCGGAGCGTATGGAGCGGAACCGGCACGATCATGTCCGCCGCTGCCACGGCACCGTCGCCGGCGCGGATCATCCACTCGGCCATCATGGGTGCAAGGTCGGTGCGATCACGGTATTTCAGGCCATGCACGAGGTCGCGGACGATCCCTTCGTGAACGGCCACCGATCGCAGCCTGTCGAAGACCGGAGGATTGGCAATGGCCTCCGGCGAAACCGCGCTCTCGCCCGGATCGTAGGCGAAGGGCAAGCCCAGGACCTCGCAATAGGGCCGCTCGATGAACGGCATGCCTGCCCAGCAGGAAGCGCAGACGGCATGGGCATATCCGGTCAGCCCGCCGCATCCCGAGCAGACTGGCGGAAAGACGAGATCGACCGCCTGGGCCGAAATCCGGCGGAGGATGCCCGCCCAATCCATTGCCCAGTTTTCCTGCCCGCCCCGTTTCATGCGCTTGACTTAATTCGTGTTGCTGTCTGTCGCGTTAGACCCTAACTGAGCAGAGGACAGAGGGTGCAGCAAGTTTTAAAGCGCTGCAGCGTCCTCTGCGCGTCCGATAAGACGCGCGGCGCTGCAGGGTTTCTGTCGCACCCCGCGATTTCGGAGAGACTGTCGTGGAAATCATCTTTGACCAGAGCCTCGTCGAGGCGCACCGCCGGCGCGCGCTGCGCCAGGGCGACGAGAAGGCAGGCTTCCTGCTCGACATCGTCGCACAGGAACTTGCCGAGCGCGTAAGCGTCGTCGAACGGCAGTTCGAAACGGCCATGGAGCTGCACGGCTATACGGGTGCCGCCGCGCGCAGCCTTGCCACGACCGGCAAGGTCGGCGCGATCGAGCGGGTGGAAACCGACAGCGCCTTCGGTTCGGCCGGCGAGCCGGTGACGGAGGCGCCTCTGGAGCGCATCCCGGCCGAACCGGCGTCGCTCAATCTCCTTGTGTCGCCACTGTCGCTCCATCTCACCAACGATACGCCCGGCGTCTTCATCCAGGCGCGCCGCGTGCTGAAGCCCGACGGATTGTTCCTTGCCGCAATACCCGGCAGCGGCACGCTGCAGGAGCTGCGCGAGGCGCTTCTCGCAGCCGAGGCGGAACTGACGGGCGGGGCGAGCCCCCGGGTGATCCCCTTCGCCGACGTGCGCGACATGGGAGCCCTTCTGCAGCGGGCGGGCTTTGCCCTGCCGGTGGCGGATACCGAGACCTACACCGTCCGCTACGATTCGCTTTTCGGCCTCATCCGCGACTTGCGCGCAATGGGCATGACGAACCCGCTCGCTTCGCGCAATCGCAAGCCGATGCCGCGGGGCTTCTTTCTCAGAGCCGCAGAAATCTACGCGCAGCGCTTCTCCGATCCGGACGGGCGCATCCGCGCGACCTTCTCGATCATTTATCTTTCGGGCTGGGCGCCGCACGAGAGTCAGCAGAAGCCGCTCAAACCCGGCTCGGCAAAGCAGAGACTGTCCGACGCGCTTGGCGCGAGCGAGCACAAGCTCAAGGATGAAGGCGAGCCGTGATCTAGGCTCTTAGATCCAGGCTGCCTCGATCGTGTTGGTGACGAAGGTCAGCATGCCGAGCAGTGCGCCGGAGAAATTCTGCAGGCCGATGAGAACGCCGACCGAGATCAGCGCGGCCAGGAGTCCGTATTCCACCGCCGTAGCGCCGTCTTGGTCTCGAAGCAGGCGTCTCAGCGTCTCCATTGGTCCTCCAGCCGCTCAGGAAGTGCGTAGTTTCAAAAGATTGAAGCTCAGCGTCGCCTTTCGGCGCTCCGCTGCGCTCAGCATCCACTCCTGCTGCCATCGGCATCGATGATGCAGACGGCACCCGGCATCTCCTGAAGCACGCTGCGCCGAACGGTGTAGCGCTTGGCCGTACCGCCCGAGGGTATGGAGCCCGTCGAGATGTTGTCATAGTCGATCGGCGTGTTCGCAAGCATTCGCTTGTCGCTTTTGGACGACAGCATCGGCGTAAGGATGAGCGTCAGCGCAATGACCGCCGTGCCGAACAGCAGCGACAGATTGAGCACGCCTGTCCGGCGGGACTGGCTCGTCACCAGATCCTTGTCCTGAACCGTCCTCCAGAAATCCTCGTCCACCATCCCAGCCTCATGAAACACGTAAAGAGCGGCGGGCGAAGCACCCTTCCCAAAGCCTCGTCCTGACCACAACTGCCCGAAAACGGCGCCGTCGAGGTGACGCGCGCCGGAACTGACCCCATCTTGCCCGAGGGTGATAAACGTTCGATTAACGAATTATCGAATTTAGCGGGATTGCGCGCCCAGGGCGAAGTTCTTCACGGCTCTGTCAGGGCGTTTCACTGATTCATTGAAACAGCCCTTCCGCACGGAAAAACGTTACACGCTTTTCCTGGAAGTGCTTCTAAAGCAAATCCATCAGGAACGGGATCAGCGGCTCGTCGGCGGGCGGCATGGCGTAGTCGCGCAACGCCTTCGGGCGCACCCACTTGATAGCCTGGCCTTCGCGGCCTTCGGCAAACCCCTCGTAGCGACGGCAGATGTAAAGCGGCATCAGGAGGTGAAAGTCGTCGTAGCCGTGGCTCGCGAATGTCAGCGGCGCGAGGCAGGCGACTTTGGTGCGGATGCCGAGCTCCTCTTCGAGCTCGCGGATTAACGTCTCCTCCGGGGTCTCGCCGCTCTCGACCTTGCCGCCCGGGAACTCCCACAGGCCCGCGAGAGGCTTGCCTTCCGGGCGTTGCGCCAGCAGAACGCGTCCATCGGCATCGACGAGCGCGCAGGCGGCAACGAGCACGATCTTCTTACCCTGCATGTCTGTCAAACCTTCGGCGTTCGATAGAGATAGCGGTAGACCTCGGTGAAACCGGCCTTGCGATAAAGCTCGATCGCAGCCCCGTTGTCGGCCTCCACCTGCAACCAGGCCTTCTTCGCGCCCTTGAGACGTGCCCAACGGAGCGAGGCGTCGAGGAGAGCACTGCCGACCCCTCGCCGGCGAACCGCTTCGGCAACCGCGAACTGCATGATGCCGGCAAGATCATTGTCGTGCACGACGAGCGACACCGCCGTCGGCCCGATCTTTCGGTCCTCGAACAGGAACAGGCCGCATTCGGGCTTGATGGCGTTGATGATCCCGGTCAGCGCCTGCTTGGCTTCCGGAGGATCCCTGCCGATCAGGATGCGGGCATCCACGAAACGGCCGACATCCTTGATCGGCAGATGGTCGATGCCTTCGCTGAAATCGCGCTCCGCCAGGTCGAGCGCCAGAACCAGGCTGTGCGCGAACGACGTCCAGCCCTCGCCATCCATATGGTCGATCATCTTCGGCGGCGTCAGCGGCGTCTGGCGAACCGTGAGCGAGCGGCCCGATTCGGCAAAAAGCCTGCGCGCCTTCTCCAACCGGATGGCTATGTCGCGATAGTCGGACGGATCGAGCGGGTTGACGGAATTCAGGCGCTTGGAAGGGTGCCCCGCCGTCAGACGGATAAGCCAGCTGCCATCATATTGCACCGACGAGGCCGGCCAGGCGCGAAAACCCACTGCTTCCAGCCGCCGCACGCTCGGTAGGTCGACCGCGACCGTTTCCCCGTTCCCCGCCCCGTCGCCGGGCGGCTCTCTGCCGTTCGATGTCATGTCCATAGCCTTGAATGCTGCGGGGCCGGAAAGAGCGCGCGGCTTTCCGGCCGCAACCCGCTCTCTCAACTCCTCGACCGTATCAGCTTCTGTAATCGCCGTTGATTTCGACATATTCCTTGGTCAGGTCGCAGGTATAGACCGTGGCGCGGCCCGAACCCAGACCGATATCGACGCGGATCGGAATGGTCTCGCCCTGCATGACCGCAGTCGCGGCCGCTTCCGAATAGGCCGGATCGCGCTCGCCCTCGACTGCGACGCGGATATCGCCGAACCAGATCGCCAGCCGGTCGCGCTCGGCCATCTCTCCCGACTTGCCGACGGCCATGACGACGCGCCCCCAATTGGCGTCCTCGCCCGCAACCGCCGTTTTGACGAGCGGCGAATTGGCTATCGAAAGTGCGATACGTTTGGCGGCGGCATCGTTTTCCGCGCCCTCGACCGTCACCTCGACCATCTTGCGCGCGCCCTCGCCGTCGCGCACGACCTGCAACGCCAGATCACGCAGCAGATCGTCGAGCGCGGCGCGGAACCCGTCGAGACGCGGGTCGGCCGCGTCCTCGACCTTCGCCTGGCCATCGCCTGCCGCCGCACCGGTCGCAAACAGCATCAGCGTGTCGGAGGTGGACGTGTCGCTGTCGACCGTCACCGAATTGAAGGTGGGTTCGACGCCTGCCTGAAGCAGTGCCTGAAGCGCCGCCGGGGCAATGTCCGCATCGGTGACGACGAAGGAGAGCATGGTCGCCATGTCGGGCGCGATCATCCCGGCGCCCTTGGCGATCCCGTTGATCGCGACCTTGACACCGCCGATCTCGGCGCTGCGGGTGGCAACCTTCGGATAGGTATCGGTCGTCATGATCGCTTTGGCCGCTTCGAACCAGAAGTCCTGGGTGGCGGACGCGGCGAGCTCATCGAGAACACCGGCGAACTTGGTGGCGTCGAGCGGCTCGCCGATGACGCCCGTCGACGCCAGGAAGACCTCCGCCTCGCTGCAACCGACGGCCTTTGCCGCGGCCTCGGCCGTGAGCCTGGTCGCCTCCCTGCCCTTCTTGCCGGTGAACGCGTTGGCATTGCCCGAGTTGACGACGACGGCGCGCGCAATGCCGCCCGGCAGGTTCTGCCGGCAATGATCGACCGGAGCGGAGGGGCACTTCGACCGCGTGAACACGCCGGCCACGGATGCCGGCCGGTCGAAGAGCATCATCAGCACGTCGGTCCGGTTCTTATACTTGATCCCTGCGGCAGCGGTCGCCATGCGTACGCCGCGAAGGGCCGGCATTTCGGCAAAGGTTTTCGGAGCAAGCGGAGAGACGGAACCGGACATGGGATTGAACCTGCTTTTCAGAAGCCTCGGATGTTGTGCGAAATGCCCGAACGGCATTCAGCCGTCGGGCATCCGGATCTTTGAAGGCAGAGCGGAGCAGATGCGAGCGACCTCAGCCTCCGCTCGGGGCGCGCCTCACGAAGGGGCCGCCCGGCCGTAATTACTTGGTTTCCTGCGGCTTGCCGGCCTCGTCATAGGCCTTCTTGAGCGCCGGATCGGAGATTTCGACCGCAGTGCTCTCCTTCGCGGAATTCAGAAGCTCGAGGTACTTGTCACGCATGACGAGCTGGCGAACCTGCGGCTCGACCTGTTCGAGCGTCGGCGGAGCCTGGGGACGCTTGTCCTCGATGAGGATCACATGGAAGCCGAACTGCGTCTTGACCGGCGTCTTCGTATAGGCGCCCTTTTCGAGCGCGAAGGCGGCCGTCTCGAATTCAGGTACCATGCGGCCCTTGGTGAAGTAGCCGAGATCGCCGCCCTCTTCCTTGTTCGGGTCGGTGGACTTGGCCTTCGCAAGATCGGCGAAGTTCTTGCCCGCGTCGAGTTCCTTGATGACGTCCTTCGCCTCGTCTTCGGTCTTGACGAGGATATGGCGGGCCTTGACCTCTTCCTGCGGCGGAATCGCTGCGACTTCCTTGTCGTAGCGCGCCTTCACTTCTTCCGAAGTTACGGCATCGACCACGTGCTTCTTGAAGAAGGCGTTGTGCAATTCGCGTTCGGTCAGGAAGGCGACGCGCTGCTTGAACGCCTCGTCGTTCTGAAGTCCTTCCTTCTCGGCGTGCTTCAAAAGAAGCTTGACGTCGATGACGGCCGAAAGTGCTGCCGCGCGCTTCTGTTCGTCGGGCATCCGCTGGAGCTGCGGATCGAGGCTCGTGATTGCGAGATCAAGTTCCGACTGGCGGATTTCCTGGTCGCCGACTTTCGCGATGACCGGATCGGTCCCTTCGGCGCGGGCGACACCCGCCGCCATCATCGCGACCAGTGCCGCGGCCGCAAGGGTCTTGTATCTAGACATGTTTCTAACCTTTCACCATTGGCCGCCAGCGCGATTGCCTCCGGCCCCGAGGGGCTGCACAACAACCAGAATGTGGCGGTTCTGTAGCCGTCCGGCCGTGCAAGTGCGTTGACATAATCCGACCCCCCTCTTATCTGTCACGCAACCTCGCGTCCAGAACAGTTTCCGGGCGTTTCGCGGCGTGACGCGGTTTTTCGACCGCGCGCCTGAAACCCCAGGCGACAAATAAGGAAAGGACCATTTGCATGGTCAGTCTCGGCGGCTTTGCCCGCAAGTTGTTTGGTTCCGCCAACGATCGCCGCGTCCGCGGCTACAAGGGACGGGTGGACGCCATCAATGCTCTCGAAGCGGAAATGAAGGCGCTGAGCGACGAGGCCTTGGCGGCGAAGACGGCGGAATTTCGCCGTGAGCTCGCCGATGGCAAGACCCTGGACGATATTCTCGTGCCGGCCTTTGCGGTCGTTCGCGAGGCTGCGCTTCGCGTCCTCGGGCTGCGCCCTTTCGACGTCCAGCTGATCGGCGGCATGATCCTGCACGAGCGCGCCATCGCGGAAATGAAGACCGGTGAAGGCAAGACGCTCGTCGCAACCCTTCCCGTCTATCTCAATGCGCTCGCCGGCAAGGGCGTGCATGTCGTCACCGTCAACGACTATCTCGCCCAGCGCGACGCCGGCATGATGGGCCGCATCTACGGCTTCCTGGGCATGACCACCGGCGTCATCGTCCACGGTCTTTCCGACGAGCAACGCCGCGACGCCTATGCCTGCGACGTTACCTATGCGACGAACAACGAGCTCGGCTTCGACTATCTCCGCGACAACATGAAGTACGAGCGCGGGCAGATGGTCCAGCGCGGCCACTTCTTCGCCATCGTCGACGAAGTCGACTCGATCCTGGTGGACGAGGCGCGCACGCCGCTCATCATCTCCGGCCCGCTCGACGACCGCTCCGATCTCTACAACACCATCAACGAATTCATTCCGCTCCTGTCGCCGGAAGACTATGAAATCGACGAGAAGCAGCGCTCGGCCAACTTCTCGGAAGAAGGCACCGAGAAGCTCGAGAACATGCTGCGCGAGGCCGGCCTGTTGAAGGGCGAATCGCTCTACGACATCGAGAACGTGGCGATCGTTCACCACGTCAACAACGCCTTGAAGGCCCACAAACTCTTCACCCGCGACAAGGACTATATCGTACGCAACGGCGAGATCGTCATCATCGACGAGTTTACGGGACGCATGATGCCCGGCCGCCGCTATTCCGAAGGCCAGCACCAGGCGCTCGAAGCCAAGGAAAAGGTGCAGATCCAGCCCGAGAACCAGACGCTCGCCTCGATCACCTTCCAGAACTATTTCCGCATGTACGACAAACTTGCGGGCATGACCGGTACGGCAGCGACGGAAGCGGAGGAATTCGGCAACATCTACGGCCTCGAAGTTCTCGAGGTGCCGACCAACCTGCCGATCAAGCGCATCGACGAGGACGACGAGGTCTATCGCACCGTCGGCGAAAAATTCAAGGCGATCATCGACGAGATCAAATCCGCACATGAGCGCGGCCAGCCGATGCTCGTCGGCACCACCTCCATCGAGAAGTCAGAACTTCTCGCCGATATGCTGAAGAAGAGCGGCTTCTCCAAGTTCCAGGTGCTGAACGCCCGCTATCACGAACAGGAAGCCTATATCGTCGCGCAGGCCGGTGTCCCCGGCGCGGTCACGATCGCCACTAACATGGCCGGCCGCGGCACCGACATCCAGCTCGGCGGCAACCCCGACATGCGGATCCAGCAGGAGCTGGCCGATGTCGAGCCCGGGCCGGAGCGCGAGGCGCGCGAAAAGGCGATCCGCGAAGAGGTCCAGAAACTCAAGGAAAAGGCGCTCGCCGCCGGCGGGCTCTACGTCCTTGCCACCGAACGGCACGAAAGCCGCCGCATCGACAACCAGCTGCGTGGCCGCTCGGGCCGCCAAGGCGACCCGGGCCGCTCGAAGTTCTACCTGTCGCTTCAGGACGATCTGATGCGCATCTTCGGCTCCGACCGCATGGACGGAATGCTGCAGAAGCTCGGCCTGAAGGAAGGCGAGGCGATCGTCCATCCCTGGATCAACAAGGCGCTCGAACGCGCCCAGAAGAAGGTCGAGGCGCGCAACTTCGACATCCGCAAGAATCTCCTCAAGTACGACGATGTGCTCAACGACCAGCGCAAGGTCATCTTCGAGCAGCGCATCGAACTGATGGACGCGGAGAGCGTCACCGATACGGTGACCGACATGCGCAACGAAGTGATCGAGGAAATCGTCGCCAAGCGCATCCCGGAGCGGGCCTATGCCGAAAAATGGGATGCCGAGGGGCTGAAGGCCGACGTCCAGCAGTATTTCAATCTCGACCTGCCAATCGCCGAATGGGTCGCCGAAGAAGGCATCGCCGAGGACGATATCCGCGAGCGCATCACTGCCGCGGTGGACAAGGCGGCTGCCGAGCGCGCAGAGCGTTTCGGCCCCGAAATCATGCAATATGTCGAGCGCTCGGTCGTTCTCCAGACGCTCGACCATCTCTGGCGCGAGCATATCGTCAACCTCGACCACCTGCGGTCGGTCATCGGCTTCCGCGGCTACGCCCAGCGCGATCCGCTGCAGGAATACAAGTCCGAGGCTTTCGAGCTCTTCCAGGCCCTCCTCGGCAATCTGCGCCAGGCGGTCACGGCGCAGCTGATGCGGGTCGAACTGGTCCGCGAGGCGCCGGAGGAACCGCAGCCGCTGCCGCCGATGCAGGCGCATCATATCGATCCCCTGACAGGCGAGGACGACTTCGCGCAGGCCGGCGAGACGCTGCTGGCGGTCGCCCCTGCGAACCGCGATCCGGCCGACCCTTCCACCTGGGGTAAGGTCGCACGCAACGAAGCCTGCCCCTGCGGCTCGGGCAAGAAATACAAGCATTGCCACGGCATTTACGAAGCCTGACCGCACGGCGCTGCGCGTCCCGTCGGGCGCGCGGACGATTGTCGGCCTGCCACTGACATGGCAGGCAACTTCGCCTCAAGATGTGCATGGAGCCGTAGCATGGGAGCTCAAAAGTCGTCGGACAAGTAAGCCGCAACAACGCTTTTCCTTGTTGTTGCGGCGTCTGTCGAGCCGACCCCCCGTGCCGCAGGCAGACCGCCGCCGAATGTTCCTCATTTGAGCGGATGTCTTTCCATGCCTACAAAAAACCATGTCTGGCGCTATTCGCTGCCGGCAGCGCTGCTGCTGATGGCGCCCTTCGATATCCTCGCCTCTCTGGCCATGGATATTTATCTCCCGATCGTTCCTGCGATGCCCGGTATTCTCGGCACCAGCCCCGCCGTGGTTCAGCTCACGCTGAGCCTCTATATGGTGATGCTCGGCCTCGGCCAGATCGTCTTCGGGCCCGTCTCCGACCGCATCGGGCGACGGCCAGTCCTGATCGGCGGAGCGATGCTGTTCGCCGCGGCATCGTTCTGCCTCGCGGCTTCCTCCAGCGCCATCCCCTTCGTCGTCTTCCGCTTCCTGCAGGCGGTTGGCGCATCTGCGGCCCTGGTGGCCGCCTTTGCAACGATCCGGGATGTATATGCCGACCGCCCGGAAAGCGTGGTCATCTACAGCCTGTTCAGTTCCATTCTGGCATTCGTTCCCGCTCTGGGGCCGATAGCCGGTGCCATGCTGGCGGAGAGGTTCGGATGGCGCTCGATCTTCGTTACGCTGGGTGCATTAGCCATAATCGCGCTGCTGCAGGCACTGCCTCGCTGGCATGAATCCCGCCCTTCGGCGGCAGCGCTGTCGCGGCACGCATTCGGCCCCCTTTTCCGCAGCCTCGCCTTCTGGACCTATACCCTCGGCTTCAGCGCCGCCATGGGCACGTTCTTCGTGTTCTTTTCCACCTCGCCGCGCGTGCTGATCGACAAGGCAGGATATTCGGAGCTGCAGTTCAGCCTCGCCTTTGCAACTGTAGCAATCGTGATGATCATCACGGCGCGCTTTGCCGAGCGGTTCGTCTCCCGATGGGGAACTTCGGGCAGCCTCCTGCGGGGCATGTGCATGTTGCTTCTCGGGGCAGCGCTCCTGATTGCCGGGGAAACGTTCGGCGTCCCTTCGTCCTGGACCTTCGTCATGCCGATGTGGGTGATGGCGGTCGGCATCGTCTTCACCGTATCGGTGACCGCAAACGGCGCTCTCGAGGATTTTGGAGACATGGCGGGTTCGGCGGTCGCAGTCTATTTCTGCGTCCAAAGCCTCATCGTCGGGACGGCGGGGACACTGCTCGTGATCGGACTGCCCGGCGACAGCGCGTGGCCGCTTGTCGTCTATGCCTCGATTATGGCCGTTGTCGTGCTGATCGCGCGCCGGCAGTTGCATTCCAGAAGGCATGCGCAGGCATGATTGAAGAGGAAGTCGGGCAAGAGCCCGGCTTCCCCGCTCTCAAGCGAGGGTGCTGAACCCTTTGTTAACGCTGATCTGACAGAAGTGAAGCCCAGTATTGCGTAATGTCAGGGTGTCCTCGTGTTCATGGCGGTATGTCAATCGGCCGGACGAATGCTGCCGTCGGCGCTGAGATATCGCCTGCCTCGTCTCCTGCACGGCCTCGCGCCGCTTCTTGCGGGGGACGATCCCAGGAACCGTGCACAGCGCGTGGCGCTCATCGCCTTTCTGATCCGCATCGTCAGCGCAGCCATCGCCTTCGTCTCGCAAATCGTCCTTGCGCGCCTCGTCGGCGAGTTCGAATACGGCATCTTCATTTTCGTTTGGGTGCTGGTCGTCCTCTTCGGAAACCTGTCCTGCCTCGGCTTCCATGCGACCGTGATCCGCTTTCTGCCGGAATACCATACGACCGCCGCGCTTGCGAATATCCGCGGCCTGACCACGACGGCGCGCGTCTTTGCGATGCTTTCCGCGACCGTGCTCGCCGCCGTCGGCGGAGCCGGCCTCTGGCTCTTCGGCTCCGCCATCGAAAGCTACTATGTGATTCCCCTCTATCTCGGCCTGTTCACCTTGCCGATGATCGCGCTCGGCGATGTACTGGACGGCACCGCGCGGGCGCATAGCTGGCCCATCGTCGCGATGAGCCCGACCTATCTCGTGCGGCCGCTGCTGATTCTCGGTTTCATGGTCATCGCGATCGCCGCCGGGCTTCCGCGCGACGCGACGACAGCCATGGGCGCTGCGCTGGCGGCGGCCTATGTCACCACGCTCGGACAATTCGTGACGATGGCATGGCGGCTCGGCCGCCATTACGTGCGCGGACCGATGAAGATCGAGCTCGGGCGGTGGCTCAGCGTCTCCCTTCCCATTTTTCTGGTCGACGGTTTCGGGTTCCTGCTCACCAATTCCGACGTCGTCATCGTGGGCCTCTATCTGAAACCCGACGATGTGGCGGTTTATTTTGCGGCGGCCAAGACCATGGCACTCGTCCATTTCGTCATGTTCGCCGTCAAGGCAGCGGCAGGTCCGCGTTTCTCCGCGGCAATGGCCGCAGGCGACCGCCGGCAGCTGGCGGAAATCGCTGTCGAAAGCGCGCGCTGGTCCTTCTGGCCGTCCCTGGTGATCGGCGGCTGCGTACTCGCAGCCGGCAACATGCTGCTTTCGCTGTTTGGCCCGGCCTTCACCACCGGCGCCCCCTTGATGGCGATCCTGCTGACGGGAATTCTCGCCAAGGCATTTGTCGGGCCGGCCGAAACGCTGCTCACGATGGCGGGGCGGCAAAAGCTCTGCGTCCTGCTCTATGCGGCTGCGCTCGGAGCCAACATCGCCTTGAACGTGACACTCATCCCGGTCTTCGGCCTGACGGGCGCAGCTGCCGCCACTGCCGGCGCGATGTTCGTGGAGGCAGCCATCCTGCATTTCGCCGTCAGGCGCACTTTCGGCTTTCCCCTGCGGGCCGTTGCCGGCGCGGGGCGCATGAACAACAAGAACGAGGCGATTTGAGCCATGATCGGCAATGTCCTTCCCGCAGACGTGAACGGCAGCGCCAACCGCCTGCTTGGCGGCCTCGCGCAATCCGGACCCGATACGTTGCAGTCCGAACGGACATTGATGGTCGGAAGGCCCGGACGGCACCTCGCGGTCTATCCGGCGAGAGCCGGATACGACCTGCAGCGGGAGCTCGACTTTCTCTCCAATCGCGCCATCGAGCAGAACGTCTTCTTTACCGGGCGCTTTCTCGCGCCCGCCATGCCGCGCCTCGAGGACCGGGTGATCCGGCTTGCGGTCATCCGCGACCAAAGCGAGCAGAGAAGCCGCCTCCGCTTTCTGATGCCGTTCTCGATAGAAAAGCCGGGTTTTTCGATCGGCGCGACCATTATTCGCGCCTGGTCCAATCCCTTCGGGCCGCTCGGCACGCCTCTCCTCGATGCGGAGGACGCGGCCGAAACGATCAGCAATCTTTATCAAGCGCTGGCCGCACCTTCCGCCGGCCTGCCGCCGGTGCTCGTGCTTCCGGATATCAGGTTGAACGGCAAATTTGCGCAGCTTGCCCGTGCCGTTGCGATCGGCGAAAACCTGCCGCTGACGGTGACCGATACATTCAGCCGGCCGATGCTCGAAAGCCTGCTGGACGGCCCCACCTATTTGCGCGAGGCCGTGAGCTCCCAGCACCTGAGGGAGCTGAAGCGGCAGTGGAACAATCTCGCGAAGCAGGGGGCGCTGGTTTACAATGTCGCGCGCCAACCCGATGAGATCCGCCTGCGCATGGAGGAGTTCCTGGTCCTCGAAGCGTCCGGCTGGAAAGGCCGCGAACGCAGCGCCATGATCATGGACCGGTTCCGCGCCGCTTTCGCGAGGGAAGCGGTAAACAATCTCGCCGAGGCTGACAGCGTGCGCATTCACACGCTCGACCTGGACGGCAAGGCGATCGCGACCGTCATCGTTCTGCTGATGGCCGGCGAAGCCTTTGCCTGGAAGACCGCCTATGACGAGCGCTACGCAAAATACTCCCCGGGCAAGCTGCTTGTCGCGGAGCTCACGGAGTGGCATCTCGACGATGCCAATATCATCCGCTCCGACTCCTGCGCGGTGCCCGATCATCCGGTGATGAGCCGCCTGTGGCAGGAGCGGGAGGAAATGGGCACGCTCGTGATCGGGCTGGCACAGAACCGCGACCGCGACGTGCGCCAGGTCGCCGCGCAGCTCCATCTTTATCGCAATACCCGAAACATGGCCCGGCTGCTGCGTGAAAAGATCCGGGCGCTGGCAGGCCGCTGATCTTGCAGCCGGCCGTCAGCCGCCGGACGCGGCGCGCGCCTCTGCCGCCGCCTTCTCCCGCAGAAGCCGGCGGATCACCTTGCCCGAGGTGGTCAAAGGCAGGCTGTCGACGAAAGCGATCTCGCGCGGATATTCATGCATCGACAGCCTGTTCTTCACCCAGTCGCGGATCCCTGCCGCGGTCTCGTCGCCGGCAGCGACGCCGGGTTTCAGCACGACATAGGCCTTGACGATCTCGGTCCGGAGCGGGTCCGGTTTGCCGACGGCCGCGGCGAGCTGGACGTCCGGGTGCCCGGCGAGACAATCCTCGATCTCGCTCGGACCGATGCGATAGCCTGACGACGTGATGACGTCGTCGTCACGGCCGAAAAAGGTGAAATAGCCCTCTTCGTCCATGACGCCCTGGTCGCCGGTGGTCATCCAGTCGCCGATAAACTTGGCCTCGGTCGCCTCTTCGTTGCGCCAATAGCCGAGGAACATCACCGGATCGGGACGCCTGATCGCCACCTGCCCGACCGTGCCGGGCGGCAGCACCCGCCCCTCGCCGTCGATGATCGCGACCTGATGACCCGGTGCCGCCTTGCCCATCGAGCCGGCCTTCGCCACGCCGAGATCGGTCGCAGAGGAGATGACGATATTGCATTCCGTCTGGCCGTAGAATTCGCTCACCTCGACGCCGAGCGCCGCCCTGGCCCATTCGAAGGTCTCCCGCCCGAGCGCCTCTCCCGCCGAACCGACGGTGCGGAGCTTGAGCGCGTAGCGATCGCGCGGCCGCTCGACGGATTTGAGGAGCCTGAGCGCCGTCGGCGGGATGAAGGCGTTGCGCACCTCCATCTCTTCGATGATCCGGAACGCCATATGCGCATCGAATTTCTGCGCGGGCGAGGAAACCACGGGCACACCGAAGAAAAGCGACGGCAGCAGAGCGTTCAGGAGACCGCCTGCCCAGGCCCAGTCGGCGGGCGTCCACATGCGGTCGCCCGGCTGTGGCAGGAAATGATGATGGAACTGAAATCCCGGCAGATGGCCGAGCAGCACGCGGTGGCCGTGCAAGGCCCCCTTCGGCGGTCCGGTCGTTCCCGAGGTGTAGATCATCAGCGCCGGATCGTCCGGCTTCGTCTCCGCGGGGTCGAAGCGGCCCTGCCCTGCCGCAAGGTCGCGGAAACGAACCGTTCCGGGCTTCTCGTCCTCCTCGGCCAGCACGACCAGACGAAGTTCCGGCAGCTCGCCGCGGATCGCCGCAAGCCGCTCATAGCCGAAGCGATTGGTGACGACTGCTGCCGCGCCCGCATCCTTCAGCCGATAGGCAAGCGCCTCGACGCCGAAGAGCAGTGCCAGCGGCAGCGCGATGGCGCCCAGTTTATAGATCGCCGCATGGGCGATCGCCGCCTCGAAACCCTGCGGCAGCAGGATGGCGACGCGTTCGCCGGAGCCCACGTCATGCGCGGCAAGCCCGCCGGCAAAGGCGGACGAACGCGCGGCGAAGTCGCGATAGGTCAGCGCAAGATGCGCGCCGTCCGGGCTGAAATGCTGAAGACAGATGCGCTCCGGATCACGCGCGGCCCAGGCGTCGCTCACGGCCACGCCGATATTGAACCTCTCAGGGATCCGCCAGCGGAATTCGCGATAGAGTTCGTCGTAGTCTTCGATCTTCGGGAGCATGGGCCTGCTGCACTGAGATTGCTGCAACGCAGCTAACATTTGCGGGCGGGCGAATTCAATGGGGCAGCCGACGGGGAAGCGGAGCAGACGCAGGCCTCATCACGATTCCACTGCGCTTCAGAAGCGTCCCGCACGAAAATTCGCCGGGGCGGATACACATTGTGTATCTGGATATGCTATCATGCGCCGTGGAAGGAGTCCTTCATGGCCACGAAATCGTCGACTGACACCCACGCGAAGCCCGTCAACCTGCGAATCCGAGAGGATATACGCAAGGTGATCGATCGCGCCGCGAGCATTCGCGGCAAGACCCGCTCCGATTTTATGATCGACGCAGCCTACCGCGCGGCCGAAGACACGCTGCTCGATCAGACGCTGGTGCGGGTCGATGAGCACAGCTATCGGCACTACCTAGACATTCTTGACCAGCCGCCAAGTGGCGACGGCTTCGAACGCCTGATGAATGCGCCGAAACCCTGGCAGTCCTGATGCTGTCGGCGCCGACGCCTCTTGGTGAAGCCCACGACTTCGATCTTTTCCAGAGCGGCAACGACACGCTCGATGACTGGCTGCGCCGCCGTGCGCACGCTAATCAGGCCAGTGGCGCGTCGCGCACCTATGTTATCGCTGAAGAATGGCGCGTGGTCGGCTATTACTGCCTTGCATCCGGTGCCCTCGATCTGGCCGACGCGCCGAGCTCTGTCCGGCGCAACATGCCGGATCCCATCCCGATGGCGGTGCTCGGTCGCCTTGCTATCGACCGCGACTGGCAGGGCAAAGGGTTGGGCGCGGCGCTATTGCAAGATGCCGTCCTGCGGTCCTCGCAGGCGGCCGACATCATGGGAATACGGGGCTTGCTCGTGCATGCCATCTCGGGCGAGGCGAAAGCCTTTTACGAACATTACGGCTTCCAGTGCTCACCCAACCATCCCATGACGCTGGTGTTGTCGCTCAAGGGCAAGCGCCGTTAGAGCACTTCCACGAAGTCTGTGCCGTTCTCCGTACAGACGCGCAAAGGTCGCGGTAGCAGGATGGTGCCCCATGCCGGAGTCGAACCAGCACTCCTTTCGGAACTCGATTTTGAGTCGAGCGCGTCTACCAATTCCGCCAATGGGGCTAGAGGCTTGCGTGATATCAGCGCTTGGGATTTACACGATCGTTTTCGCGCCGGTCAACCGCGAAGTTTGCGATTTTCGTCGATCGCATGAATTTGGTCCGATGCGGCACGAACGGCAGCGGTCGCCCCGGGGAACCGCAAGCGCACAAACCCGCTTCCGTTCTTCTCCGCCCCGCTCCGGCCGATCACAAAAGCGTGCAAGCGGTTGAACGCACGAGGCGATTTACAGAGGGAGCAATCCTGCCTAAGAAGCCGGAATTCGATTTAACGGGCGCCCGGGCGACATGTTCGCCGCTCTGCGCGCGGCGAGAGGTGTGCATGATCGAGGCTTCGTTTGCTCAGCGCCGGCAGTTTCTTTGCGCCGTGCTCGTCACCATCGGCATGGTGGCGACCGTCGGTGGGGCGCTCGGCTTCGAGCACATCGGTGGCTACATACCCTGCGCGCTCTGCCTGCTCCAGCGCGATCCCTATTATTACGGCATACCGCTCGGTGTTCTCGCCATCCTCGCCAGTGTCCTGAAGCTGCCCGCCTGGACCACGCGCACGCTGCTGCTCGCCGTCGGCATCCTGATGCTGGTCGGCGCCGGCCTCGGCGTCTATCATGCCGGCGCGGAGTGGCATTTCTGGGAAGGACCCTCGACTTGCGCCACCACGGCGCAGGGCATCTCTCCCGACGTCGGCGACCTGCTCGGCGATCTCGACGCCAAACACGCGCCTTCCTGCAGCGACGCGGCAATGCGCGTGCTCGGGCTTTCTTTCGCAGGCTGGAACGTTATCGCGAGCCTCGTTCTTGCAGCGATCGCTTTGCGTGGTGCCTTGAAGGCGTAAGCCCGCAGCACCGGCAGCGGCACCGACGCCCTTACGGCTGCAGCTCGACATCCCAGTAGAGATAGTCCATCCAGCTGTCGTGCAGATGGTTCGGCGGAAAAAGCCGGCCGTTATTGTGCAGATCCTGGACCGTCGGATGATAGGGCTTCTGATGCGGGAACATGCCTGCCTGCTTCGGCAGCTTGCTGCCCTTGCGCAGATTGCACGGAGAACAGGCGGCGACGACGTTTTCCCAGGTGGTCTGGCCGCCATGGGCACGCGGGACCACGTGGTCGAAGGTCAGGTCGTCCGGTGAGCCGCAGTACTGGCACTCGAATTTATCCCGCAGGAAAACGTTGAACCGGGTAAAGGCCGGGTGGCGTGACGGCTGGACATAGCTCTTGAGACAGACGACGCTCGGCAGCCGCATCGAGAAACTCGGCGACGAGACGGAGTGTTCGTATTCGGCGAGGATTGTCACACGGTCGAGAAAGACCGCCTTGATCGCGTCCTGCCAGGACCAGAGCGACAAGGGATAATAACTCAGCGGCCTATAGTCGGCGTTCAACACGAGCGCCGGCAGGGCCTGAGGTGAGACTGCAATCGTCAAGCGTATTCTCCTGAGCGATTCGGCATCTGCCTCTTCTATATTAGGCGCGTTGCGACAGGATTGTGAAGCCACAAAGAAAAGGGAGTAAAGGATCCGCTTTTTTCTTCAGGGCGTCACGGGAAGCGCATCGCGGCGCATTTCCTGCGCATAATAGGCCCAAAATAGCCGCGCGGCGACACTGCGCCATGGCGACCAGCCGCCCGCGAGCGAATCGACCTCGCTTGCCGTCGGTCGCAGTTCGAGCCCGAGCGCATGGCCGACGGCATTCTGCAGGGCGACATCGCCGGCCGGGAACACATCCGGATGGCCGGCGCAGAAGAGCAGATAGACTTCGGCGGTCCAGCGGCCGATACCCTTGATCGCCGTCAGTTCGTGAATTGCCTTAACCGCTTCCGCGTTGCAGATGGCGTCGAGATCGATCTCGCCCGCGGTCGCGGCAGCGGCGACCCTTCTCAGCGTATCGGCCTTGGCCCGGGACAAACCGAAGCGTCGGCAATCGTCGTCGTCGAGCGCAAGCACCGCGTCTGCGGTGATCTCGCCGAGCGACGCCTCCATCCGGTTCCAGATCGCCGCCGCGCTCGCCTTCGAAACCATCTGGGAGACGATTATGTTGGCGAGGCCGCGATAACCGGGGTTGGTGCGCCTCAAGGGTACCGGCCCCGCCTTGTCGATGACGTGTTCGAGCCGGGCATCGAGCATCACCAGACCGGCAAGACCGGCCTCTATATCCTCGTGTGTCCGGATAATCCGCATGCATCCTCCCACTGAAAGTGTCCTTGAATCGCCGCCGATTGAAGGACACTTGCAGCAAAACCAAAGTGCTACAGCGTCCCTTGCGTCTGACACGCACACGGCCCTGTAGAAAGCGGGTGATCTTTACAACGCTTCCATGGCAAAGGAAAAGAATGCCGATTTCACGACCAGAACAACCGGTTTTTCGTTTCGCGCCGAGTCCGAACGGTCTCCTGCATCTCGGCCACGCCCTGTCGGCGATCCTCAATCACGACATGGCGGCAGCCATGGGCGGCCGTTTCCTGTTGAGGATCGAGGATATCGACCGGACGCGCTGCCGGCCGGAATTCGAGGCCGCGATCTTCGGGGACCTCGCCTGGCTCGGCCTCGATTGGGAAGAGCCGGTGCGGCGCCAATCCGAACATCTCGGCGTCTATGCCGCTGCGCTCGAGCGCTTGAAAGCGATGGGTCTCGTCTATCCCGCCGTGATGACGCGCGGTGAAATAAGGGCGGCGGTGGCCGCGGCGGAGGCAAAGGGGCAAGCGTGGCCGCGCGATCCGGACGGAACACCGCTCTATCCCGGCCGCGAGCGCGGCTTCACGCCGGACGAGCAGGCGGCTCTCCTGGCGAGCGGCCGGTCTTATGCCTGGCGTCTCGACATGGGAGAGGCCGTGCGGTGCGCGGGCGGGCCACTCACGTGGCGGGAAACGGGGTTGAGCCAATCGGGCGAAGCCGCGTCGATCGTCGCCGATCCGGCCGCCTGGGGAGATGTCATCCTGTCGCGTTCGGATGCGCCGTCGAGCTATCATCTCTCGGTCGTGGTCGACGATGCCCTGCAGGGCATCACCCACGTCGTGCGCGGCCGCGACCTTTACCACGCGACATCGGTGCATCGCCTGCTGCAGAGGCTCCTCGATCTGCCGCAGCCGGTCTATCACCATCATCGGCTCGTGCTCGGACCGGACGGCCGGAAACTGTCGAAGAGCGACAGCGACACGGGCATTGCCGCCTTCCGAGCCGCCGGGCACAGGCCTGCGGATGTCAGGGCGATGGTTCTTGGCGAGCGATGAGGAGAGGAATCCGCGTCCTTACTCTCCTCGGCCTCCCTGAAAACTGCGCCTGACCATGAGCTTCACCTTGTATTTCAGGATGGCGGCGTTGATTTCCGCACCGATGATGAAGATCGCGCCAAGCATGTAGAGGAAGACCAGGACGATCATGATGGAAGCGAGCCCGGCATAGGTCGTCACGTAGTTGGAAAAATTCGCGATATAGGAGGCGAAGGCGTAGGCGCCCACCGACCACAGCACGAGCGTGAGGAAGATGCCGGGCAGCACGTCTACGACGTTGCGGTGGCCGGCCGGCAGCCACAGATGGGCGACGAGCAAGCCTGCCGTCAGCATGGTCAGCGTCAGCGGCAAGCCCCAATCGTCCACCGCCGCCATCAGCGCATCCAGCCAGGGGAACCACTGATCCGCATTGCGGACCGCCAGAGGCACCGCGACTAGAAGAATGCTGAGGGCGGCCAGAATGAGCACGGCGCCGAGCACGAAGCCGAGGCTCGCGAGCCGCGTCACATACCAGTAGCGGCTTTCGGCAACCCTGTAGGCGCGATTGAGCGCGATCCTCAATGCTTCGACACCGTTCGAGGCGAAATAGGCTGCAGCAAGAACGGAGATCGTAAGCAGGCTGCCGCGCGGGATGGTCAATACGCGCACGACTTCGTCGGCGACCGGCTTGGCGATCGATTCCGGCCAGGTGTCGAAGATCAGATGGACTGCCGTCTGCGCGAACTGATCGGCGCCCAGGAAACTGGCGAGCGCGGTGCCGAAGATCAGAAAGGGAAAGACGGCCATCAGGGAAGAAAGCGCTACGTGACTGGCCATCGCCCAGCCATCGTCCTCGCTGAAATGCCAGAGCGCATCGAACACGACCTTCCAGATGATGCGAACGAATGCCGGCATTCCGTCTCCCACTCTTTCACCAATCCCGCTCCTGATGAGGACCAGCCGGCGCGGCACCTGCGACCGGCCTTGACGTCACGTTCGGGTCCCAGCCATCGCCTTTGCAATTCAATTGTATCCCAACGATGAATATGGGAAATGGGGCTTGGATTTCTACAGGAATCGCGTGGATGCCGGATCGCCCCACCATCATCGTCACCGGTTGCTCCTCAGGCATCGGGGCCTATTGCGCCCGGGCGCTGCAGCGGGACGGCTGGCGGGTCTTCGCGACCGTGCGCCGGCCGGAGGATCAGGCACCGCTGGAGGCCGAAGGCATCGAGACCTTCATCATGGACTATACCCGGCCGGAGACGATTGCCGCGCTGGTGGAAGCCGTGATGGCGCTGAGCGGCGGACGGATCGATGCGCTTTTCAACAATGGCGCCTACGGCCAGGCCGGCGCGGTGGAGGACCTGCCGACGGAGGCCTTGCGGCTCCAGCTCGAAACCAACGTCATCGGCTGGCACGACCTGACGCGGCGCGTCATCCCGGCGATGCGCGCCCGCGGGCATGGCCGCATCGTCCAGTGCTCCTCCATTCTCGGCCTCGTGCCCTATCGCTGGCGCGGTGCCTACAATGCCTCGAAGTTCGCGCTCGAGGCGCTCTCGCTCACATTGAGGATGGAGCTCGCCGGCAGCGGCATCGGCGTGAGCCTGATCGAGCCCGGTCCGATCGCCTCGAAATTCACGACCAATGCGATCGCCTATATCGAGCGGTTCATCGATCTTGAGAATTCCGTCCATCGTGCGGAATACGAGCGGCAGATGCGGCGCCTGCGCGGCGAGAGCAAACCGGCACCCGGCAAGCTCGGCCCCGACGCCGTTTACGCTGCACTGAAACACGCTTTGACGGCACGCCGTCCGAGGCCGCATTATATAGTGACAAGGCCGGCCAGGCAGGGAGCGCTTCTCAAAAAGCTCCTGCCGGCGGCACTGTTCTATCGCATCATCGGTCGCCTCGGCTGACCGAACCCACAAGGATTTACGCCATGAACAGCTTCCTTACCGGTCTGACCCTGCTCGTCATGGGCCTGGTAGCGATCGTGCTGATCCGCGGCCTGCTCAACATGGCCAAGGGCGGCAGCGGCAACACCTCCAACAAACTCATGCAGGCCCGCGTGCTGTTCCAGGCCGTCGCCATCGTGCTGATCATGCTGACGCTCTGGGTGACCGGCGGCGGCCGCCCGAGCTGAGGTAAAGCGACAGCATCATGGTAAAATTGAACAAGATCTACACCCGGACCGGCGACAACGGCACGACCGGCCTCGTCTCCGGCCCGCGGCGCCTGAAAAGTGATCTCAGGGTCGAGGCCTACGGCGCGATAGACGAGGCGAATGCCTTTGTGGGCCTCGCCCGCCAGCACACGGATGCGATCCCGGATCTGGACGCGATGCTCATGCGCGTCCAGAACGATCTCTTCGATCTCGGCGCCGATCTCGCCACACCGGACACGGGCGAGAAGCCCGAATACGAGCCGCTTCGCATCGTCGCTGCCCAGGTCGAGCGCCTCGAACGGGAGATCGACCGGCTGAATGCCGACCTCGAACCGCTGCGCTCCTTCGTCCTGCCGGCCGGCAGCGCCGCTTCGGCCGCCCTCCATGTGGCGCGTACCGTGGCGCGGCGCGCCGAAAGGCAAATGGTCGCACTCGCATCGATGGAAGGCGAGGCCGTCAGCACGGAGGCGATTGCCTATGTCAACCGCCTTTCGGATTTCCTGTTCGTCGCGGCCCGCTGGGCAAATGACAAGGGGCGCGCCGACGTCCTTTGGGCCCCCGGCAACAACAGATAACGTATTTTTGTTTCGGCGCGTGTCGTCTCGGGGATCACATGTTCATACCGCTGCATGACAGGAACGAGCTGAAGCACATAAGGATGCAGTATGTGACGATCACGCTGATCGTCATCGATTTCGTTGCCTGGCTCGCTATCGGGCCCGTCGCAACCGAGGATTTCGCCAATGCTGCGATCCTCGGGCTAGGCTATATCCCCGCGATCATCTTCGATTATGCCGACCTCGATCCCTCGCTGGTGATCGTTCCGGACGAATTCACCTTCGTCACCTACTCCTTTCTGCATGGCGATTTCATGCATCTCGCCATGAACATGCTTTTCCTCTGGGTCTTCGGCGACAATGTCGAGGACGCGCTCGGGCATTTCCGTTTTCTCGTGTTCTATCTTCTGTGCGCGGCCGCCGGAGCGCTGGCCCATGGGCTCCTCGATCCGGCCTCGGAGGCGCCGCTGATCGGCGCCTCCGGCGCCATATCCGGCGTCGTGGCCGCCTATTTCCTCCTGCACCCGAAGGTGCGGGTCTGGGTGCTCGTGCTTTTCCGCATCCCCCTGCCGCTCCCCGCCGCCATTCCGCTCGCCTTCTGGATCGGCCAGCAGTTTTTCATGTTCCTGGCCGATCCCGGCGGCGGCGTTTCCTGGAGCGCGCATGTCGGCGGGATCGTAGCGGGCCTTGTGCTCGTGGTCCTTTTGCGACGCCCCGGTGTGCCGCTGTTCGATCGCACAATCGTCACTCCACGCGCCGTCGAGCACCGGGAGAGAACGCCTGATGAGACATCGCCTGTGGCCGCCGGAGCTTCCAAGCCCGCTCCGCATTGGGGCCGACCGACTTGAACTCAAGGCAAGGTCGAGAAATTAACGTCAAGTTTTCAATGGATTGCACGCGCTTCGTTGGCGGCGATGCCCGAGAGAAGCCGGCCTTGCGGCTCTGCTTGCCAGCGGATTTTTTTACCTGTACGTAAACGTAGGTACGAATAAGCGCGGTCATATCGAATTGGCGTTGGTTCATCGCGATTTAGCGTCAAGAACGGCTTGTCTATGGAGCAAAAACGCGTATCGATGTCGCCAACCGACAATCAGGCCGCCTTGTTAAGGCGCATTTTCCTGCGAACGTTCTTGGAGGGAAAGAATCCATGAAAATACTTGTGACGGTGAAACGGGTGGTCGACTACAACGTCAAGATCCGGGTCAAAGCGGATGGATCGGGCGTCGAGCTTGCCAATGTGAAGATGTCGATGAACCCGTTCGACGAGATCTCGGTCGAAGAGGCGCTGCGGCTGAAGGAAGCCGGCAAGGCGAGTGAAGTGGTGGTCGTGTCGATCGGCCCGGCCAAGGCGGAAGAGACGCTCAGGACCGCGCTCGCCATGGGCGCCGACCGGGCGATCCTGGTCGAGACGGAGGACCAGGTCGAGCCGCTCGCCGTCGCCAAGATCGTCAAGGGCGTGGCCGAGGCCGAACAGCCGGGGCTGATCATCGTCGGCAAGCAGGCGATCGACGACGATTCCAACCAGACCGGCCAGATGCTGTCGGCATTGCTCGGCTGGGCCCAGGGCACCTTTGCCTCCAAGGTCGAGATCGGCGACGGCAAGGTCAACGTCACCCGCGAGGTCGACGGCGGCCTGCAGACGGTCGAACTGAAGCTGCCGGCGGTGGTCACCACCGATCTCAGGCTCAACGAACCGCGCTATGCCTCGCTGCCGAACATCATGAAGGCGAAGAAGAAGCCGCTCGACAAGAAGACCCCGGCCGACTTCGGCGTCGACACCAGCCCGCGGCTGAAAGTCTTGAAGACGGAAGAGCCGTCCGGCCGCAAGGCCGGCGTCAAGGTGAAGACGGTCGCCGAGCTCGTCGAGAAGCTCAAGACCGAAGCCGGCGTGCTTTAAGTTCAGGAAAGGGAGATATCATCATGGCCATTCTGCTTCTGGCTGACCACGACAACAGCCACCTTTCCGACCAGACGGCGAAGGCACTGACGGCGGCAGCGAAGATCGGCGGCGACGTGCATGTGCTGGTTGCCGGTCAGAACGTCAAAGGCATCGCCGAACAAGCCTCCAAGCTCTCGGGCGTTGCCAAGGTGCTGGTCGCCGAGGACGCCTCGCTCGCCAACAACCTCGCCGAGCCGCTGGCGGCCCTGATTGTTTCGCTCGCCGGCAATTACGACACCGTCGTTGCCGCCGCCACCTCGGTCGGCAAGAACGTCATGCCGCGGGTCGCAGCCCTTCTCGACGTCGCCCAGGTTTCGGAGATCATCGAGGTCGTCTCGGCTGACACGTACCGGCGGCCGATCTATGCCGGCAACGCCATCCAGACGGTGCAGACGAGCGAGCCGAAGAAGGTGATCACCGTGCGCACCGCCTCCTTTGCCGCCGCTCAAGAAGGCGGCTCGGCACCGGTCGAGACGGTTGCGGCCGCGGCGAATCCGGGCCTTTCCGCCCATGTTTCCGATGCCCTGTCTTCGTCCGACCGGCCGGAACTGACCTCGGCGAAGATCATCATCTCCGGCGGTCGGGCGCTCGGCTCCTCGGAGAAGTTCAAGGAAGTCATCCTGCCGGTTGCCGACAAGCTAGGCGCCGCCGTCGGCGCCTCCCGCGCCGCCGTCGATGCCGGCTATGCGCCGAACGACTGGCAGGTCGGCCAGACCGGCAAGGTGGTCGCCCCGGACCTCTACATCGCCTGCGGCATTTCCGGTGCGATCCAGCACCTCGCCGGCATGAAGGATTCGAAGGTGATCGTCGCCATCAACAAGGACGAGGAAGCGCCGATCTTCCAGGTCGCCGACTACGGCCTCGTCGCCGATCTCTTCGAAGTCCTGCCGGAACTCGAAAAGGCGCTTTGACGCACCGGCTACCGGCACGAAAAAGCTGGAAAAAGTGCCGGCATGGCATTAACAATCATACCGGGCCGGCCCTGCCGGTCCGGTATTTTTGCATCTGCGGCAGCGTCATTGCCGCAACCTGTTGAACATGGGTGTTCGCTTCAATGATCAAGACGGTGGGAATTATCGGCGCAGGACAGATGGGCTGCGGCATTGCCCATGTTTCGGCAGCCGCCGGATATAAGGTTCAGCTCTACGATATCGCTGCGGACCGCATCGAGGCGGGACTTGCCACCATCAACGGCAATCTGGCCCGGCAGGTCTCCTCCGGCAAGATGAGCGACGAGGACCGCAAGCGGGCGCTTTCCCTGATCAAGGGCTCAGGCGACATCAACGACCTCGCGCAGGCCGATCTCGTCATCGAGGCGGTCACCGAAGACGAAACCGTCAAGCGCAAGATCTACGGGCAGGTCTGCCCGGTCATGAGGCCGGATGCTATCCTGGCGACCAACACGTCGTCCCTGTCCATCACCCGGCTCGCCTCCGCGACCGATCGTCCCGAACGGTTCATGGGCATCCACTTCATGAACCCGGTCCCGGTGATGAAGCTGGTGGAGCTCGTACGCGGTATCGCCACGGAGGAAGAGACCTTCAAGGCGGCAAAGGAATTCGTCGCGCATCTCGACAAGACCGTCACCGTCGCCGAAGATTTTCCGGCCTTCATCGTCAACCGCATCCTGCTGCCGATGATCAACGAGGCGATCTACACGCTCTATGAAGGCGTCGGCACCGTCGATGCCATCGACACGGCCATGAAGCTCGGCGCCAATCATCCGATAGGCCCGTTGCAGCTCGCCGACTTCATCGGTCTCGACACCTGCCTGTCGATCATGCAGGTGCTGCATGACGGCCTGGCGGATTCAAAGTATCGCCCCTGTCCGCTGCTGGTAAAATATGTCGAGGCCGGTTGGCTCGGCCGCAAGTCCGGCCGCGGCTTCTACGACTACCGGGGCGAGGTGCCCGTACCGACGCGCTGACCTTTCAGGCAAGGCGGAAGGCTCCTGCGGCGATCCCTCAACTCCCCGCAGGCGGAGCCAACGCCGCCTCGATCAGGTTCTTCGCATCATCGCTGTCCCATACGGCCGGTCCGTTCATCGACCCCAGAAGGCAGCCCTTTTCGTCGAGGAGCAAGGTAGCGGGAAGGCCGAAGGCGAGCCCCTCCTTCTTGAGCGTGTTGAAAACCCCCATCGAGGCATCGCGGTAGTAGCCGAGTGCATGAACGCCGACCTCGTCGAGGAACGCCTTCGGCTTGTCGTCGGCGCCGGTATCGATGTTGATTGCGACCACCTCGAAACGGTCACCCCCGAGCGTCTGTTGCAGGGCGTTGAGCGCCGGCATCTCCTCCCGGCAAGGCACGCACCAGGTGGCCCAGAGGTTGACCAGAACGGTCTTGCCGGCAAAGGCGGCAAGCGTCAGCGGCTTGCCGTCGGGACCTGCGAAATCGAGGCCGCCGATCGGGCGCGCCTTGTCCGCCGGCGTCATCGCCGCCACCTGGCCGCGCATCAGCGGGGTGAGCGAAGCCACCTTTTGCCCAGCAAGCGGGCAGCTCGCATCGGCCGTCGGCGTGACGCCGCCATTGCCAGACCCCGTCTCCTTCACGTATACCGCAGCCGCACCGGCGATCACGCCCAGAAGGGCGGCGAGCGCGAACAATTTTAGGGCCGGAGGGCGTTTCTTCTGGTCTGGCATTTCATTCTCCAAGGCGGGCATCCTGATGGCTGACGGCAGTTCCGAGACGAAATCCTCCAACCAGATGTGGGGCGGTCGCTTCGCCTCGGGCCCGGACGCGATCATGGAGGAGATAAATGCCTCGATCGGCTTCGACAAGAAGCTCTATGCCCAGGACATCCGCGGCTCAATAGCGCATGCGACGATGCTGGCGCATCAAGGCATCATTTCCGCCGAAGACAAAGACAAGATCGTTCACGGCCTCGACACGATCCTGTCAGAGATCGACAGCGGCGCATTCGAATTCTCGCGGCGGCTGGAAGACATCCACATGAACATCGAGGCGCGGCTGGCGGCCCTGATCGGCCCGGCCGCCGGGCGCCTCCACACGGCGCGCTCGCGCAACGACCAGGTCGCGCTCGATTTCCGCCTGTGGGTCAAGGAGGAGCTGCAGAAGACCGAGAAGGCGCTGACCGGGCTCATCGCTGCCTTTCTCGACCGCGCCGAGGAGCATGCCGAAACGGTGATGCCCGGCTTCACCCATTTGCAAACGGCGCAGCCGGTCACCTTCGGGCATCACTGCATGGCCTATGTGGAAATGTTCGGCCGCGACCGCGCGCGCGTTCGCCACGCGATCGAGCACATGGACGAAAGCCCGATCGGCGCAGCCGCGCTTGCCGGCACCGGCTTCCCCATCGACCGGCACATGACCGCCAAGGCGCTCGGCTTCCGCGAGCCGACGCGCAATTCCATCGACACCGTCTCCGACCGCGACTTCGCGCTTGAATTCCTGTCGATCGCCGCGATCGCGGCGACCCATCTGTCGCGGCTCGCGGAAGAAATCGTCATCTGGTCGACGCCGCAATTCGGCTTCATCCGCCTGTCGGACGCCTTTTCGACCGGTTCGTCGATCATGCCGCAGAAGAAGAACCCGGATGCGGCCGAGCTCGTGCGCGCCAAGACCGGCCGGGTCAACGGCTCGCTGGTTGCACTTCTGACGGTGATGAAGGGTCTGCCCCTCGCCTATTCCAAGGACATGCAGGAAGACAAGGAACAGGTCTTCGATGCGGCCGAGAGCCTCGAACTCGCAATCGCGGCCATGACCGGCATGATCCGCGACGTGACGATACGCGCCGACCGGATGAAGGCCGCAGCAGGCTCCGGCTACTCGACAGCCACCGATCTCGCCGACTGGCTGGTGCGCGAGGCGGGCCTTCCGTTCCGCGACGCCCACCATGTGACCGGCCGCGTCGTCGCGCTTGCGGAACAGAAGGGATGCGATCTCGCCGAGCTCCCGCTTGCCGAGCTGCAGGCGATCAATTCCGCGATAACGGACAAGGTCTACGGCGTCCTGACGGTCGAGGCCTCCGTGGCAAGCCGCACCAGTTTCGGCGGCACTGCGCCCTCCGAGGTCCGCAAGCAGATCGCCTGGTGGCGGGCGCGCAACTAGAGCGCTTCAGGAAAAGTGTGTAACGGTTTTCCGTGGGAAAATGCGTCGGCTCCAAGGCTCCCTGCCCTTCGCAGAAACAGGGTGCACAAGGCGCTGAAAAATCGGTAAGACATCGCACCGGAGCGGTACAGGGAACAGGTTCCTGCCGCCCCCGCGCTCCCAAGATCAACCGGCTCTCAGCTTCGGCAAAGGGAAATGACGATGACATTCAGGAAGGCCGCCCGAATCGCGCTTCTTCTGGCAATCCCGGGGCTGGTTCTCGCCGGCTGCGGGCGTAAGGGCGACCTCGACCGGCCGGGAGCCAGCACACCGATCAACACGAAAACGCCCGCCGGTACTGTCGCGCCGAAGCAAACCGTCGACGACCGCCCATTCCTGCTTGACCCCCTCCTCTGAGCCGAGGAAAGACCGTGAACCATTTCCAATACCGCGACGGAATTCTTTACGCCGAAGACGTGCCCCTGACCGAGATCGCGCGCGCCGTCGGCACGCCGTTCTACTGTTATTCCACCGCCACGCTGGAGCGCCATTACAAGGTCTTTTCGCAAGCCTTTGCCGATGTGGACGCCATGGTGTGCTATGCGATGAAGGCCAATTCGAACCAGGCCGTGCTGAAAACCCTCGGCCGTCTCGGCGCAGGCCTGGACGTCGTGTCCGAGGGCGAACTGCGCCGCGCGCTTGCAGCGGGCATTCCGGCAAGCCGGATCATGTTCTCGGGCGTCGGCAAGACAGCGCGCGAGATGGATTTTGCTCTCGAGGCAGGCATCTATTGCTTCAATGTCGAATCCGAGCCGGAGTTGGAGGTCCTGAACCAGAGGGCCGTTCGCGCCGGCAGACGAGCGCCGGTTTCCTTCCGCATCAATCCCGACGTCGATGCCCGCACCCATGCGAAGATCTCGACCGGCAAGAAGGAAAACAAGTTCGGCATTTCCTGGGAGCGGGCACGTGGCGTCTACGCTCATGCCGCCGAGCTTCCCGGCATCGAAGTGACCGGGATCGACATGCATATCGGCAGCCAGATCACCGAGCTGCAGCCCTTCGACGATGCCTTCAAGCTGTTGCGCGAACTGGTCGATACGCTGCGATCCGACGGGCATGTCATCGAGCACGTCGATATCGGCGGCGGTCTCGGCATTCCCTACCGTGAAGACAACAATCCGCCGCCGTTGCCGGACGCCTATGCCGATATCGTCAAGAACCAGCTCAAGGGCCTCGACTGCAAGATCGTCACCGAACCGGGCCGGCTGATCGTCGGCAATGCCGGCATTCTCGTGACCGAAGTGGTCTATGTGAAGGACGGCGGCGACAAGACCTTCGTCATCGTCGATGGAGCGATGAACGATCTCATCCGACCGACGCTCTACGAGGCCTATCACGAGATACGGCCGGTGAAGATTTCCGCCGCAAGCGCGCCGCGCATCAAGGCCGATGTCGTCGGGCCGGTCTGCGAGACCGGCGACTATCTGGCGCTCGACCGGGAGATGGCGATGCCGAAGCCCGGCGATCTTTTCGCGATCGGCTCGGCCGGCGCCTACGGTGCCGTACAGGCGGGAACCTATAACAGCCGCCTGCTGGTGCCCGAGGTGCTCGTCAAGGGCGATCGTTTCCACGTGATCCGCCCGCGCCGGGACTACGACGAGCTGATCGGCCTCGACTCGGTGCCGGACTGGCTCGACTGAGCTCCAGCGACGCGTTCACGATCGGGGTTGCCGGCGGCGATCACGCATTGTTTTACGGGCCGCCCTCGTCTTCGCCACAAAGAATGTTATCCTGACCATCGACCGCCCGCGGTCGAAGGATCGAAAGGAAGTTTCGGCGGATGACGCAATTCCGGCAGGATGAAACGCCAAAACCGCAGTCGTTCGCCAGGATGCTGGCGGCGAAGCGATTCCTCGCCCGTTCTGTTCTTTTGGCCGAAGAGCTGCTGCCACGCATGCTCGTCCCGGCCTCGCTCGTTCTTCTGTTTCTCTCCGCCGGCTGGGTCGGCCTCTTTCGGGCCGCGCCGTTCTGGCTGCATGCCGCCCTTCTTTTTCTCTTCGTCGTAGGGCTGTTCGTCTCCCTGTTGCCGCTGACCCGCATTCGCTGGCCGGAAACGCCCGAGGCGGACCGGATGCTGGAAGAGCGCAACCGGCTGCCCCATCAGGCGATCCGCGTCCAGGACGATGCGCCCGCGACGGAAGGAGCGTTCGGCGCCGCACTCTGGCGCGAACATCAGGCGCGTATGGCGCGCATGGTCAGGGAACTCGATACGGGTCTGCCGCGCCCCGATATCGCACGGCATGACCCGTGGGCGCTGCGGGCCATCCCCGTCCTCCTTGCCTGCATCGCCTTCGCCTATTCCTATTCGAACCGCGCCGGACTGATTTCGGACGCCTTCCGCCTGCCAGAGCAGGAGGTAACGGCTGCCGACATCCGTATCGATGCATGGGTGACGCCGCCCGCCTATACCGGCCGCGCGCCGATCTTTCTTACGGGCCGTCAGGACGCGACGGACCCAACACAGGAGAAGGATCCGCAGGAGAAGGCTCAGATAACGATACCGCAGTTCAGCGATCTTACGGTGCGGATAACCGGGGCCGGGACGGAGGAAACGGTCAGCTACGCCGAGGCGGGCAACGAGCCGGTGGCAATCCCGCCGTCCGACGCCAAGGCGGAGGCGACATCCAGGCCGGGAACAGCCGAACCTGAAACGCCCCGGTCTGAAACGCCCCAGGCAACTCCGAATGCGGTCCGCAATCATGTTTACAAGATCGCCAAGGACGGAACGCTCTCCGTCGGCGGCCAGAGCTGGAGCTTCAAGATCACGCCCGACAGCGTGCCCGGCATCGCTTTCGACGGCGCACCGCGTCCAACCGTCAATGCAGCGCTCGATATCAGCTACCTGGCCCATGACGACTACGGCATCGCCCAGGCCTGGGCCGAAATCAAGCCCCTCGAGGAGCCCGCAAAGGATGCCCATCCGCTCTACGCCCCTCCCGAATATCGCCTCGATCTGCCGCGCCGCAATGCCCGTGAGGCAAAGGGTACGACGAGCCGCAATCTGAGTGAGCATCCGCTTGCCGGAAAGCGCGTGAGCATCACGCTCGTCGCTCGTGATGCAGCCGGCCAGGAGGGACGAAGTGTGCCGCAGGAGATCGTTCTGCCTGCGCGCCGGTTCTTCGAACCCCTCGCCGCTGCCGTCGCAGAACAGCGCCAGGTCTTCGCGCTCGACGCCAACCAATTGCCGCGCGCGATCGATCTCAATGATGCGCTCACGCTTTACCCCGAGGAGACGATCCCCAATGCCACCCACTTCCTGCTCTTGAAGTCGGCACGCACGCGCATGCAGCTCGCCCGAAATGACGACATGCTGCGCGATGCCGCCGACCACCTGTGGGAAATCGCTCTCGGCATCGAGGACGGTGACCTGTCGCTCGCTGACCGGCGGCTGCGCGACGCGCAGCAGGCCCTGTCGGACGCGCTCGAACGCAATGCCTCGGACGAGGAAATCGCCCGGCTGATGGACGAGCTTCGCCAGGCGATGCAGGAATATATGCAGGCGCTCGCCGAGCAGGCCGCGAAGAACCCGGCTGTCGCCGCCAATCCCGAGATGAACAACGTTCTGCGCCAGCAGGACCTGCAGAAGATGATGGACCAGATCGAAAATCTGGCCCGTTCCGGCGCGCGCGATCAGGCGCGGCAGATGCTCTCCGAGCTGCAGAGGATGATGAACAATCTCCAGGCCGGACGCATGCAGCAGCAGATGGGCGAGCAGAACAACGCCATGCGGCAGCAGATGGACAAGCTCGGCGAGCTGATGCAGCAGCAGCAGCAACTGATGGACGAAACCTTCAAGCTGGACCAGGCACTGCGCGACCGGATGCAGCGCGGCGATCCGCTCGAAGGCGAGGACGAGGAACTCTTCGGCCAGGACATGCCCCAGGAGCCGGGGCAGCGGGGTGACCCCAATGGCCAACCCAACCCGATGGACGACATGACCGCCGAGCAATTGAAGGAGGCTCTCAAGCAATTGAGAGAGCAGCAGGAATCGCTTGGCAAGCAACTCGGCGACCTGCAGAAGGGGCTCGAGAATTTGGGGATCAAGCCCGGCAAGGGCTTCGGTCAGGCGCAGCGCGAGATGGAAGGTGCCGCCGGCGCTCTCGGGAAGGGCCAGGGCGAGCAGGCGGTCGGCAGCCAGGGCCGGGCCCTGCAGGCCCTGCGCGAGGGCGCGCAGGACATGATGAACCAGATGCAGGCCCAGGGTCAGGGGCAAGGTCCCGGACAAGGCATTCCGCAATATGGTCAGAACGGACGTGACCCGCTCGGACGCCGGCAGCAGAACGCCGGCCCCGATTTCGGCGATCAGGTGAAGGTGCCCGACGAGATCGACACGCAACGCGCCCGCCAGATTCTGGAAGAGATCCGTCGTAAGTTGGGTGACAGCCTGTCGCCCGAGCTGGAGCGGCAGTATCTCGAGCGGCTGCTCGACATGCGGTGATGGCAAGGGCGGATGGGCCCTTCGGCGCTTACGCGCGTTTCAGCCCCTCATCCGGCCTGCCGGCCACCTTCTCCCCGCACGCGGGGCGAAGGGACAAGCGGCGCCAACTGAACTCTGCATTCACCGCCCGTTCGAGGGAGCGAGCGGGCGCGGCATATCCCTTCTCCCCGCTTGCGGGGAGAAGGTGGCGGCAGCCGGATGAGGGGCCGCGCGGACACATCAACCGCGTCCCTCTCGACGGCGGCGTCAGGCGGCCAGCGCGAGCGCTACCGCCTTGCGAATGTCGGGCAGTGAAAATGGCTTCTCGATGACGTCGACGACCTTGCCGGAGAGGTCGTCGGCACGCTCGCGTTGTTCGGCGTAGCCGGTCATCAACAGGATCTTCAATGCCGGAAATGCGGCGGCCGCCTGATGCGCAAGCTCGATGCCGTCCATGACCGGCATCCGGATATCGGATAGCAAGAGGTCGAACGGCTGATCGCGAAGGCAGGCAAGCCCATCGGCTCCGTCCCCGGCTTCAACCGTTTCGTGCCCGTCGAGCCGCAAAGCGCGCGCGACGAACGAGCGCAAGCCATCTTCGTCCTCGGTGATCAGGATTTTCGCCATCATGGCCTCCCGTATTTTTTCTGCGGGGAGCGGCGCGGCGATTGGATGCCATGGACGCTCCGTTGGATCTCCGTATCGTCCGCCGCCTCATGCGACCGCGATACGTCATCCAAACAAACAGCTTTTCGTTTGATTCCGGTAAACACGATAGGAGGCATTTTAATCATTCGGCGGCGCCGAGACGGTGCCCGTGACAGACGCACAGCAGAAAAGGTACGAGCCAAGTTAGGTTGCGTCGCCCGTCACCACTCCGACGAACGGCAGTTCGCGGAACGCGTAGGCGACATCCATTCCGTAGCCGACCACGAAATGATCCGGGCACTCGAAGCCGACATAATCCGCTTCGAGGTCGACGCGGCGCTTCACCCGCTTGTCGAGCAGCACCGCGATCGTGACGTTTCGTGCGCCGCGCTCCAGAAGCAGTTCCTTGGCGAAGCGCAGGGTGCGGCCGGACTCCAGAATGTCGTCGATGAGGAGCACGTCGCGATCACGCACATCGCTGTCGATATCCTTGGTGATCCTGACGCCCTTGGATTCGGTCCCGGTTCCGTAGCTCGAAAGCGTGATGAACTCGACCTCCGGAGCAAGGCCCGCCGCATGCATGGCGCGGATCAGATCGGCCGCGAAGATGAAGGAGCCCTTCAGGATCGAGATGACCAGAAGATCCTTATGCGGCCCACGAACGATATCGGCGGCCATTTCCTGATTTCTCGCCGCAATGGTTTCGGCGCTGTAGAGGACTTCGATATTCTTGCCGCGGACGACGGGCATGCGGGTTTCTCCATTCGTAAGGAAGAACACCAGCCTTCCCTTGTTTAGCCGCGATTAGCACATTCAGCGATCGGAAGCACCGCCTTCGGCAAAGGAAACCGGCAAGTCCGGCATTTTTTCGCCCTTCGTCGGCAGCGGGTATGGCCCTATACGTCCCGCCGAAGTTTGATTTTTTGTAAACTGCCTGCGAACTTGGCGCAAACTCACCGAGCTATCGGTATTTCAAGGTAAAATTTAGTTAGAACTCGGTAACTCAACCATGCATCGCACAACGCAGAGGTCCTAACGGAAATGCTCTGAGAATCGGCCGATGGACCCGTTTACGCTGTGAGGTCTGAATGAGTTTTTCAGAGGATGAACTGGCAGTCATTAGGCGCGCCTATGCCAAGCAAATCCTGGCAGCTGCGGGGATTGCCGATGAAGACCTGGAACACGCATTTGCGGCGGAGCGCCGTGAGCACTACCTTGGACCTCCCCCTTGGTTTCTCGCAAGGTATGACGGCTACTACGAGATTCCTTCGTCGGATCCGGCCGTGCTGTATCAAGATTGTGTTCTTTCCATTCAACAGGAACGGAACGTCAATAACGGAAGTCCAGCTTTGCACGCTTGGGCGCTGCATTCCTTGCAAATAAATCGCGGAAACAGCGTCGCACATATTGGATGCGGCACTGGTTACTACACGTCTATCCTATCCAAATTGACAGGAGACAGCGGTCTTGTCACGGCTATCGAGTTTGATCCCGTATTGGCTGACAGCGCCGGAAGGAACTTGCGCGACAATGGCAACATAAGAGTGATCCAAGGAGATGGGTGTGTCTGGCCTCAAGTTCCTGTCGATCGAATTTACGTGAACTTCGCCAGTTCTCGCCCTGCGAAATCCTGGATCGAGAACCTTCGAGTTGGTGGCAAGTTAATATTTCCGCTGGGCGTACCTATAGAGCAATCGCAAAACAAAAGATCTAAGACGGCTAAAGGTATATTTCTGTTCGTGCAACGAGAACCTTCGGGTTACAAAGCCTCGTCGCTGGGCCCCACCTGCTTTGTTTGGGGAGAGGGCTCTCATGATGGGACCGCTATCCATTACAATAGAAAGAAGTACCTAAAGCAGCTGCAAGATAGCATCGAAACGAAGAAAGCGGACAGAATCAGAAGTTTGCGTTTAGGCAAAGCAAAAACATCAGATGAGTGGTTTTCCGGTGACGATTGGGGGTTGTCCTACGAACCGCTTTCCAAATCTAGCAGTGCAGACTTCTATTGAAGTCAGTCGCCGCTATGAGCACACATCAGCGATCGGAAGCACCGTCTTCGGCAAAGGAAACCGTCAGGTCCGGCATTTTTCCGCCCTTCGTCGGCAGCGGGTGCATGTCGGCCCGCCCGTCGCCGCCGAAACCGGCGATCAGCAGGAATACCGTAAGTCCGAGAAAGGCGGCCAGGCCGGCAAAGCGCCGGGGCGACATCGCATCGAGCCTGGTCCCGGCCGCGACCAGGATCCGCCGTGCTGCACTCCGCAATCCCGGGGCGGCCGCCGCGTTGGCCTTTTGCCGGGCGCCGGCCCGGCGGTTGTCGTTGAACACCGGATAGGGGCTGCGCCGTGCGGTCGGCGCAACCGTTTCGAATTCGACATCGATATAGTCGAGGCGCCTCGGCTGAGCGGCGCTCGAACGCGAGGCGCGCTCCGGTGGAATGAGGTCGATGCCCGCGGTCTTTGCGCGAAATGCCTGCATGGGCGCTCCCCGGTGACGGCGCCGATCGTCTTGCCTGCAGCGCCGTACGTCTTCGCTCGATGCACATGCCATCTGCAATGGATGCAAGGCATTGCTTCGAATCCTGACGAGACGTAAACCGAAATGGTTAATGTTTTGGAAAGAAGGCCGCGAAAGCGGCGTCTTTTCATGGAACGTTAACCCTTGCTTAACCATAGCGGCACGCGCGGTTTTGCCTTGGCAGCAGTGCCGTCCTACTGCATGTTCCTTAATTCGGAGTCTGTGCAAGCAGACATGCGGTGCTTGAAGTGCTTCACCGGCCGTGGCGCATCTGATAGACGGGTGGAGCTGCGATAATCCGGCCTTCGGCGGATTTGGCGAGGGTCGTGACGAGAGACTGGGCTGTCCCATTGATTCACTTTGAAAACGTCGGATTGCGCTATGGCATGGGACCAGAGATTCTCCGGGACCTGACATTCGATATTCCGCGCCGTTCCTTCCAGTTCCTGACCGGTCCGTCGGGCGCCGGCAAGACGACGCTGCTCCGGCTCCTCTTCCTGTCGCTCAAGCCGACGCGCGGCCTCATCCGCATGTTCGACCGCAACATCTCCTCCATCCCCCGTGAGGAGTTTCCGATGCTGCGCCGCCGGGTCGGCATCGTCTTCCAGGACTTTCGGCTGCTCGACCACCTGACGACCTATGAAAACGTCGCCCTGCCCCTCAGGGTCCGCGGAAAGGAAGAGTCGAGCTATCGCTCCGACGTGCTCGAGCTCCTTAAATGGGTGGGCCTCGGCGAGCGCCTCAACGTGCTGCCGCCGGTGCTGTCCGGCGGAGAGAAGCAGCGCGCCGCGATCGCGCGGGCGCTGATCGACCGGCCGGAGATCCTGCTTGCCGACGAGCCGACCGGCAACGTCGATCCGCCGATGGCGCGGCGATTGCTCAATCTCTTCATGGAACTCAATCGGCTCGGGACCGCGGTGGTGATCGCCACGCACGACCTGTCCTTGATGGATCAGGTCGAGGCCCGGAGGATGATCCTGTCACAGGGACGGCTCGACATCTATGAATGAGAACCGCGTTCCCCGCCGCGAGCCAAACCCTCCGCCGCAACAGCAGCAGCGTCGCAGCGAGATGCGCGTGCGCCCGACGGGGCCGATCGTGCCTTCGGCCAACGTTTCCGGCCACGCGCTCATGTGCGTCATCGCCATCATGTCCTTTCTCGCCTGCCTGACCCTCGGCGGCGTCAGCATGGTGCGGGCGACCGCCCAGAGCTGGCAATCGCAGATCTCCCGTGAGATCACCATCCAGATCAAGCCGGACGACAACCTCGACATGGAGAGGGCGCTCGCCGATGCCCGGGATCTGGCGCTGACCTTCAGCGGCACGACGGGCGGCACGATCATCGACCGCGCGGCGACGGCACGCCTCCTGGAACCGTGGCTCGGTGGCGGGCTCGACCTGAACGAACTGCCCGTGCCGCGGCTCGTCGTCGTCACGATCGACGAGAGCAATCCCCCCGATTTCGCCGCGATGCGAAAGGCGCTCACCGAAACCATCCCGCAGGCCTTCCTCGATGATCATCGCACCTGGGTCGATCGCCTGGTAGCAATGGCGAGTACGACCACGATGATCGGCACCGGCGTCTTGGTACTGGTCTTCTCCGCGATGGTGCTGACGGTGGTTTTCGCCACCCGCGGCGCGCTGTCCGGCAATCGCCACATCGTCGAGGTCCTTCATTTCGTCGGAGCGGAAGCGAGTTTCGTCGCCGCCGAATTCCAGAAGCACTTTCTCCGAATCAGTCTGAAGGGCGCCGGCGCCGGCGGCCTTCTCGCTGCGCTGTCCTTTGCGCTGGCGAGCTTCTGGCAGTCGCAGACGCTTGCAACCCCTGAAACGGATCAGGCGACCGCTCTGTTCGGTACCTTCGCCATCGGCTACACCGGCTATCTTGGTATCTTCGGCATTATCGTCGTCATTGCCCTGCTGACGACCTTGACGGCGCGCCTTACCGTCATGCGGACGATCTACGAGATCGACCTTATCCGATCGGATCCGGGCCGGACCGACACCTTTCAGGGTTGAAATCGCCCGGAAGGCCATGAATTGCCCGCAATCGATCTATTCCCTGCCGCAATCTGCGGCTATGTGATGAGAATCATGAAGGCGGGAGAACTACGCGGGAGCGGGATGGCCGAAAGGGGCAAATGGCTGGAGAGGGCCGCGCGCCGTCGCCAGTCCCGCAGCCTGCTGCGCAAAGTGCTGCGCCGCGGCTTCTTCGTGCTGCTCGCCTTTCTCACCGTATTCATCGCCGGCTTCCTGCAATTCGCCGATACCGTCGCCTCGCTGCAGCCGCCTGCCACTCCGAAAGCGGATGCGATCGTGGTGCTGACCGGCGGCTTCCAACGAATAGACCAGGCGGTCGATCTCCTGAAACTCGGTGCCGGAAAGCGGCTCTTGATTTCCGGTGTTCATCCGTCGACGACACGAAGCCAGATCAGGCGCAACACCCAGAGCTCGGCCGACCTGTTCAAATGCTGCGTCGATATCGGTCATGCGGCGATCGATACGATCGGCAATGCGACCGAAACCTCGCTGTGGATCCGAAACCGAGGTTATCGGACGATCCTCGTGGTGACGAACAATTACCACATGCCGCGCAGCCTGCTCGAACTGCGCCGCGCCAGGCCCGAAACCGAATTCATCGCCTACCCGGTCGTCAATTCGGATCTCAAGACGACCAACTGGCTGCGCAATCCGCTGGTGCTGAAGGCCATTCTGCTCGAATACGGCAAATACTCGGTCGCCACGCTGCGCGATGTGATGGGCGCCCGCTGGACGAACGGCCTCAGGTCGGGCCCCTCTCATATTGCGCCGGCCGGGGAGTAGGACCGGCATAGAAAGGTGCTCTCGTCGCGAGGCTGTTTTCCTCCGCCGCATATTCGTGTAGGCAGCGTGGCGCACCGCACCCGCACCCGAGAGTCTGCCTGATGATCACCCTGCGTTCGATCCTCTTCAATCTGGTCTTCTATGCCAACCTGATCGTGCAGATGATCGTGCTGACGCCGTTCTATTTCCTTGTGCCGCGCAAGACGGCCTGGTTCGTGCCCAAGAACTGGGCGCGCAGCAACCACTGGCTGCTCGCGAAGATCGTCGGCACGACCTTCGAGATCGAGGGCCTCGAGAACATTCCGAAGGGCGCCTACATCTTCGCGCCGAAGCATCAGTCTTTCTGGGACGCCTACGCGCTTCTGCCTTGGCTCGACGATCCCTTCTATATCCTCAAACGGGAGCTCACCTGGATACCGCTGTTCGGCTGGTACATCGTCAAGCAGCGCATGGTTCCGGTGAACCGCGCCGCGCGCGGTAAGGCGATGACCGAGGTCATGGACCGCACGAAAAACGAGATGGCGACGGGGCGTCAGTTGATCATCTACCCCGAGGGGACCCGCCGCCCGCCCGGCGCACCGCCGGAGTACAAATACGGCATCGCCCGGCTCTATCGGGATCTCCAGGTGCCGGTGGTTCCCGTCGCGATGCATCCGGGGCTGTTTTGGCCGCGGCGCAAGTTCCTCCGTTTCCCTGGCCACTTCAAGGTGCGTGTCCTCCCGCCGATCGAGGCCGGGCTGGATCCGGACGCATTTCTGGCGAAGCTGGTGGAAGTTACGGAGGCTGCGAGCGACGACCTCCTCATCGAAACCGTGCGGGCAAATCCGCACCTGCCGCTGCCGCCCACCGCCGAACAGCGGCTGCGCGAACTCGGGGCTCGGTAGCCTCCCCCTTCAGGCCCGGAGCGACTCAGCTCCGCCGGCCGTCAGCTTCGCGGCAACCTCCTCCAGCCAATGGTCGCGGATACCCATTTCGCGAAGATGTTCGAGCGTATTGAGAACGTATTCGCTGTTCGGCCCGGACTTGCCGGTGGCGACGGCGACCGTCGCGGCCGCCTCCTCCGCGCTCAGCGCACCGGCATACTGGACATGTGAGCGATCGATCACATAGGTCAGCGCGGGCACGCGCTGTCCGCTGGAAAGTTGTACCGGCATGGTTCGTTCCTTATAGACGTGGGTGACCAGCTCGCGTTCGCGCAGATAGTCGATCACCTCCGCCTTTTGCGCAGGCGCCACGCGGAATGCCGTCCCGATGCAGGAGCCGCCATAGTCGAGCCCGAGTACCAGGCCGGGGTGCCGTTCAGTCCCGCGGTGAACCCAGGAACGCACGCAGAGCGAGCGGCGGTAGCCGAAAGCGCGCGCCGTCAGCTTCTCCTCGAAGCGAAAGCCCGGATTCCACATCAACGAGCCGTAGCCAAAGACCCAAAATTCGTCCATATCCGCTGCCATTCAAACATGCCGCCGGCAAGCCGCCGAATCAGTCCACCGAATCGATATTCGACGCTCCTGCGGCCTACCGGAATTTTTTACTGCATAATTCCCGGGACCGTATCGGTCGAAGGACAAAATTGTGCAGCAATTCTCTTGCAATCGAACTGGTCGCGCCGATAGGCCGTGTCGCGATTGCGGATGAAGGTTAGTTCGCCGCAGGGGGATCGGCCACCCGAAAGGCCGCTCCCGGCGGCAAGAGCGAGATGAGTTTTAGGTCGACCCGACCTGAAATCATCGTGATCCAGTGTGGAGTACCAGACAACATGACTGTGACCGCCGTCGCCAAGCCATCGCCTACCGGCAGGAAATTCTTGTGGCTGGCAGCAGGTATCGTGTTCGTGGGCGGCCTCTATTCCGCCGGCTGGTTTCTTGCCGCGGACCAGATCCAGAAGCGGCTGACTGCCTATCTGACGAAGGGCCAGGCGATCGGCTTCAGCGGCGAATGCGCCGAGATGGAGGTGCGCGGCTTTCCCTTCCGCCTCGGTTTGTTCTGCGACAAGGTGCGCCTCGACGATACGCGCCGCGGCGCCTCCGCGTCCTTCGGCGCGCTGCGAACGGCGGCGCAGGTCTATCAGCCCGGGCGTGCGGTCCTCGAGCTCGACGGCCCCGCCGAAATCCGCGTTTCCCCCGGCGTCACGATTTCCGCCGACTGGACGCTGCTCCGCGCAAGTGTCGCGGCGACCCTCTCCGGCATCGACCGCACCTCGCTGGCCTATGACAATCTGACCGGCACCGCGCGCTCCCCCCTGACGGGCAAGGGCCTCGGCTTCGGCGCCAGCCATGGCGAGCTCCATCTGCGCCAGAACGGCGGTAACCTAGACGCGGCACTCAGCATCGAAAAGCTCGACCTGCGCCCGGACCAGGGACCCAGTCTTGCCGCACCGGCCGATGTCGCAATGGACCTGACCGTTGCGGACAAGGCAGAGTGGCTTCAGGCGGGCACTTTGCCGCCCTATATGCTCCGCGGCACCAGAGGCGAGTTGCGGCAATTGACGCTCGATGCGGGCTCCGGAATGAGCGCAAAACTCACCGGCCCCTTTTCGGTGAATGATCAGGGGCTGATTTCGGGGGAATTCTCTCTCACGCTTGCGAACATCGATGCCTGGCGGGAAAACTTCGTGAAGATTGCTCCGGACGAAACCGACCTGATCGACAACGTCGCCAACATGTTGAAGGCGCTTGCGGGCGGCAAGAACGAAGCGACAGTCAAACTGAACGTCCGCGACGGGACCGCCTTCCTCGCCTTCGTTCCGATCGGCATGCTGCCGGCGCTGTGAGCGCCGGTCTTCACAGCCTGCTTCCGGCAGCCTACTTCTGGTCCATCGCGTGCCGGCCGAAATCGGGCATCGCGGTGTCCTGACCGGCCTGAACGATCGAGCGGCGTATCGCCCGCGTGCGGGTGAAGAGATCGAAGAGCTTGTCGCCGTCGCCCCAACGGATCGCGCGCTGCAGTGAGGCGAGATCCTCGGAGAAGCGGGCGAGCATTTCCAGGATCGCGTCCTTGTTGTGCAGGCAGACGTCGCGCCACATGGTCGGGTCCGAAGCGGCAAGGCGGGTGAAGTCACGGAAGCCCGAGGCCGAGTATTTGATCACTTCGGACTCGGTCACCGTCTCCAGGTCGTCGGCGGTGCCGACAATGTTGTAGGCGATGATATGCGGCAGATGCGAGACGATCGCCAGCACCTTGTCATGATGCTCCGGATCCATCTCGTCGACCATCGAGCCAAGCGTTTCCCAGAACAGCCTGAGCCTGGCGACCGCCTCTTCGTCCGTGCCGGCCGGCGGCGTCAGAATGCACCAGCGCCCGCGGAAGAGGCCCGCAAAGCCGGCATCCGGGCCGGAATGCTCGGTACCCGCGATCGGGTGACCGGGCACGAAATGGACGTCCTTGGGCAGGTGCGGCGCCATCTGGGCGATGACCGACCCTTTGGTCGAACCGACATCGGTGACGATCGCACCCGGTTTCAGATGGGCTGCGATCTCGGCGGCGACAGCGCCGGATGCACCGACTGGCACCGAAACGACGACGAGATCCGCGCCCTCGACAGCCTCGGCCGCCGAAAGCGTGTAGCGGTCGCCGAGGCCCAACTCGCCGGCGCGCTTCAGCGTCGCTTCGCTGCGCGTCGTAACCACGATCGTACCGGCGAGCTGCTTCTCGCGAATGTCCCGGGCGATGGACGACCCGATCAGGCCGATGCCGATAAGGGCGATGGTTTCGAACTGCTGAGCCATCATTTCCGTCCCATGAATTCAGTCAGTGCCGCGACGACGCCCTTGTTCGCTTCTTCGGAGCCGATCGTCATTCTCAGCGCATTGGGGAAACCGTAGGCGCCGACGGCGCGCAGGATGAAGCCCCGGCTCGTCAGATAGGCATCCGCGTCGCTGGCCGACATGCCCGCTTCCTCGGGGAAGTGGATCAGCACGAAATTGGTGACCGATGGGGTGACGCGCAGGCCGATATCCGTCAACGCCTGACCGATCTTCGCCAGCCAGGTGTGATTGTGGTCGACCGCCGCGGCAACGAAGGCCTGGTCGCCGATCGCCGCGGCACCGGCTGCGATTGCCGCCGCGTTGAGATTGAAGGGACCGCGGACGCGGTCCAATGCCTCCACCACGTCGCGCGGCGCGTACATCCAGCCGATGCGCAGACCCGCAAGGCCGTAGATCTTCGAAAAGGTTCGGGTCATCACCACATTGCGGTTGGACGAAACGAGTTCCAGTCCCGCCTCGTAGTCGTTGCGCCGGACGTATTCCGCATAGGCCGCATCGAGCACCAGCAGGACGCCGGCGGGCAGGCCCGCATGCAGACGCCGGACCTCCTCGACGGGGATATAGGTACCGGTCGGATTTGCCGGATTGGCGATGAAGACGATCTTCGTCCGCTCGGTCACGGCCGCAAGTATCGCATCGACATCGACGCGCTCTTCCCTCTCCTTGACCGTGACGGGTGTCCCGCCGGACGCGGTGATCTGGATTTTGTAGACGAGAAATCCGTGTTCGGTGACGATCCCCTCGTCGCCGGGGCCGAGATAGGTATGGCAGAGAAGACCGAGCAGTTCGTCCGACCCGTTGCCGCAAAGGATGTTGGCGGGGTTCAGCCCGTGAACCGCCGCGATCGCTTCCTTGAGCGCATTCGCCTGACCGTCCGGGTAGCGTTCGAGATTGAAAGCCGCCTTCTGGAAAGCCTCGATCGCGCGCGGGCTCGCGCCGAGCGGCGTTTCGTTCGACGACAGCTTGTGAACCTTGGCGACGCCGGGCGCATGTTCCTTGCCCGGCACATAGGCGGCGATGTCCAGGATGCCGGAACGCGGCGCAGGGCTTTTCAGGGCAAGATTCATCGGACCAGCTTTCACGGGAAGAATGCGGTCCAGCCAATACCGGGGACGGTGATATTTGTCGAGTGCGACGTAACGCGGCCGGTGCGGGAGCAAGCAACGGGGTGACGGGCAGCAGACTGCGGCCTACGGCGCTTTCGTTGCTCGACTGCGCGTGCTGGGCACGCCCCGCGGAGCCAGCACCGGGACGAAGACGCGGCGCGAGGCGCGTGCGGCCACCGGCAGGCCCTGATAAAGCCGCTTCTGCGCCTCGACGATGATCACCCCGGAAAAGGCCGGCCACAGCGACCGGCCGAACCGTTCCAGACCGTGGCGCAGCCGAAGGGCAAGCTTGCGCTTCGAGGGCGGAAAGAAGAGCGCCTCCGTCGTGGCGCCGGGCGTGAAGTTGGTCTCGCGCAAGAGCGCCGTCAGCTGCCCGCGGGAATAGGGCCGCCCCGAGCCGAAAGGCGTGTGCTCCATCTGCGCCCAGACGCCGCGGCGGTTCGGTACCACGATGATCAGGCGTCCGCCGGGCGCCAGCACGCGCCAGATCTCTTTCATCGTTTCGCGCGGGCTTTCGGCGAATTCCAGGGAATGGACCATCAATACGCGATCGATAGAGGCATCCGGCAGCGGCAATTCCTCATCGAAGACCAGTGCCGTCGAGGACAGGTCGGCGACCGGCCAGTTCACCGCACCCTGCCCGGCCGGCATGAAGGCGAAGGTCCGCTCCGTATCGGCACGGAAGCGCTCGAGATAGGGCACCGCGTAGCCGAGCCCCAGGAGCCTTTCCTCGGGCAGGCGTGCCCAGATGGAAGCAAGCGCTGAGCTGACCGACTGTTCCGCCATGCGGCCGAGCTCGGAGTGATAGAATTGGCGGAGATCGACGATATCGGTGTGCATGGGCAACATGTTAGACTCCAAGCGGTAGACTTCAAGGCGAGCCTCGCTACATTCGAACCGAGCGGGATCGCCGCTTTCCGATAACCCCGCACCGATCGGAGGACCGAAACATGGCCGCGCTCGAACTCGACCTCTTCCTCTGCCGCACCGACAATTACGGTGTGCTCCTCCACGACCGGCTTAGCGGCGCTACGGCATCGATCGACGCACCGGAGGAGCGGCCGATCCTCGACGCGCTCGAACGGCGCGGATGGCAATTGACGCACATCCTCACCACGCATCACCACGGTGATCATGTGGCTGCGAATGCCAGTCTGAAGGAACGCTTCGGCCTCACCATCATCGGCCCGAAGAACGAGGCGTCGAAGATCCCCGGCATAGACAGGACCGTCGGACATGGTGACCGCTTCGACTTCGCCGGCCATCCGGTCGATGTCATCGAAACGCCGGGCCACACGTCCGGCCACGTCTGCTACCATTTGCCCGAGGACAAGCTGCTTTTCGCCGCCGACACGCTTTTCGCGCTCGGATGCGGCCGTCTCTTCGAGGGAACGGCCGATACGATGTGGCAGTCGCTGAGCCGGCTGATGGCGCTTCCCGACGACACGGCCATCTATTTCGGCCATGAATACACCCTTGCCAACGCCCATTTCGCCATCACGGTCGATCCGGAAAATTCGGCGCTGAAGGAGCGTGCGGCAGAGATCGAGGAGACCCGCTCGGATGGCGGCTTCACCGCGCCGACGACGATGGGCCTCGAAAAGCGGACGAACCCGTTCCTGCGCGCCGGCGATCCGAAGATCCGCGCGTTGCTCGGTATGGAAAAGGCGAGCGATGCCGCCGTCTTCGCGGAAATACGCAAGCGCAAGGACAATTTCTGAAATGGCGACTCGGGAAATGACGGCGGCAGCTATCATTGAAACGCTGGGTCTTGCCCGGCATCCGGAAGGCGGGTGGTACGGGGAGACGTTCCGCGATGCCAATGGTGGCGCGCGTGGCCACTCGACGGCCATCTACTACCTTCTCGAACGCGGCGACCGGTCGCATTGGCACCGGGTCCACGATGCCGCCGAGGTCTGGCACTACTACGCTGGCGCCCCGCTCGAGCTCAGCATTGCCGAGCCCGGCAGGGCCGCTTCGCAGACCCGGCTCGGTCCCGACCTGCTCGGCGGAGAAAGGCCGCAACAGGTCGTTCCCGCCGGCTGGTGGCAATCCGCCACTTCGCTTGGTGAGTGGACGCTCGTCGGTTGCACCGTCGCACCCGGCTTCGACTTCGCCTCCTTCGAAATGGCGCACCCCGATTGGCGGCCGGCTGAGGAGTGAGTTCTACTCCGCCGGTTGCGCGGCCCTGCCCTTGCGGAAGATCATGTCCTTTGCCGCAAGCACGGCGCCGCCCGTCACCAGCAGGCAGGCGGCCACGATCCGCCAGGACGGGTCGGCAAAGCCGAACAGAATGAGGATCAGGGTCGAAAGCACCGGCGCCGCATAGCTCGCAACGCCCAGGAACTGGATGTCGCCGTTCTTCACGCCGTAGTCCCAGGCATAGAAGGCCGCACCGACCGGCAGCAGGCCGAGCCCCGCCACGGCGAGCCACTCGAAGGTGGTTTCAGGCCAGACCGTCGTTTCGAGTCCGAGATGGCAGAGGAATGACAGAGCCGATGTCGCAAGGCAGAAACCGGTCACGACATCCGTGGATACCGCGTCGAAGCGGCGCGTGATCAGCGAATAGCCGGACCAGGTAAAGGCGCAGAGGAATGCCGCGCCGTAGCCGAGTGCATAGGCGTCGTCGAAGGCGATGCCGTTGCGCGCAACGATCAGGATCGTTCCGACGAGCCCTGCAAGGGCGCCTGCGACATGGTGCCAGCGGAGCCTCTCGCCCGGCAGCAGCGCCGAGCCGACAACGATGAAGAGCGGCCAGAGATAGGCGATGAGCCCCGCCTCCACGGCCGGCGCATTGCGAAGCGCCGTGAAATAAAGAAAGTGGTAGCCGAAAAGACCGGCAATGCCGATGACCCACACCTTTGCCGGCTGCTTCAGAAGTGCGAGGCGCTCAGGCTTCGACGCCAGGACGGCGATGCCGGGCAGACTGCCTATCAGAAAGCAGACGGCCGAAAGTTGAAACGGCGGCATCTTGCCGGATGCGGCAGTAAAGAGCGCCAGCAGCGACCACATGAGGATCGCGGTGAAACCGATCAGCGTTGCCTTGAACTTCATTCCCGCCTCCGCGGCCCAGACTCCGGCGCGGCCATCACCCCACCCGAATCCCATTGATCTATCGCGCTTACGTGATTCCGGAAAGAGGGGTGCGATCCTCGGGGGCGCGTAAGGAAAGAGCCCGCCGGCGGGCTTCAATCGCCGAAGCGCGTCGCCGAAACCGTGACCGCTCCGATCTTCGTCGGTATGCGGGCATAGACCGGAGCATAGACGTCCACGCCGTTCGCCTTCGCGTACCAGATCTCCATCGTTCCCAGGCGGCGCAGATATTCGACGTCCTCGCGGCCCTTCCGGTATCCCGCCTTCGGTACGAAGCGGATGCCGCAGACGATCACCTCGCCCTCGAATCCCCTGGTTTTGAAGTTTCGCGTTCCCTTCGGAGACAGTCTTATGTCGAGCCGCGATTCCCCGTCGAAGATCGGCAGCGTGTTGGGGCAGACCCGGGCCCTTGCCGGAATGAGCAGACCGGAAAGCGGGTCCAGCACATTGCGCATGTCCCGGCTCGTGACCGGCACCCAGTTCTTCGGCAAGGGATTACGCTTCGGAACCATGCTCGCCCGGACGACATTGCCGTTTCGGAAGCTTACATTGATGGCCCGGCCCTTCCGGCCGCTGCGGTAGGACATGGAATATTCGCTTGCCCGGAGATGGTCGCGGTCGATTACTCCGGAGACACGCGTCTGCCCCGTGGTGCGGCTGATGATATCCACGAGTCCCGCCGAGTTCAGGGTTCCCGAGATCGTGTAGCGATTCTTTTCGACCTCGGTGTGGAACGATGCCCGCGCCAAAGGCAGGCCGGCGAGCGCGATGCTGTAGTCCGTCTGATGCGAGACTTCCGCAGCAAGCGGGGCTGTGGAAAACATCATGGCGGCCAGGAAAGCCGGCGCGCGAAAACCAATGCACAACTTCATGCCCGAAAGCCCCATTCTGTCCTGCATGATCCTCGATACCGGAACGGCTCAAAACGGAACCATGCAGCGTTCATAGTGTTACAACACCTTGCCGACGCCGAGGAAAGTCGGCGCATTTATGTCGCAATCCCCCGGAATGCAGGCGGTTTGCGGCATTTCTGCGCCCGCTGGAAATCTGGCGCGGTCCTCATGGAAAAGATAGCGCATCGGCCGCTCTCTTGGAATGCGTCTTGCGCGCCGGAACGACCGTGCTAATGAGTGCAGAACAGGCGAAATCGCCCCGTTCGCTCGGGAATGCAAAGGTTTGACTTGACTGGCGGGCCACCTGTGACTATAGAACCGCGACTTTCCAATAATGGCCAACAGGAACGCGGCCTGGGCTCTGGGCCCGCTACCGCATTGTCCGGCGGCGATAAGAGAATAGGTGTACAATGTCCCGTAGTTGCGAATTGACCGGCAAGGGCGTCCAGTCGGGCAACAATGTCAGCCATGCCAACAACAAGACCAAGCGCAAGTTCCTGCCGAACCTGTGCAACGTCACGCTGATTTCCGATGCTCTCGGCCAGCGCTTCCGCCTGCGCGTTTCCGCTGCGGCTCTCCGCTCGGTCGAACACCGCGGCGGTCTCGACGCCTTCCTGCTGAAGGCCGACGAAAACGAGCTCAGCATGCGCGCCCGCCTGCTGCGCCGTCAGATCGTCAAGAAGGCTGCCGAAGCCGCCTGATAGCGCCGGTACTTCTGCCGAGACCTTGAAGAGGCTTGCGGGTTCGCCCGGCAAGCCTTTTTCTCGTGTCGTCCATCGCCGTGCAAGCACCTGCCTGCGCATCCGTCAACTGGTGGCATAACCCAGGATAAAAAAATGCTGATCAACCGTACGTTCTACCTCTATGTGGCGCTGATGACCTTCGTGGTCGTGGCGTCGAACTTCCTCGTCCAGTATCCGCTCCCGGGTTCGATCGCCGGGATGCAACTGGGCGACCTCCTGACCTGGGGCGCCTTCAGCTATCCTTTCGCCTTCCTCGTCACAGACCTGACGAATCGTCAGTTCGGGCCGCGAATCGCGCGCCGCGTCGTCGTTGCCGGCTTCGCGGTTGCCGTCGTGCTCTCCGTTCTCGCCGCGACGCCGCGCATCGCGATCGCCTCCGGTTCAGCCTTCCTGCTCGGCCAGCTTCTGGATATCTCCGTCTTCAACCGGCTCAGGCGCCAGACCTGGTGGCAGGCGCCGCTCGCAGGCTCGCTGATCGGTTCGGCCCTCGATACGGCGATGTTCTTCTCTTTCGCCTTTGCGCCGTTCTTCGTGTTCCTAGGTGCGAATGACGGCTTTGCGCTGGAAACCGCGCCCGTTCTCGGCCTGCTCAGCGCCGATGCCCCGCGCTGGATTTCCTGGGCTCTTGGCGATCTCGCAGTCAAGATACTCTGCGGTATCGTCCTGCTGCTTCCCTATGGCGCGCTGATGAGCGTCGTCAAACCCATGCCGGCGGTAAAAGCAACGACCTGAAAACCCTCATCGGGTAGAGCACTTCCGCATGCGGAAGTGCGTGGTTTCAACGCGTTGGAGCGGCGGGGCATTCGGCCCCGTTTCACTTGATCAGCCGGAATTCGAGCATCAGGTTTCGCTCGAGGATCGAGTGGTTGTCGTCCGAAACCAAGATCACCCGGATCTCGCCGTCGGGCTGCGAGATGACGTCGAGCGCCTCCATATTGTCGATCTGGTAGCTCATGTCCGCTTCGAGCATGACGTCGCCGTCGATCACGGCGCCAGGCCGGATGTCCCCCGCGGCGATGCGGCGAATACGCATGCCGAGACCGGAGGCGAAATTGAATCGCCGCTCGAGGAGAAGCAGGTCGCCATCGGGCAGGAATGCGCCGTCAGTGACCGAATAGGGATCGGCGCGCACGACCGTGAAGGCGCCTTTCATCGGCCCCTCCAATATCCCCGCAAAAAGGTTGTCCGCCTTGTCGACGCTGCGCTCGGAGACGACCACGGCCGCGCCGCGAAGCGGGCCGTTCTTCGGCGCGATCGCGATCGTCTCGATTCCGCCATTGCTGCGCAGCTCTTCGACGGGGAACGGCAAGGCCATCTGCCCCTGGGGACGCGCCTTGGCGAACCCCGGATAGGGATAGATTTCGATCCGCGGCGACTGCTCGAAGCTGACGATCGCCTGACCTTCGCGCAAGGCCAGCCCTTCGGAATCGACCCGCCATTTCTCGAGCTGAGCTTCGCCGTTTGCGTCGGTCATCGGCGTGACCGTCAGATCGCTCAGCCCCTCGAGCCCGCCCGCATCGTCGCGGATGACGGCCCCCTCGACCCAGTGGCCCGTGTCCATCACCGCGACGAAGGACTGGCCGTCCGGCAGAAACCGGATCGCCGACAGCGCACCGAACAAAGGGTTGGCCGACGTCATCTCGATGCCGCCGATGAATTCGAGTGCGCCGAAGACCGTTTTGTCGGAACCGACCTTGAACTGGGATATCTGCCGGCTCTTGACGGGCACGATCTCGCGCGCCGGCTCCGCGCGCGCGACAGCAGCCGAAATCAGCAGGAAAAGCACGGCAAAGTTTCGGCAGAACATCTGAGGAATGACCTTAGGACCTGTGGACCCTTATGGATAGGGGTTTGATTTTGCACCAATCGGTCAATGCCAAGGATTTTTCCGCAGCAAAGGGTTGCCCCCTTTGCAAGGGAAAAGCCGCCGGCAGTGGGCGATTTGTGCAAAACCCTTCGGGCGGACCATATTGCGGTGCCTTGTCGCGAAAAATCCGGCTTGCAGGCGGACGGCCTGCGGCGCCGGATTTTCCACGAAAGTCCCTCGCAATTTGGGCCGTCAAATCCCTATCCATAAGTGTCCACAGGTCCTAGGGGGTGGCCGCGGCCGGAAATCCGTCAACCGGCGCGACGCGCTCCGCCCGGGCGGCGGCGCATACTCTCGTCCTCGAAGAGCGCCGCAAGCTGGTCCGTCATCGCCCCCGCCAGTTCGTCCGCATCGACGATGGTCACGGCGCGGCGATAATAGCGTGTGACGTCATGCCCGATGCCGATCGCAAGCAGCTCGACCGGCGAGCGCGTCTCGATCTGCTCGATAACGGCGCGCAGATGCCGCTCGAGGTAATTTCCGGGGTTCACCGACAGAGTGGAATCGTCGACCGGCGCACCGTCCGAAATCATCATCAGGATGCGTCGCTGCTCGGACCGCGCCAGGAGACGATCATGCGCCCACATCAGCGCCTCGCCGTCGATGTTCTCCTTGAGCAGTCCCTCGCGCATCATCAGGCCGAGATTGCGGCGCGCGCGACGCCAGGGCGCGTCGGCGGACTTGTAGATGATGTGGCGCAGGTCGTTGAGGCGGCCCGGCGACTGAGGCTTGCCGCCGGCAAGCCATTTCTCGCGCGATTGTCCGCCCTTCCACGCCTTGGTCGTGAAACCCAGGATCTCGACCTTCACGCCGCAGCGCTCCAGTGTGCGCGCAAGAATGTCGGCGCAGGTCGCGGCGACGGTGATCGGGCGGCCGCGCATCGAACCGGAATTGTCGATCAGGAGCGTGACGACCGTGTCGCGGAAATTCGTGTCCTTCTCGCGTTTGAAGGAGAGCGGCTGCATCGGATCGATGATGATGCGCTGCAGGCGGGCGGAGTCGAGATAGCCCTCTTCGAGATCGAACTCCCAGGACCGGTTCTGCTGCGCCATCAGGCGGCGCTGCAGGCGGTTTGCAAGGCGTCCGACCGCGCCCTGGAGATGGGCGAGCTGCTTGTCGAGAAAGGCGCGCAACCGGTCGAGCTCCGCCTCGTCGCAGAGCTCCTCGGAGGCGATGGTTTCATCGAACTCCCGGGTATAGACCGAATAGTCGACCTTCTCGTTGAAATCCGCGAAGGGATGGTTGGGCCGCTTCACCTCGCCCGGCGTTTCGCTGTCCTCATCGCTCTCGTCCTGGAGATCGTCGTCGGAAATTTCCGCGCCATCCATCTCGCCTTCTTCCATCTGCTCCTCGGCAGACTGGTTTTCGTCGGCGGGCGCGGCGTCGGAGCCTTCTTCCTCGTCGCTGGCGTTTTCGTCCTGCTCCTGGCTGCGCGGCTGGTCCTCGTCGGTCTCGCTCTCCTGCTCGTCCGGCTCGTTATCGTCCTCGCCGTATTTCTCGGCAACATCCATCGAAGACAGCATGTCGCGCACGACGCGGGCGAAGGCCTGCTGGTCGTTGATCGTACCGGCCAGATTGCGCATGTCGGGACCGGCCTTCTGCTCGATGAAGTCGCGCCAGAGGTCGAGGACCTGACCGGCGGACTCCGGCGGCTTCTCCCCGGTCAGTTTCTCGCGCACGAGCAGTGCCACCGCCTCTTCGAGCGGCGCGTCCGATTGAGCGTGGATCGCAGCGAAATTCGCCTTGCTGTATTTCTCCTCGAGCATGGAGGAGAGGTTGCCCGCCACGCCCGGCATCCTGAGTGCGCCGATCGCCTCGACGCGCGCCTGCTCGACCGCATCGAAGATCGCCCGGGCGTCCGCCCCTTGCGGCGACATCGTCGCATGGACCCGAGCATCGTGGCAGGCCTTGCGCAGCGCCATGGAATCGCCGAGGCCGCGCGCCACTGCCAGCTCCTGACGGGTCGGGCGCTTGGAGAGCTCCGGCAGCCGGATGCGTTCGGCTGTCATTCCCGGCCGCTCATTGGCGAAAGCGACCTCCAGCTCCGCATCACCGGCGATCGACCGGATGCAGCCGGAAAGCGCCCGCTTGAACGGTTCGGCGGCGTTTTCCCTCGTAGTCGGTTTCGCCTTGGAATTCGAACTCACGACAATTCCTTCTTCAACCGGATCGGCCGTTATGCGAGCACATCGATTTTCAGGCGGTCGCTTCCAGCACGATGTTGGCAGCGCTCTCCTTGAGTTCGACGCCGAAGGCGCGCTGATAATGCTCGGCGACCAGCGCCCGCTCCAGCTCGTCGCACTTGTTGAGGAAAGTCACGCGGAACGCAAAGGCGATGTCGCCGAAGATATAGGCGTTCTCGGCCCAGGTGATGACTGTGCGCGGGCTCATGACGGTCGACAGGTCGCCGTTGATGAAGGCGGCACGCGTCAGGTCGGCGACGCGGACCATCTTGGAGACCGTCTCGCGGCCCTTGTCGGCGACGAAGCCCTTGACCTTGGCGGAAACGATGTCGACTTCCTTGTCGTGCGGCAGGTAATTGAGCGCCGTCACGATCGACCAGCGGTCCATCTGGGCCTGGTTGATCTGCTGCGTACCGTGATAGAGGCCGGTCGTGTCGCCGAGACCGACGGTGTTTGCCGTCGCAAACAATCGGAAGGCCGGATGCGGGCGGATGACGCGGCTCTGGTCGAGCAGCGTCAGGCGGCCGGAGGACTCCAGCACGCGCTGGATCACGAACATGACGTCGGGCCGGCCGGCATCGTATTCGTCGAAGACGAGCGCGACATTGTGCTGATAGGCCCAGGGCAGGATGCCGTCCTTGAACTCGGTCACCTGAAGCCCGTCCTTGACGACGATCGCGTCCTTGCCGACCAGATCGATGCGGCTGACATGGCTGTCGAGGTTGACGCGCACGCATGGCCAGTTGAGCCGCGCCGCGACCTGCTCGATATGGGTCGACTTGCCGGTGCCGTGATAACCGGAAACCATCACGCGCCGGTTGTGGGCGAAGCCGGCGAGAATGGCGAGCGTCGTCTCACGATCGAAGAGGTAGTCCGGGTCGATTTCGGGCACATAGGCATCGCCCTTCGAATAGGCCGGAACGCGCAGATCCGTGTCGATGCCGAAAGCCTCCCGGACAGAGACCGTCGTGTCGGGGAGGTTGGAAATGTCGAGGTCAATCTTGCTCATCATAACTCCAGAGCGGACGCCCGCCGGCACCCGCGCATTCGCCTGCAAAGTGTGCTTCTGTCATAATCCGGGTTGTTAGCAGAAACCAGCCTGTTTTAACAATTGGTAGGCTTGAATAACCGCCCGAAAGCGGTCTTCCGACCCCCTGTCTCCGCCATTTGCGTCGGGGTGGTGCTTCTTGACGAGCTCCTTGTATGCCGCCTTGATGTCGGCGGTCGTCGCCGAGGCCGCAAGCCCCAGCGTCTCGAAGGCCTTGGCCTCGAGTGTCTTCAGCTTGCGCATGCGCGGTTCGTGCCGTGCCTGGCGGGCGCGCGCCTCGTTGAAAAATCCGAAAGGATCGCGCATGCGCGCCTGTGCGCCGGCGGTGCCGGAGCGCATCTGCGACTGTGTCGGGCCGTTGCGGGCGCTCTTGTTGACACCGACCGTCCAGGTCGGACGATGGCCGGTCACCGCTTCCTTCTGGTAGCGGGCGATCTCGGTGTCGGAGAGGCCGGAAAAATAGTTGTAGCCCTTGTTGTACTCCTTCACATGCTCGAAGCAGAACATGAAATACTCGCCCTCGGCATTGCGCCCGACGGGTGCCCGATGAACTGCCGTATTGTCGCAGCCATCCCATTGGCACACCGGCGCAGACGGCTCCACGCGCGCTTGACCCCGGGGGCGCGTTCGGATGCGGTCGAAATATTTTGAATCGAGCTTCATGACGCACATTATGGGGTTTGCAGAGGGCGACAACAAGAATTGACAAAACGGAATGTTACTGGCTTTGTGCGGGCATTTTGCATTGCATGGGAGACGCTGCCGCCTGGCTCCGCCCCTTGCAGCAAAACAGGGAAATGGGACTGAAGACATGTCGCTGCAACGCCGCATCGAAGAGAAGCTCATGCAAGCCTTCCATCCCGAGCGGCTGATGGTGATCAATGAGAGCGATCAGCATGCCGGTCATCAGCCGGAATTCGACGGCGGCGGCGAAACGCATATGCGCGTCCGCATCGTTTCGAGCGTCTTTACCGGCATGAGCCGTGTGGCGCGCCACCGCGCCATAAACGATCTGCTGAAGCCGGAGCTCGATGCCGGCCTCCATGCTTTGGCGGTGGAACCGGCTGCGCCAGGGGAAGCGACGCGCTGGTGAACTGCCCTAGGACCTGTGGACACTTATGGATAGGGATTTGACGGCCCAAATTGCGAGGGACTTTCGTGGAAAATACGGCGCCGCAGGCCGTCCGCCTGCAAGCCGGATTTTTCGCGACAAGGCACCGCAATATGGGCCGCCCGAAGGGTTTTGCACAAATCGCCCACTGCCGGCGGCTTTTCCCTTGCAAAGGGGACAACCCTTTGCTGCGGAAAAATCCTTGGCATTGACCGATTTGTGCAAAATCAAACCCCTATCCATAAGTGTCCACAGGTCCTAACCCACCTGCCCCTCGTCCTCGGCCGCGCGGATGCGCAGCTTGGTGATCCGGTTCTTCACCCGCTTCATCACCGTGAAACGCTTGCCGTAGAACGTGAAGGCCTGCCGTTCCTCCGGAATGCTCTTCGATTCATGGATCACGAGGCCGGCAACCGTCGTCGCCTCCTCGTCCGGCAACGACCAGTCCAGCGCCCGGTTGAGGTCGCGGATCGGCACGGAACCATCGACGACGATCGAACCGTCGGCCTCCTGACGTACGCCCTGGATGTCGATGTCGTGCTCGTCGGCAATGTCGCCGACGATCTCTTCGAGAATATCCTCCAGCGTGACGAGCCCCTGCACCTGGCCGTATTCGTCGACCACGATCGCAAGATGCAGCTTGCGGCGCAGGAAGGCGTTGAGCTGGTCCTTGAGATTGGTCGAATCCGGAACGAACCAGGGTTTCTGCGCAATCTTGACGATATCGAGCGTCTCGGGCTCCACATTCGGCTCGGCGAGCGCCCGGAGCAGGTCCTTGGAATGGACGACGCCGATGATGTTGTCGGCCGAGCCGCGCCACAACGGCAGGCGTGTAAACGGACTTTCGAGGATCTCGCGCACGCAGGTCTGGGGCGGATCATCCGCATTGATCGCCCGCATGCCGGTCCGGTGGATCATGACGTCGGAAACTTCGAGTTCGCCGAGATCGAGCACCCCGCCGAGCCGGTCGCGGTCCGCCTTGATGACCGACCCTTCGCGGTGGAGCAGATTGACCGCGCCGCGCAGTTCCTCATGCGCGGTGAGCATCGGCAGGTCGGAAGAAAGATTGATGCCGAAGAGGTGCAGGATGCGCCTGACAATTGCGTTGACGAGGGAGGATACCGGACCCACGACGGCAACGAAGGGGCGAACCCAAGGCGCAACCGCCAGCGCAAACCGGTCCGGCGACGCGATCGCCCAGCTCTTCGGCAGGACCTCGGAGAAGATGACGAGCAGTACCGTCATGGCGACTGTGGCGATCGCCACGCCCGAATCGCCGAAGAGGCCGATCAGCAGGCTCGTCGTCAGCGACGAGGCCAGAATGTTGACGAGGTTGTTGCCGATGAGCAGCGTCCCGATCAGACGGTCGCGACGCTCGATCAGCCGGGTGACCATGCCGGCCCGCTCCTCGCCGTTGTTCTCCAGCGTATGCATCCGCGAGCGCGAGGCCGCGGTCAGCGCCGTCTCGGAGCCGGAGAAAAAGGCTGAAATAACGAGAAGGCAGATAACGGAAAGCAGCGACAGCCAGTATTCCGTCAGAAAGCCCAGGAGCACATCGGTCATCGCGGATGCTTTTCCGTAAGAAAGCTCAACACCTCCGAGGAGGGCACGTCGTCCGCCACGAAGGACTGGCCTATGCCCCTCGTAAGGATGAAGGTGAGCTTGCCTCCCTTCACCTTCTTGTCCTGGGCGATCGCCTCCATCAGCCGATCGGCCGGCGGCAATGCACCGGGAATGTCGGCGAGGCGCGTCGGCAGGCCGACGGTTTTCAGATGGGCCTCCACCCGCCGCGCATCGTCGGGGCTCGCAAGATTCATCCGGGCTGAAAACTCATGCGCCAGAACCATGCCGATCGCAACGCCCTCTCCATGCACCAGCCGCTTGCTGTCGTAATCGGTGGCGGCCTCCAGCGCATGACCGAAGGTATGGCCGAGGTTGAGGAGGGCGCGACGTCCGTTTTCGCGCTCGTCCGCGGCAACGACGTCAGCCTTTGCCTGGCAGCTGACGGCAATCGCCTCGATCCGGGCGGGTCCGCCTGCAAACACCGCCTGCCAGTTTTTCTCGAGCCATTCGAAGAACTCCGGCTTGTCGATAAGGCCGTATTTCGCGACCTCGGCATAGCCTGCGCGGAATTCGCGCGGGCTCAGCGTGTCGAGCGCGGCAGTATCGGCGAGGACGAGGTCGGGCTGATGGAAGACGCCGATCAGGTTCTTGCCATGCGGCGAATTGATCCCGGTCTTGCCTCCGACCGAGGAATCGACCTGCGCCAGCAGCGATGTCGGGATCTGGATGAAGCGCGAACCGCGGCGGACGATACCGGCGGCAAAGCCGGTAAGATCGCCGATGACGCCGCCGCCGAGCGCGATCACCGCGTCGTTGCGCTCGATTCTGGCGCCGAGGATGGCTTCGCAAACCGGGATCAGGTGCTCGAAGCTCTTGGTCTTCTCGCCTGCCGGCAGGATGAGGGAGACGGCCTCGATGCCGCTTTCCCCGAGGCTCGCCATCAGTGGCTCGAGATAACGCGGCGCGACGTTCTCGTCGGTGATGACCGCCATCTTCCGGCCCTTGAGCCGGGAAGCGATCTCCCTGCCTGCCGCGGCGATCAGACCGGGGCCGATGAGGATATCGTAGGAACGCTCTGCGAGATCGACGCGGACCTTGCGCTCGGCGGTTGGCATCACATGGCTGGTCATGCTTCAGGCTTTCTGATGATCGGCGATGGCGGCGAGAACCTCCTCGACCATCGCTTCCTTTTTCACATCGCGCGAGAGAACGGTCAGGTCCGCCTCGGCATAGATCGGGTAGCGCGCGCGCATCAGGTTCTCGAGCGTCTGCTTCGGATTCTCGGTCTTCAGAAGCGGCCGGGTGTCGCGCTTGTTTACCCGCTCCCATAGCACGTCAAGCTCGGCGTTGAGCCAGATCGTCAGGCCGCCCTTCTTGATATGCCGCCGCGAGCGCTCGTTGATATAGGCGCCGCCGCCGGTCGACACCACCCGCGGGCCGGACCTGAGCAGGCGCTTCAGCACGCGGGCCTCCAGCGCCCGGAACTCTTCCTCGCCGTAGGTCGCGAAGAGATCGCTGACCGTCATGCGCGAGACCCGCTCGATCTCGTGGTCGGAATCGACGAAAGGAACGCCGAGCGCCTGGGCGGTCAGCCGACCGATTGCCGATTTACCTGCCCCCATCAGGCCGATGAAAACGAGATTGCGCTTACCGAGAGTGCGCTTCGCCCTTTCGGCCAGCGTCGCGGAAACCGGTTCGGTCACATCGTTCATTGCGCTTCAAATTCCCCATTCCTCTCCGGTATCGACAAATCGGGGGGGAGCGTCAAGCCGTCGGCACTGCAGATCAGGGCCTACCTACTCGCCAGACATGATTGCTTCGTAATCCTGCCCGCCTGAAAACACGCGCAGAATATCTACGCGATTGTCCGGCAGTTCGTAGGCGATCAGAACACGTCGCCAAAGCGGGAAGATAAACAGGTTCGACCGCAAATCCGGTCTTCCACGGCCCATCAACGGCGTCTCGCAGAGATTGCGGCAGGCTTGTTCGATCTCTGCGACGTAGCTGCGGGCGCGACGAGGATTATCGGCGGCGACAAACCAAAATGTCTCCTCTAGATCGGCGAGCGCCGCCGGCGTAAAGACGAGTTCGCGGCTCACGACTTGGCAGTCTTCTCTGCCTCGGTCAGAAGACGGTCAAAATGAGCCGAAACCTCGGCGCTGCCATGGCGTGCCGGATCGTTGGCAGCGGCATCGAGGCTGGCGCGGATGACATCAAGGCGATGCCCGCGTTCCTGTTCGCGCTGCTGCCACAGTCGCAATGCCTCACGGATGACTTCACTGTTTGAGGCGTAAGCCCCGTCCTCGACCCGGCGGCGCACCATGCGCGCCATGTCGACCGGCAGACTGATACTGAGCTTTTCCGTTTGCATGGCACATCCCTCTACTACTACTTGATACTACCACTTCCCACTTATCCGATTCAATGATTTTCGGCGCCTTCGCTTGGAGGTGCGGATCGGCGGCCTTTGCGCCTGATTAGACGCGCGGCGCTGCAAGGATCGGGGGCCGGCTTCTTGCACTCTTGGTCGGCGCCGTTCATATAGTTCACGCACCCGCTGCGGCGTTCATATTGGACGCGCGACAGCGTTTCGAACGGCTGCATGGTCCGCCCGCGAAAAGGTCCGGTTTTCCGGCGCCATGCAGAGGAGACTTGAATGCCCACCCTCTTCCGCTTCCTGTTCATCTGCGCCGTCGCGGCCGGCATGGTCTATGGCACGATGGTGGCGCTCGTCACTTTCGTCGTCCCGGTTGAGCGGGACGTGACGGTGCGCATTCCCTCCGAACGGGTCAACAAGCCGCAATGACGGATATGTCCGCAGCCTACGTCGAAGCCTTCCTGGAAATGATGAGCGCCGAGCGTGGAGCGGCGGCGAACACGCTGCAATCCTACGAGCGCGACCTCGAGGACGCGCGTTCCTTCCTGCGCTCGCGCGGCACCGGGCTTACCGACGCCTCGGCCGACGATCTCAGAAGCTATCTCTCCCATCTCGCAGGCCAGGGCTTCAAAGCGTCGTCGCAGGCGCGGCGGCTCTCGGCCCTCCGGCAATTTTACAAGTTCCTCTATGCGGAAGGGCTGCGCACGGACGACCCGACGGGCATCCTCGACGCGCCGAAGAAAGTCCGCACCCTTCCGAAGACCCTCAGCATCGAAGACGTCACTCGGCTGATCGGCCAGGCGGAAGCGGAGGCGAAATCCGGCAGCGACGACGCGATGGCGAAATTGCGCATGCACGCGCTGATCGAGCTCCTTTATGCGACAGGCATGCGCGTCAGCGAGCTCGTGTCGCTGCCGGCGAGCGTGCTTGCGCAGAACGGGCGTTTTCTCATCATTCGCGGCAAGGGTAACAAGGAAAGGCTCGTACCGCTGTCGCAGGCGGCGATCCGCGCCATGCGGGCCTATGGGGAAGCACTGCAGGAAGAGAGTGCGGACAGCCCCTGGCTGTTCCCCTCCAATGGCAAGTCCGGCCATCTGCCGCGGCAGGTCTTTGCCCGCGACCTCAAGAGCCTTGCGGCACGGGCAGGCATCCGGGTGACAGCGATTTCGCCGCACGTGCTGCGCCACGCCTTCGCCAGTCATCTGCTCGCCAACGGCGCCGACCTTCGCGCCGTACAGGAACTGCTCGGCCATTCGGACATTTCCACGACACAAATCTATACGCATGTGCTGGAGGAACGGCTTCACGACCTCGTGCAAAACCATCACCCCCTTGCCAAACAGGCGAAAAAACAGGATTAGGTCCGCCTGACGGAATGGCTTGGCAGGGCGGCCCTTGTCGAAAAACGATCGGAAACGCGTCTGATGCACAATTATCTCGACTTCGAAAAACCCATCTCTGATCTCGAAGGCAAGATTCTCGAACTGAAGAAGCTCGCCAGCGAAGACGAGAGCGTTAACACATCAGACGAGATCGCCCGATTGGAAGGGCGCGTCCGCGATGCGATGGTCGAGATCTATTCCAAATTGTCCCCCTGGCAGAAGACCCAGGTCGCTCGCCACCCCTCGCGTCCGCATTTCCTGGACTATGCCTCGCGCCTCTTCACCGAGTTCACGCCGCTTGCCGGCGACCGGAATTTCGCCAATGACGACGCGATCCAGGCGGGGCTTGCCCGCTTTCACGGCACGCCCGTCGCCGTCATCGGCCAGGAGAAGGGCAACGACACCAAGTCGCGCATCAAGCACAATTTCGGCAGCCCCCGACCCGAGGGCTACCGCAAGGCGACGCGCATAATGGAGATGGCCGACCGTTTCGGCCTGCCGCTGATAACGCTGGTCGACACGGCAGGCGCCTATCCGGGCGTCAACGCCGAGGAGCGGGGCCAGGCCGAGGCGATCGCCCGCTCGACCGAAATGTGCCTCAACGTCAAGGTGCCGATCGTCACCGTGGTGATCGGCGAAGGCGGTTCGGGCGGCGCGATCGCGATCGCGACCGGCAACCGCGTCTACATGCTGGAGCACGCGATCTACAGCGTGATCTCCCCGGAAGGTGCGGCCTCGATCCTCTGGCGCGACTCGACGCGCGCCAAGGAGGCCGCCAGCAACATGAAGATCACCGCCGAAGACCTGAAGTCGCTCGGCGTCATCGACGGAATAATCCCGGAGCCTGTCGGTGGAGCCCACCGTGACCCGGACGCGGTCATCAGCCGCACGGAAACCGTGATCGGCGACGCTCTCAAGGAGCTTTCCGCACGCAATGGCGACGAATTGCGGGCCGACCGGCGGCAGAAATATCTGAATATCGGCCGTAACCTCTGATTACGGCTCCGGCCCGAGCCGTTCCCATCCGAACCATTGCGATTATTCCCTGACGTCAGCAACCGGAAATCGGACTGTGGCCAAATCTTGGCCATATTCATGAGGTCATGAGAGATGGCCATTCGCAGGGGGCGCCTGCACGGTTAAGATTTCGTGAAGAATAATGACGTACTGATTCGTTGACGCCTGTCCTTCGTGGAACCGGCGTGCACGGATAAAATGTGGCTAGAACGGGCTTTTGCCGATGCGTTTCAGGAACCTTGTCCTCACCGCCGCTGTCGCAGCCGCTCTTGCGGGCTGCACCAACGAGACGCTCGATTCGGTCAACCTGTCGTCCGTCAAGAACAAGACCGAGTACCAGCTTTCCAGCAAGATGGTCAGCAAGATGCGCGAGCTGGGGATGCAGAAGACTTCCCCGATCCTGTTGCGCATCTTCAAGGAAGAAGGGACGCTCGAAGTCTGGAAGGCGAACACGGCGAACCGGTTCCAGCTTCTGAAGAGCTACAAGATCTGCGCCTGGTCGGGCAAGCTCGGGCCCAAGGTGAAGGAGGGAGACCGGCAGGCGCCGGAGGGATTCTATCCGCTCTATCCGCACCAGATGAACCCGAATTCGAGCTACTACCTGGCGATCAATACGGGCTATCCGAACACCTACGACAAGGCCAACGGCCGCACCGGCACGCATCTGATGATCCACGGTGCCTGCTCTTCGGCCGGCTGCTATTCGATGACGAACGAGCAGATCATCGAGATCTTCGCGCTCGCCCGCGACGCGTTCAAGGGCGGCCAGGAAAGCGTGCAGCTTCAAGCCTTTCCCTTCCGCATGACGGCGGAAAACATGGCGCGCCACCGCGACAATCCGAACATCGACTTCTGGAAGATGCTGAAGGCTGGCTACGACCAGTTCGAAGTGACCAAGCGCCCGCCGGCAGTGAATGTCTGCGAGAGGAAATACGTCTTCAATCAGCAGGCCGAGGGGCAGTTCAATGCGGCCGGCCAGTGCCCTGCCATGACGACGCCGCCGGCGCTGCAGATGGCGATGGCCAGCTACGACAAGGACTACCGGCGTGACTACGAGAAGGCATTGAAGAAATTCGACGGCATGGTCTGGTATGAGCCGACCGAGGCCGAACGCAAGGCGGTCGTCGCCGACCAGCGCAAGGGCCGCGAGCTTGCCTATGCGCCGACCGGCACCTCGCTCGATGCGGGCAAGCTGCTCAAGGTGAGCGATCTCGAGAAGAAGCTTGCCGAACAGAAAGAGGCCGAGGAAGCCAAGCAGGCAACCTTGATCCAGAAGGAAGCGCTGGAAAAGGCGGCCCGCGAAGGCAAGGGCCTGCCGGTGCCGCAGGCCAACCCGCTCGAGCGCCCCGTGGAGCAGGCAGCGGTGCAAGCCGAGCCCGCGAGGAAGTCGCTCTGGGGTCTGTTCTCTCGCAGCGAGCCCGCGGCCGCGCCGGCCGCACCCGCCGCCGAGGCTGCCGCGCAGCAAGGCACAGGCGAGCCGACCGCTCAACAGCCCGCACCGGGCCAGCCGCAAGCCGCCGCCAGCGGGCAACAGGCAGCACCGCCGGCGCAAGACAGTGCTCAGGTGGCCGCCGCTCCCGCCGGGAATGCGCAAGCGCCGGCACCCGAGCAGCAGCCCGCCGAGCAGCCGAAAAAGCGCCCATTTTGGAAACTCTGGGGCAATTGATGCCCGAGGAAACGAGGCTACGCTACGATCTGAGGGGGCTGAAATGCCCTCTTCCCGTTTTGAAGACGCGCAAGCGAATGGAAAACCTGACGCCCGGCGCACTCATCGAGATCGAAACGACGGACCCGCTGGCCGTGATAGACATCCCGCATTTCTGCAACGAGGACGGGCATCGGCTGGAACAGGCTGAGCCGATCGCAGGCGGACATCGTTTCCTTATCCGCAAGCGGTGTAGCTAACCAAATTAAAGCACTCCCGCGCCTTCGGATCGGTCACAGCCAGTTCTCGACCCTTACACCCGGCATGCGGACGAACTCGCGTATATTGTTGGTCACGACAATCAGCCCTTCGCTGCGCGCATGCGCGCCGATCTGCATGTCATGAGGGCCGCATGGCGTTCCCGTCCGCTCCAGTTCAGCCCGAACCTGCCCGTAGTGGGCCGCTGCCTTGTCTGCGAACGGCAGCACCTCCAGCCGTGCCACGAAATGTTCGATAGCCGTAAGGTTCTCGACGCGCCGGGCCGATTTTTCGGCGCCATAGTGTAATTCTCCCAGCGTGATGCTCGATATACAAAGCTGCTCCGCCAGTCCGTTGAACTTTTCGCGCACGACCGGCGGATAGGTCTTCATCACATAGATGCAGATATTGGTATCGAGCATATAGGTGAGCATCAAAAGGATTCGCGCGTTTCCGCCACCGGCTGCTCACGCTCGCTCATGAAATCCTCGCTGACGCGCGGCCCGCTGAGGAACAGATCGTCCCATCTTTTGCCCTGGGGCACGATCACGCGGCTGCGGCCGATCTTGAGGATATCGACCTGATGCACGCCCTCGGGAAAGGCGACGGCCTTTGGCAGCCGCACCGCCTGGCTACGGTTACTGATGAATACGGTCGAACTGGCCAAGGTCCATTCCTTTTTGCCATATACGAGTGGGATATACGTAGCGCTGAGGGGTCTGAAAATCAAGCCCCCCGCGAGCAGGGGGTGATGAAGAAAGCCCGGCCGGAGGCCTCAGAACTTCATCCCCGGCACCGCCAGGGGGTTGTCCGCGAGGGCCTGCGCATCCGGTCGATCGACGCGCGGCTTGCCGGTGAATGCGTCGAAGAGGTCGCGCACGAATGCTTCGTCCAGGCCTTTGGTGATCAGCACCATTCGCGTCCGGCGATCGGCCGGATCCGGCCAGGCGGCAAGCCGCTCCGGCGCGTGAAAGACCGTCTGCACGCCGTGCAGCACCACCGGCCGCTCCGGATTGTCGGAGACGGAAACGATAGCCTTCATGCGCAGGAGCTTTTCCCCATGGGCGGAGCGCAGGAGGTCGATGAACATCTCCAGCGCCATCGGTTCGATCGGCCGATCATGCACGATGCTGAATGAGCGAATGTCCGAACCATGACGATTGACGTCGTGATGATGGTGATGGTGCCCATGGCCGTGACCATCTTCGTGGTGGTGGTGGTGGTCATGATCGTGGCCGTCCGCATGGGCCTCGTCCTGAAGCCAGCGGCCGACATCGGCGACCTTGGTTGAGGCGTCGTAAAGACCGCAGACGAAGAGATCGGCCCGGCCCGCCTCTTCCGTATCGCCGTCGATGATCGGCGCGCGCGGGTTGAGATCCCTGAGCCGCGCCTCGAGCCTGCCGGCACCATCATCTTTGGCGAGCGCGCTCTTGCTGATCACCAGCCGGTCGGCCATCGCGACCTGCTTCATGGCTTCCACATGATTGGCGATCGTCTGCTCGCCATTGACCGCATCGACGACGGTGACGACGCCGTCCAGCCGGAAATTCTGGGCAATCACGGGATTGCCGAGGACGGATTGCAGCACCGGTGCCGGATCGGCAAGACCGGTGGTTTCGATGACGACGCGCTTCAGCGGCTTGATGCGGCCGGTCTGCATCCGGTCCATGAGATCGGCCAGCGTATCGACGAGCTCGCCGCGCACGGTGCAGCACAGGCAGCCGTCGGAAAGCTCGATGACGCCGTCACTCGACGCCTCGACCAGGAGGTGGTCGATGGAGACATCGCCGAATTCGTTGATGATGACTGCCGTGTCGGCAAGCGCCGGATCCTTGAGCACCCGGTTCAAAAGGGTCGTCTTGCCCGCGCCGAGAAAGCCGGTGAGGATCGAGACCGGCACCACCCGCATTGGACCGTTCATGAAAAGACTCCGTTCAGAAGCTCGGGCGCGGGACCGGAATCGGCACATTGGCGATCTCGACCGCGTCACCCTGTGCCGTGGCATCGCTGCCGGCTTTGGCCGTCTTGTCGTCGCTGCCGGGTATGAGGCCGGCGAAGGCAAGTTTCAGCGGGCGGTCGATCTCGTGGATATAGGGTGAAAGCAGCTTCTGCCGGCCGGCCTCGTCACGCCCCTCGCTGCGTACCTTCGCCGCCTGCTTCGAGCAGATTTCCTTGCTGATGTCGGCAACCACCCCGCGGGTTTCGCCATAAGGGACGATCTCCGCAAGCGAGGGCTTGCCCGTGCTCACCGTGGTGAAAGCCATCTGCAGGAGCCTGGCCGACTCGTCGGCACGCGCTGCAAGGCTGTCTTCACCGAGCACGACCGATACCACCCTGCGGCCGCCGCGGCTGGCCGAGGAGACCTGGTTGAAGCCCGAGGCGCAAATGAACCCCGTCTTCATGCCGTCCGCGCCATCGAAACGGCCGATCAGCATGTTGTAATTGGGATAGTCCTTCTTGCCGGTGGTGAAGCCTTCCAGCGCAAAATAGGAAGCATATTGCGGGAATTCGCGCTTCAGCGTGACCGCGAGCACCGCAAGGTCCCGGGCGGTCGTATATTGCCCCTGGCCGGGCAGGCCGTTGGGATTGATGAAACGCGACGAGGTCATGCCGATGCGTCGCGCCTCGGCGTTCATCTTCTCGATGAAGGCCTGTTCGGATCCGCCGACCGTCTCGGCGATCGCGACGGCGACGTCGTTCGCCGACTTGATCAGCATCATCTTCAACGCGCTGTCGAGCGTCATCTTCTGGCCGGGCTTGTAGAACATCTTGCTCGGCGGCTCCGAAGCGGCGTTCTTCGTCATGACCACCGGGCTTTGCAGCGTCAGCTGTCCCGCCTGAATGGCCCGGAACGTGGTATAGGCCGTCATAAGCTTGGTCAGCGACGCCGGATACCATTTCTGGAAGATGTCCTGATGCTCGTAGACCTTGAGCGTATCGACGTCGATCACCAGCCGCGGATTGGCCGATGCAGGCAGCGCCGCAGCCAAGAAGACGGCGCAAGCCCCCGCGAGCATGCCCATCCTGCCCAACCTGTCGCCCAACGGGAATCGTGCTATTGCCACAATCCAAACCTCGAAATTCCGGAGTTGCCTCGTATCGTCCCGCTATTTAGCCTATATGGCAAGGAGATGGCAAAGCCCATTCATCTGGCTGCCGCGCCAATCCACCGCCCGGACACTCCGCCGGCGAGACTCCAGCCGGATGCAGAAGCGTCGGGCCTCACGTGCCGAACCAAAGTGAACGAACAGATCGACAGGAACGAACAATGCCGATTCTAAACCGTGCCGCCGAGCTCAAGAACGAAGTGACCGAATGGCGGCGCCATCTGCACCAGAACCCGGAGCTCCTGTTCGCGGTCGAAAATACGGCAGCCTTCGTCGAAAGAAAACTGAGGGAATTCGGCGTTGACGAAATCGTGACCGGCCTCGGCCGGACCGGGGTCGTCGGCCTCATCCGCGGCAATCGCGGCCCGGGCCGCACCGTCGGGCTCAGGGCCGACATGGACGCCCTGCCGATCACCGAAGCAAGCGGCAGGGCCTGGTCCTCGACGGCCCCCGGCAAGATGCATGCCTGCGGCCATGACGGCCATACGGCCATGCTGCTCGGCGCGGCGAAGTACCTCGCCGAAACGCGGAACTTCGCCGGCAATGTCGCGGTGATCTTCCAGCCGGCAGAGGAAGGCGGCGGCGGCGGCAACGAGATGGTGAAGGACGGCATGATGGAGCGCTTCGCAATCGAAGAGGTCTACGGCATGCACAACATGCCGGGGATGCCGGTCGGCCATTTCGGCAGCCGCGCCGGCCCGATCATGGCCTCAACCGACGAGTTCAACATCACCGTCAAGGGCCGCGGCGGCCACGCCGCTCAGCCGCACAAGACGATCGACCCGATCGCCATCGGCGCCCAGATCGTCAACGCGCTGCAGACGATCGCCTCGCGCACCGTCGATCCGCTTGCCTCCATCGTCGTCTCCGTCACCAAGTTCAATGCCGGCTTCGCGCACAACGTCATCCCCGAACAGGCCGTACTCGCCGGCACCGTGCGCGCGCTGACGCCGGAAGTGCGCGACACCGGCGAAGCCCGTATCCGCCAGATCGCCGAGAACATCGCAGCCGCCTACGGGGCCACCGTCGACGTCTGGTACGGCCGCAACTATCCCGTGACGGTAAACCACGCCGCCGAGGCCGGTCACGCGCTTGCCGTGGCCGCCACGATCGCCGGCGAAGGCAACGTCAACGCAGCGCTCGACCCGATGATGGGCGGCGAGGATTTTTCCTACATGCTGCTGGCCCGGCCGGGCGCCTTCGTCTTCATCGGCAATGGCGATACGGCGGGACTGCATCACCCGGCTTACGACTTCAACGACGAAGCCATTCCGCACGGAATTTCCTATTGGGTGAAGCTCGCCGAAACACGGCTTGCCGCCTGAGGCACCGAAAGCGGAGGCGGCCATGCACCAGATCGACAAGACGGACCGGAGAATCCTCAATATCCTGCAGGCGGACGGGCGGATTACCAATCTGGAGCTGGCGGACCGGATCGGGCTTTCCCCGACGGCGACCAGCGAACGCCTGAGGCGGCTTCTGAAGGAAGGTTACGTCTCCGGCTTCGGTGCGCGTCTCGACCCCCACAAACTCGGCTTCGGGCTGTTGGTCTTCATCGAAGTGATGCTCGACAAGACGACGCCGGAGGTCTTCGATCAGTTCGCGGCCGCCATAAAGCAGGCGCCCGCAGTGCTCGAATGCCACATGGTAGCCGGCGGCTTCGACTATCTCGTCAAGACCCGCTTCGAGGACATGGCCGCCTACCGCAATTTCCTCGGTCAGGTCCTCTGGACGCTCCCGGGCGTCAAGGAGACCCGGACCTATGCGGTCATGGAAGAGATCAAGAACGACGGGCCGCTGCCGCTGCTTTGAGTAGCGGCAGCGGCCCGCCCAAGCTCAAGCCTTGATCGATTCCATGTCGATAACGAAGCGATAGCGCACGTCGCTTCTCACCACCCGCTCATAGGCCTCGTTGATCTGCTCCATGCGGATCGTCTCGATCTCCGAAACGATTCCGTGCTCGCCGCAGAAATCGAGCATTTCCTGCGTCTCCTTGATCGAACCGATCATGGAGCCGGAAATGCTGCGCCGTGCCGGCACCAGCGAGAAGGCATGGACCGGCACCGGATTCTCCGGAATGCCGACGAGCACCAGATCGCCATCGACCTTCAGGAGGTTGAGATAGGCGTTCCAGTCGATCTCGGCGGCGACCGTGCAGATGATCAGGTCGAAGCTGCCGGCGAGCTTCGTGAATGTCTCCGGATCCTTCGTCGCGTAGTAGTGGTCCGCCCCGAGCTTAAGCCCGTCCTCCTTCTTCGAAAGCGTCTGGCTGAGCACCGTGACCTCCGCGCCCATCGCATGGGCGAGCTTCACGCCCATATGGCCGAGACCGCCCAAGCCGACGATCGCCACCTTCTTGCCGGGGCCGGCCTTCCAGTGACGCAGCGGCGAGTAGAGCGTGATGCCGGCGCAAAGCAGCGGTGCGGCAGCATCGAGCGGAAGGTTCTCCGGAATGGAGAGCACATAGCCTTCCTTGACGACGATATGGTCGGAATAGCCGCCTTGGGTCGGGGTTCCGTCGGCCTCGACGCCGTTGTAGGTCACCACGAGGCCGGGCAGATACTGCTCCAGGTCGAGATCACGCTTGGCGCAGGTCGTGCAGGAGTCGACGAAGCAGCCGACACCCACCCGGTCGCCGATCTTGAACCTGGTGACCTGGGAGCCGACTGCCCTGACGATGCCGACGATCTCGTGGCCCGGTACCATGGGGAAGGTCGAATTGCCCCATTCGTCGCGCGCCTGGTGGATGTCGGAATGGCAGACGCCGCAATATTTGATGTCGATCACCACGTCGTCTTCGCGCGGTTCGCGACGCTCGAAGGTGAAGGGTGCGAGCGGCTTCGACGCGTCCGTCGCCGCATATCCTCTTGCAATGGCCATGGGTCTGTCCTTCATGTCTGGGAGTGGCATGTCTGAGAGTGGCATGTCTGGGAGTGGCGCGCCCATTGGTCTATGGACCGCAGGCGGCAGGGCGGACTATGCTGTCTCACAAGGCCATTGCGTTAGTGCGATCCTGCAAAACTTTTGCACGATTCTGCGAGAATCGTGGAAGCCAGGTGGCGGGACAGCGCCGACAACCTATCTGCCCCCTGTCTCCGCACGGATCTAAGGTATTGGAAAGTCCACCGAATATGACAGAATCACAGCGCATCCCGCGTCAGGAAATGATCGACATCATTGCCCGGATCGCCGGAGAGGACGGCGATCATCCGACGATTATTCCAGGGCTGAGCGTTCATCGGCATTCCGTTTCCGCGAAGCCGAATTGCGCCGCCTACAAGCCGAGCCTGGCGATCATCGTCCAGGGAGCCAAACGTGTCGTGCTCGGTGAGGAAACCCTCGTCTACGGCGCCTCGGACTACCTTTTGACCTCCATCGACCTGCCGGTTCTCTCTCAGATATCGCTCGCCTCGCCCGAGGAGCCCTATCTCAGCATGGTCTTCCAGATCGATACGACGAGGCTTCCGGCGCTCCTCGACGCCATCGGCCCGGAGGCTGCGAAAGCTCCGGCTTCGCCGCGCGGCATGACGGTCAGCAAGCTCACTCCCGATCTTGAGGACACGGCGCTTCGGCTGCTGCGGCTCCTCGACCGCCCGGACGACATTGCGGTGCTGCTGCCGCTGGTCGAGCAGGAACTGCTTTATCGGCTGCTGCTCGGACCGCACGGCGCCAGGCTCCGCCAGATGGCGACCACGGAGAGCCAGCCGCACCAGATCGGCCGCGCGGTGTCCTGGCTGAAGGAGCATTATTCCCGCCCCTTGCGCATCGACGACCTCGCAAGCCGCGTAAGCATGAGCGTTTCCTCGCTTCATCACCATTTCAAGGCAATCACGGCGATGAGCCCGCTGCAGTACCAGAAGCAGCTGCGCCTGCAGGAGGCACGGCGGCTGATGCTCGAGGAGCGCCTCGATGCCGGCGATGCCGGCCACAAGGTCGGCTATGAGAGCCAGTCCCAGTTCAGCCGCGAATATGCCCGCCATTTCGGTGAGCCGCCGAGGCGCGACGTCGGCCGCGTCCGCCGCAGCCTCATCGGCCGTTCGAGCGGCGAGGTTGAAATGCTGAGCGAGGGTTAAGGCCTGTTGAGATTCGGGATACACGCCGCGGCCTGTTTGATTTCCTCATCCCTGTGCTCGTCACAGGGATCCAGCCAGACAAGTCCTTGGGCTGAAAGAACTCCTCCCGCGCCGCAGACGCGGCGCTGCCCTCATCTCTGTGACGAGCACAGAGATGAGGGTGAGGAGAGATTGCAGTCTTCCGATAGGTGTCCTACAGCGCCGCGCGTCTTATCAGACGCGCAAAGGTCGCTGTAGCACTTTGATCTGCTGCATGTTTTTGTCCTTTGATCGGCTACGATCAAAGGAAACATGCAGCAGGCCGCGCAGTCGGTACTAAGCGGGATGAGGAAAATGCGCGGTTTTCCGCCTGGAAGAGCGTAGACGCTCAGCTTCGTTCGATATCACGGCGCAAGACGATCGACGTCGTCAGATCCTCGACATTGTCGAGCTGCGCCACTTCGTTGCGCAGTTCGTTCAGCGCATTGATCGACGCGACCTTCACTTCCACCACGAGATCGAGCTGGCCGCTGACTGAGAAAACGCGCCTGACGGAGGAAAACCCGGCCAGCCGGTCGAGCACGCCGAGCGAGGGCGTCCGCTTCAGCGTCACCAGCAGGAAAGCCTCGATCTGCCCCTCCTCCAACTGGCCGATGTCGGCGCGATAGCCGCGAATGACGCCGGCCTTCTCCAGCCGCGCGACGCGCTCGGCCGTCGCACTGCGAGACAACCCGATACGCCCGGCAAGCGACTTCATGGGAATACGCGCCTCGCGGCTCAATATGCTGAGTATCGTTCGGTCTGTCGCGTCGATTTCCTGCCTCCTGCGGCCGGCCAGAGGGACTGCCGGGCGGCTGTCGAGCGGCGCCGGCAAGATGACGGTTATTATAAACAAAGTGCCGGTGCAACCGGCGAAATGCCGGATGCACATGCCGGGCGGGCGTGCAACTCTCGTGGACCAAGAGCGGGGGTCTCCATGAACGACATGCTGAAAACGACGCCGGATTTCACGACCGAGGAAGCGCAGGCCCTCCTTAAGCAGCACTTCGGCCTGAACGGGTCACTTCAGCCGCTGGACAGCGAGCGGGACCAGAACTTCAAGGTCAATACCGGCGAGAGCCGCTGCTACATTCTGAAGATCGTCAACGGCGCCGAGCCGGAAATCGAAAGCGACTTCCAGACAGCGCTGCTGAAGCACGCCGGCAAAAATGCAGGGGACCTGCCGGTTCCGCATTTGCAGCCGACACTGTCCGGCGCGAACCTCGCGACGACCACCAGGCGCGGGATGGTCCATCGATTGCGGCTGGTCACCTGGGTTCCAGGAACTCCGCTCGCACAGTCCGATCGCAGCGACGGAGCGCTTCACTCCCTCGGCCGGATGCTCGGCCGCTTCGATGCCTCGCTCAAGGGCTTCATGCATCCGGGCGCACTGCGCGACCTCGACTGGGACATCCGCAATGCCGGACGTTCTGCCGGACGGCTCGCACATGTGGCCGATCTCCAGGATCGTGCTCTTCTCCAGCGCTTTCTCGACCGCTTCGACGAGCGGGTCGCCCCGCGGCTCCCGATGCTGCGCTCCGCCGTCATCCATAATGACGCAAACGACTGGAACGTCCTCATCGACGAGGACGACCGAGACCGCATTTCCGGTATCATCGACTTCGGCGACGCCCTCTACGCACCCGTCATTGCCGAAGTCGCGATCGCCGCCGCCTATGCCGGCCTCGACCACCCCGATCCGATCGGCGCTGCGGCTGCGATCGCCAATGGGTACCATGCCGAATACCCCCTTCTCGAAGAGGAAGTCGATCTCCTCTTCGACCTGATTGCCATGCGGCTGGTCACCTCGGTGACAATCTCCGCATCACGCCGGGCGCATACCGCCGACAATCCCTATCTCGCGATCAGCGAAAGACCTGCCTGGGCGCTACTGCGCAAACTCGATGCGATGAACCCGCGCTTCGCGACGGCCATCCTGAGAAAGGCCTGCGGTTTCGAGACAGTCGCCGGAGCGCACGCCGTCGCCTCCTGGATCGGCGAAAATCGCAAAAGCCTCCTGCCGCTTCTCGATCGTCCAGCGGCGACCTATCCCGCCGCTCTCGTCCCCTATGGCGATCCGACGCATCCGATGACCGTCAGTTCGGCGGACGGACGGCCGCATGACGCGCAATCGGTATGGGAAGAGCATTGCCGCACGACCGGCGTCGAGCTCGGCATCGGCCCCTGGGGTGAAGCCCGCACCGTCTATTCGGGCGAGATGTTCGTCTCCCGCCTGATCGAAGAGACCCGCCGCACGCGCCATCTCGGCCTCGACCTCTTCAAGACCGCCGGCACCAAGGTCCATACGCCGCTTGCAGCCACCATCGCGAGCGTCGAGATCGAGAAGGATCCGCTCGGATACGGTTGCCTTATCGCGCTGCGCCATGAACCCGATGGTTGCCCGCCTTTCCTGACACTCTGGGGGCATCTTGCCCATGAGGCCGTCGGTCGGCTGAAGGCCGGCGACAGGCTGGAGGCCGGCGCGCTTGTCGGTGAAATGGGCGCACCGGAAGAAAACGGCGGCTGGGCGCCGCATCTGCATCTGCAGATCTCCACCGACACAAGTCTCGCAGCGACGGACATCCTCGGCGTCGGCGAGGAGCGCTATCTCGACGTCTGGGCGGAGCTCTTCCCCGACGCGAGCACATTTGCCGGCATTGCGCGGGAATTCTACGACCAGAGCGGCCGCCCCCACGAGGAGATCATCAGGCGGCGGAAAGAGCTGCTGCTGCCGAACCTCTCGATCTCCTATGAGAAACCGATCAAGTTCGTGCGCGGCGAAGGCGTCTGGCTGATCGACGATCGCGGCCGCGCCTATCTCGACTGCTTCAACAATGTCTGCCACATCGGCCACGCCCATCCGGCCGTGGTGGAGGCATTGGCCCGGCAAGCAGGGACGCTCAACACCAACACGCGCTACCTGCACGACAACATCGTCGCCTATGCCGAGCGGCTGACGGCCACGATGCCGAAGGAACTCGCCGTCGCCGCCTTCGCCAACAGCGGCTCCGAAGCCAACAGTCTCGCCCTGCGCCTGATGCGCGCCCATACGGGCCGCGAAAACGCCGTCGTTTTGGACTGGGCCTATCACGGCACGACGCAGGAGCTGATCGATCTCAGCGCATACAAATTTCGCCGCAAGGGCGGAAAGGGCCAGAAGCCGTATGTTCACGTGGCGGCCGTTCCGGACAGTTACCACGCGCCGGCCGCCTGGCCGCCGGAGCAACACGGCAAGCGCTTCGCCGAAAACGTGGCCGAGCTGATCGCGGCGATGCGCGCCCGAGGCGAAGCGCCAGGTTTCTTCCTCGCCGAATCCATTCCGAGCGTCGCAGGCCAGGTGTTTCTGCCGGACGGCTACCTCAAGGACGTCTACCGCATGGTTCGGGAGGCCGGCGGCGTCTGCATCGCCGACGAGGTGCAGGTCGGCTTCGGCCGGGTCGGCAGCCATTGGTGGGCTTTCGAGACGCAAGGCGTCGTCCCTGATATCGTCACCATGGGCAAGCCGATCGGCGACGGTCATCCGCTTGCCGCGGTCGTCACCACGCGAGAGATCGCGGCGTCGTTCGACAATGGCATGGAGTATTTCAACACCTTCGGCGGCAACCCGGTATCCTGCGCCGTCGGTCTCGCCGTGCTCGACGTCATCGAAGGCGAGGACCTGCGCCGCAATGCGCTCGATATCGGCAATCATCTTCTCACCGCCTTCCGGACCATGCAGGAGCGCTACGAGGTCATCGGCGACGTCCGCGGCCTCGGCCTTTTCCTCGGCATCGAGCTCGTCAGCGACCGCAGGACCAGGGCGCCGGCGACGGAGATCGCCCGGGCCGTCGCGAACGGAGCCCGCCAGCGCGGCGTGCTGATGGGCACGGAGGGCCCACATGACAACGTGCTGAAGATGCGACCGCCGATGATCTTTTCGAAGCGGGATGCGGATCATCTGATTGCCGTGCTCGAGGAAACATTCGGGGCCGTGCTGGCGCAAGCGGGATAAGCACGAGGTAGAAGCACCACCGAAAAACCAGACAACTCGGGACGCACGCGTTCCGGAACCCGATAGTTGCGTCTCAAAAAACGGAGGAGAACGGGACGATGAAAACCGGAATTTTGGCATTATTTGCGACGGCGTTTCTTGCCGGCACCACGGCGCAGGCCGCAACCCTCGACGTCGTCAAGCAACGCGGCGCGCTGCGTTGCGGCGTGAGCCAGGGCGTGCTCGGCTTCTCTGCCCCGGACGACAAGGGCGAGTGGTCCGGCTTCGACATCGATTTCTGCCGTGCGGTCGCGGCCGCCACGCTCGGAAGCCCGGACAAGGTGAAATATGTGCCGCTTTCGACCAAGGAGCGCTTCACCGCGCTGCAGTCCGGCGAGGTCGACCTGCTTTCGCGCCAGACCACCTGGACGCTTTCGCGCGACACGGATCTGGGCATGAGCTTCGTCGGCGTGAACTATTATGACGGCCAGGCCTTCATGGTGCGCGGCGATATCGGCGTGAAGAGCGTCAAGGAGCTCTCGGGCGCCTCCGTCTGCACGGAGACCGGCACCACGACCGAACAGAACATGGCGGACTATTTCAGCGCCAACAAGATCGAGTATCAGGTGATCGCCTTCGAAAAGGCGGACCAGACGATCCAGGCCTTCAATTCCGGGCGCTGCGACGTCTATTCCACCGATGCCTCCGCGCTCTATTCGCAGCGGCTGACGCTCAACGACCCTGACCGCTTCGTCGTCCTGCCGGAGGTCATTTCCAAGGAGCCGCTCGGCCCTGCCGTCCGCCAGGGCGACGATCAATGGTTCAAGGTCGTTCGCTGGACGCTCTTCGCGATGATAGAGGCAGAGGAGCTGGGCATCACCCGGGAAAATGCCGCTTCGCTCCTCGAAAGCGGAACCGCCGCACAAAAGCGCTTCCTCGGCATCGACAACGAAGCCGGCAAGGCGCTCGGGCTCGATCCGAAATGGGCCTACCAGACGGTGGCCGCGGTCGGCAATTATGGCGAGATCTTCGAGCGCCACCTGGGCAAGGAGAGCGCGCTCAGGATCGATCGCGGTCTCAACAAGCTCTGGAACAACGGCGGCCTGATCTACGCGCCGCCGGTCCGCTGACCTACTGCATGTTTCCTTCGATCGCAGCCGATTGAGGGCCAAAACATGCAGCACGCGCCGCCGGGAATCCCGGCGGCGCCTTTTTCCTACCATCCCTCTTCGAGCACCCGGCCCAGCATATCGGCGAAGAAATCGGCGCTCTCCCGGGCGAGGCAAAGCGGCGGCTTGATCTTCAGGACGTTCAGATGGTCTCCGGTCGGCTGCATGACGATGCCGAGATCGAGAAGGCGGTCGCAGATCGCCGCGGTTTCCTCGGTGGCCGGTTCGAGCGTTTCGCGGTCGCGGACGAATTCGACGCCCAGGTAAAGCCCCATGCCGTGAACGGCGCCGACGAGCGGAAACCGGCCCTCGAGCGCCTCGAGCCGGCTCTTGAGATGGGTGCCGACCGCGCGGGCATTTTCCTGCAGGGCGTCGTCGTGAAGAATGTCGAGGACGGTCAAGCCGACGACGGAACTCACGGGGCTGCCGCCGGCGGAAGAGAAGAAATAGCCTTCCTTCTCCAGCGCATCGGCAATCTCGCGCCGGGTGATGACCGCGCCCAGCGGATGGCCGTTGCCCATGCCCTTGGCGACGGTGATGATATCGGGCACGACGCCCTGTTGCTCGAAACCCCAGAAATGATGGCCGAGCCGCCCGTAGCCGACCTGCACCTCATCGGCGATGCAGACGCCGCTCCTCTCCCGGACCATGGCGTAGACCGCATCCAGATAGCCGGAAGGCAACGGAATGCCGCCGGCATTGCCGTAGACCGGTTCCGAGATGAAGCCGGCGAGCTTCCCGCCCTTCTCGTCCAATTCCGCGAGCTTTCGAGACACGGCATCGACATAGCCGACCGTCGAATCCTCCCCGCGGAACGGGCCGCGATAGGTGTTCGGCGAGACGACGGGATGGACCCAGTCGGGGCGCGTCGTCAGCGCCTGCGGATTGTCGGCGATCGAGGTGGAAACGGCGTCGCTCGCGACCGTCCAACCATGATAGGCCTCGAGCAGCGAGATCATGTTGCGCGCTCCGGAATGGGCCCAGGCGAGCCGGATGGCGAGATCGTTCGCCTCGGATCCGCTGTTGACGAGAAAGACAGTGTCGAGCCCTTCCGGCGCAAGCGCCGCAAGGCGCTCCGAAAACTCCGTCACGGCAGCATAGTGGAACCGCGAATTGGTGTTGAGCAGCGACCATTGCCGCCCGACCGCAGCCGACAGGCGCGGATGCCCGTGGCCGACGAGGGTGACGTTGTTGACCATATCGAGGTAAGCGCGGCCCTCGACGTCGAAGAGATGCTCCTTCCAGCCGCGCTCGATCTGCGGCGGCGTGCGGTAATAGTTCTTCTGCGGCCGGGCATAGTGCCGGCGGCGGCGCTCGAGGAGCCCGGCCGCGTCCGGCAAGGCCGCATCGCAATCGAAGCCCAGGATGGGCGAGGGCGACGGGCAAAGCCGGCGCCATGCCCCCGCCTGATGCGATGCCGCGAAGGCGGGCGGGTCCAACTCCGGCGTAGTGCAAAGCTGAACGCGCATGAACCCCAGGGCCGACGGATCGCCGGGGACCACGCCGATCCGTGCGCCCGCCTCCAACGCCTCTTCGGCGAGGTCGGCTGCCTCGACGCCGTAAAGATGGAGATGGAGACCTTCGCCCGAGAAGATCAGCTTGCCGCCGCGCTGGTGGAGCCGGCCGGCAAAAGGCGCGTGCACGGCAGTCTGCCCATGCAGGCATAAATCCACGTGCAGGGCGAATGTCCGGGGGGCGCTCGCCTGCAGGAGCCTGGTTTCCGTCAGCCGGTATTCGCCATAGCGCGTGGCCGCGGCACCGGCAGCACGCGCCGCCGATTGCAGGAGCAGGGCTTCGGTGTCTTCGTAATGCCAGCGGTCGGCAGGAAGGTGCGGGCCGAGCAAGGAGAGATCGACGATGCCGATTTCCGAAGGGTCGAGCTCGGGCAGCAGCCGGCCGCCCATCCCGGGCGGAGAAAGCTGCGGCGACCGCTCCACAGCCTCTCCGATCGCATGCTCCATGAGATCGAGAGGCACGGAAACGGCAACGTCGAAGATTTCCCGCTCATGCGCGGCATTGCCTTCGACATAGGCATTTTCCGGATCGACCTCGAGCTGCTGCGCCGTGCTTGCCACGAGAACGCAGGCACGCGCGACGATCAGCGGCCAGAGCGCCTTCAATTCGGCATCCGTCAAAGGGCAGACGGCATGGAACGCCTTCACCGCCGGCAGGATCTGGAAGGGATCACCGCCCGCATGATGCAGCAGCGATGCGCAGGTAACGGCAAGATCGGCGACCACCCACCCTTTCAGCACGTCGCCGAAATCGATGACGCCGTCCGGGATGAGGCGCCCGCTCCTGTCCGCGCGGCTCACGACGTTGTCGTCGGTGACGTCCTGATGGATCGCCTGCAGGCGCAGCTCCGGCATCAGCGGCTGAACCCTGCGCATGGCGCCGACCATCGCCTCGGCAATGCGCTTGCGCAGATCGACGTCGCTCATGGCCGAAAGCAGGTGAAGCGCCACCGGCCCTGCCCTTCTGAGGTCCCATTGCAGCTCCCGCTCGAGCCCCGGATGATCGAAATCCCTGAGTGCGACCGCCAACCGGCCTGCAACATCGCCGAGTGCCGCCACGGTTTCCACGGCCAGGTGCCTGCGGCGCGTCAGAGGCGTGCCGTCCAGATAGGTGAGCAAGCGGAACTGATAGGTTTCCTCGCGAACGGCTGCGGTAACGATTTCCTCGCCGCTCAAGGCAGGCACCACTTCGGGCACTTTGGGAGCATCGGGCCTGGTGGCGACATGCCGCAACGCGGCATTCTGGGCTTCGATCTCAACCCGCGCATATTCGGCACGCGCGACCTTCAGGACGAAACGCCCCTCGCTTGTGTCGACGCGGTAGTTGCGGTCCTGCTGGCTGCCGAGTTCGGTGAGATCGCCGGAAAGGCCGTAATGTTGGGCCAGGATTGCCTGCGCCTCTTCGATCGACACGTCCGGCCTCGCAAGCTGCGTGCGGCGCTTCAGCAATTCGTCTTCCATCATTTCCTTCCCGTCTCTGCGATGGTGTCGTTCTTACTGCGAAACACCTTCCAGACGATAGCGCGTGCCCGGATAGGTGAGCCACGCGACCGTTACATTTGCAGCTTCCGACCAGGTCCGTCGACGGATCATCAGGCACGGTTCGCCGCGCCCGATCGAAAGGAGCTTGCATTCCCACGGCTTCGGCAGAACGGCTTCGACGATCTGCTCCGTCCGCGTGATCGGCGCCACCAACGTCAGATAGACGTTCGGGGTCATGCTCGTAAAATCCTGTTCCAGGTAATTGGGGCAGATTGCGGGATTGACGAAACGATCCTCGATCTGGATCGGAACGTCGTCCTCCGCGTGGACGATGATCGAGTGAAAGACCCGCGCTTTCGCCGCAAGCCCGAGCGCCTCCGCGACCTCGGTGCTTGCCTGTTCCTCCTCAAGCAGCGTGATCCGCGAGGTATGCCTGTGTCCGCGCTCGCGAATCTCGTCGGCGATATTGCGCACCTCGAGAAGGGCCGTACTGCCCTTGTGGGCAGCCACGAAGGACCCTACTCCCTGGACCCGCGTGATCGCACCCTCGCTCGCCAGTTCGCGAAGTGCGCGATTGGCGGTCATCCGGCTGACGCCGAGATCGGCGACGATATCGTTTTCGGACGGTACGCGATGGTGCGGCGGCCATTCGCCGCTTTCGATGCGGCTGCGGATGAACTGCTTGACCGCCTCATAGCGCGGTACCGGCCCGTCGTCGAAAACCGCCCTGTCGCTCTTGCGCCCCAATACCGCCATGCGATGCTCCGTTGCGGCCGGGCGCCGCCGGCCCGGCAAATCAGCGATTGTTTTCCTTTATTTCCAACTTGCGCGCCACAACAAAATATCTATAGTTCCATATACAACCACGTACAGGAACGGCTCTCATGACAGCTTCGTCCGCCCATCGACTGTTTGCCGAACAGGCGCTGCTGCCGACCGGTTGGTCCGAGAACGTCGCGATCTCCGTCGACGCGGCGGGACGCATTCTCGCGGTGGAAGCAGGGCAATCGAAGGCGCCGGGCGACGAGCATCTATCCGGACCCATTGTGCCGGCGATGGCCAACCTGCATTCCCACGCCTTCCAGCGTGCGATGGCCGGCCTTGCGGAAGTGGCCGGAACAGGCGACGACAGCTTCTGGACCTGGCGGGAGGAGATGTATCGCACCGTCGGTCTGGTCGACCCGGACGATCTCGAGGCGATCGCCGCCAAGCTCTATGTGGAAATGCTGAAGGGCGGCTTCGGCCGTGTCGTCGAATTCCACTACCTTCATCATCAGCTCGACGGCACGCCTTACGCGGACCCGGCGGAAATGTCGCTGCGGATACTAAGGGCCGCGCAGACGACCGGCATCGGCCTCACCCATCTGCCGGTCTTCTACGCCCATGCCAATTTCGGCGGAGCTGCGCCGAGCGCGGGGCAGCGCCCCTTCCTTCATGATCCGGACCGCTTCCTCGCGCTGCTCGAGCGGCTCTCGCCCGCTTGCAATGCGACAGGCGCGAGGCTTGGCTATGCCATCCATTCGCTGCGGGCGGCGACGCCGGAGGAAATGCGCGAGATCCTGCAATCGTCGCCCCTCACCGGCCCCATCCACATCCATGTCGCCGAGCAACCCCGCGAAGTGGAAGATTGCCTGGCCTGGAGCGGCCGGCGCCCGGTCGAATGGCTCCTCGACAACATGCCGGTGGACGAGCGCTGGTGCGCGATCCACGCGACGCACATGACGCCCGACGAGACGAGACGGCTCGCCCATTCGGGAGCGGTCGCCGGCCTTTGCCCCGCGACCGAGGCCAATCTCGGCGACGGAATTTTTCCCGCGGTCGACTTTGTTGCGGCAGGCGGCCGCTTCGGGGTCGGGACCGACAGCCATGTCGCGACGAGCGTCGCGGAAGAGCTTCGGCTCCTCGAATACGGCCAGCGCCTGCGCGACCGCAGGCGCAACCGGCTCGCCGCGCCCGGCGCCTCCGTCGGCAGGTCAATCTTCGATGCGGCGCTTGCGGGCGGCGCCCAAGCGGCCGGACAAGCGGCCGGACAAGCCGCCGGAATGGAAGAGCCGGGCATCCGCGCCGGCGCCATGGCCGACCTCGTCGTTCTCGACGGCTCCAATCCCTATATCGCCGCGGCAAGCGGCAACCAGATCCTCGACCGCTGGCTCTTCGCACTCGGCGGGGATACGGTTCGCGACGTCATGATCGCGGGCGAATGGAAGATCCGCAATGGACGGCATGACCGGGAGGAAGACATCGACCGCGCCTTCGCGCGCGTTCTGAACAAGCTCAAATAGCAATCGAAGAATCGCAATTTAAAAAAGGGGAATGCGCATGTCGATCAGCACAATGAGACTCACCTTCGCTGCCGCCGGCCTGATGCTGGCGGCTTCCGCCAGCGGCGCCAATGCTTCCTATTGCGGCGACGGCAAGACCGTGACCTTCGCCGGCATCGACTGGGAAAGCGGCGCCTTCATCACCGAGGTCATGAAAACGATCCTTTCCAAGGGATACGACTGCCAGGTCGACTCGATCCCCGGCAATTCCGTGACTCTCGAACAGGCAACCGCCAACAACGACGTGCAGATTTTCGCCGAGGAATGGCTCGGCCGTTCGGACGTCTGGAACAAGGCGGTGGAAGAAAAGAAGGTGATTGCAGTCGGAAAGACCTTCGTAGGCGCCAGCGAAGGCTGGTTCGTGCCGGACTACGTCGTCCACGGCGATCCCGCTCGCAATATCGAAGCCAAGGCGCCGGATCTGAAAAGCGTATCACAGCTTACCGATCCGAAGATCGCCGAGATTTTCGCCGATCCGGAAGAGCCATCCAAAGGCCGCTTCCTCAACTGCCCCTCCGGCTGGACCTGCGAGGGCGTGAGCACCGCCAAGCTCGAGGCCTACAAGCTCGGTGAGACCTATGTGAACTTCCGCCCCGGAACGGGGACAGCGCTCGACGCGGCGATCACCTCTGCCTATCTCCAGGGCGAGCCGATCCTCTTCTATTACTGGTCGCCGACCGCGATCATGGGGAAATTCAAGCTGATCCAGCTCGAAGAGCCGGCCTATAACGAAGCCTGCTGGAAAGAACTGAGCAGCGCCAACGGCAAACGCGACGAAGGCTGCGCCTTTCCCTCCGTCGACGTGGCCTATGGCGTGAACAGCACCTTCGCTTCCGAAGCTCCGGAAATCGTCGAGATCCTGGAAAAGGCAACATTCCCGCTCGATGAGGTCAACGCCAGCCTCGCCTATATGGCCGACAACAAGGTCGACGCCACGGCGGCTGCCGCCGAATTCCTGAAAACCAAAGGCGACATCTGGAGCAAGTGGGTCTCGGACGAGGCGCGCGGCAAGATCGAAGCCGGTCTCAAGTAACGGTGGCCCTTTCCGGCCGGCAATCGCCAGCGCCCCGCCACCAGGCGGGGCGCTGCGATCGTAGGCGAAAGGCTGCTTCCCCGGGCCAGGAGGGTCTTGGCTTCCCGCCTCCCACCTGAACAAGGAACGATATCCGATGTTTCCGGACTCTCTCAATCTCTCGATCCGCGCGCCGGTGAACGACTTCATCCAGGCCCTCGTCACCAATTATGGCTGGGTCTTCAAGGCGATCAGCGGCGTCATCCTGAAGGCCGTTCTGTTCATCGAATGGATCCTGCGCGGCCTGCCCTGGTGGCTCGTCATTCTCGCCTTCATGGCGCTTGCCTGGCGGAGTTCGCGGCGCTGGTCGCTGACGCTGGCCGTAGGCGCGTTGCTGGTTACCGTCGGCGTCCTCGGACTCTGGGATCTGACGATGCAGACGCTCGCCCTGATGCTGATGGCGACCATCGTCTCGGTGGTGATCGGCGTGCCCATGGGGATTCTCGTCACGAAGAGCCGCGTCGTCCGCAACATCACTCTGCCGGTGCTCGATGTCATGCAGACCATGCCGAGCTTCGTCTATCTCATCCCGGCGCTGATGCTCTTCGGGCTCGGCAAGGTCCCGGCAATCCTCGCGACCATTATCTACGCCGTCCCGCCGCTGATCCGGCTCACCGATCTCGGCATCCGCCAGGTCGATGCGGAAGTCGTCGAAGCTGCGACGGCGTTCGGCGGCAGCCCGGGACAGATTCTCTTCGGCGTCGAACTGCCCCTTGCGACGCCGACGATCATGGCCGGCCTCAATCAGACGATCATGATGGCGCTGTCGATGGTCGTCGTCGCCTCGATGATCGGCGCACGCGGCCTCGGCGAACAGGTGCTGAACGGCATTCAGACGCTCGACGTCGGCAAGGGCCTCGAGGCCGGCATCGGCATCGTCATTCTCGCGGTCGTGCTCGACCGTATCACGCAAGGCTTCGGCAAGCCCCGGACGGAGGACGCCCGCAATGGCTGATATAGAGATCCGGAACGTCTACAAGATCTTCGGGCATGACGCGAAGAAGGCGCTCGCCATGCTCGAGGACGGGCTCGATAAAGCCGACATCCTGTCCAGGTCCGGCTGCACCGTGGGCCTCAACGATGTCAGCCTGAAGATCGGCGCCGGAAAGATCTTCGTGATCATGGGGCTTTCCGGGTCGGGCAAGTCGACGCTGGTGCGCCACATCAACCGGCTGATCGAACCGACGAGCGGCGAGGTCCTCTTCGACGGCGACAATATCCTCGACCTCGGTGCGAAGGCGCTGCGCGCCTTCCGCATGCGGCGCGTCAGCATGGTCTTCCAGAGTTTTGCCCTGATGCCGCATCGGACCGTGCTCCAGAATGTCGTCTACGGCCAGCGCGTGCGCGGCGTGTCGAAGGACGATGCCCGCGAAATCGGCATGAAATGGATCGATACTGTGGGCCTCTCGGGCTACGACGCGAAATTTCCTCATCAGCTCTCGGGCGGCATGAAGCAGCGCGTCGGCCTTGCACGAGCGCTCGCTGCCGACACGGATGTGATCCTGATGGACGAGGCGTTCAGTGCCCTTGACCCACTGATCCGCGGCGACATGCAGGACCAGTTGCTGCAACTCCAGCGGAATCTTGCGAAGACCATCGTCTTCATCACCCATGATCTCGACGAGGCCCTGCGCATCGGGTCGGAGATCGCGATCCTGAGGGACGGTCAGGTCGTTCAGGTCGGCACACCGAACGATATTCTCGACAACCCTGCCAACGACTATGTTGCCCGATTCGTCCAGCGCCGGCACGAAAGGCCGCAGACCCATGGGTGAGATGATTTCGCTCGATGGACCGCTTACCTGGCGCGAGATCGCTTCGATCGCCGAGGGCGCCTCTCTGGACCTGTCCGGACCGGCGCGCCGGCGGATCGCCCACGCCCGCCGGATCGTCGACGCATTGGTGGAGCGCGGCATCCGCGGTTACGGCATCAACACCGGCGTTGGCGCGCTATGCGATGTCATCATCAGCCGTGAGAACCAGCAGGCGCTCTCGCGCAACATCATCCTGAGCCACGCTTGCGGCGTCGGAGATCCGCTCGGTCGAGTGGAAGCCCGGGCCGTCATGGCAGCACAGATAGCCAACTTCGCCCACGGCTATTCCGGCGTGCGGGTCGAGACGGCCGAAATGCTCCTGGCGCTGCTCAATGCCGACATCATCCCTCTCATTCCGTCGCGGGGCTCGGTCGGATATCTAACCCACGCCGCCGCGATCGGCCTCGTGCTGATCGGTCAGGGCTCGGCCATGCAGGGGACGGAAAGACTGAGCGGCGCCGATGCCCTCGCCCGTCTGGGGCTTGCGCCCTTGCGGCTCGAAGCGAAAGAAGGCCTGAGCCTCGTCAACGGGACCCCATGCGCCACCGGTCTGGCGGCGCTGGCGCTCGCACGCACGGAAAGGCTCTTCGCCTGGGCGGATGCAGCCGCGGCGATGACTTACGAAAACCTCGGCAGCCAAGCCAATGCCTTTGCCGAGTTGCCCTTGGCACTGCGGCAATCCCCTGGCCTGAGTGCAGTCGGCGAAAGCCTGCGCTGCTGGCTGGCGGATAGCCCGATGCTCGCAGGTACGGCCGGGACCCGCACCCAGGATCCGCTCAGTCTCAGGGCCGTACCGCAGGTGCATGGCGCCGTCCGCGACGCTTTCGGCCAGGTGGCCGAAATCGTCGACCGCGAACTCGCAAGCGTTACCGACAACCCGGCCGTTGCCGGTTCGCCGGAGGCACCCGAGGTGCATTCGCAAGCCCATGCCGTCGGTGCCGCGCTTGGCCTTGCAATGGACAGCCTCGCCGTCGCAGTGGCGGAAGTCGCAGCAATTTCCGAGCGCCGCATCGACCGGCTGGTGAACCCTCTGGTGAGCGGTCTTCCTGCCTTCCTCGCCGGCGATAGCGGCGTTTCCTCGGGTTACATGATCGCGCAGTACACGGCTGCCGCGCTCGTAGCGGAAAACCGGCGGCTCGCGGCACCCGCAAGTCTCGACGGCGGCATCACCTCCGCGCTTCAGGAAGACATGCTCACCCATGCGACACCGGCCGCCTGGAAAGCGCTCTCGATCGTCGACAATCTCGAGCGGATCCTGGCGATCGAACTGCTTGCGGCCGCACAGGCCTATGAGCTGCAGCCGCAAGCGCAGGGCAAGGCGCAACGCACCGCTGCCCTTTACGGGCACATACGCTCGGCGATCCCCGCCTATCGCGACGATCGCCCGATGAACGAAGACTTTGACCGGATGCGGCGGCTGATGCGAGCCGCGCCGGCACACGGGCAGCTGTAACCCGCTCTGAACAAGGAAGGGAGGAGACTACATGACGCACATCACCACCGAGGCAGGGGGCTCGCGCGGCGGCGCCGCATTGCGGCTCATCCTTTTCAGCCTCATCGGCATATTCCTGTTCTTCGTGCCGGTCGAAATCAACGGCAAGTCGACGATCCTGCTCGACCATGCGGCAACCGCCATATCGACCCATGCGCGGCCGGTGGCGATCGGCTTCGTATTGCTGCTGATGGCTTACGGCGCCTTCGGCCCCATCGCGAAGGGCACCTGGCGCAAGACGACGACCGATGCCGTGTTTTCGGTCCTGCGCGTCCTCGGACTGGTCCTTGCCGGCCTTTATCTCGCCGGCATCGGGCCCGAGGTCTTCTTCGCCCCCGACATGCTGCCCTTCCTCTTCGACAAGCTGGTGCTGTCGGTCGGGCTGATCGTACCCATCGGCGCTTTGGCACTCGCCTTCCTGATCGGCTACGGCCTTCTCGAATTCACCGGCGTGCTCGTCCAGCCCGTGATGCGGCCGATCTGGCGTACGCCGGGCTGGTCCGCCATCGACGCCGTCGCTTCCTTCGTCGGCAGCTACTCCCTTGCGCTCCTGATCACCGACCGCGTGTTCCGCGAAGGCAAGTACACGGTGCGCGAAGCGGCGATCATCGCGACAGGCTTTTCCACCGTGTCGGCTACGTTCATGATCATCGTGGCGAAGACGCTGGGGCTCATGGACATCTGGAATTTCTACTTCTGGACGACGCTTGTCGTCACATTCATCGTTTCTGCGATCACCGCCCGGATCTGGCCGCTTTCCGGCTTGCGCACGAGGGCGATCGGGACCAGCCGCTGCCCCCGGGCCGCAGCCGCCTGAGCGTCGCTGTCGAGACGGGCCTGGAACAGGCAGCAATCGCCAAGGCCCTGCCGACGCTGCTGCGCGAAAGCTTCCTCGACGGACTGCGCATGGCGGCGATGATCCTGCCGAGCATCATGGCCGTCGGGCTCATCGGGCTTCTCGCCGCCAAGTTCACGCCGATCTTCGACATTCTCGGCCTGACGCTCTACCCCTTCACCTGGCTCGCGCAGTTCGGCGAGCCGATGCAGGCGGCAAAGGCGCTCGCCTCAGGGCTCGCCGAGATGTTCCTGCCCGCCATCCTGCTCAAGGAGGCCGTGCCCGAGGTGAAGTTCCTGGCCGCGGTGGTATCGGTCAGTCAGGTCCTGTTCCTGTCCGCCTCGGTCCCTTGCATGCTGGCGACCTCGATCCCGCTCAGCTTTCGCGATCTTCTGGTGATCTGGTATATTCGCGTCGTATTGAGCATACTGGTGACGGCGCCGATCATTTGGGTCGGAACGTCGATGGGATGGCTCGGCTGACGATGATGCGAATTCTGCGCTCGAGCGAGTACAGGCATATGCCGTGGAAGAACGGCGGCGGAGAGACGGTGGAAATCGCCGTCTCTCCGGACCGTGCCACCATTGCCGATTTCGACTGGCGCATAAGCATGGCGACCGTCGCCACCAATGGCGCCTTCTCGATCTTTCCCGGCATCGACCGCACCCTATCGATCCTGGAGGGCAGCGGGATGACGCTTGCGATCGAGGGCCGGCAACCGAAACTGCTGACCACCTCGGATACCCCCCTCACCTTCCCCGCCGACGTGCCGACGTCCGCGACGCTCGTGGATGGCCCGGTCACCGATCTCAATGTGATGACGCGCCGCCAGGCTTTGAAACACCGCGTGCGCAGGATTCATGTCGAGGGCTCGCAACCGGTGACGACGAGCGCCCGCGATCTCGTTCTCTTCTGTCATCGCGGCAGCGTTGCGCTCGTGACCGAAGGCGTCTCCGCAACCCTGCACGGGCTCGACGCGGCGGTCCTCGTCCAGCCGGGCACGCTCACGCTCTCGGCCGACATCGCTTCGGAAGCTTTCCTGATAGAGATCGGCCCGGCCTGAGCGCCGCGCCGTCAGCCGTCTTTTGTTCGGCCGGAAATATGAAGGCACGCCGCTTCAGCGCATGCCGAAGAGCAGGAGAATTCCGCCGACCAGCATGAGCGCGACGCCCAGCCAGTTGCGCAACGGGCTCAGAAAGCGCAGGCCTTGCCCGCGCGGCTCAAGCGTCTGCTTGGGATTGCGTTCCGCGGGCTGCGGCGGCTCGCTCAGCCGTCGCCGTCCGAGCGCCTCCCATGCCATGTAGAGAAGCCCGCTGATGAAAAGAAGTGCACCGGCCAGGGTTGCCCACACGCGCGCCTCCTGCGGCTGCATTCACTGTTCGACGAAACAGTGAATGATTCAATGGCGATGGAGACGCGGAGATGTCAGCGGATGCGCGTCTGAGGACGCACGATGTTCATCTGAAGCTCGTGGCTGGATGCAAATCGTCCGAGAACCCTGATCAGGCGGCGTTCCTCGGCCTTGTTGATGCCGGTGCGCCTGCAATACTCCGCCACGTCCCAGACATGCCTGGCCTGGGATTTGTCGAGCTTTCCGATTTCCGCGTGTCTCATCCTGCGCCTCCCAACTGCGTTGGTTCTAACGTCGAACGGGCACAAATGGTTCCCCCGTCGCGTGAAGTCCGGCGGCCGCTCCCGCGGGCCGGAACCTTTGCGGCCGGCTGCGGTTTCCGACCATGAGCGACCGGAGGTGATGTCATGAGCAGAACCTGGGAACGACTGGCGCTGATCGGCGCCGCCGTCATCATAATCGCCAGTGCGATTTTCTACGTCTATGTCGACCGCTTCTCCTCGACCAATTCCACCAGGATCGAGGACACCAAGGTCAATGCCGACGGCATCAATACGATCGACGAAAATCCGCCGAGCGCCACGGGCGACAAGGACAATCCCTCCTGAGGCCCTCCCCTCGCGAGCTCGCATGGCACGCGCTCGCGCAGGCCCGAAACGGACCGGCTCGGCACAACGGCATAGGGCCGAAGGAAGGGCGGAAGCGGCTCAAGGGCCGCCTGCCATCGACCCCACCACCACCATCACCACCGCATCGACGTCGATCTCTCCGTGGACCGCGAGCTTGTCTCCCGCCTGGCGGACCTGAAGCTTCGAAGGGTTTTCTGCCGCCTGCCGCTGAAGTTCTTCGATAACGGCATTGATGGCCTTCGCCTCCAGATTGCCTTCGTTCAGATGGCTGGTACCCATTTCCAGAAGACCCCTTCCTTTCGCTCGGGATAATATTTGAATTCGCACTCGAACCGCCGCCCGTATGCGGCTGCCTCGGTCAAAGCCTTTTCCGAGGGCGGGTTCATTCCCGTTCCCGGGGCGAACCAGTCCTCCAGGAGATCGTCGGGGACATAGGCCCCGATTCTCAGGGGAAGACTGGTCAATGCGGAATCCATCTCTTTCGGCGCCGGCATGCGATCCTCCTGACCGACCCGGAGCGGGATGAGGAAAAGTGTGTGCGGTTTTCCGCCCGCATCCGGCTCCAACTTCGTGCAATCGATCACGGTCATGTTTTTAGGTCAACCAGACCTAAAAACATCGTGATCCAGAGCATTTCCGCTCCGGCAATGCTCTAACCTTTCGTTGACGCAACTCCAGACGGAAAACCGCTGCGCACTTTTCCTGGAATTGCTCACCCTTCTGCCGCAACTCCGGACGGAAAACCGCTGCGCACTTTTCCTGGAATTGCTCACCCTTCTGCCGCAACTCCCGACGGAAAACCGCTGCGAACTTTTCCTGGAATTGCTCTAACAAGGCCGGCCCCGGGAAGTTCCGTCGCCCTCCTCGTCCATACAGCCAGTGCACCGCGTTGCCCGAGCGCTGCCGTTTGTAGCAGCATGCCAAATGGCGCCGTGCGTCCGGAAACGCGCGGCGCCCTATGATGGCGACCGTTCGGCTATACTGCATGTTTCCTTTAATCGTATCCGATTAAAGGACAAAAACATGCAGCAGATCAAAGTGCCACAGCGACCTCTGCGCGTCTGATAAGACGCGCGGCGCTGTAGCGGACGAGGCTCAACCTATGCGAGGACATCCCGGCCGATTTGCGAAATAGACGGTCGTAAGCCGGCCGCGCCGGCCGACACCGTCGACCGCCACCTCGCGCCGCGTGACCGACCGGATATCCGGGTCGCGGATTCCAAGCCGATAGGCGCGACGGATGGCCTGACGTTCGCTGCAGCCGCGAGACGGACGATAATCGTAGTCATCATCGTCGTATCTGCGATCGCGCAGCTGCGGACCGTCCGGACCGATATACAGGTCGAATGACTGGGCTGACGAAGCAGAAGGTACAGCAGCCGCCGCGCCGCCCAAAATCAACCCGGCCGCGAAAAGCCTGCCGATGTTCATGACTTCTCCTCCATGCTCTCATTTGAGAGCTTTCTTAAACTCATATCTGAACGGCAGGGGAGCGGATTAGTTCCGCCCTTCCGCGTCTTTGAGCCGGGGAGGACGGACCAAGCGGCAGGACATCAGGGCGAGCGCTTCGGGAGAAATGAACCACGCCTCACCGGGCGCGCTCGCCGGTTCCGGAAGAGCCGTCGAGGGACGGCTCGACGTTGATGACTACTGTTGAGCGCCGCCCGGCGACGTTCCCTCGCCGCCTGAAGGCGCCTGCGTTTCCTGTCCGCCTGAAGGTGCCTGCGGCGCTTCAACGTTCGGCACGTTCACGTCGACGTCGGTATTTCCACCACCGCCGCTGCCGTCGAAGAGATCGCCGCCAAACAGGAACAAGGCTCCGACAACTAGCAGAATCACGATTACCGCAACGGCCCACCCACCGCCGCTGCCCCCGGTGTTGACTACTGTTGGTCCTCTGTCTGCCATTTGGAGTTCTCCTTTAGGTTCTTTCCTCCAGGGAAACCACTACAGCAGAATTAAGTTCCAGAGCGAGAAACAAGGGTAGACAACGCCGATGACAGTTCTCGTCATAAAGTTGGGAGAATGGATCCGGCGCAGGAGCGACCGACGGCCAAAACCGTATTGATCAAGTAACCAGCAGAAATCTACTCTAATGATCTTTCGAGTATGGCCTTTGACAGTAACTCATTTAACGACGTTAGAATTCAGTGCAGAAGACTCGGCGCTTCCACTGGCCTCTGGTGGCGGCTCGTGGTCGAAACGGCGAATAAAGGAAAGGAGTGGCGGCTTCAGAGCTTTCACGCAAGAGCGAGAGCGAGGCGCTATGAGTGATAGAGCGCGCTCGAAAAAAAGAAAGCTCATCGAGTGGACGGGAGGGCCGGCACTCCCTCGTAGATCCGGCAAGCCGTTTTGGTGAACCTTGCTCGCGCCCAGCGACAATATGCAGGATCGCACCGGCCAATGTCTCAGGAATAAACCGTAACCAATGTGTCCAGAATGGACCGGGAAGGCTTGGTAGCGGAGGAGGGATTCGAACCCCCGACACAAGGATTATGATTCCTCTGCTCTAACCTACTGAGCTACTCCGCCGCCGGTGCCGTGAAAGCTTCTGAACGAAGCCCGTCTTGGCTGGTCGGGCGGCTTATAAGGCGCTGTTCCGGCTAGTGTCAAGCAATGTCTTCGGGAAAAAGCGATGTTTTCCCGCCACGCCGGAATCGCCCGCTTTACGCTGCCGCCGGCGCCTGCAAGAGCGCCTTCAGCGCCGCTTCCGCGGCCGGCTCGCGCTCGGACCTGCGGATGAAGCCGCCGCCATAGACGCGCGCATCCTCGCCGGTGCCGGAATAGAGCGCGCAGGCCTGGCCGGGCGCGACACCCGCCTCGCCTTCGACGAGCTCGACATATAGCCCTTCGGCATCGCTCTTGAGGACCGCCGGCGCGGGGCGGCGGGTGGAGCGCACCTTGGCAAAGCATTCGAAGCCCTGCCCGGCTGCCGCTTCCAGTTCCTCGTCACCCAGCCAGTTGACGTCGCGCAGGTAGACGCGGCGCGTCTCCAGCGCCTCCTTCGGGCCGACGATCACGCGGCGCGAGCGGGCGTCGAGGTAGACGACATAGAGCGGCTCGCCGGTCGCGACACCGATGCCGCGGCGCTGACCGATCGTGTAATGCAGGATGCCCTCGTGCGCGCCCAGTACGCGACCGTCGAGATGGACGATTTCGCCGGCAAGCGCCGCGTTCGGCTTCAGCTTCGAGACGATGTCGCTGTATTTGCCCTGGGGCACGAAACAGATGTCCTGGCTGTCGGCCTTCTTGGCGACGACAAGGCCCATCTCCTCGGCGAGCGCCCGGGTCTCGCTCTTCGGAAGACCGCCGAGCGGGAAGCGCAGATAGTCGATCTGCTCCTGCGTTGTCGCAAAGAGGAAATAGCTCTGGTCGCGCTCGGCGTCGGCCGGCCGGTAGAGCGCGCGCTGGCCGGCATAACGCGGCTTCGGGCTCGGCCGCGAACGGATGTAATGGCCGGTGGCGAGCGCATCGGCGCCGAGCTCCTTGGCGGTCGCAAGCAGGTCGGCGAACTTGACCGTCTGGTTGCAGGCCACGCACGGGATCGGCGTCTCGCCGGCGATATAGCTTTCGGCGAAGGGGTTGATCACCGTCTCGCGGAAACGCGCCTCGTAATCGAGGACATAATGCGGAATGCCGATCGTCTCGCAGACGCGGCGGGCGTCGTCGATATCCTGACCGGCGCAGCAGGAGCCGGCCCTGTGCACCGCCGCGCCATGATCGTAAAGCTGCAGCGTGATGCCGAGAACGTCGTAGCCCTCGCGTTTGAGAAGCCCCGCCACGACGGAAGAGTCGACGCCGCCGGACATGGCGACGACGACGCGCGTATCTTCGGGCTTGCGGTCAAAATCGAGACTGTTCACGGGATCCAATCCGGCATCCGGGCGCGGCTCCTGTACCGGCACCCTGTTTCACGCTTGAGGCCGCACGGCGGCACATGAGGGCGACGCGGCATATTCTGTAGGGTCTACGCCCTTCTGGTATTTTCTTCGTGCATGCCGTCATCCCAAAACCGCTGCTCGGTGTCGGGCGGCATGCATCAGACTTTTCCGTGCCGCGACATATAGAAACTTGCGCCCGTCACGGCAAGAGTGGACGGCAGAACGCCGGCCGAGCACTCGACCCGTCAGATCAGCTTCATCCGCATCGCCCGGGCGATCGCCTGCATGCGGTTGACGGCGTCGAGCTTGCGGGTCGCGCTCTTGAAATAGCTGCTCACCGTATAGGCGGATATGCCGAGAATGATGGCGATCTCGTCGCTGCTCTTTCCGGCCGCCGCCCAGCGCAGACATTCGACCTCCCGGCTCGAGAGCTTCTCGCGGGCGCCGCTGCCGGCATCGAAGGTACGCTCGAGGCATTCGAAAAGCTGCAATAGCGCCAGATAGAGCGTCGCTCGCTCCGCGCCGGCCGGCTCGTCCCGCGTGCCGGAGAGCACTGCCACAAAAGGCTCACCATAGGTCGTGTGCAGCAGCACCGCGAAGTGACCCATACCGGCATGGGGCGGGAGGCGGATAAACGCGGCCTTGCCGGCGCCCTTGCCCGCGGGCTCCATGAGTTCAGGGCCGCCGGTGACGGGCAGCTTCGTCTGGCGCAGGCGCTCTACCAGCTCGCTCGTCTGGAACGTCTCGCCGGCGTCATACTGCTGTACCAGCTCCGCGGGCCAATTGCTCAGCACGAGACGTTCGGAAAAGCGCTGCTCGTCGGCGAGAGGCAGACGCGCGATCATGAAATGCGCGAAGCCGTAGCGGGAGATCAGCCGCCGCATCAGATGCAGGAGCTCGTACTCCGTGCGCACCGATGCGGGGTCGATCTCGAAAGGCATGTTTGCTTCGGCCTCGCGCCGCGAGGCCGGTTCGTTCGAATCCTTCATTCCGGTCACCGTGCTGCCGGCGTTGCCGCCGCTATGGAGACTAAAGCGGTCTTGGCCCGGTGGCTGAAAGCGCCCCCCTGCCCGCGCCGCAGACATGAGCCGCGCCGCCCGCAAACTTCGTGACGCCCCGGTTTATTCCGGGAGCATACACGTGGACGCCCGTTTGATCCGGCGCCTCGCTGTCGCGAATTCCAGTCGAAGCGAAATGTGGTGATTGCATGGCCCGCGTCCCGAAATTCTAGGAAGGCCTGCCGTTTCCTTCCGTCACGAACAGCCACCCTTGCGAACCATCCGCGGCCGAGGCCGCTCAAATGATGATCAAATGGTTATCAACGGTTTAGGCAATTATTAAATGTGGCAAGCTAAGGTCACAGCCATATGGTCTTGAGTTTGTGTAGAGAGTCCCATGACCGAAATGATGCGTCCACGCGTGAAATATGTCATCGGCCCCGATGGCAGCCCCTTGACGATCGCGGACCTGCCGCCGGCCAATACCCGGCGCTGGGTCATCCGCAGGAAGGCTGAAGTCGTCGCCGCCGTGCGTGGTGGCCTTTTGAGCCTCGAAGAGGCATGTGAGCGTTACACGCTGACCGTAGAGGAATTCCTCTCCTGGCAATCCTCGATAAATGACCATGGTCTCGCCGGCCTGCGCACGACGCGCATCCAGCAATATCGCCACTGATCAATCCCCTGCAGGGCCATAATTCGAACCGGCGGCTTGGGTGCTCCTGAGCCGCCGGTTTCGTTTCAGCCGATTTGACGATAAAACCATCCATCAGATCATGCTGCAGCTACCGTATCGCCACCAACGCATGGGAACGAAGGACGCCCGATGGACATCGCCCAGGAAGAAACGAATACAAAAGGCCGCTACACGGCGACGCTCGACGGCCACACCGGTGAGATGACCTATTCCAGGTCGTCGCCGCATCTCATAATCGTGGACCACACGTTCGTTCCGGACGCGTTGCGCGGCAAGGGCGTCGGCCAGGCGCTGGCCCTTCACGCGATCGAAGAGGCCCGAAAGGGCAGCTGGAAGATCATCCCGCTCTGCCCCTTCATGCGCGCTCAGGTCATGCGCCATCCGGAGTGGCGGGATGTGATCCAGGGTTGATAGTGCAAGGGACCCCTTCTCCTGCCGCATCGGCCCGACAATCGGAATCGATCTTCGAAAAGCACAATGCGCCGATTCAACAAGTTAGAGCGCCCTTTGTGCTTCTGATAAGACCCGCGGCGCTGTAAGGCACCGCGCGTCTCATCAGATACGCGGTGCCGTAGCTGCTCTCTCAGGCGCGCAGCCGCGCACCCGTATCCCGCTCCTCGAGCGCTGCTGCCCTCGCATATTCCGCCTGCACCTCCTCGAGCGCGAGCTCGGCCGCATCCTGCTGCATCTTCAGCTCGCGAATGGAAACCTGGAGATTATCGGCCCTCTGGCGGGCAGCCTTGGCGAAGGTGGGATAGGCGAAATGCGAAGGGTCGGAAATACCCGACTTCTTCTCCTCGAAGACGATCTGGTTTTCCAGATCCTTGGTCATGCGCTCGAACTCGGCCATCATCATTTGAAGCTGGCTGAGCTGGCGCTGCTTTTCCCGAACCTGAAATTCCTTCAGTCGGACTAGGCTCTCACGTGCTTTCATACGCAATACTCCCGTGGATACCGAGACCCCGGTTACTGTTCCCGAGCGGGATAAGGGAAAGCTGTGAAGGAGATCTCCGCCCGCATCCCGCTCTAACTCCTTCTAATCGACCACTAGAGAAGCCGGTTCGCCCGGAATCCCCGTGATCTGCGGCCCGTTGTGCCGGCCCAACCGAGCCGGAAACAAAAATCGACCGCGGCCTTAACAAATGCCTACCGCTGGTAACCTTTCGTTTACGGGCATCGTTAATCATAGGTGCGATGATTTAAGGCTCCGTAAATGCTGATGCATGAAATGTGGACTTTCGCGCATTTACGAGTCGGAAGAGTCAGTTAACGGCATTCCCTCATGTATCACATGAGGAGCGCAATTTCAGATTTACGTTTTGAATCAGGAGACTGCTAAAAATATTTAACATTTTCGATACACCTTGCCAGAGTGAATCAGAATTTGTTAACCATTTGGTGGCAGCCTCCAAATCAGGCAACGACTGGATCCGTATCGCGTAAGGATGCCACGACAACCTTGGGCGGCGGAAAAGGGGAAGACTATGCGGGTTCTACTGATCGAAGACGACAGCGCGACGGCTCAGAGCATCGAGCTCATGCTCAAGTCCGAAAGTTTCAACGTCTACACCACAGATCTCGGGGAAGAAGGCGTCGATCTCGGCAAGCTTTACGACTACGACATCATTCTCCTCGACCTGAACCTGCCGGACATGTCCGGTTACGAAGTTCTCAGAACGCTGCGTCTGTCGAAGGTCAAAACACCGATTCTCATCCTTTCGGGCATGGCGGGTATCGAGGACAAGGTGCGCGGCCTCGGCTTCGGCGCCGACGACTATATGACCAAGCCTTTCCACAAGGACGAGCTGGTGGCCCGGATCCACGCGATCGTGCGCCGCTCCAAGGGCCATGCCCAGTCGGTCATCTCGACGGGCGAGCTGATCGTCAACCTGGACGCCAAGACCGTGGAAGTCGGCGGCCAGCGCGTGCATCTGACGGGCAAGGAATACCAGATGCTGGAGCTGCTCTCGCTGCGCAAGGGCACGACGCTCACCAAGGAAATGTTCCTGAACCACCTTTATGGCGGCATGGACGAGCCGGAGCTGAAGATCATCGACGTCTTCATCTGTAAGCTGCGCAAGAAACTCGCCAATGCCGCCGGCGGCGCCAACTACATCGAAACCGTCTGGGGCCGCGGCTACGTGCTGCGCGAGCCGGAAGGCAGCGACTACCTGGAAACCGCCTGATTTCCGGCATTCCCGTAGGCGACATACCCGCATCTGCCGCCTCGCCCGAACCGCAGCCGAACCCGCCTAGTCAGGGCGGGTTTTTTGTTGCCGACGCATATTGACCCGTCACAGCAAGTACGTGACGCCGCATAGCAGCGATTAGTGGCGGATACATTTTTTCTCTCTGCCTCATTCCTGTGCGTGTCACAGGAATCCAGCAGCGCTGCGTCTGCGGCGCGGGAGGGTCTTTTCAGCCCAAGGACTTGGCCTGGCTGGATTCCTGTGACGAGCACAGGAATGAGGAATCAAGAGAGAAAGCCTTGCTCTATCGGAAGATGGGGCAGGTGAGCGCTTGGGTAAGCCCCGCGTGGCCCCATAGGACCGGCTCTGTTTCAGGCCGCCATGGACTGACCGGCGAAAACACTCGTCAGTATCTTGCGGTCGAACGGTTTCAGCAGGAAATCGTCGGCACCGGCCCGCTTGCCGGCCATCATCTTCTTGAGATCCGCCTGGACGACACAGTAATAGATCCGCACCGAAGCGCCCTCAGGCAGGCGACGGATATTGCCGATCAGCTCGAGCGCACCGTCCAGGCCCGCATCGACGATCAGGATGTTCGGCAGTTCGGCCTCGCATCGCACCAGCGCCTCAAGGCTGCTCGGCGCCTCGGAAACCAGGAATCCCATTCCCCACAGGATGCGCTTCCCGACCTTACGCACAACATCCGATCCGTCAGCAATCATCAAGCGCCGCACGTCCATCTCCTTCCCGCTCCGCCACACGCGAAACCATCTCCATGAAGCAATCCTATACGGATTTGGCAAAGAAACAGTTACCGCGGTGACGCGGCATCACCCGCCGCGCTGAAAACCGCCGACGCTTCCGGTCGGTCGGAGGGATGCGGTCGTGAAGCATACGGGAGGGCGCATGGGTCCTCCCGTCACCGGAGCAATGAGACGATGGAAATCGGCCAGATTTGCCGAAAGCCGCGCTTGGTTCCGCCTCAGGCGCTCACCGTTTCGGGCGCTACGACGCGAGCGGTGAAGACGATCGCTTCGCCGGTCGATACGACGTCGATCGCCATACCGGCCTCTTCCGCCAGGAGCACCGTGTAATAGGGCTGGATCGAATGTGCGTCGACCGCCTCCTCCGGCGTGCCGGAGATGAGCTCCACCAGCTTGGGCGGCACGCGCATCATCCGACCCTTGGCATTGAGGGTGAATATCGCGTCGAACTCCGGATTTTCCAGAGTGATGTCGATGACGCCGCCACGCGGGATCGAGCCGTAAGCGATCAGGAACAGGTTCAGGAGCAGCTTGACGCGGTTCTTGGCGATGATCGCGCGCGGTCCGTTCCAGTTGACCTCGGTCTTCTTCTCCGAAGCGGCAAAATCCTTGGCGGCCTTCTCGGCCTCGCCGGTGTCGATCGAGGCACCGACCGAGCCCGAGGCCCCGAAGGCAAGGCGCGCGAATTTCAGCCGTACCGAGGCATTGAGCGCGCTGGTGCGAATCAGGTCCATCGCGTCCGCATCGGCGCCGCCCTCGTCGAGGAGTTCGAGACCGTTGTTGATGGCGCCGACCGGCGAGATGATGTCGTGGCAGACGCGGCTGCACAGCAGCGCGGCCAGATCGTGTCCCGTCAACGTCAGATTCGGATTCTTTGCCATCATTCTTCCTTGCTCGCTTCAAACCGGATCACGGGCTGTCGCGGCGCCGGGCGCGCATAAGCCCGACGCAGCTCCCGCACGGTCGTGAGTAAGATCATGAGGCGGGCGGTCGTGCCATATGTCGATAAGCCATAATGACATCACATTTGGTAAACCGATTGTTAAGATGATCCGTTCAAATTGTCGGAGCACCCCGATTTCAGGTGGGTTCCTGGAAGCCGATAAGGTGCACTCGTTCCAAATGCTAGTGCGTCCCGCGCGCATGCTTGTGAAAATGGCCCGTGCCGGCACCGACGGCGCAGCCGATGGAAGAGCCGGTCATGACGGCCGGCGCGCGAGCCGCTTTCGCGCCCCGACGGAGGAAACGATGCAGCCGATGATGAAGACCACCCTGATGGCTGTCCGCGCTATTGTGACCATGATGGCCCTGGTGGCCGGCACCCTGATCGCCGGCACCTCCGGCGCGCAGGCGCAATCGCAAAACTCAAGCCAGTACACGATGCAGGAGATCGTCGACGCCGGTCATGGTTTCTTCGGCGAAACGTCCGGGGGCCTTGCCAAGGTCGTCGAGCGGGCCTTCGAGCGCTATGGCCTGCCGAACGGCTATATCCTCGGTCAGGAAGGATCCGGTGCCTTCATCGCCGGCGTCACCTATGGCGAGGGCGAGCTCCATACCAAGAATGTGGGGCAGCACAGCGTCTTCTGGCAGGGCCCGTCACTCGGGCTCGACTGGGGCGGCCAGGGCAGCCGCGCCATGATGCTCGTCTACAATCTGCCGAGCGTCCCGGCTCTTTACAAGCGCTTCGGCGGCGTCTCCGGTTCGGCTTACGTGGTCGCCGGCGTCGGCATGACGGTGCTGACGGACGAACATGTCGTGGTGGTGCCGATCCGCACCGGCATCGGCGCGAGGCTCGGTATCAATGTCGGCTATCTCAAGCTGACGCAGCAGCCGACCTGGAACCCCTTCTGAGGCGCCCGCGGCACGGCGCCGATGAACTGCCCTTCGAAAAGACGTGCAAGCTTGCGGTAATTGTTGCAGCATTTCCTGCATCATGCTTACTGCATGAACGCGAATGACTGCCTGCTGCAGACCCGGTCCACACTGAAACGGCCCGCACGTGATTGAATATGCGCTCCTCTTTGCCCTGGGCTTCCTGACGGCGGTCGTCATCGGCCTTCTCGTCGCGCCTGCCATCCAAAGGCGCATCGTGCGCTTTGCGGAGGACAGGCTGAAGGCAACGATGCCTCTGAGCCCGCAGGAAGTGCGCGCGCAAAGGGATGCGGCGCGCGCGACTTATGCCGTCGAAAACGCCAAGACGCTTCAGGCGCTGCGCCGCGAGCGCGACAAGGCTGTCGCGCTGATGGTTCAGCATGAAAGGACCCTGAGGGACACGCGCCATCTGGTGAGCGAAAACACCGAACTTCAGGCGCAGCTGGCGGATATGAACGTCGAGGCGGCCACCATGCGCTCTGCCATCCGTCAACTGGAACAACGCCTGGAAAGCATGGAGGCGGCTGCCAAAAGCTCGGCACGAGAGAACGGTGCGAATTCCGAGACCGTGCGCTCGCTGCAGAGCCGGATCGACAAGCAGAGCGCGGACCTCGACGGCCTCAAGATAGACCTTGCGGCGCGCGACACCGAAATCGAGCACTTGAAGAGCCGGATGAGAGCGATGCATGACGAGCGCGAGACTTTGCGCGCCAACGTGAAGGCAGAAACCGCCCGCGCCGGGGAAATGGAGCTGCGCCTCACCGGAGACGAGGCACGCATGCATCAACTCGAAAACCGGCTCGCCCGCGAAACGGCGGCCAATGCCGACCGCGAAAGTGCCCTCGAACAGCGCGCAGCAGAGATCGCCCATTTGAGGTCGCAGGTCAAAACGCGCGGTGCGAAGCGTTCGAAGCATGCGGACGGGCACGACGCCGCGACGGAAGGCCTCGACACGACCGCGCTTTCCGACGATCTCAGAAACCGGGCGACAGCGCTCTCCGAACGCCTTGTCGGCTCCAAATCGGCTGCTCACGACGAGGCGCTCCGCGAGGAGATGGCCGAAATCGCGGCTGGCATGGTCACCCTGACGGCGACGCGCGAGGGCGACACCTCGCCCATCCACGGCCTTCTTGCCGGCGAAGATGCCGAAGGGCAGGCAGGCCGAAGGAGCCTGGCGCGGCGGGTGAAGGAGATGCTGGAGCCCGAATGAGATCAGGGCGCCTGGCGAAGGCGGCATGCCCCTCATCCGCCTGCCGGCACCTTCTCCCCGCAAGCGGGGCGAAGGCACAAGCGGCGATGTCTCGCCTGGATTGTCCTCCCTGGAGATCAGCTTTCAAGCCTGCGGCTGGCCCCTTCTCCCCGCATGGCGGGGAGAAGGTCGCGGCAGCGGGATGAGGGGCAGCATCCGCACCCATCTTGCCTAAACGCTCGCCGTTGCGCTCAAATCCTGCCGTTGATGCTTGCAACCTGATGCAGCGCTATGCCCGCCGCCATCGCCACGTTGAGGCTGTCCAGGCCGGGCCGCTGCCGGATGCGGGCCGTGCGGATTTGCGAAAGGATCGTTTCGGGCAGTCCCTCGCCTTCGGTGCCGACAAGCAATGCGGTGCGCGGCGCCGGCGGGATTGCGTTGATGTCGGCGGTGCCGCGCGGGGACAAACCCCAGACGACGAAACCTGCCGTCTGAAGACGTTCGATCAGCTCCGCCGCCGTACCCTCGCGCGCGAAGGGCAGCGTCAGCACCGACCCCACGGATACGCGGATTGCCTTGCGGTACATCGGATCGCAGCTCGTCGAGTCCATCAGCACCGCATCGACCCCGAAGGCCGCAGCGTTGCGAAAGAGCGATCCCATATTGTCGTGGTTCGATATGCCGCAGGCGGCGAGCACGAGGCTCGACTGCGGTAAGCCTGCAATCAGCGCATCGCGGCCCGGCGCGGCATCGCGCCGGCCGAGCGCCAGCACGCCGCGATGCATGTTGAACCCGGCGATCGCGTCGAAGACGCGGCTGGCGGCCACATAGACCGGAACGTCCGGCGGAAACTGCGCGAGCAGCTCCGCGACGCCGGCGACCCGGCTCTCGAGGAGCAGGATCGCCTCGGCTGCGATGCCGCGCCCTTCGCGATGCGCAGCTGCAAGCATCCTGAGCACCACGGTCCCCTCGGCGATGAAGCGGCCCTGCCGTCCCGTCAGATCGCGCTCCTTGATCGACAGGAACCCGGCTATGCGCGGGTCCGCCGGGTCGTCGATGCGAAGGAGAGGCTCAGTCATGTCGTCAGTTGGTCCTGACCGTGACGTCGGCGACGATGCGGCCGGCCCTGATGTCGAAAACGATCGCACGCGGCTCCGCACCGGGCAAACTGCCGTAGAAGACGAGCTGCGAGCCGGAAAGCGCCACATTGCTCACCGAGAAGCCGGCCGGCAGCGCCGCAATGGCACTTACCGGCGCATCGCCGGGCACGCTCAGGGCCGGCTGCGCCGCCTCGGCGCTTCCGTCCGTGCGGGTCAGCTTGTAGACAATCGCCCCGAGGACGGCCATAAGCATCACCAGCATCACGCCGGCCGAGACGAGTTGCAGGCGCACCATCTTGCGACGGACGTTCTCCATCGCGGGGTCAAGCGGCTTGTCTTCCTGTTCTTCAGGCTCGATTGCGGTCATGGTCGGCTTTCTATCGGAATTGGAACGGAATGAACGATCCCTTTAAACAAGCGCCCGGCAATAGGAAAGTCCTGACGGCAGGCGATGACGCGGCCGGGCGCCTCGACGCCTTCCTGACGGAAGCGCTTGCGGGCGAGTTTTCGCGCAATCGCATCAAGAGCCTGATCGAGCAAGGAGCCGTCTCGATCAACGGCGCGACCGTCACCGAACCGAAGCGAAAGGTTCATCCCGGCGACTCCTTCCGGATTGCCCTGCCCGAGCCGGAGGATCCCGAACCCAAGGGTGAGGCGATCCCGCTCGACGTGCTTTACGAGGATGCCGATCTGATCGTACTGGTCAAGCCGGCCGGTCTGGTCGTGCATCCGGGCGCCGGCAATTGGACGGGAACCCTCGTCAACGCGCTCATCCACCATTGCGGCGACAGCCTTTCCGGCATCGGCGGCGTCAAGCGCCCCGGTATCGTGCATCGCCTCGACAAGGACACGAGCGGCGTCATGGTGGTCGCGAAGAACGATGCCGCACACCGCCACCTTTCGGATCAGTTCGCCGACCATGGCCGCAACGGGCCGCTCGAGCGCGCCTATCGCGCCGTAGTCTGGGGCCGGCCGCGCCAATTGAAGGGCAAGATCGACGCACCGCTGGGGCGGGCGGGCGACCGGACGAAACGGGCCGTCAAACGCGAAGACAGCGACGATGCACGCGAGGCGATCACGCATTACGAGGTGGTCGAGCGCTATCACGAGAAACCGGACGGCACCTCTCTCGCCTCCACCGTCGAGTGCCATCTGGAGACCGGGCGTACGCACCAGATCCGCGTGCACATGGCCCATATCGGTCATCCGCTCATCGGCGATCCGGATTACGGCGCGGCCTTCCGCACCAAGGCCAATCTGCTGCCGGAACCGGCGAGGGCCGCCGTCAATCGCTTTCCGCGACAGGCCCTGCACGCCTTCATGCTGCAATTCGAACACCCCGCAACCGGCGAGACCATGCATTTCGAAACGCCCGTGCCGGCGGATATGCAGGAATTGATCGCGGCGCTGCGGGCCGGAGCCCCTTGAATTTGCGTGTGAAGATTCCGATCTTATAGGCGTTTCAATTCGCCGATTTCTTTCTCCAGTTTCACGACAGCGTGAAACTGGATTCCTTGAATCATGCTTTCGCCGCACTTATCTATTAGCCTCGTGGGGTCTTGGATGAAGACCCACAGGCCCGGCCTGCCGTCCCGGAGGCCGGCGACGCACAAAGGGGGTGCTTCATGGCCCGCAATACCTTGCCGACCATTGCTGCTGGAGAGGGCGGTCTCAACCGCTATCTCGACGAGATTCGCAAATTTCCCATGCTCGAGCCGCAGGAAGAGTACATGCTCGCCAAGCGGTATCAGGAGCATGACGACCGCAAGGCCGCGCACAAGCTCGTAACGAGCCATCTTCGCCTCGTCGCCAAGATCGCGATGGGTTATCGCGGCTACGGTCTGCCGATCGGCGAAGTCATTTCCGAAGGCAATGTCGGCCTGATGCAGGCGGTCAAGAAGTTCGAGCCCGATCGCGGCTTCCGCCTCGCGACCTACGCCATGTGGTGGATCAAGGCTGCCATCCAGGAATATATCCTGCGTTCGTGGTCTCTGGTCAAAATGGGCACGACGGCCAACCAGAAACGCCTGTTCTTCAACCTGAGACGGCTGAAAGGCCGCATCCAGGCGCTCGATGAAGGCGATCTCAAGCCGGAACAGGTGAAGGAGATCGCCACGACCCTGAAGGTCAGTGAGGAAGAGGTCGTCTCGATGAACCGTCGCCTTTCGGGCGACGCTTCGCTCAACGCGCCGATCAAGGCGAGCGAAGGCGATTCCGGCCAGTGGCAGGATTGGCTGGTGGACGATCACGACAATCAGGAACAAATCCTGATCGAACAGGACGAGCTCGAGAGCCGCCGCGCACTGCTGGCCAATGCCATGAAGGTTCTGAACGATCGTGAGCGCCGGATCTTCGAGGCCCGCCGCCTCACCGAGGAACCGATAACGCTGGAGGATCTTTCGACCGAGTTCGACATCAGCCGCGAGCGCGTGCGGCAGATCGAGGTTCGTGCCTTCGAAAAGGTGCAGGAGGCCGTGCGCAAGGCTGCGCTGGAACGAGCCAGTGCGCTGCGCGTGGTTGAAGGCGCTTAAAGGACCACTCATTTCTCGACAAACGAAAATCCCGGCTGGACACCCAGCCGGGATTTTTTCATGTCTTCATGTGCTCTGAAACCACGCACTACCGGACGGAAAACCGTTACCCACTTTTCCAGGAAGTGCTCTACTGCCCGCTGGAAGCTGTGCTGCCGGGACTGCCCCATGCCTGCAAGGCCTTGTTGAAGGCGTCCGCTCCGCCCTGCCCCTTCTCCAAGGTGAGGAGCGCGCGGCGGCCGTTGCGATAGGTGATGGGGATATCGATCCAGCTGCGGCTGCGCAGAAGCTCGGTGTTGTTGCTGACCGCTTCGGCAAAATCGTTGAGCGCGATCATGTGGAAATCGTCGGTGATCTTTGCCGGGACTGCGATCAGCGGATCGCCGCGGTCCTGCTCGGTTCGCTTCATCGAAACGCGCTGGACGCCGTCGATGGCGCCGCCCTCGAAGCTCTCGGGCAGCGAAAACACGAATTCGATCACGTGACTTGCGGGCAAGGACGGATCGGCATTGCGCTTGATGGTCATCAGTGCCGTGAGGCCACGATCGGGAACCGTGATCTGCGCCTGGATCGCGGGCTCGGGCTTGGCATCGCCGCCGGGCGATTCCTCCTTGATCGACCAGGCAACGGTGCCGGGGATCGCGGTCGGTGAGGACTGGCCGAGCCTCTCTTCATAGAGGAACATCTTCTCGCCATCGGCGACGGAAACCTCGGGCTGCGCTGCCTCGCTGGCGGCCTGGCCGGGCACCGGCGAGGCTGTCTGATCCGCTGCCGCCTGCTGCACGCCGGCATTGGCGTTCGGCGGCTCTACCGCATGCGTCCGTGCGGCGACGGATTTGCCTTCCTGAGAAGCTGCCGTCTCGTTCGCGACGGCAGGTCCCTCGTCCATTTCCGTTCCATCGGCAAGCAGCCGCTGAGTGAACTTGGTGGATGCAGCATCCGAAAGCGCTGCATTTTCCTCGATGCCGGACTGTTCGGCCGGTCGGTTCGCCGGCTCGGCCTCGCTACCGGGCGTCGCCGGTGCCGGTGCCTCGGCGGGATCACCCGGCATGAGCTTCGCGACCATGCCCGTGAGCCAGGCATTGCCCGCCTCTCTGTTCTGCCAGTAGGCGTAGCCGCCGGCGCCGAGGAGAAGCACGACCGCCGCGCCGATCGACAGGCGCTTGATGCTGAACCGGCTGGGCTTGGGCGTGGTGCGATAGGAAGTGGGGCGAGCAGGGACCGCCGGCGGCGCGGCAAGGCTGCTGTCTTTGTCCTTGTTGCTCGTCGGACCATTCGCCGTTCGCCCGTCGTCGTCAAAACCGAGCAGATCATCGACATGGTCCCAGGCCGTGCCGGCACGCTCTTCCTGGTTCGCGGCCGCCGGAGCCTTCTCGACGGGCCACGACCATTCGGAAATTTCCGGCTCGTCGGCCGGCCGGTCCTTCGTGCCTTCGGTTCCTTGGGCAAAGGGGTCGCTGTCGTCGAATGACCAGGAGCGCGCTGCGTCGGCCTCGCCGCGCTGCTGCTGCGTTTCCGCCTTTTCCGGCTCGACCGGATGTATGCCAAGCCGTTCAGGCTCGGCCGGCGATGTCTCGTCCTGCCTATGGTCTTCCGGCTCGGCCGGGGTCTCGCTCGGCCGTGCCGGGGGGGTGGTATCCTCCCATTCGGGCAAGGCCCACTCGGATGGTCCCGGCCTGTCCGGCACATCCTCGGCCTGGACCTCCACCGGCGCCGGCTCGGCCTGATGCGTTTCGATCTCAGCCTCATCGCGGCTGACATCCTGCGGATCGGGCTCGGCGGCCGTCACGTCTTCGGCCGGATGTTCCTGCTGCGCATCGGCCTCGGCGGCCGGCTGCTGTTCCTCGGCCGGCTCATCCCATTGCGGAGCGGCGGGGGCAGCGTCGACCGGCTCCACCTCGTGAAGCGGTGCCTCTTCGCGCGTGTCGACCGTGGGCGCCTCGGCAACCGGTGCAGGCGGCTCCTCATCGGGGGCCGCTTGCACCAGATCTTCAGGTTCTTCGGGGGCGGCGTCCGAAGCAGGCTCTTCGACCGGAGTTGGAGCGGTCTGTTCCGCTTCGACGGATGCGGCCGGCAGTCCCTCAGGCTCCGCCTCCTGTGTTACCGGTGTGGCGGCCTCGTCGCTCGGCGGTGCTTCGAGCGTATCCGGCTCGATAGCTTCGGTCTCCTCGACCGGCGGCAGGGCTTCGGCGTGTTCGCTTTCAACCTCGGAGATTGCCTGTTCCAGCTTGTTGAGCTGGCGGTTGATCATGTCGTCCGAGGGCCTGGGATTCATGCTCTCGAGCTGACGGCGTACGGCACCGCGCGCCTTCTCGTAGACCCTGCCTCGCATTTCCAGTGTGTTTTCCGACAGGCCGTCGACCGTCCTGCGAATAACTGCAACAAAATCCGCCATCAGTACTTTCTCAATTTCGAGACCCGCGGCAATTGCCGCGTCGCCGCTTTCCCTGCGCCGACACTAGTCCTCAAAAGGGTCCGTCACAAGTATCGTGTCGTCCCGTTCCGGGCTGGTCGAAAGTAGCGCGACCGGCGCGCCGATCAGTTCCTCGACCTGGCGAACATACTTGATCGCCTGCGCCGGAAGATCGGCCCAACTGCGGGCACCCACCGTCGATTCTTTCCATCCCTCGAGCGTGATATAGACCGGCTTTGCCGAAGCTTGCTGTGCCTGACTTGCGGGAAGATGATCGATCTGCTGTCCATCCAGAGTATAGCCGACGCAAATCTTCAACTCATCCAGCCCGTCGAGCACATCGAGCTTGGTGAGCGCTATGCCCGTGATGCCGTTGGCGGCGACCGACTGGCGCACCAGCGCAGCATCGAACCAGCCGCAGCGGCGCTTGCGACCCGTCACCGTCCCGAATTCATGGCCGCGCTCTCCCAGGAAGCGGCCGATTTCATCGTCGAGTTCGGTCGGGAACGGCCCCTCGCCGACGCGCGTCGTATAGGCCTTGGTGATGCCGAGGATATAGCCGAGCGAACCGGGGCCCATGCCCGAGCCGGCGGCGGCCTGACCGGCGACCGTGTTCGACGAGGTCACGAAGGGATAGGTGCCGTGATCGATATCCAGCAGCGTGCCCTGCGCGCCTTCGAAAAGGATCCGTGCGCCCTTGCGGCGCTCCCGGTCCAGGAGCAGCCAGATCGTGTCCATGAACGGCAGCACGCGCTCGGCAACCGACGACAGCTCGTCCATGATCGCCTGATGGCTGATTTCCGCCTCGCCGAGGCCGCGGCGCAACGCGTTGTGATGCGTCAGCAGCCGATCGACCTTGGCCGGAAGGGTGTCGAGATCGGCGAGATCCATGACGCGGATCGCGCGGCGGCCGACCTTGTCCTCGTAGGCCGGACCGATGCCGCGGCGGGTCGTGCCGATCTTCGTGCCGCTGTTGGAAGCAGCATCCTCGCGTATGCCGTCGAGCTCGCGGTGGAGCGAGAGAATGAGCGTGGCATTGTCGGCGATGCGCAGGTTCTCGGGCGTGACCTTGACGCCCTGGGCCGCAAGCTTGTCGATCTCGGCGAGCAATGCATGGGGGTCGATCACCACGCCATTGCCGATGACGGCGAGCTTGCCGGGACGGACGACACCCGAAGGCAGCAGCGACAGCTTGTAGCTGACGCCGTCGATCACCAGCGTGTGGCCGGCATTGTGGCCGCCCTGGAAGCGCACCACGATGTCGGCGCGCTCCGAGAGCCAATCCACGATCTTGCCTTTGCCTTCGTCGCCCCACTGGGATCCGACCACCACGACATTCGTCATAATTCTCTTCCTGTTCACGCGCGCATGCGGACGGTGCGCTGTTCTCAAACCCGCGCATCTATACTGTGTTGTCTTTCGGAAAGCGACCCCGTTATGAGCGGTGGTCAGTCCTTTTTGAATGACAAACCGCGGATTTAACGCCTATATCTCGAACTCTCGTGCCATTCCGGCAATCCTCCTCCATCCCGCACGGACCGTATCATCGTGAACGCCAGGGCCTATTTCTATCTCGGTATTACCGCGCTCTTTTGGGGCGGCAATTCGGTAGCGGGCAAGATGGCCGTCGGGCACGTCAGCCCGATGATGCTGACGACCTTGCGCTGGTTGCTCGCGCTTGCGGTCATCCTGGTCCTGATGACTCCGCAGATCCGCCGCGACTGGCAAAAGATCCGCCAGCACTGGCTGCAGCTGCTTGCCTATGGCGCCGTCGGCTTCACCATGTTCAATGCGTTCCTGTATTCCGCGGTGCAATACACCAGCGCCATCAATGCCGTCATCCTTCAGGCCGGCATTCCGATGCTGATCTTCATCTTCAATTTCGCGCTTTTCAAGATGAAGGCGTCGCTCGCCCAGGTCATCGGCTTTACCGTCACATTGATCGGCGTGCTCATTACCGCCGCCCATGGCGATCTCGCGAGCCTCATGCGCCTGAGCTTCAATTTCGGCGACGCGCTGATGATCCTCGCCTGCATCGTCTATGCCGCATATACGGTTGCGCTGCGGTGGAAACCGGCGATGCATTGGCAGAGCTTCATAGCCGCCCCGGCCTTCGGGGCGCTGCTGAGCGCCATACCGCTCCTCTTGTGGGAGATGGGGAAAGGCACGGCGATCATGCCGGATGCGACCGGCTGGGCGATCGTGATCTATGCGGCGATCTTCCCCTCGCTGATGTCGCAGGTTCTCTATGTTCGCGGCGTCGAGATGATCGGCGCCAACCGTGCCGGTCTGTTCATCAACGCCATTCCGGTGTTCGGGACCCTTCTCTCCGTCCTTCTGGTCGGCGAGATATTTCACCCGTTTCATCTCGCGGCGTTGGCACTCGTCCTCGGCGGCATCGCCATCGCCGAACGCGGCCGGCCGAAGCTGCCGCGGTGACATAAAGGCTCGCATGTTCGCGCGCGTGAGAAATCGCGCCGCGCTGTAGTAACCCGCCCCTCATCCGCCTGCCGGCCCCTTCTCCCCACACGATGGGGAAAGGTGCCGGCAGGCCGGATGAGGGGGGCGACCGTGCTCAGTCGATATTGAACACCAGCGGCTTTGCCTGGCGGATCGCTTCGTTCGCCCGCAGCTTGTCGAGCACGATCTCCGAAACCGGGCCATCGACGTAAAGCAGCGCGATTGCATCGCCGCCCTGTTTCTCACGGCCGAGCTGGAAGTTGGCGATGTTGACGCCCGCGTCGCCGAGGGTCGATCCGATGAAGCCGATCATGCCGGGAACGTCGGTGTTGGTGATGTAGACCATGTGATTGCCGACATCCGCATCGAGATTGATGCCCTTGATCTGGATGAAGCGCGGCTTGCCGTCGGAGAAGACGGTACCTGCGACCGAGCGGGTCTGGTTCGCCGTCTTTACAGTCAACTTGATGTAGCCGTCGAAGACGCCGGTCTTGTCGCGCTTGACCTCGGAAAGGATCACACCCTTTTCCTTGACCATGACCGGCGCCGAAACCATGTTGACGTCGGCCACCTGCGGGCGGATCAGGCCGGCGAGCGCCGCGCTCGTCAGCGCCTTGGTGTTCATCGCCGCGGTCGAGCCGTCGTAGAGTATCTCGATCTCCTTGATCGCACTTTCGGTGACCTGCCCGACAAAGGCGCCGAGAACGTCCGCGAGCCGGATGAAGGGCTTTAGGATCGGCGCCTCTTCCGCCGTGATCGACGGCATGTTGATGGCGTTGGTGACCGCACCCTTAACGAGATACTCCGACATCTGCTCGGCGACCTGCAGAGCGACGTTCTCCTGCGCCTCGGTGGTCGATGCGCCGAGATGCGGGGTGCAGACGACGTTCGGCAGGCCGAAGAGCGGGCTCTCGGTGGCGGGCTCGACCTCGAAGACGTCGAAGCCTGCGCCGGCGACGTGGCCGGCCTTGAGGGCCTCGGCAAGCGCCTTTTCATCGACGAGACCGCCGCGGGCGCAGTTGATGATACGCATGCCCGGCTTGGCCTTCGCGATCGCCTCCGCGTTCAGGATGTTGCGGGTCTTGTCCGTCAGCGGCACGTGCAGGCTGATGAAGTCTGCCTGGGCGAGGAGTTCATCGAGCTCGACCTTGACGACCCCCATTTCCTCCGCCCGCTCCTTCGACAGGAACGGATCATAGGCGATGACGTGCATCTTGAGACCGATCGCGCGGGCGCAGACGATCGAGCCGATATTGCCGGCGCCGATGACGCCGAGCACCTTGCCGGTGATCTCGACACCCATGAACTTCGACTTTTCCCACTTGCCGGCCTGGGTCGAGCCGTCGGCAGCGGGAAGCTGGCGGGCAACGGCGAACATCAAGGCGATCGCATGCTCGGCGGTGGTGATCGAGTTGCCGAAGGGCGTGTTCATGACGATGATGCCGCGGCGCGAAGCGGCGGGAATGTCGACATTGTCGACGCCGATGCCGGCGCGGCCGACGACCTTGAGATTGGTCGCGGCGGCGATCAGCTTTTCGGTCACCTTGGTGGCTGAGCGGATGGCGAGGCCGTCGTAATTGCCGATGATCTCGGCAAGCTTCTCCTTGTCCTTGCCAAGCTTCGGCTGGAAATCCACTTCCACGCCATGGTCGCGGAATATCTGGACAGCGGTTTCCGACAGTTCATCGGATACGAGAACGCGAGGTGCCATGAAGGCCTCCTTGAAAAAACAGGTCTGAACCATTGGGGATTAGGCTTCGCCCTCAGGGAGAGCGAAGCGGATCGCATCGGATCAGGCGGCAGCCTGCGAAAGCGTCGCCTTCTGGGTCTCGAAAGCCCAGGCAAGCCACGGCATCAGCGCTTCCATGTCGGACGTCTCGATCGTCGCGCCCGCCCATATGCGAAGCCCGGACGGCGCATCGCGATAGTGGCCGATGTCGAATGCGACGCCTTCCTTCTCGAGGAGGGCCACGACGCCCTTGGCGAAGGCGGCCTGTGCGTCCGCGTCGAGCGCCGACACATCATTGTCGGCGATCTTCAGGCAGACCGACGTATTGGAGCGGGTTTCGGGCTTCACCGCGAGGTTGGCGATCCAGTCATTGGCTGCAACGAAACGGTGAATGACCTCGGCATTGGCATCGGCGCGGGCCACCAGACCTTCGAGGCCACCGACCGACTTCGCCCAGAGAAGCGCGTCGATATAGTCCTCGACGCAGAGCATGGACGGCGTATTGATCGTCTCGCCGGTGAAGATACCTTCGATCAGCTTGCCGCCCTTGGTCATGCGGAAGATCTTCGGCAGCGGCCAGGCGGGGACATAGGTCTCCAGCCGTTCGACGGCGCGGGGGCTGAGGATCAGCACGCCATGGGCGCCCTCTCCACCGAGCACCTTCTGCCAGGAGAAAGTCACGACGTCGAGCTTGGCGAAATCGAGCGCCTGCGCGAAGGCGGCGGAGGTCGCATCGCAGATGGTCAGGCCCTTGCGATCCGCGGGAATGAAATCGGCATTCGGGACACGCACGCCGGAGGTCGTGCCGTTCCAGGTGAAGACTACGTCGCGGTCGAAATCGACCTTGGACAGGTCCGGGAGCTCGCCGTAATCGGCTTCGAGGCGGCGTACGTCGGAGAGCTTCAACTGCTTGACGACGTCGGTCACCCAGCCGGCACCAAAGCTCTCCCAGGCCAGCATGTCGACGCCGCGGGCGCCGAGCAGCGACCAGAGCGCCATTTCAACGGCACCGGTATCCGAAGCGGGGACGATACCGATACGGTAGTCGGCCGGAACTTCGAGAATTTCGCGGGTAAGGTCGATCGCTTGCTTGAGCTTCGTCTTTCCGATCTTGGCACGGTGCGAGCGACCGAGCGGGGCATCGGAGAGAGCTTCGAGCGTCCAACCGGGACGCTTGGCGCAAGGACCAGAAGAAAAATGAGTATTGGCCGGGCGCATGGCCGGCTTGGCAGGCTTCGTCATATGCTATCCTCTCAGATAGAAGCCCCTCGTTGGGGAGGGGTGTCCCGCCGCCGGGAATATTGCGGCTCGGAGAGGAAGTCAAGCGGTCGCGTCGCGATTGAAGAAACTTTTGCCGTTTCGAGCAAACCCGCTCTGCATCACCAAAGCGCGAAACGCAGGCCGACTCGGAACTCATGGCGTGAGAGTCCGTCGTCATGACCCTTCGCGCCCCCGGAGCCAAACATGTCGCCATCCGCGATTTGCGAATAGCGATAGCCCGCATCGAACTTCAGCCGATCCGTGACATCGTAGGAGACACCCGCCATGAGGGCGTAGGTAAAGCGCCAGCTGTCCCGCCCGCCGTAGGAAGCACCGCCCGCCGCCCCGGAGCAGGCCCCGCCTGCCCCGACGCAAGTCGAGGTTTCATGGGTCGTTTTCCAGTCGATCCGGGTTGCTCCGATACCGGCACCGAGATACGGCGTGAAACCGGCAAGCGTCGCCAGATCGAGATAACCGTTTGCCATCAGGCCGAGCGCGGAAAAATTGGCGCTGTGGGAAAGGGCACACCTTGTCCCAGCGCCCTCGCCCGCGCACGGACTGGCGGACAGCGACGACCCGTCGAAGCGGCCCTCGAAATATTCGGCCGTCAGGTCGGCACGAATGACGTCGGTGAATTGATAGCCGAGACCGATCGTGGCGGAGGGCGGCTTGTCGAAGCGTGCGTTGTCGAAGGAAACTTCTCCCGTGCCGCCAAAGGAGCGGTAGAAGGGATCGCCCTCGTCCAGCCAGGCCGCGTAGCCGATGTCGCCACGCAGATAAAGGCGGCCGCCGCCGGTCGCTTCCGGCGAAATCGTTATCTCGGGCGCGTCGAGCAGTTCTTCGTCGGCGGCCTGTGCGGAGAACGGCGCCAACAGGCCGGCGCAGAACGCCATGCTGCAAAATCCCCGTCGCCAATCCATGCCATGCCCTTTCGCTCGGCCAAGCTGCGGGCTTGCGCATATGGGGACGCAAAGCGCTGCAGCATGAAGCTGACCATTCGCGTTAACTATTGCAGGCACGGGTTAACTATGGGTTAACCATGTCTCTTAGGAATGTGGAAAGGGCGACAAAACGGAAGGGCCGCCCCATGGGACGGCCCTTCGAAACTCCGCAGTCTAGGTCTAGCTCGGATCACTTGTATACGATCGGCTCGGCCGGCGGCACATAGGCCGCTTCGCAATTGTTGCCGAAGGAATAGCGCAAGCCGGCGCGCGCCTCGTGCACATAGATGTCCTTGTCGTAGGCCGGGCCGCTGTTGAGATTGTAGCCGAACATGTTGCCGCCGTTGATATGGCGGAAGCGGTAGCCGACATCGGCCTTGAGATTGCAGGTGAGATCTACGGAGGTACCGGCCATCAGCGCATAGGTGAAGCGCCAATCGCTTTCGCCCTTGTGCTCGATCGTCGGGTCGCAGTTGCTCGGATCCGTGACGTCGCAACTCGTGTTGCGCAGCGTTCCCCACTTTACCCGGGTGCCACCGATACCGGCACCGACATAGGGCGTGAAGGCGCCGTAGGTCCCGAGGTCCACATAGGCATTGGCGAGCAGGCTCCAGGCGGACATTGATGCGACATCGTTCGAGACGCAATTGACGGCAACCCCGCAACCGCCGCTGGTAGAACCGTTGAAGTCGGACTCGCCGAGATAATCGAGGGTGACGTCGGCACGCAGATAGCTGTTGATCTGGTATCCGACACCGCCGCCAAGGACGTAGGAATCATCCACATCGGCGCGGTCGAAATCGACCAGGTTGCTGTTCGAGCCCTGGAAATAGTGGGCCCCGCGCAAATCGTTCCACGCGTAGCCGACGTCGCCGCGCAAATACCAGCCGCTGGCTTCGACCACCTCCACAGGCTGCTCGACGAACGGCGCTTCCACGGGCGGCTGATAGACGTCCGCTGCATATACCGGCGTGCCGCTCAGCAGAGCCGCAGCAACGCCCCTAAAAATCTTCTTCATGCCCCAACCCCAATACATTAGAGTATTCTTGAACGGCTGACGGATCATAGTCGCAGCGGTTCCGTATGCTTCGACGCATAATGAAGGGGAATGGTTAATCCCTGATTAACTACAAAAATTTACCTTGAATATTAACTGTCGGCAGTATTCGGTCGTCGCAGCCAACAATAGTTGCCCCTCATCCGCCTGCCGTCACCTTCTCCCCGCAAGCGGGGAGAAGGTGACTCGTGGCAACGGTTTCACTCCCTGACACCGGGAGGCGATGGCGTACGAGGGCAGGCCCCTTGTCCCTTCGCTCCGCTTGCGGGGAGAAGGTGGCCGGCAGGCCGGATGAGGGGCAAAGGCTACTTCTTCAGGCAGCGTTGCGCACGCCGCCGATCACGTTGACGAGTTCGTCGACGATGCGCTCGACCTGACCGCGGTCGTCGCCTTCCGCCATGACGCGGATCAGCGGTTCGGTGCCGGAGGGCCGGATGAGCAGCCGCCCGTTCTTGGCGAGCTGCGCCTCTGCTTCAGCGATCGCCTGCTGCACGGCGGCATCCTCCAGGGGCTTGCCGGCCGACACGCGAACGTTCTTCAGGACCTGCGGCACCGGCTCGAAACGACGGCAGATTTCGCTCACCGTCTTGCCCTGGCGCTTGACGACCGCGAGGATCTGCAGCGCAGCGACGAGGCCGTCGCCGGTCGTGCCGAAATCGGAAAGCACGATGTGTCCCGATTGCTCGCCACCGACGTTCAGGCCGTCCTGACGCATCTGCTCGACGACGTAGCGGTCGCCCACCTTCGTGCGGTGAAGCTTGAGCCGGCGCGCCTGAAGGTAGCGTTCGAGGCCGAGATTCGACATGACGGTCGCGGCAATGCCGCCGCCCTTGAGCATGCCGTCTGCCGCCCAGCTGTCGGCGATGACCGCCATGAGCTGGTCCCCGTCGATGACCGCCCCCTCCTCGTCGACGATCAGAACACGGTCGGCGTCTCCGTCGAGCGCGATGCCGATATCCGCCCTCACCTCGTGCACCTTCTTCTGAAGCGCCGCCGGATGCGTCGATCCGCATTCGAGGTTGATGTTGACGCCGTTCGGTTCGGTCCCGATCGTAACGACTTCGGCGCCGAGTTCCCAAAGGGCGGAGGGCGCGACCTTGTAGGCGGCACCGTTTGCGCAGTCGATGGCGATCCGGAGACCTTTCAGCGTGACGTCGCGCGGCAGCGTCCGCTTGGCCTGCTCGATATAACGGTAGATGTCACCGTCGACGCGCTTGGCCCGGCCGATATCCTCCGGCTTGGCGAGCTGCCCGGACATGTCCTGCTCCAGCAGGTCCTCGATCTTTTGCTCGATGTCATCCGAAAGCTTGTAGCCGTCGGGTCCGAAGAGCTTGATGCCGTTGTCGCGAAACGCATTGTGCGAGGCGGAGATCATCACGCCGATATCGGCCCTCAGCGACCGCGTCAGCATGGCAACGCCTGGCGTCGGGATCGGGCCGAGCAGAAAGACGTCGAGCCCCGCCGCCGTGAAGCCCGCGACCATCGCGTTCTCGAGCATATAGCCGGAGAGGCGCGTATCCTTGCCGATCACCACCCGGTGTCGGTGAGCGCCGTTTCTGAAAATGGTTCCCACTGCAATGCCGACCCGCATGGCGAGGTCCGGCGTCATCGGAAATATATTGGACTGGCCGCGAATGCCGTCGGTGCCGAAATATCTGCGCTTCATAAAAACTCCATTGTCCTGCTTCGGCATCGTCTCTTGTGCCGGCCGCGTCTGCCTGCGTGTTCCGCTATTGTTTTTCATAGTTCCGCGACCCCGCCTGCAGATCTGCGCCATATTTGCCATAAAACCGCAATATACGGCACCGATCATAACATCAGAAATCATTACAGCGCGTTACAACTGGATCTTTCAACGCTTCGGCCGGGTCGCCTGAAGCATGAACGCAAAACCGGCGCGCACCACTGCTTCATTGAAACCGTGAGCATCCAAAAATGCCGCCGCCCCTTCCGGAGCGGCGGCATTTGATTTGCGCATGTGTAGGAACCTATTGCGGCTGCGGTTCGAACCCGCCTTCAGGCTCTTCGCCCTTCGTGCCGGCTTCCTTCTTCGTACCGGCCGAAGGCACTGCGGAGCCGCGGTGCGGCGGTGTATCGTCACCGAGATCGCGCGCCGGCTTCTCGCCGCGGATCAGAGCCTTGATCTCGTCGCCGGTCAGCGTCTCGTATTCGAGCAAGCCTTCCGCGAGAGCCACGAATTCATGGTTCTTTTCGACGAGGATCCGGCGTGCCGTCTCATAGGCCTCGTCGATCAGCCGGCGGATTTCGTTGTCGATTTTCTGCGCGGTCGATTCCGAAACGTTCTTCTGCTGCGCGACGGAATGGCCGAGGAAAACCTCCTGCTGATTCTCGCCATAGGCGACCTGTCCGAGCTGGTCGGAGAAGCCCCACTGCGTCACCATCGCCCGGGCAAGCTTCGTCGCCTGCTCGATATCGGAGGATGCGCCCGAGGTGATGTTCTCCTTGCCGAAGGTCAGTTCCTCGGCAACGCGTCCGCCCATCATGATGGCGAGACGCGAGATCATCCATTTGTAGCTCATCGAGTAGCGGTCGCCCTCGGGCAACTGCATCACCATGCCGAGCGCACGGCCCCGGGGAATGATCGTCGCCTTGTGCAACGGATCGGCCGAGGGGACGTTGAGCGCAAGGATCGCATGGCCCGCCTCGTGATAGGCGGTCAGCTTCTTCTCGGCTTCGGTCATGGCCGAGGAGCGGCGCTCGGCGCCCATCATGATCTTGTCCTTGGCGTCCTCGAACTCCTGCATGGTAACGAGACGCTTGTTGCGCCGCGCCGCCATCAGCGCCGATTCGTTGACGAGATTCATGAGATCGGCGCCCGAGAAGCCCGGCGTGCCGCGCGCCAGCACCTTGAGGTCCACGTTCGGTGCGAGCGGCACGTTGCGGACATGCACCTTCAGGATCCGCTCGCGGCCGTTGATGTCCGGGTTCGGCACGACGACCTGGCGGTCGAAGCGGCCCGGACGCAGCAGCGCCGGGTCGAGCACGTCCGGCCGGTTCGTCGCGGCGATGAGGATGATGCCCTCGTTCGCCTCGAAGCCGTCCATCTCGACCAGCAGCTGGTTCAGCGTCTGCTCGCGCTCGTCGTTGCCGCCGCCAAGACCGGCGCCGCGATGACGGCCAACCGCATCGATTTCGTCGATGAAGATGATGCAGGGCGCGTTCTTCTTCGCCTGCTCGAACATGTCGCGGACGCGCGATGCGCCGACACCGACGAACATTTCGACGAAGTCCGAACCCGAGATCGTGAAGAAGGGCACGTTCGCCTCACCGGCCACCGAGCGGGCAAGCAGCGTCTTACCGGTGCCGGGCGGTCCGACCAGCAGCACGCCGCGCGGGATGCGGCCACCGAGACGCTGGAACTTCTGCGGGTCGCGCAGGAATTCGACGATTTCCTCCAGGTCCTGCTTCGCCTCGTCGACACCAGCGACGTCGTCGAAGGTCACGCGGCCATGCGCTTCCGTCAAAAGCTTTGCCTTGGACTTTCCGAAACCCATCGCGCCGCGCGAGCCGCCTTGCATCTGCCGCATGAAGAACAGCCAGACGCCGAGGATCAGGAGCATCGGCAACAGCGTTCCGATATAGCTGAGGAAGCCCGACGAGCCGTCCGTCTCCGGCCGAACCGTGACCGTGACGTCCTTGGCTTCCAGCCGCTCCGTCAGCGCCGTGTCGACGGCGGGCGCATAGGTCTGGAAGGTCGCCCCGCTCTCGGTGTAGCTGCCGATCACCTTCGAACCGGTGATCACCACGTCCTTCACGCGGCTCGCGTCGACGTCCTTGAGGAACTGCGAGAATGGAATTTCACGCGAGCCTGCTCGTTCGGTCGGCTGCTGGAACATGCTGAATAGCGCTATCAGGAGAAGCGCTATGATTGCCCAAAGGGCAAAATTTCGAAAATTAGGGTTCATCGAACTCCCCGGAACCTGTCGCAGCCCGCGCATTTGCCGGACTGTATTCTTGTCCCTAACATAGGTGTCCGGGGTGACCTTGCCAAGGAAAACCGCCGGTTACGTTTCCATTTCTATCAAAACATCGTGCACCGGCGACGCGGGGTATCGATCACGCCCAAACGACACGGCGACCGCATCCGCCATGATCCTGTCGAAACCCGGCAAAAAGGTGTCGTAAAGCCCGATGTGGTACTCGACTTGCGCCGAAGCCTCGCCGAAGGCGAGCCCCGCGCCGTCCGTCGACGCGATTTCTGGTGCCACCGTGGATCCGCGCTTGGCAATCCCCGCCGGCAGCCCTGCGTCAATAAGCCTCTGGGTCCACAACCTCCCCGAAGCGTCCGCGGCGACCGTAACCGCCGGCCCGCAGCTCTTTACCGTGAACCGCCCATCCCAAGTGCCCTGCCGGCCCGGTCCAACGGCGAGCACCGGCAGGTTGCGCGCCTCTCGATAGAGATAGAGACCGCTTGCTCGCCGGTCGAAGACGACCCGTCCCGCCGTCATGCGGCCAGGCTCACCCGATCGCAGGAACTGCGAAAGCCGCTGCACCGTGGCGAGAGCGGGCATGTGCTCGCGCCCGCCGAGAACCGACGCGACCGTCAGGAGCGCACGGCGCCAGTCCGGATCGTCGATCTCCCCGGCATGCCGCGCCGAGACCTCCGCGACGAGCGCCTCGTGAACGCGGATACGCTTCTCGATCAGGGCGGCGGCTCTGGCGGAAGAGGCGGCGCGCTGGGGCCCGTTGCCCAAGGGCGTCGGCATCCCTCCGGATGTCGCGATCTGGGCACGCACCCGGACCCGCTCGAAGGCGGGGTTGGCATTGCTCGGATCGTCGAACCAGGAGACGCCGCGTGCCTGGAGAAAGCTGCGGATCTCGGCGCGCGCCAAGCCGAGAAACGGCCGCAACACCCAGATCCGCCGTCCGTATAACATGGACGCGGCCATGCCGGCGCCGCCATGCCCCTCGCCCTGCCCGTCTCCGGCACCATCACCCTTGCCGCGGGCAATGCGCATGGCGACGGTCTCCTGCTGGTCGTCGCGGGTATGGCCGGTCGCGATGCAATCGGCGCCGAGCGCATCGGCGGCCTCGGCCAGCAATTCGTAGCGCTTGTTTCGAGCCGCCGCCTGGATGCCGGTCGACGGCTTCGCGCCCTCCCAGCGGCAGATACGGTGGGCAATGCCGAGCGCAGCACAAAAGGCCGCCACATCTTCGGCTTCGCGAGCCGACTGCGGCCTCAGCGCATGGTCGACAGTGCAGGCGGCAAGGGAAAATCCGCGTCGCTCATCTGCGGCGATCGCCGAATGCAGGGCTACAAGCAGCCCCATCGAGTCGCTGCCACCGGAGACGGCAACCAGGATCCTGCGGGGCGTGATAAAGGATCGGAGAAAATTTCGGGCCGTATCGAGGACGGCATGGGGCATCTGGGCCCGCCTCAGCAGCCGAAACGGCTCTGCTCGCTCGCCACCTTCGCCTTCACGGCGGGTGATGCTTTCGGATAGCGCTTGTTGACCTCGCGCAGCGTGGCGCAGGCGGTCTCCTTGTTGTCGAGGGCGCCGAGGGACATGCCGAGCTTCAAGAGCATTTCCGGAGCCTTCGGTGACTTGCCGTGGCTCTGATGCGCGTTGAGGAAGGTCTTGGCCGCGTCACTGTACTTGCCTTGCGAATACTGTGCCTCGCCCATCCAGAAGCTCGCATCCGCCGCCTTGTCGCCGCTTGGAAAGGCATCGAGGTAATCGCGGAATTCCTGCTCTGCGATGCTGTAATCGCCGGAAAGCACGTGGCTGTAGCCTGCTTGGTAGAGATCGCCCGGATCGCTGAGAGACGCGGTCGCCTGTCCGCTGTCCGGCACGCTTCCCGGATTGTCGTTGAGGCCACCGCCCTGGGTCGCAAGCCCTGTATCGACGCCGGGCAGAGTGGCGTTGGCCCCCGGCTCTACGCCCGCCGTTGCCGAGACGGGGTTGCCGTTCTCATCGAAAATGATCTGCCCCAGCGTCGCCGGCGCGGGCGCGGCGCCCGGCGCGTTGGGATCGACACCCGCCATATCGGCGCCGCCGGCAGCCGGAGCGCCCGACGGCCGGCTATCCGTCACCCCGGGGGTGACGGACGCCTGATCATTCGATTTCGGCGTTTCAAGCGCGCCGCTCTTCTTGGAGGAGGACCTGCCGTTTTCCAGATCCTGGAAGCGGAACTCGTTGTCCTCCTGGAACTTCCGGATCTGCTCCTGCATCTGCAGGAGCTGGAAGCTCATTTCCTCGATACGCCCATTGAGGGAGCGGATCTGTTCCTCGAGTTGACCGACCCGCGCAATATCGGGTGATTGCACCTTCATTACCGGAAGGTCGCCCTTGCTGCCGGCATCGGTCTGCGTCGTGCGGGCAAAGAGCCCGGAAAGCGGCATGGCATCTGCTGTAGAGCCGAGACCCGCAAGGGTCACGAGGCCAAGCAGTCCTGCCACGACAAATTTCTTCATTTCATTTGTCCTGTTCGTAACCGATTATCCCGCCCTGGATCGCGTTGCGCAGTACATTTGCCGATTCCGAGGCGGGGTGCCGCACAGTTTTCCAACTCCCGTGAAAAAGCAACGGAGTTCGGCCAAAGTGTGGTAAAAAAGAAAGGGCGGCCCGTAGACCGCCCCTCGAATTCACCTTCTATGCCGAATAATCAGCTGCCGGCGCCACCGAGCACGGTAACGGCGCGGCGGTTCTGCGACCAGCAGGAGATGTCGTCGCAGACGGCGACCGGCTTTTCCTTGCCGTAGGAGATCGTGCGCATGCGGTTTCCGGGGACGCCGCGGCTGACGAGATAGTCGCGGGTCGCGGCAGCACGGCGGGCGCCGAGCGCCAGGTTGTATTCGCGGGTGCCGCGCTCGTCGGCATGGCCTTCGATGGTGATTCCGTAGTTCGGATATTTTGCCAGCCACTGGGCCTGGCGGTCGAGCGTCGCCTGCGCGTCGGCACGGATCGACGTCGAATCCGTATCGAAGAAGATGCGGTCGCCGACGTTGACGGTGAAGTCCTGCTGCGAGCCCGGGGTCGCCGCGCCTGCGCCGAGACCGAGGCCGGCAGCATCGTTCGGCAGGTTCTTCTTCGAAGCGCAGCCAGCAAGGGCAAGCGTCATGACGAGCGCGATCATGACCGGATTGCGGGCGATGGTCTGCATGCGGCTTGCTGCCGGGGTGTCAATTCGGCTCATGGGCCGGGTCTCCTTGAGAAGTGTCAAATTCACGGTTGCCAGACTGTAACCGGAAGCGGTTAATTGCTTTTCAACGGATATGGTTAACAAATCGACAATGTGCGTCGGGGCGCCTGCTACACCAGCACTTTGCGGCGAGAAAGCGGCACATTCGCCTCATTCCCTGCCATAACTGTGGACGCGCGATCACGAAGAATTTCGGGCCGTATTGGCCCGAAATCTTTGAATCTCATCATTTCTCTCGATTGGGCTCGCGGCGGATGCCCTATTCCATCAGCGGCGACCATGCCGGATCCGAGGCGAAGCCCTGCGTCTGGACAAGCTGCTCGTTATAGCCCGTCAGATCGATCGAATAGAGCTGCGGGCCGCCCGCACCGGCGTTCTGACGGAAAAACATCAGGACACGGCCGTTCGGCGCCCAGGTGGGGCCTTCATTGTGAAAGCCGGTGGTGAGAATGCGCTCGCCCGACCCGTCCGGCTTCATGACGCCGATCGAGAACTTCCCGCCCGACTGCTTGGTGAAGGCGATGAGGTCGCCGCGCGGAGACCAGACGGGCGTCGAATAGGAACCGTCGCCGAAGGAAATGCGCGTCTGGCCGGAGCCGTCGGCGCCCATGACGTAGAGCTGCTGCTTGCCGCCGCGGTCGCTTTCGAAGACGATCCGGCTGCCGTCCGGCGAATAGGAGGGAGAGGTGTCGATCGCCGCGGTGTTGGTGAGCCGCGTCGTCGTGCGCGAGCGCAGATCCATCGTATAGATGTTGGCGTTGCCTTCCTGCTGCAGGCTCATGATCACCCGCTGGCCATCCGGCGAGAAACGCGGGGCGAAGGTCATGCCCGGGAAATTGCCGACCACCTCGCGCTGCCCCGTTTCAAGCTGAAGCAGATAAACGCGCGGCTGCTGGTTCTCGAACGACATATAGGTGATTTCCTGACGGTTCGGCGAGAAGCGCGGCGTCAGCACGATGTCGTTGGAATTGGTGAGCGCCCGGGAATTGGCCCCGTCCTGGTCCATGATGGCGAGTTGGCGCTTGCGCGCATTCTTCGGCCCGCTTTCGGCGACGTAGACGATGCGCGTGTCGAAATACCCCTTCTCGCCGGTGATCCTCTCATAGATCGCGTCGGCAATGATGTGGGCGACCCGGCGCCAGTTCTCCGGCTGGGTGTAGAACTGCTGACCGAGCATCTGCTGGCCGGCAAAGGTATCCCAAAGGCGGAACTCCGCCTTCAGCCTGCCGTCGCCTTCCTGCGTGACGCGGCCGATGACGAGCGCCTGCGCGTTGATCACTTTCCAGTCCTCGAAACGCGGTGTGGCATCGGGATTGGAGATCTTCTCGATGAAGGCGCCCTTGTCGATCGGCGCGAAAAGCCCGGAGCGCTTCAGGTCGGCGGCAATCACGCCGGAGATCTTCTGGGCGAGTTCGCCCTGCAGGAAGTCCGTGATCGCGATCGGCAGCGGCTCGACGTTACCCTTGTTGATGTTGATCTCGACGAGCGCATTTGCCGGCGAGGCAATGAGCCCGCAGCCGGCGACCAGCACCATCAGGAGGCGGAAAAAATTGCGTCTCAGCATTTCCATAAAGCCTTTCAGCCTTTCGTGTTCCGAGCAGGATGAGGCGCAATATTCCGCCCACAACCGGCCCAACCTGTCTAGAGCATCGAGCTCGGGTCGAAGTTGACGACGACCTCGCTCCACGAATCGTATTTGTCGGCCGGCAGCCCCTTGAAGGGAACGGACTTCAGGATGGCCCGGCGTGCACCACCCATGAGTGCCCGCCGCGCCGCATCCGAGCCGCCGCTGGCTTCCACTTCCGGTTCGCCGATCAGGTCGCCGTTCGGGTCGAGCCGCATCGTCACCTTGATGCGGACATCCGCCGCGTCGGCCATTCCGGGAATGATCGACCAGTTGTTCTGGATCTGGCCGCGAAGCGCGTCCATTTCACTCTGCGAAAGCGTGTTGCCGCTCGTCGTCTTCTTGCCGCCGAGGGCCGCCTCCTCGGTCGAGCGCTTGGCGCCGCCGCCGGAGGATTCCTGCTTGTTGAGCAGCGCCGCGATCTCGTCGGCATTGAAGTCGCTCTCCTTCTGGGAGGACGCCTTCTTCTGCTCCTTCTTGACCTCTTCCTTCTTGCGCTCTGGCGTCTTGGCCGTCTGCGCGGGCTTTTCGACCTTGGGCTTCACCTGCGGCGTCGGCACCCTGTCCGGCAGAGCCTCGGCCTCGGGATTTTCCGCGGGCTGCTCTTCCGCCGGTGCCGGTTCCGGCTTCGTATCCGGCTTTACTTCCTGCTTGGGCTCGGGGAGTGCCGCCACTTCCGTGGCGGGCTCGGCGGCCGGCTTGGTCTCTTCGACCTTTTCGATCTCTTCCTTCACGGGATCCGGCGTCGGCGGGGCCTTTTCGGTCTTCTGCGGCGCTGCGGCCGACTCGTTCTCGACCGGCTTGACATTGGGCGTGGGCGGCGTCTTCAGGTCGACGTCGTTCTCGCCGACATTCTCGGCGTTCTCGACGGGCGTCGGCTTCTTGGTCGGAACGGGCGATGCCTTTTCCTTGGCCGGAGCCTTCTTGTCGCCCTGCTGGATCTGCGTGATCGACTCGACCGGCACGATGTCGACCGGCAGCGCCTCGACATCCGCGACCTCGAAATCGGCCGGGCTGCCAAGCGACACCAGCGCCCAGGTCAGGACCAGGGCGTGGAGGACAGCAGATGTAGCGATACTGCCCTTCATTCGGACGATCACTTCTCTTGTTCTTGAAGCGTTACGAGACCCATGTTCTTGAAGCCTGCCGCGGAGATGCGTGCCATCACCTTCATCACGGTGCCGTAGTCGGCATTGGTGTCGCCGCGCACGTAGATGCGCTCATTGTAGCCGGTCGTGGCGATCGCCTCGAGCTTCGGGACGACCTCGTCGATCGCTATCGGCGTCTCCTGCAGGAAGATCTCGCCCGCCGGGTTGACCGAGACGGTGATCGGCTGCGTATCGGCGTTCATGGCCTTCGCCTGCGTTTCCGGCAGATCGATCGGCACGCCGACCGTCATCATCGGCGCAGCCACCATGAAGATGATGAGGAGAACCAGCATGACGTCGACGAGCGGCGTGACGTTGATCTCGCTGATCGCGCTTCTTCTGCCGCCGCGGCGGCGGCGCCCGCCGCCCGACCCCTTGGCTCCGCCAACTGCCATACCCATCAGCGTGGTCTCCGTGCTTTGAGGTCGTTATTGCGCGGCTTGGCGAGAAGGCTGCAGCTTCTCGTCGATCTGTCGCGACAGGATGGCGGAGAACTCGTCGGCAAAGGCTTCCATGCGTGCCGTCAGCTTGCCGGCATCGGCGGTGAACTTGTTGTAGGCGATAACGGCAGGAATGGCGGCGAGCAGACCGATGGCGGTCGCAAGCAGCGCTTCGGCGATACCGGGAGCAACGACGGCGAGGTTGGTGGACTTGGAACCGGCGATGGCCTGGAACGAGGTCATGATACCGACGACGGTGCCGAAAAGGCCGATGAAGGGGGCAGCCGAGCCGATCGTCGCCAGCGAGCCGAGCCTTGCCTCAAGCGCTTCGGATTCACGGGCGAGCGTCACGTCCATCGCGCGGTCGATCCGCATCTGCAGGCCGATCGGCGCGCGCGCGCCGCGCTCGAAGCTTTTCTTCCATTCGCGCATGGCCGAAACGAAGATCGCGCCCATTCCGCTTGTCTGCCTGTCCGAGAGGGTCCGATAGAGCTCCTCCAGCGACTGACCCGACCAGAATACCTGCTCGAAATTATCGAGCTGCCGGCGGACACGCCCGTAATTCAGGCTCTTGTCGACGACGATAGCCCAGGTCCAGACCGAGGCGGCGATGAGCCCCAGCATGACCAGCTTCACGACCAAGCCCGCTTGCATGAAGAGCGACCAGAGGGTCACGTCGCTCGTCGCGGCCAATCCAACCTGTTCCATCGATTTCAGTCCCCGAATCCAAACACCCGGCAGAGCAACTCATGCTCGTGACCGGGTCGCCCAAATGTCCTGCAGCAGGAATGCCCCGGTATTGCCACCGATCGCGGCATTGCGATCTACTCGCTTCAGCCTGCCTTCTTGCCGTCAATTTTGGTCAAAGGATGACGTGCACTGCACAAATCCTGATACACGGATTAAGACACCATTATGGTTAAGGGAGTATTACCGCGCGCGCAGTTCGAGTGAGCTTGCGCGATACGGAACTTCGCAGCAGGTCGCACGTTTCGGTGCCATGAGCCCCTGGTCCCCGAAACATATAGCCTTCCAGCCGAAATCGGGCTGACGATCCATGGCCGCTCGCAATGAACCGCTTTCCGAATATAACCGGCGCCGCGATTTCACGCGGACGAGCGAACCCAAGGGAGCGGTCGCTCGGCGCAGCGGGGACAACAGGATGCGGTTCCTGGTTCAGAAGCACGCTGCGACCCGCCTGCACTACGACTTCCGCCTGGAATGGGAGGGCGTGCTGAAGAGCTGGGCGGTCACACGCGGCCCGAGCCTCAACCCCGAAGACAAGCGCCTGGCCGTGCGTACCGAAGACCACCCGCTTGCCTATGGCGACTTCGAAGGAACGATACCGAAGGGAGAGTATGGCGGCGGTACCGTGATGCTCTGGGATACCGGCTGGTGGGAGCCGGAGGATGACCCGTCAGAAGCCCTGAAGAAGGGCAAGCTCTCCTTCAAGCTGCATGGCAGCCGAATGAAGGGCGGCTGGGCCTTGGTGCGCATGCGGCCACGCGAAGGCGAAAAGCGCGAGAACTGGCTGCTCGTCAAGGAAACGGACGATGTCACCTCCGATGACGGCGAGAGCCTGATCAACGAGAACATCACCAGCATCGTTACCGGCCGGACGATGGAGGAGATCGCCGAAGGCAGGGGCGAGAAGCGGGCGCGGGTCTGGCATTCCAACAAAAGCATCTCGGCCAATCTCAAGGCCGGCGCGATCGCCGAAAACGGCAATGCAGGCACGCGCGCGACGCGAAAAGCCTCCGGCAAGCTGCCCGCCTTCAAGGCACCGCAGCTGGCGACTCTGGTGACCAAGGTGCCCGCCGGCGACGCATGGCTGAACGAAGCCAAGTTCGACGGCTACCGTCTTGTCTGCGCCGTCGGTGCCGGCACCGTGCGCTGCTACACGCGCAACGGCCTCGACTGGACCGAGAAGTTCCCGGCAATTGCCGCCGCCCTTGCCGAACTCGACTGCCAGTCCGCTCTGATCGATGGCGAAGTGGTGGCGCTTTCGGAAGGCGGATCGACCTTCTCGGCCCTGCAGAAGGCGCTTAGAACGGGGGCCAGCACACGGCTTTACGCTTTCGATCTCATCGAGCTCGACGGCAAGGATCTGAGCCGGAAGCCGCTCGTGGAACGCAAGGAACGGCTCGAAGCGCTGCTCCAAACGCTCGGCGCCACCTCTACCGTACAATTCAGCGAGCATGTCCGCGGCAATGGCGAGCACGTGCTTTCCGCGATATGCAAGGCCGGCCAGGAGGGTATAATCGCCAAGGAGGCCGATGCCCCCTATCGCAGCGGGCGCAGCCGAAGCTGGCTCAAGGTGAAATGCACGAAGCGCCAGGAGTTCGTGATCGGTGGCTATACCCCGTCTTCGAAGAAGGGGCGTGCCTTCGCCTCGCTGCTCGTCGGGACCTTCGAAGGCGGGAAGCTGATCTACCGTGGCGGCGTCGGCACCGGTTTCAGCGGAAAGACAATGGAGGACCTCGCCGCGGCCTTCGCAAAGCGCAAGCGCGATACGTCGCCCTTCGACAGCGTGCCGCGAGAGAGAATGCGAAATTCGGTATGGCTTGAGCCGGACCTGGTGGCGGAGGTGGATTTCGCCGAATTCACGGCCGACGGACATGTCCGTCACGGTTCATTCGAGGGATTGCGCGAGGACAAGGAGGCCAGGGCCGTGAAACTGGAGACACCGAAGCCGGCAGAAGCGGAGCCGGAGACCGCCAAGAGCAAATCCTCCGCCAGGACGCGCAAGACGCCGCCTGTGCAGGGAGACGCCGATGTCCTCGGCATCCGCATCTCCCATCCGGACCGGGTGCTCTTTGAAGGCCAGGGCATCACCAAGATCGATCTCGCCCGCTATTATGCCGTTGTCGCCGAGAGGATGCTCCCCTTTGCCGCCGATCACCCCGTTTCGCTGGTGCGCTGCCCGCAGGGCGGCGAGCGGCACTGTTTCTTCCAGAAACACGCAAGCGACGGCTTTCCCGAGGCGATCCGGGAAGTGCCGATTACCGAGTCATCGGGCGACACCGAGAACTATATGTACATCCACGATGCCAAGGGCCTCGTCGCCGCCGTGCAGATGGGGACGCTCGAGTTTCACATCTGGGGTTCAAGCATCGACCGGCTGGAGAAACCCGACCGTCTGGTCTTCGATCTCGACCCCGATCCGAGCGTCGACTTCGAGACAGTCAAGGCGGCAGCCGTCAGGCTCCGCGACGAACTCGCCGAGATCGGCCTGAAAACAGTGCCCATGGTGACCGGCGGCAAGGGCGTCCACGTCATCGTTCCGCTCCGCCCCCATGCCGAATGGGAGGAGGCCAAAGGCTTCGCGAAAGCGCTCGCGCGATCTATCGCCGAGCGCGATCCGGATAATTTCGTCGCCACCATGTCGAAGGCGAAGCGCAAGGGAAAGATTTTCATAGACTGGCTGAGAAACGATCGCGGCGCCACGGCGATCGCGCCCTATTCCACCCGCGCGCGCTCCGGCGGACCGGTCGCCACGCCGGTCGGCTGGGAAGAACTCCAAGGCCTCGAAGCCGCCAACGGGTTTCAGATTCCGGACATTATCGAGCGGATCGAAGCCGGGACCGATCCGTGGCGGGAGATCGGCAAGATCAGTCAGTCGCTGACGAAGAAGATATTGAACTCGGTCGAATGAGCCGGCCGCTCACGCGGAAGCCGCTTGCGCAGCCAGGAATTTCGTTGCCAGTGCCTCCGGCAGACGCCGTGGCCGCCCCTGACCGTTGATGACCGCGATGATTACCTTGGCCGCGATCAGCAGCGCGTCGCCGCGCCTGATCTGCTGCTGCAGGATCATTTTTGCGCCGCCGGCCTTTTCGGTCGCGGTCTCGATGGTCAGGACGTCGTCCATGCGCGCCGGTGCCTTGAAGTCGATTTCCATACGGTGGACGACGAAGACGAGGCCTTCCACGTCGCCTTCGATCGCCAGCGACGCCTGCTCGACGCCGAGAAGCCGCAGATAGTCGGTCCGGGCGCGCTCCATGAAATGCAGATAGCGCGCATGGTAGACGACGCCGGAAAAATCGGTGTCCTCGTAATAGACCCGCTGGATCAGTCGGTGGCCGGTCTCGGTCAGCTCGCCGGCAAGCGAAATCAGTGACATGGCATTCTCCGGGAGGATTTATTGCGTTTTCCTGTGCAGGAACAAAAAGACATTTGCAAGCACTGCAGCTTTGTCACAATCCTATCCTATCAGGACCCTGTCCTCTTCCCGAGCAGGAGAATCGTGCATGAAGATTGCAGTCCTCGGCGGTGACGGTTTCGTCGGCTGGCCCACCGCCCTGCATTTGTCCGATGCGGGCCACGAGGTTCACATCCTCGACAATCTCTCCCGCCGCTGGATCGACACGGAACTCGGCGTTCAATCCCTGACGCCGATGGATTCCATCCAGGAGCGCACGCGCATCTGGCACGCGGAAACCGGCCGGCGTATCCACTTCAATCTGATCGATCTCGCCCGCGACTACGAACTCCTGAAGAACTGGCTGGCGGAGCATCGGCCCGATGCGGTCGTCCACTTCGCTGAGCAGCGGGCCGCCCCCTATTCGATGAAGAGCGACAGGCACAAGAACTACACGGTCAACAACAACGTCAACGCGACCCACAATCTCCTGAACGCACTGGTCGAACTCGAACTCGATGCCCATCTCGTGCATCTCGGTACGATGGGCGTTTACGGCTATTCCACGATCGGGGCGGCGATCCCTGAAGGCTACCTGCCCGTCGGCATCGAGACCATGGGCGGAGAGACGGTGAACCAGGAAATCCTCTATCCTTCCAATCCGGGCTCCGTCTATCACATGACCAAGTGCCTGGATCAGCTGCTCTTCCAGTTCTATGCGAAGAATGACCGCCTCAGGATCACCGATCTGCATCAGGGCATCGTCTGGGGCACGCATACGGAGCAGACGCGGCGTCATCCGCAGCTCATCAACCGCTTCGACTATGACGGCGATTACGGAACCGTCCTCAATCGTTTCCTGATCCAGGCAGCAATCGACTATCCGCTGACGGTTCACGGAACCGGCGGCCAGACGCGCGCCTTCATCCATATTCAGGACTCGGTGCGCTGCATCGAACTCGCGCTCAGGAACCCGCCGGCGCGCGGCAGCCGCGTCGAGATATTCAACCAGATGACGGAAACGCATCGCATCCGCGATCTCGCCGAGATGGTCGCACGCATGACCGGCGCGAAAATCGCCTGGCTGCCCAATCCGCGCAAGGAAGCGGCCGAGAACGAACTCGTGGTGCGGAACGAGAAATTCCTCGCGCTCGGCCTCAATCCGGTTCGCCTCGAAGACGGGCTGCTTTCGGAGATCGTCGACGTGGCGAAGAAATTCGCCTATCGCGTCGATCGCTCGCGCGTGCCGGCGGTTTCCGCCTGGACGAAGGACATCGCCCCCTTGATCAACCACGATCCGGAGGGCAAGCGGCTGAAATCCGTTTCATGAGCCGCGTCTTCGCCAGTCCGGAGGGGCTCAGTTCCTCCTCCACGGTGACTGCGCGCCACGCTTTCGTGACGCTCGTCACCAACAGCGACTACGCGCTCGGTGCGCGGGCCCTGCTCAGATCGATCCGTCTCACCCGGACGCCCGCAGATATCGTCGTGCTCCATACCGGCGGGGTGGATGCCGCCTCCCTCGAGCCGCTGACCGAATTCGACTGCCGCCTGATCCAAACCGACCTGCTGCCGCTTTCGGACGAATTCAACGCCCGGCATCAGCGCCGCAACGTGCATGAGCAGGCCCCCTTCACAAAAGGACGCAAGCCCGATTTCCATTCGCCGCTCGACAATTTCTGCAAGATAAGGCTGTGGCAACTGGTGGAGTACGAACGCTGCATCTTCATCGATGCCGACGCGATCGTGTTGCGCAACATCGACAAGCTGTTTCTCTATCCGGAATTTGCCGCAGCGCCGAACGTCTATGAGAGTCTCGCGGACTTCCACCGCCTGAACTCCGGCGTCTTCGTCGCCGAGCCGGCAGTCGCGACCTTCGAGAAGATGCTCGCGGTCCTTGATGCGCCGGACGCCTTCTGGCCGCGCACGGACCAGACCTTTCTGCAAAGCTTCTTCCCCGATTGGCATGGCCTGCCGGTGACGATGAACATGCTGCAATATGTGTGGTTCAACCTGCCTGAGCTTTGGGACTGGCGCTCGATCGGGGTGCTTCATTACCAGTATGAAAAGCCGTGGGAGAAGGATCATCCGCGCGCGGATGCGCTGCGCCCGCTGATCGATCTCTGGCACGCTTTTCTGAGCGGCGAGCAGATTCCCGATATTGCCGGTCTTGCCAATCCGCCGCATGCCGGCCGCGTGTCCCCATGACCCGTGTTCTCGTCTCCGGCGGCACCGGATTCGTCGGCCGGTTCATCGTCGAGCACCTGCTGGCAAACGGCTATGAAGTCACGGTCGGCGGGCGCTCTCCGCCCCCTGCCGGCTTTTATTCGCAACGGGTGGCCCATGTGCCGCTCCGTCTCGACGCGGGTGCGGACCAGGCCGGCGCCTTCGACGATATCTATTATTTCGTCCATGCGGCCTTCGAGCATGTCGAGGGCAGATATCGCGGAGGCGAGGGTGACGATCCCACGAGTTTCCGCCGCGCCAATCTCGACGGCTCCGTTCGCCTTTTCGAGGAAGCGCGCGCCGCCGGCGTACGGCGCTGCGTTTTCCTGTCGAGCCGCGCCGTCTATGGCGAGACGGCGCGGCCGGTTGTCGCTGAGACGTCACCTGTCGAGCCGGACACGTTCTACGGACAGGTAAAGCTCGCCACCGAGAACGCCTTGAAATCGATGACCGACCACAGTTTCGTCACGACGAGCCTGCGCGTCACCGGTGTCTACGGCCCCGCGGGCTCGGGACGAAAACACAAGTGGAGCGATCTCTTTTCCGATTACATTGCCGGCCGGCCGGTGCCAAGGCGCATCGGCACGGAAGTCCACGGCGACGATGTCGCCCAGGCCGTCCGCCTCATGCTAGAAACCGAACCGGCGAGAATATCCGGTCAGGTGTTCAACGTCTCCGACGTGCTGACCGACAACCGCGAGATCCTCTCCTTTCTCCAGGCTGCAAGCGGCTGCCCGCACCCTCTGCCGCCGGCAGCGGAAGCGGCCGAATTCAAGACGATGTCGACGGAGAAGCTGCGCGCTCTCGGCTGGGTGCCGGGCGGAAGGGAAAGACTGGCTGCGACGATCCGGGAGCTTGCCGTGCAAGCTGTGACCGTTGAACCAAGATTTCGCCCCTCACCCTAACCCTCTCCCCGCGAGCGGGGAGAGGGGACATGCCCCCTGCGAATGCGCGGCCGATATTGGTTGCAATGACGAAACCGCGAGTCCCTTCTCCCCGCATGCGGGGAGAAGGTGGCGGCAGCCGGATGAGGGGCAATTCCGGTCATCCGAGATCGACGACCACAATTTCCGGCGGCACGCCAAAACGGATCGGTGCAATGGAGCAGCCAAGGCCGCCCGAGACGATGAGGTTGCGATCTCCCTCGACAATATGACCATAGGCGTACCGGTCGCCGAAACGCGATGGCACGACGGGCGAGTGGCCGGCAAAGCGCACCTGTCCGCCATGCGTGTGACCGGATAGTGTCAATGCCACCCGCGAGGGCACCTTCGGAAAAATATCCGGCTCGTGCGCGAGCAGTGTCACAGGCGCCTCGTCCGTCACCTGTGCAAGCGTGCCGTCGAGATCGTCGAGTCCGCCCATCCACGCGCGTTTCCATTTCCGTCCCGGCAGGAGCGCAAGCTGGTCCTCGAGCCCTGCGAGCCAGAAGGGGAAGCCGCTCTTCTCAAGGCGGACCGCGCGATTGCTGTACACCTGAATGCCGACGCCGGCCAATGCCCGATGGCCGAAGGTATCGCCGCCGCCGTTCTTCTGGGCGGTCCTGTCTTCCCACCAATCATGATTTCCCATGATCGCATGGACGCCGAGGGGTGCCCTGAGCGTGGCAAGCGCCTTCGACCACTCGCTCGAATGGACATAGCGCGTCACGAGATTCATGCCGGAAGCGTAGTCGCCGAGAAGGACCGTCACGTCGCCGCCGAGGTCGTTGGCGCGCTCGCATATGGATGCGATGCGGCGCGCAGACATCCAGGGTTCGCAGGCATGAACATCCGCGAGCGCGACCAGGCGGAGCTTCAGGCCGGGGCTCCAGCCGGGTGGCGTCAGGGCGTAGCGGGCCACCCTCAGACGCGCAAGCGGTTCGATGCCGAAGGCGTAGCTGCCCAGGGCCACGGCGCTCACCAATCCACCGCCGAGGACCTTCATGAAGCCCCGCCGGGTGATCATTTCAGTCGTCCTCGAGCGTCAGCCGGAATTGGCTTGCCTCGACATCCCGTGGCGGATTGAGGCCGAGATGCTTCCAAGCATTCGCCGTGAGCACGCGGCCACGCGGCGTGCGCTGGATGAAGCCCTGCTGGATCAGATAGGGCTCGATGATGTCTTCGATCGCGTCGCGCGGCTCGGAAAGCCCGGCGGCGATCGTCTCGATCCCCACCGGCCCGCCGCCGAAATTCTGGGCGATCATCGTCAGATAGCGCCGGTCGAGCTGGTCGAGACCCATGCTGTCGACGAGCAGCCGGGTCAGCGCCTCGTCGGCAATCTTTAGCGTCACGGCCTCCGCCCGTGCGACCTCGGCGAAGTCGCGCACCCGGCGCAGGAGGCGGCCGGCGATGCGGGGCGTTCCGCGCGCCCGGCGGGCAATCTCGCGCGCGCCTTCGTCGGTCATGCCGAGACCCATCAGCCGCGCGCCACGCCGGACGATCAGCTCCAACTCCTCGACCGTATAGAAATTGAGCCGCACGGGGATGCCGAAGCGATCGCGCAGCGGCGTCGTCAGCAGTCCGAGGCGCGTCGTCGCCGCCACGAGGGTGAACTTTGCGAGATCGATCTTCACCGAACGGGCCGCCGGCCCCTCGCCGATGATGAGGTCGAGCTGGAAATCCTCCATGGCCGGATAGAGGATTTCCTCGACGGCCGGATTGAGGCGGTGGATTTCATCGATGAAGAGCACGTCGCGCTCTTCGAGATTGGTGAGCAGCGCCGCAAGGTCACCGGCCTTGGCGATCACCGGGCCGGAAGTCGAGCGAAAATTGACGCCGAGCTCCTTCGCCATGATCTGCGCCAGCGTCGTCTTGCCGAGCCCGGGCGGGCCGACGAAGAGCACGTGGTCGAGCGCTTCGCCGCGATTGCGCGCCGCCTCGATGAAGATCTTCAGATTGGCGCGGGCTTCAGCCTGGCCGGTGAACTCGTCGAGCGTCTGCGGGCGCATGGTCGCATCGAGGTCTTCGCCTCGCTTTTCCGGCGCGATCAGACGTGCGGCTTCGCTCATGTCATTGCTTCCGTTTCGGGCTGTCCGCGGCCATAGGGGTGCCGGTGTTGAGGCCGGTCACCGCCGCTGCCGCGCTCAACCATAATTGGGGCGCCCGGATCAATCCAGCGAGAACGGCCAGCGTCCCTCTACTCCAATGCTTTTGTGGCCGCAGGAAGGCTCGCCGCTTCCTCACCGCGACAGTTCCTTCAAGCCGAGGCGGATCAGCTTGGCGCTGTCGCCGCCCTCCCCGCCGTTTTTCAGCGCAGCCGCAACGGCGTTGGCCGCCTGGTCTCGCGAATAGCCGAGATTGGTGAGCGCCGAGACCGCGTCCGCAACCGGCGCTGCGGCAACGCCTTCGCCGAGCTCCTGCTTGAGGCCGATCGATGGTGCCATCTCGCCGGCGAAGGCCGGAGCCTTGTTCTTGAGTTCGGTGACGATACGCACGGCAACTTTCGGACCCACGCCCGGCGCGCGCGAGATCGACGTCTTGTCCTGCAAGGCGATGGCATTGGCGAGTTCCCCGGGGGTCAGCGTGGAGAGCACCGCCAGCGCCACCTTGGATCCCACACCCTGAACGCTCTGAAGCAGGCGGAACCATTCGCGCTCCAACGCGCTCAGGAACCCGAACAGCTTCAGCTGATCCTCGCGCACATAGGTCTCGATGAAGAGCACGGCCGCCTCTCCGGCGCTTCCGAGCTTTCCGAGCGTGCGCGCCGAGCAATGGGCGACATACCCGACCCCATGCACGTCGAGAACCACGTGGTCCTCGCCGATCTCGTCTATCGTGCCCTTGAGCTTGCCAATCATCCGGTTGCCCTCCAACGCCCTTTGACCTGCCGGCCAGAGGGCGTATCGCTTGCCGTCATATTCATTCGCACGACCTACCCCGCAAGCGCCGCAAGGCGGCTCGTCACTGCCTGCCTGTTATGGGCGTGGCAGATGGCGATGGCGAGCGCGTCGGCGGCATCGTTGCCTTTGAACTCGGCCTTGGGCATCAGGACTTTCAACATCATGTGTATCTGCTGCTTTTCGCCGTGGCCGACGCCGATCACGGCCTTCTTGACGGCGTTCGGCGCATATTCCGCGACCCTCAAGCCCGCCCGGGCCGGCACCAGCATGGCGATGCCGCGCGCCTGGCCGAGCTTCAGCGTGGCGGTCGCATCCTTGTTGACGAAGGTCTGTTCGACAGCGGCCTCGTGCGGCTGGTAGCCGTGCACCACCTCGGCAAGCCCGTCATGCAACTGGCAGAGGCGGGAGGCAAGATCCAACTCGCCATCGGAAGTGACGGTGCCGGAAGCGACGAAACGCAGCGAATTGCCGAGCGTTTCGATGACCCCCCAGCCGGTGCGCCTCAAGCCCGGATCGATGCCGATGATGCGAATCGTATTCTGCATGCTTCACCCTATTTCGGTCGGCGGGACGCTGCCAGCAAAAAGTGAACAAAACAAAAACATTGCACAGAAATGGTCGCGTACTGTCTAAAAGCGCCGGGGCACCCTTGGCGTAAGGAAACTTGAACCTACATTGCGGAAGATCAATTTCTCTTAATTGAAAGCCTCGCCATGATCCCCTTTTCCATTCTCGACCTGTCGCCGATCACCGAAGGGGGCAGCATCGCAGAGTCGCTCGAAAATTCGCAGCGGCTGGCAATCGCGGCGGAGGAGAATGGCTATCAGCGCTTCTGGCTGGCCGAACACCATGGCATGAAGGGCATTGCCAGCGCCGCGACGTCTCTCGTGATTTCGCATGTGGCTTCGGCCACGCGGACGATCCGCGTCGGCTCAGGTGGCATCATGCTGCCCAACCATTCACCGCTCGTCATCGCCGAGCAATTCGGCACGCTTGCGGCGCTTTACCCCGGCCGCATCGATCTCGGCCTCGGCCGCGCGCCCGGCACGGACATGAGAACGGCGCAGGCGCTCCGCCGCAACATGGAGGCGAGCGCCAACAATTTCCCCAACGATGTCGTGGAACTGCAGGCGCTTCTCGGCCCGGCGACCGAAGACCAGAAGATCATCGCCGTTCCGGGCGCGGATTCGAACGTGCCGATCTGGCTGCTCGGTTCGAGCCATTTCAGTGCCCATCTCGCCGGCATGCTCGGCCTTCCCTTCGCCTTCGCCTCGCATTTCGCGCCGGACATGCTGCTTTCCGCGCTCGAAATATACCGCGAGCGCTTCACCCCGTCGCCACAGCTCGACAAGCCGCATGTCATGGTCGGAGTCATGGGCGTCGCAGCGGACACGGACGAGGAGGCGAACCACCTCTTCACCTCCATGCAGCAATCCTTCGTCGCGCTTCGCCGCAATGCGCGCGGGCGCTTCCCGCCGCCGGTCAAATCGATGGACGGCCTCTGGAGCCAGGACGAGAAGATTTTCGTCGACCACGCAATGAGCTACGCCGTGGTCGGCGGCCCCGAGACGATCCGCCGAAAGATCGAGGCGTTTCTCGATCTCACCAAGGCGGACGAGTTGATCGTCTCGATGCCGATTTTCGACATGGAAGCGCGATTGCGTTCGGTGAAGCTGTTCGGCGGGATCCGGAGAACGGGTTGAGTGCTCTGATCGCAACCGGCCCGATACGCCCCGCTTTGCCCTGCCGGGCATTCTCCCGTCCTACCCGACGGTGAATGCAGTGCGTGCACGCTGCCTAATTGAATTGAGTGGAACATCGCCGCTTGCCGATCTCCCCCCTTGCGGGGGAGATGGCCGGCAGGCCAGAGGGGGGTACCCTTCCTCTCCTCAGGCCGAAAGCTTCGCCAGGACCTCGTCGGAGACCTCGAAGTTCGAGTAGACGTTCTGGACATCGTCGTCGTCTTCGAGATTGTCGATGAGCTTCATCAGCGACTGTGCCTTTTCCTCGTCGACCGGCACGGTATTCTGCGGCTTCCAGACCGCCTTCACGGTCTCCGCCTCGCCGAGCGCGCCTTCGAGGGCCTTCGACACCTCGCCGATATCCTCGAACCCACAGGTGATGGTGTGACCTTCCTCATCGGTCTCGACGTCGTCGGCACCCGCTTCGATCGCCGCTTCCATCACCTTGTCGGCGTCGCCGGCGGAAAGCTTGTAGGTGATTTCACCGACGCGATCGAAGGAGAAGGAAACCGAACCGGTTTCGCCGAGCGCACCGCCCGCCTTGGTGAAGGTGGATCGTACGTTGGAGGCGGTGCGGTTGCGGTTGTCCGTCAGCGCCTCGACGATGACCGCGACGCCGCCCGGGCCGTAGCCCTCGTAGCGGACTTCTTCGTAATTCTCGGCATCGCCGCCCGCAGCCTTCTTGACCGCGCGCTCGATATTGTCCTTCGGCATCGACTGCGCCTTGGCGTTCTGGATCGCCAGACGCAGACGCGGATTCATCGTCGGGTCGGGAAGGCCGGTTTTTGCTGCGACGGTGATTTCGCGCGCGAGCTTGGAAAACATTTTGGAGCGCACCGCATCCTGACGGCCCTTGCGGTGCATGATGTTCTTGAACTGTGAATGGCCAGCCATGACGCCCTCTGCATGCGTGATTTTGGTGAGATCGGGCGCCTTATAGTTTCATTGCCGCGTCCAGTCCAGCAGTCGCGTCGTGTTTTCAGGAGGCGGGAAATGCGCTGCAGCGGTCCTCAAACGCCCTGCAGGACATAGATGAGCGGTCTGCTCGGCAGGGAACGCAGCGACACCTTCACGGAAGGCTCCGTGGCGAAGCGCTTGTCGAAGTCATCGCCGAACATCGCCAGAAAGTCGTTGGTCATCGGCCTGTGCATCGGCAGGATCAGCGCCGAGCGCAGCCGCGAGACGACACGGCTCATGCTCTCCGCGCCCATCGTCAGCCCGCCGTCCACCGGCACCATGAGCACGTCGAGCCGGCCGATCTGCCGGTAATGGCTTTCGTCGAGCTCGTGGTGCAGATGGCCGAGATGGCCGATACAGAGCCCGGCAATCTCGAAAATGAAGATCGAATTGCCGTCCCGTTCCATGCCCTCGAAGCCTGAACGGATATCCGTCGTCACATTGCGGATATAGGCGTCGCCGACGACGAGGTCATGATCCGCCGGCTCGCCATTGTCGCCCCAGCCATGCAGGACATGCGCGATCGCCGGATCAGGCGCCAGGGTGTAGTGGCTGGAATGGACCCTGTTCATCGTCGCCACCGTAGGCGGCGATGGGGTCCGGAACCAGCCGTTGTAGTCCGTGGCGATCGAAACCCCGCCCGGCGTTTCGATCAGGAAGGTCGAATGGCCGAGAAAGGTGATCGTCACCTCGCTCGTGTCGGCCGACGCCACCGGAGTGGCATCGGCGGCCGAGAAGCTGGCGAACGTCGCCGCCGGCGTGGCTGCCGCGATCGCCTGGCATTGGCTCACATGGGCTTTCGCCTGCTGCGCGTGAGCCGGTGTCGGCCAGAGCGCATGGATGAGCCAGATGACGGTCAGGGTGTAGGCAAGGTATCGCAGCAGCATCCTTCACCTCTCACATATGGGGGATGAAAAACTTGCTCTCTCATTCCGCCCGCATCCCGCGTTGCCGCTCATGCCGGGCGGCAGGCAGGATCATTCAAGGTCATGATCGCGTCCAGCGTCTAACGACGGACAACCGCTCACAATTACGTCATTGCCGATGCACCTGGTCTCCTCACTCTCCCGGCGCCGGCGCCGGCGCAGCCGCCGGTGCGGGCTTGCGGCGCAGGGAGCGCAGGGCCACGTAGAAGACCGGCGTCAGGAACAGGCCGAGGAAGGTGACCCCGAGCATGCCGGCAAAGACCGCGGTACCGAGAGACTGGCGCATTTCGGCGCCGGGCCCCGTGGCGATGACCAGTGGCACGACGCCGAGAATGAAGGCGAAAGCGGTCATTAGGATCGGCCGCAGCCTGAGCCGGCTCGCATCGATCGCCGCCTCGATCGGCGTCTTGCCCTCCTCCTCGCCCTGGCGGGCGAATTCCACGATGAGGATCGCGTTCTTGGCGGCAAGACCGATAAGGACGATGAGCCCGATCTGGGTCAGCACATTGTTGTCGAAGCCCCGGATCGAAACGCCGAGAAGTGCCGCGAGGACGGCAAGCGGCACGATCAGGATGATGGCCAGCGGCAGCACCCAGCTTTCATATTGCGCCGAGAGCGCCAGGAAGACGAAGACCACCGAAAGAGCGAAGATGAAGACCGCAGTGTTGCCGGTCTGGCGCTCCTGCAAAGCGAGTTCCGTCCATTCGAAGGTCGTGCCCTGCGGCAGGATCTGACCTGCAAGCGCTTCCATCTTGTCGAGGGCGCTGCCCGTCGAGACGCCCGGCGCGGGATTGCCCTGAACGGGGACCGAAACATACATGTTGTAGCGCTGGACGAGCGCCGGACCGCTCGTATCGCGGATTTCGACGAGCGTTCCGAGCGGCACGAGCGCGCCCGAGGCGGAGCGTACCTTGAGCGCGAGTATGTCCTCCCGCTCCAGCCGGAATTGCTGGTCGGCCTGGGCGCGGACCTGATAGACGCGGCCGAAGGCGTTGAAATCGTTGACGTAGGACGTCCCCAGATTGATCGAGAGCGTCTCGAAGATATTGGGGATCGGGACGTTCAGGGCCCGCGCCTTGTCGCGGTCGATCGCCAGGAAGAATTGCGGGCTGGAGGCCGTGAATGTGGTGAAGACGCCGGTCAGCCCCTCCGTCTGGTTGGCCGCTCCCATCATCTGATAGGCGAGCCCGAGCGCGCGGCGCATGTCGGCGCTCTGCCGGTCCATGATCTGCATCTTGAAGCCGCCCGAATTGCCGATGCCTCGCACGGAGGGTGGCGGAACGGCGATGATGAAAGCCTCCTGAATGCCTTGCATGGCACCGAAGATCTGGCCGATGATCTGTTCAGCGCTCTGCTTTTGCTCGAGGCGTTCCTCGAAGCTGTCGAAGGGCGTGAAGATCACGCCGGAATTGGATGCATTGGTGAAGGTCGCGCCGTTGAAACCGGCAAAGGCGACCGCATCCTTGACGCCGGGTACCTCGCGGATCATCTCCGAGGCCCGCCGGACGACCTTATCGGTGCGCTCGAGAGAGGCGCCGTCGGGAAGCTGAATGACGACGATGGCATAGCCCTGGTCCATCGTGGGTATGAAGCCGCGGGGCACGACCTGCGCCATGTACCAGGTGGCTCCGAGCAGGGCGACGAAGACGAGGAGCGCCCCGGCCAGCGCGATCCGCGTCCTGACGAGGTGGCGCACCGTCCATGCATAGCCATCGGCCATGCGGTCGAAGCCGCGGTTGAAGCCGTTGGCAAACCCGCGGCCGAGCCGCGTCAGGGGATTGCGGCTCTCATGCTCGTGGTTCTCGTGCGGCCGCAACAGGATTGCGGCAAGCGCCGGCGAGAGCGTCAGGGAATTGACCGCGGAGATCACCGTCGCGACTGCGATCGTCACCGCGAATTGCAGGTAGAACTGCCCGGCAATACCGGGAATGAACGCGGTCGGCACGAACACAGCCGTCAGGACGAGCGAGATCGCGATAACCGCTGCGCCCACCTCGTCCATCGTCACATGCGCCGCCTCGCGCGGCGTCATCCCGCGCGCGAGGTTGCGCTCGACGTTCTCGACAACGACGATCGCGTCGTCGACCACGATGCCGATCGCGAGGACCAGACCGAAAAGCGTCAGCATGTTCAGCGAAAAACCGAAGGCATAGAGAAGCGCGAATGTGCCGACGAGCGAAACGGGGATGGCGACGATGGGAATGATCGCCGTGCGCCACGACTGCAGGAACACGATCACGACCAGGGCGACGAGAAGCGCGGCTTCCGCAATGGTCTTGTAGACCTCGTCGATGGATTCCGAGATGAATTCCGTCGGATTGTAGATGATCCTGTATTCGAGCCCTTCGGGAAAATCTCGCGAAAGTTCGGTCATCGTCGCCTGGATCGCATCGGCCGCAGCGAGCGCATTGCTGCCGGGGCGGGAGAAGATGCCGAGCGCGACGGCGGGGCTGCCGTTGAGATAGCTGTTGGTCACGTATTCGCGCGCACCGAGCTCGATGCGGGCGACGTCCTGCAACTGGACGAGCCTGCCTTCTTCGGTCGCTTTGACGATGACGTAGCGGAACTGACGAGCGTCGCTGAAGCGGCCGTCGGTGGTCACCGTATACTGAAAGGCGCTGTCGCTCGACATCGGCGGACCACCGATGGAGCCGCCCGAGACCTGGACGTTCTGCTCGCGCAGCGCGGAAACGACATCGCCTGCGGTCATGCCGTAGGCGGAGAGCTTCTGCGGGTCGAGCCAGATGCGCAGCGCATATTCACGCTCGCCGAACAGAAGAACGTCGCCGACTCCGTCCAGCCGGACCAATATGTCGCGGATGCGCGTGCGGGCGTAGTTGGAAACATAAAGCTGGTCGTAGCGGTCGTTCGGCGAAAGCAGATGAACGACCATCATCAGATCCGGCGAGCTCTTCGTCGTGGTGACGCCGATGCGCCGGACTTCCTCGGGAAGCCGGGGCTCGGCGATCGAAACACGGTTCTGCACCAGCACCTGTGCCTGATCGAGATCGGTCCCGAGCTTGAAGGTGATCGTCAGCGCCATCGAACCGTCAGCGGTGGCATAGGAGGACATGTAGAGCATGTTCTCCACGCCGTTGATCTCCTGCTCGAGCGGGGTAGCAACGGTATTGGCGACGGTCTCCGCATCCGCGCCCGGATAGGAGGCGCGCACGACGATGGTTGGCGGTGCGATCTCCGGATACTGCGCCACCGGAAGCTGAAAATAGGCGATGCTGCCGACGATCAGCAGAACGATCGATAGCACCGATGCGAAGATCGGTCTGTCGACAAAGAAATGCGCGAACCTCATTGGGCATTCTCCGCCGATTGCGCGGCCTCGGGGGGCAGGACGACGAGTTCGGGCTTGACCTTCACCCCCGGCCGGACGCGCATGAGGCCGTTGACGACGACTGTCTCGTCCCCCGTCAAGCCGCTGCGGATGACCCTGTAACCGTGGAGCCTCGGGCCAAGACGGACCGGTTTGGTGGCGACGCTGCCATCCTCGCCGACCACATAGACGATGCGTTCGTTCTGGTCGGCAGCGATTGCCTCGTCAGGGACGAGAACCGCTCGATAGGTATTCGAGCCTTCGACTTCCACACGCCCGAACAGGCCGGGCTGCAGGACGAATTTGGGGTTCGCAAAGCGGGCGCGCACCCGCATCGTGCCGGTCTCGTTGTCGACCCGGTTCTCGGCGAAATCGAGCTTGCCTTCGAAAGGCGGCTCGTTGGCGTCGGCGATCGTGACGAGCACCGGGATGGAGCCGGCCCCTTCCTGCAGCGCGCTGCCGCGTTCCCGCGCCGTCCGCGCATAGGAAAGCAGCCGGCGCTCGTCGACATCGAAATAGAAATCGATCGGATCGAGCGAGACGATCGTCGTCAGTACCGTCTGGTCCGCCTGGACGAGATTGCCCGGGGAGATGAGCCGCCGGTCGACGCGGCCGCTCAGCGGCGCGGTGATGGTGGTGTAATCGAGATCGAGCTTGGCCCGCTCGACCGCCGCCTCGGCGCCGCGTACATTCGCCTGTGCCGAGAGCAGCGCCCGGCGGTCGTCGTCGAGCCTGGACACGGAGAGCGTGCCGGTTCCGGCGAGCGATTCCGTTCGCTTGAACGTGGTCTCCGCGAAGACGAGCGTCGATCGCGCTGCCTCGAGCGAGGCTTCCGCCTGGGAAAGAGCGGTGCGGAACGGGCGCTGGTCGATGACGAAGAGCTTGTCGCCCTTCTTCACCATGGCACCGTCGGTGAAGAAGACCTGATCGAGATAGCCTCCGACCCGCGCGCGGATCGAAACCTCGTCGACCGCCTCGAAGCGGCCGATGAATTCGTCGGCGTCGATGACGTCGCGCACGACCGGCTTGGCAACGGTCACCGTCGGCATCTGCGCGTCCTGCGCGACCGCCGGTGCCGAAACGAGAAGGGAGACGAATACGCCGGCGATGGCCGGCAGACGCCACTTTCGCAACATGCACGCTCTCCAAATTACCTGAACATCAGATCGCCGGCACCGGGGTCTGCAATTGGCGCGGCGACATTCCAATACCGGGGCGCTATAGCGACCTTTAAGCGTCCGACAGACGTGCGGCGCTATAGGGCTCGGTTGCACTAAGGCGGGACGAGGGAAAGTATGGGCGCCTCCGCCCGCATCCCGCTTCAACTATTGGGCATGGAAACTTGCGAATAGCGGCCGCGTGGATTGCGGCTCTCATTTGGTCGCTAACCTGCCACCATTTGAAAGGTCTGTCACCCTTGAAAAAAGGCAATTCGGCAGAGGCAGGGCGCGGCAGGATTGCAGGTGGAGAAACAGAAAGCTCTGCCGCTCAAACCCAGAATTGCGGGATCGTCTCGGCCAGACGCGGGCCGATCCTGATCGGCGCGATCTTCTCCGCCAACCCCGTCCGGTCCGAAATCTCGATCCCGACGCCGCAGATGGTCGCCGGGCCGGATGCCGCTTCGAAGCGGCCCTTGGGCATCTTCGAGATGAAGCGGTTGAGCGGCTCTTCCTTGTCCATCCCCAAGGACGAGTCGTAGTCGCCGCACATGCCGGCATCGCTCATATAGCCGGTGCCACCGTTGAGTATCTGATGGTCCGCCGTCGGCACATGGGTGTGCGTGCCGACCACCAGGCTGGCACGCCCGTCGACGAAGTGGCCGAAGCATTGCTTCTCGCTCGTCGCCTCCGCGTGAAAATCGAAGACGACTGCATCGGCCTGCTCGCCGAGCGGGCAGGCGTCGAGGATCGCCTCTGCCGTCTTGAAGGGATCGTCGAGCTCGGGATGCATGAAGACCCGCCCCATGACATTGGCAACCAGAACGCGGGCGCCGTTTCGCGCGAAGAAAAGATTGGAACCGCGACCCGGCGTCCCCGCAGGATAGTTTGCCGGCCGCAGGAACTGATCGTGCCGCTCGCAGAAGACCACCGCCTCCTTCTGATCCCAGACGTGATTGCCGGTGGTCACTACATCGGCGCCGGCGCTGATCGTCTCGAGAAAGATGTCTTCGGTGATGCCGAACCCGCCGGCTGCGTTCTCGCCATTGACGATGACGAAGTCGAGCTTGAGATCGCTCACGAGTCCCGGGAGGCGCTCCCAGACGGCCATGCGGCCCGTCTTGCCCACCATATCCCCCAGAAACAGAAGTCGCATGCCGGTCAATCCCGCTTGGACCAAGGCAATTTGGATCGACTCCAAATCGTGCACGTGGTCGGTTCCATGAATTTAGAACAGGATGTGGCGGAATCCGCGCACAATATCCTCATCCCGCTCTGAAATGCCGAAAACCGCTCTCCGTCAATACGGCGTCCAGCGCCACGTCGTGCGGTTCAGCCGGCACTGATGCCACTTCCTGGCAGTCGAATGCAATCCCGATCAGGCGCGGCATGTGGCCTTTGCGACGCAGCCGCTCGATCGCCCGATCATAATAGCCGGCGCCGTAGCCGATCCGATGGCCCACGGCATCGAAGGCCGAAAGCGGTACGAGCATGATGTCCGGATCGACTTCCGGCGCATCGGGGCCGGGACCGGTGGTGCCGAAACCGGTTTCGACGACTGCGATGCCGTCGAGCAATTCCCGGAAAACGATGGCCTTGCTGTCCAGGATCACCGGCAGGCAGAGGCGCGCACCGCGATCCCTGAGCCGCACCATCAGCGGCCGGACGTCGGCCTCCGAACGGATCGGCCAGAAGCCCGAGACGACGTGTCCCGGATCGAGCGCGATAATGTCGCCGGCATGATCGGCCATTGCAAGGCTCGCCTCGATCCGCACTTCCGCCGGCATCGCATCGCGGAGCGCCAGCCGCTCCTTCCTCAACGCTGCCTTCAAATCCCTGGGTGACATCGAACCTTCCTTCCGGGCAGACCGAACCGCTTTTACATGATCGGAATGCCCCTGCCATAGCGCAAAACGGCCTCCGGCTGGAACCATGCGGCCGCCGCTTTTGCACTGCTTCGCGACTCGTTCGCGTATCGCGACGCTTTATGGCGATTTCCCGGAGGGAGCTGATTTACAGCATCCAGTGCAGATGCCGAACCGCTTCACGCTGGCGCATGGCTTCCTCGCATCCGAGACGATATGTGTCCGGGATAGCTGCGTCTGCCAGCAGGTGCGGGTCGGCGCGACGGCTTACGATCGACCATTCCATGTAAAGGGTGAGCCCCAGCCGCCAACGCGCAAACGCCGTCGCAAGCGACGGGGAGCTTCGAGCGGCAGGATGTGCTGGCACGACCAGAACGGGCATGGCGAGACCCTCGGGAGGAAAGCGACAGCCTCGATCCTCTCTCCTTTGTTGACATCTGACAAATGAATTGCGACCATGTCTGTCATCAGGTTTTCTTATGGCGACTGCATGTCAACTCCGCTCGACAGCGATCTGCTCAGAACCTTTCTCGCGGTCGCCGACACCGGCAACCTGACGCGGGCTGCCGATACGGTGCGGCGGACGCAGTCGGCCGTCAGCATGCAGATCCGCAAGCTCGAGGAGCTCATCGGCTCGGCGCTTTTCGAACGCCACTCGCGCGGCGTCATACTGACCGATGACGGGCGGCGGCTCGCCGACAATGCGCGCCGCATCGTCTCTCTTCTCGACGACACCGCGGCGGCCATGCGATCGCCGGCGCTCGAGGGTTCGGTCCGGATCGGGATTTCGGAGGAATACGTCAACTCCACGCTTCCGAAGGCACTTGGCGCCTTCGCTGCCATTCATCCGGGCGTGGAGGTGACGGTGCGGCAGGAAACCTCCATGGCCAATTCGGCAGCGCTCGCCGCCGGAGAACTCGACATCGCCGTCGTCTTCGAGCCGGGCGGGCGCAGCCGGAACGAGGTCCTGATGGTGAACCCTACAGTCTGGGCGACCTGCGACCAGCACGGTGCCCATGAGCGCCGGCCGGTACCGATCGCGACCTATACCTATGCCGAAGGCGGCTGGTGCGACGAACTGGCCCGGCGGAGCCTGCAGAGCCGCGGCATAGAGTCTCGCATCGCATATGTGAGCCGCACGAGCGGCGGCCTCATCGCAGCCCTCATTTCGGGCCTTGCCATCGCACCCTTGTCGCGAACCGCCATACCGGCGGGGTGCAGGGAACTTACCGAGGAGGACGGCTTCGGCATCATCGACATGACCAATGTCGTGCTGCGGACGAGGCGCGGGAACCGGTCGCCGACGGTCGACGCGATGGCGGATGCCATCCGCCGAGCGTTCCGGGCACCGGCCGAGAAGGAAAAGGAAGAAGTGCGATCCACGACGACCGATGGATGATTTACGATCCCGGGTACCTACTAGGTAGGTGGGCACCGTATGCCCGGACCCACGGGTCCGGCCAGGGACAGTCCCCTTGAGATCGTGTATGGCCCCGGGGATTGTGGTTCCTGTCGGGAAGCGCAGATCGCCTGGCAGATATAGAGCGTCCCGGGGCTTTTCACCAGAGCCGGATGCGATGGAGCTGCATAATTTCTGCGAAATCGCAGGCGGGGCTCAATTTGCCGAGGGAGTCGGCCGCCCGTTGAGCTTGGCGGCGATATCCTGAATCTGCGCCGTCACTTCGCCGAGCGCCGAGGCAAGCGCCTCCTCGCTTCTCGTCTGATCCGAAAGCGCGGTATCGCGGCCTCTCTTCAGATCGTCCACTTCCGCTTCGATGCTCTTCAGCCGGCGATTGACCTCGCTCAACTCGTCCATGACCATGATCCCCGCCATGACGGTGATCCTGAGGTCGCCGATTTCGCCGAACTGGGCCTTCAGATGGCCGACATACTGGTCGAACCTGGTCGCGAGGTCGCCGAGGTGATCTTCCTGCCCTTCCTCGCAAGCCATGCGGTAGGCCTTGCCGTCGATCGTTACCGTCACCTGCGCCATACGTTCAGAACCTCAGCGATCCAGCACCGCGCGAATAGTCTCCATCGCCGTCACCAGACGACGGGATACCTCGCGATTGACCTCTTCCAACCGGTTGGCGCGGAATTGGGATTGGTCGAGTTCCTGCGCCAGGCGAGACCGGTCCTCGTTGACCCGCCTGACCTCGCCTTCGAACTCGCTCACATCCCTTTCCTTGTCGAAGCGGCCGTCGATCGCGATTTCAAGAGACTGAACCGCGTTGCGCAACTCGTCGATCGCCGCCTTGACCGTCTTTGCCGGCATGTCTTCCGATACCTCTCTAGGGGGAGCGGCTTCGCCCTGCCCTAAAACAAAGTGCGGAGCGCTTGCACCTTGCCTGGACGCGCCTCGCTCCAAGGCCGAATCGTAGAGCGTTCATCACTTCGGCCCTTTTCTTTTTAAACCTATTACGCAAGTCTCAACAATGCCAAGCGCGGCATTGAACTGCGGAAGCTGTGGATGGTCGATTTCGCCTCCCGAACCGGCCACCGACCGGCGGCGTTTCTGCCATCGAGAGGCGCCGCGCCGGGGCCGCCGCATTTGGTCGCGGAGGGCCCGTATTTATTGACTCGGCTCACGCACCTGCTATGTGTCTGCCGCTTCTCATGCGGTCTTTGGAGGATAGAGACCGTCCCCTGACCACCGAACGCAAACGGAACAGTCATGATCTCTCGCGAAAAACACGACCGGATGGCGAATGCAATCCGCTTCCTCTCCATGGACGCCGTCGAGAAGGCAAATTCCGGCCACCCTGGCCTCCCAATGGGCGCCGCCGATATCGCAACAGTGCTGTTCACCCGCTATCTGAGCTTCGACCCTAAAAACCCCGCCTGGCCGAACCGCGACCGCTTCGTCCTGTCGGCCGGCCACGGGTCCATGCTGCTCTATTCGCTGCTCTACCTCACGGGCTACGACGACATCACCATCGACGAGATCAAGAACTTCCGCCAGCTGGGTTCGCGCACGGCGGGTCACCCGGAATACGGCCACGCCGCCGGCATCGAGACGACCACGGGTCCGCTCGGCCAGGGCATTGCCAATTCCGTCGGCATGGCGATCGCCGAGCGCAAGCTGCGCGAAGAGTTCGGCAGCGAACTGATGGAGCATTATACCTATGTGCTCGCCGGCGACGGCTGCCTGATGGAAGGGATCAGTCAGGAAGCGATCGCGCTTGCCGGCCACCTGAAGCTCAACAAGCTGATCGTCTTCTGGGACGACAACAACATCTCGATCGACGGTCCGATCTCCATTGCCGACTCGACCGACCAGCACGCCCGCTTCCGCGCCAGCAAATGGCACACGATCGCCGTCGACGGCCATGATCCCGAAGCGATCGCCGCCGCGATCGAAGAGGCTCACAAGTCCGACAAGCCGACCATGATCGCCTGCAAGACCGTGATCGGCTTCGGTGCGCCGAACAAGGCCGGTACGCACAAGGTCCACGGCTCCCCGCTCGGCGCCGAGGAAATCGCCGCCACCCGCAAGGCGCTCGGCTGGGAAGCCGAGGCGTTCACGGTTCCCTCCGACGTGCTCGACGCCTGGCGCATCGCAGGCCTGCGGTCGGCCAAGGCGCGCAAGGAATGGGAAGAACGGCTCGAAGCCGCTGAGGCAGAGAAGAAGGCGCAGTTCGTCCGCCGCTTCTCCGGCGAGCTCGAAGGCAGCCTCGCCTCTGCGATCGGCGCCTACAAGCAGAAGCTTGCCGAGACCAAGCCCTCGCCGGCGACGCGCAAGGCTTCGGAGGATGCGCTGGAAGTCATCAACGGCGTACTTGCCGAGACGATCGGCGGCTCTGCCGACCTGACCGGCTCCAACAATACCAAGACGAGCCAGACACACTCCATCACCCCGGACGATTTCTCCGGCCGCTACATCCACTACGGCGTGCGCGAGCACGGCATGGCGGCCGCGATGAACGGCATGGCGCTGCATGGCGGCCTCATCCCCTATTCCGGCGGCTTCCTGATCTTCTCGGATTATTGCCGCCCGTCGATCCGCCTTGCCGCGCTCATGGGCATCCGCGTCATCCACGTGCTCACGCATGATTCCATCGGTCTCGGCGAGGACGGGCCGACCCACCAGCCGGTCGAGCACATGGCCGCGCTTCGGGCCATCCCCAATCTCCTGATGTTCCGCCCCGCGGATGCGACGGAGACCGCCGAATGCTGGCAGCTTGCCCTGGAAAACCGCAAGCGCCCCTCCGGTCTTGCGCTCACCCGCCAGAACCTGATGGCGGTGCGCACGGAATACGAGGAACAGAACCTCTGCGCCCGCGGCGCCTATGACCTGATCTCCGCAAGCGACGCGCAGGTGACGATCTTCGCCACCGGCTCGGAAGTCGAGATCGCCGTCAAGGCCTGCCAGACGCTGACCGCCAAGGGCATCGCGACGCGCGTCGTCTCCGTCCCCTGCTTCGAGCTCTTCGCCGAGCAGAGCGAGGACTACCAGCAGGCGATCATCGGCACGTCGCCGGTCAAGATCGCCGTCGAAGCGGGCATCCGCCAGGGCTGGGACCACTTCATCGGCAACGATGGCATCTTCATCGGCATGTCGAGCTTCGGTGCTTCGGGCCCCTACAAGGATCTCTACAAGCACTTCGGCATTACGCCAGAAGTCGTGGTTGCGTCCGCCGAAGCCAAGCTGTCCTGATCAAGCCTGGAGGACATTCCCGGATGTCCTCCTTCCCACCACACGCATTCTGACAGGGAGAGACCCGATATGACAGTGAAAGTCGCCATCAACGGTTTTGGCCGCATCGGCCGCAACGTTCTCCGCGCCATCGTCGAATCCGGCCGCACGGACATCGAAGTCGTTGCCATCAACGACCTCGGTCCGGTCGAGACCAACGCTCACCTGCTGCGCTTCGATTCCATCCACGGCCGCTTTCCGGCCGACGTGAAGGTCGACGGCGACGCGATCGTCATCAACAACGGCAAGCCGATCAAGGTGACCGCGATCCGCAATCCGGCAGAACTGCCGCACAAGGAACTCGGCGTCGACATCGCGATGGAGTGCACCGGCATCTTCACCGCCCGCGACAAGGCAGCCGCTCATCTGGAAGCCGGCGCCAAGCGCGTCATCGTCTCGGCTCCGGCCGACGGCGCGGACCTGACCGTCGTCTACGGCGTCAACCACGACAAGCTGACGAAGGATCATCTCGTCATCTCCAACGCATCCTGCACGACCAACTGCCTGGTACCGGTCGCCAAGGTGCTGCACGATGCCGTCGGCATCGATCACGGCATGATGACGACGATCCACTCCTACACCAACGACCAGCCGTCGCTCGACCAGATGCACAAGGATCTCTACCGTGCACGCGCCGCGGCGCTGTCGATGATCCCGACCTCTACGGGAGCTGCCAAGGCGGTCGGCCTCGTGCTGCCGGAACTCAAGGGCAAGCTCGACGGTATCTCCGTGCGCGTCCCGACCCCGAACGTCTCGGTGGTCGACCTGAAGTTCGTCGCCAAGCGCGAGACGACCAAGGAGGAAATCAACGCCGCCATCAAGGCTGCCGCCGACGGTCCGCTCAAGGGCGTTCTCGGCTACACGCTCGCTCCGAACGTCTCGATCGACTTCAACCACGATCCGCGTTCCTCGGTCTTCCACATGGACCAGACCAAGGTGATGGAAGGCAAGTTCGTATCGATCCTGTCCTGGTACGACAATGAATGGGGCTTCTCCAACCGCATGTCGGACACGGCGGTTGCCCTGAGCAAGCTCATCTAAGACCGATGTTCCGGGCTCTTTCCTCAACGACGGTGCGCTGGCGTCCGCTCGAAGGGGAAGGGCTCGAACATCTGACGCTCAGGACTTTCGATACATCGCTCGGCGCGGCCATCCGCGCCGAAAGCGTTCTCATCGGCGAACGCGGCGCAACGGCCTATGGCGTCCGCTACCGAATCGACTGCGATGCCGGCTGGCGCGTCTTTTCCTTTCTCATAGAAACGACCCAAGGGCAGAGGCTGCACCTCATGTCCGATGGGCACGGCCATTGGCGCAAAGCAGACGGAACGGCCTTGCCGCAATTCGATGGCTGCGTCGATATCGACCTCGCCGGCACGCCCTTCACGAACACGCTGCCGATCCGCCGCCTGGGCCTCACCCGGCAATCCGGCACCGCCAGGCTCAACATGCTTTACGTGCCCTTCGACAGCTTCGAACCGACCGTCGACGGCCAGCATTATACCTGCCTCGATGACGGCAAGCTCTACCGCTACGAGGCGGCGGACGGCAGCTTCACGGCGGACCTGACGGTGGACGAGGACGGCCTCGTCATCGACTACCCTACCCTGTTCCAGAGACTATCACCGGAGACCATCTGATGACTTTCAAGACTCTCGACGATCTGACCGACATCGCCGGCAAGCGCGTTCTCGTGCGCGTCGATCTGAACGTGCCTGTCAAGGACGGCCAGGTGACCGACACCACCCGCATCGAGCGCGTGGCGCCGACCATCCGCGAGCTCTCCGAGAAGGGCGCGAAAGTCGTTCTGCTCGCGCATTTCGGCCGGCCGAAGGGCGAGCCCGTCGCCGACATGTCGCTGAAGGCGATCGCCTCCGCCGTCGAGGAGATCCTCGACCAGCGCGTCTATTTCGCTGCCGACTGCATCGGCGACAAGGCCGCCAACGCCATTGCCGAATTGAACGACGGCGAAGTGCTGCTGCTCGAGAATACCCGCTTCCACAAGGGCGAGGAGAAGAACGATCCGGACTTCGTGACGGCGCTCGCCGCCAATGGCGACATCTATGTCAACGACGCCTTCTCCGCCGCCCATCGCGCCCACGCCTCGACCGAGGGGCTTGCCCATCACCTTCCCGCCTATGCCGGCCGCACCATGCAGGCGGAGCTCGAAGCGCTTGAAAAGGGGCTCGGCAATCCGAAGCGCCCGGTCGTCGCGATCGTCGGCGGCGCCAAGGTCTCGACCAAGATCGACCTTCTGCAGAACCTCGTGAAGAAGGTCGACGCGCTGGTCATCGGCGGCGGCATGGCCAACACCTTCCTCGCGGCGCAAGGCGTCGATGTCGGAAAGTCGCTCTGCGAGCACGATCTTGCGGAGACCGCCAAGGCCATCCTCGCGGCCGCCTCGGAAGCGGGATGCGCAATCGTGCTTCCGGTCGACGGCGTCGTTGCCCGTGAGTTCAAGGCCGGTGCCGACAACGAGGTCGTCGATATCAAGGCCATCCCTGCCGACGCCATGGTGCTCGACGTCGGGCCGAAATCGATCGAGGCTATCAACGAATGGATCTCGCGCGCCGAAACCCTCGTGTGGAACGGTCCGCTCGGCGCCTTCGAGATCGCGCCCTTCGACAGGGCGACCGTGGCAGCAGCGAAACACGCGGCAGCCCGCACGCGCGCAGGCTCGCTCGTCTCCGTCGCCGGTGGCGGCGACACGGTCGCAGCACTCAACCATGCCGAGGTCGCGGACGATTTCACCTATGTCTCGACCGCCGGCGGCGCCTTCCTCGAATGGATGGAAGGCAAGCCCTTGCCGGGCGTAGATGTTCTCCGGCAGCGGAACTGAGCTCGGCTTTAGCCCCTCATCCGGCCTGCCGGCCACCTTCTCCCCGCAAGCGGGGCGAAGGATATTCGCGGCGACTTTCAATCCCCTCTCCCCGTCGGAACGCTACGGCATGCACATATCTCTTGCGCGCCGGTGCGGCGGATACTGCTCATGAAAGGGATCCCTCGGGAACCCAACCGGCTCAACCGCGCTCGGTCGGGGTTGCCCCTCAACCGGCTGCCGCCACCTTCTCCCCGCGGGCGCAGGGCTGTCCGGGGAAAGTTCCGGGTGAATCGAAATGTCGCAGGCGCATGCCCCGTCAGACGGCGTTTTTCCGTCTATTTTCTGGTTGTCGAGACTCAGAAAAGGAGACGGAGCATGCGGTTCACCCCTAGCATTTTCGCCCAGCTGCTGAAAGCGATTGATCGCCGCAGCTTTCAGGCGATTGTGGATCGTCATGCCGGGGATGCCTACGACAAGTGCTTTACCAGCTGGGATCATCTGGTGGCACTGATCTATGCCCAGTTGAGCGCCACGACCAGCCTGCGCGGGTTGGAGGCGAGCTTCAACGCCAACAGTCAGCATCATTACCATCTCGGCAGTGGCCGGCTGATGCGCTCGACGCTGTCGGACGCCAACCGCCGCCGCCCGGTCGCCGTCTTCGCCGAGACCTTCGCGCTTCTGGCCGGTCAGCTCGACCGGCAGACGCGCCGGGAGGGCACCAAGATGCTGCGGCTGATCGATTCGACCCCGATCCCGCTGGGTAAGCTGTACGATTGGGCCAAGTCGAACGGCCGCATCCGCGGCATGAAGCTGCATGTCGTCTATGATCCCAAGGCCGATTGTCCAGGCATCCTCGACATCACCGACGCCAACGTCAACGACGCCCAGATCGGCCGCACGATCACCATCGAAAAGGGCGCAACCTATGTCTTCGACAAGGGCTACTGCCATTACGGCTGGTGGACGGCGATCGCCGAAGCCGGCGCCAGTTTCGTCACCCGGCCGAAGACCAACATGGGACTGGCTCTGGTCGCTGAACGCCCCGTTGAGCAACCTCAAGGCGATGGCTTCCTGGTCCTCGAAGACAGCCAGGTCAGCCTCGCCAGCAAGGGCGATTCCAAGCTGCCGATCGGCTTGCGCCGGGTAATCGTCAAGCGCCAGGACGGCGATACGATCACGCTTCTGACCAACGACCTCGAGCGCTCCGCCGTCGAGATCGGCCAGCTCTATAAGGATCGCTGGCAGATCGAGCTTCTGTTCCGCTGGATCAAACAGCACCTCAAGATCCGCAAGTTCCTCGGCAACAACGACAACGCCATCCGCCTGCAGATCTTCGCGGCGATGATCGCCTATGCACTGTTGCGCATCGCCGCCCGCCTCGCCCGCGTCCCTCTACCGATCCTGCGCTTCACCGACCTCGTCACCCAGTGCCTGTTCCAGCGCAAAAGCATCGCCGAAATCCACAAGCCGCCGCAGGTCAATCCAAGCCGACCAAAACCCCGGACCATCCCAAACCAAATGGTCTTCCGCTATGCATGAATTTTCCCCGGACAGCCCTGCCGCGGGCGGGGAGAAGGGATATGCCGCGCCCACTCGCTCCCTCGGGCGGGCGGTGAATGCGGGGTTCAGTCGGCGCCGCTTGTCCCTTCTCCCCGCCTGCGGGGTGCCGGCAGGCGGATGAGGGGCGGGTGACCGCTAATGCCAATGTTAGCGCATATGGGCTTGATCCCGAGGTTCCATCCGCAAGCCTCGCCACTGCTGGAAAATACAGATGCCGCCACTCCGGAGTAAATCCGCGAAGGGCTGGACAACAAGAGATATGTGCATGCCGTAGCGTCGGAACGGAGAGGATTAGGGTGAGGGGCTTTCGAGGAGAGCTTCTGACCTGACCATCAAAAATAATTATGCCTTTTCAAACGATTAAAATTATTTAAATCGTTTTAGCCCGTTTTACTGCCATTTTCCCGCACGGTATCTTCTGTTAACGCGCCTTTGTTCCTGAGGTGCGAACGACGCTTTCGCGCCTCAGTTCGAGATTGGTTTCATTCGCTGTTCCGCTGGTGATCGGCGCTGTGTGTAGGAGAAGAATATGAGCGAAAGACTGGAAGACATTGCGGTTGCCATGGTCGCCAATGGCCGGGGCCTGCTCGCTGCAGACGAGTCGACCGCAACGATCAAGAAGCGCTTCGACAGCATCGGCCTGGAGTCCACCGAGACGTCGCGCCGCGACTATCGCGAGATGCTGCTGCGCTCGGACGATGCGATGCGCGAGTATATCTCCGGCGTCATCCTCTATGAGGAAACACTGTTCCAGAAGGCTGCCGACGGCACGCCCCTCGCCGACGTCATCCGCAACGCGGGCTCGATCCCGGGGATCAAGGTCGACACCGGTGCCAAGCCGATGGCCCATTTCCCGAATGAAACGATAACCGAAGGCCTCGACGGGCTCGCCGCCCGCCTCGCCAGATATCACGAGGCCGGCGCCCGCTTCGCCAAATGGCGGGGCGTGATCGCGATTTCCGACGCTCTCCCGACCTGGGGCGCGATCAGGGCCAATGCCCATGCGCTCGCCCGTTATGCCGCGCTCTGCCAGGAGGCGAAGATCGTACCGATCGTGGAGCCGGAAGTGCTGATGGATGGCGCCCCCGGCGATCACTCGATCGAGCGCTCGGAAGAAGTCACCGAATGGGTCCTGCGCACAGTCTTCGAGGAACTTGGCGAGCTCCGCGTCAGGCTCGAAGGCATGATCCTGAAGCCGAGCATGGTGATCGACGGCAAAAAAGCGCGCAAAGCGTCCGTCGACGAGGTCGCCGAACGCACCATCAAGGTGCTGAAGCGCACCGTTCCGGCGGCTGTTCCGGGCATCGCCTTCCTCTCCGGCGGCCAATCGACCGAAGAGGCGACGGCCCACCTTTCGGCCATGAACGCAGCGCACGACCTGCCCTGGAAGCTTACCTTCTCCTATGGCCGGGCACTGCAGCAGGAAGCGCTCAATGCCTGGGGCGGAAAGTCGGAAAACGTCGCCGCCGGTCAGCGCGCCTTCGCCCATCGCGCCAAGATGTGCAGCCTCGCCGCCAAGGGAAGCTGGACGAAGGACTTCGAAAAGGCAGCCTAAGCGCCAAAATAGTCAGAGGGAGAGAGGAGAGGCCCGGTGACAGCGATGCCGCCGGGCCTTTTTGCATGGCGCCGCCTTGCTGCCCCGACAATTGTCAGGGAGACAAGTTCGCTGTTTCAGCAGCGCCGGCGACGACTTTAAATCTGCGCCATCTGCGACCGACCAGAGGGCCCCATGAGCACCGTCTCCTTCATTACCGTCGACGTCTTCACGGCCGAGCGTTTCGCCGGCAATCAGCTTGCCGTCATCCCGGATGCGCGGGGCTTGAGCGAGGCCCGGATGCAGGCGATCGCCACCGAGTTCGGCTATTCCGAAGTCACCTTCGTCCTTCCGCCCGAAAACCCGGAGAACACTGCGCGCGTGCGCATCTTCACGCCGACGACCGAAGTGCCTTTCGCCGGCCACCCGAATGTCGGCACGGCCTTCGTGCTCGGCCGGCAACAGGAAATCTTCGGCCGCAAGCCGGGCGGCGCATTGCGTTTCGAGGAAAAGGCGGGCCTGGTCGAAGTGACCCTTCTCGGCAGTGACGGCATCGTCACGGGCGCAAGGATCGTCGCCCCGCAGGCGCTGCAAATCGGCCCCGCTATAGACGCCGCGACGATTGCCGCCTGCGCATCGCTGCGCCAGGACGACCTCATCGACCGAAATCATCCGCCGGTGCGCATTTCGGTCGGACTGCCCTTCTCCGTCGCTGAGGTGCGCGACGTTGAGGCCCTTTCGAGAGCCCGGCCGAACGTCTCGGCCTTCGAGGAGGCGAATATCCGCTATCCGCTTGCGGAAGACAGCTTCAGCCTGTTTCTCTATGCCCGCACGCGCGAGCGGCCCGGCCAGGTAAGGGCACGCATGTTCGCGCCGCTCGACAACGTCATCGAGGATCCGGCAACCGGCAGCGCTTCGGCGGCGCTCGGCGCTTACCTCGTCTCGCTGCTTCCCGCGGCCGACGCGGAGGTGGAACTCGTCATCGAACAGGGCGTGGAAATGGGGCGCCGCAGCCTCATCACCGTCGGTATCGACAAGAGGAACGGCACAATCCGCAAGGTCAGCGTCTCGGGCGACTGCGTTTCGGCGATGCGCGGCGAGATCGAGATCTGATCGCCGAACTATTCAGCGCCTCCCGCCCTTGCACTCTGCGAGTGCGTCGAGGAGCGCGCGGAAGCGCGGATCGTCGCGAATGAGGTCCAGGTCGGGGTCCTGATTGAACCACTGGACATGGTAGCTGGAGCTCTGCGGCACCACGGTTTCCAGCAGTTCCAGCGCACGTTCGCCCTCACCGAGGAGCGAATGGACGCAGGCTGCATTGTACTGCGCGACGATATCGTCCGGATCGATCGCCAGCGCGCGAGAAACCCATTCCTTCGCACGTTCCGCCTCGCCCATATGCGCTAGCGCCAATGCACCGCGATGCGCCGGGCTGGCATTCTCGGGGTTCCGCTCCATTGCGCTTTGCGCTCTTTCGATGCCGATCCGCGCCCAGCGCTGGCGCTCGGTCTCCATACCAAGCGACAGGTAGCAACCCATCAAATGGATCGGCGAAAAGTAATCGTCCGACCGGATTTCCGCCGCGCGCTCGAAGAATCCGATCGCTTCCCGGAATCGACCCTGCGCGAAGAGGAAACGGCCATAATATAGATTCGCCTCATAGAGCGAAGGGTCGAGCGCCAGAGCCTGGAGAAACTCACGGCTTGCCTCCTCCGTCTGGCCGTCGTGGTTCAATGCGAGCCCGCGCGAGGCATGCGCTTCCGCCAGGTTCGGATCGAGCGCGAGCGCCCTGGCGCTCATGTCGAGTATGCTCTCCAGCGGAAACTCCTTTTCGTGCCAGTCCCTGATCGCACATTCGCACTCGGCGATGCCGGCATAGGCCCGCGCATAGTTCGGGTCGAGTTCGACGGCCTTCAGGAACATGCGGCGCGCGAGCAGCAGATAGGGCCGGGTCCAGGTATGGGAGAACTGGCGGCCGCGGAGATAGTAGGTATAGGCCTCGACCGAGGTCGTCGGGTCGCTTTCGATCGCCCTCTTCTCCTCCGGCAGAAGCTTTATCTTGAGCTGGTCGACGATGGCGTGCGTGATCTCGTCCTGAATCGCGAATATATCCGTTAGATCGCGGTCGTAACGATCGGCCCAGAGGTGCCCGCCGGTCTGCGCGTCGATCAACTGGCCGGTGATGCGCACGCGCCCGCCCGCCTTGCGCACGCTGCCTTCGAGGATGAAGCGAACGCCCAGTTCATGGGCGATCTGCTTAACCTTCACGGCCTTGCCCTTGTAGGTGAAGACGGTGTTGCGGGCGACGACGTGCAGGCGCGAAATCTTCGAAAGATCGGTGATGACGTCCTCTGTGATACCGTCGGAGAAATATTCCTGCTCGGGATCATGGCTCATATTGGTGAAGGGCAGGACGGCGATCGATAATTCGTAACCGCGGTCGACCACGCCGGACGACTCCGCACGCTTGCCGAGCGAATTGTCGCCGAGGGACACCGTATAGACGCGAACGGTCGATGCGATGTTCTTCAGACTGTATTCGCCCTTATCGATGAAGCCGACATCGAGCCTCGAGCCGACATGGTCCCGCACGGAGGCAGAAACCGCGATGCCGGAAGGGTCGGCAAGCCCTTCGAGCCGCGCCGCGACATTGACGCCGTCGCCGAAGATGTCGCCGTCCTCGACGATCACGTCGCCGAGATGGATGCCGATCCTGAGCTCGATGCGCCTGCTCTTCGGCAAGCCCTCGTTGGCGGCGAGCATACCGCGCTGAATGGCGGCGGCACAGGCAACAGCGTTCACCACGCTCGAAAACTCGACGAGCATGCTGTCTCCTGCCAGCTTGACGATTCGGCCTTTATGATCGGCGATCCTGGGCTCCAGCAGCTCGCGGCGGTGGCGCTTCAGCGCCGCGAGCGTGCCGGCCTCATCCGCTCCCATGAGGCGGCTGTAGCCCACGACATCGGCTGCGAGAATGGCGGTGAGACGACGTTCCAACAGAGCCTCGATCTTCATCTTGTGGCCGAGCACGGTAATTTAACCTTTTCCTGTCGTCATGTCGTGCGGAGATAGAGCGACTTGGTGGCGATAATAGCGCGGCCCTAGCCCAAGCTGCTGTTTCTCGGGGAACGCCGAGCCGCCGGAGAATCGAGATCCCGCGTGGCACGGCAGGAGTTCAAGGACGCACGAGCACCGTGACCATCATCACGACGATGGCGAAGACGGCAATCTTCCAGAAATCGCGGCGCTGCCTGAGGCCCGGAAAGCCGAGCGGCTTGATGAGCTGGACGCACATGGCCAGCAGCAGGAGAACCGTCAGTGCCTTTGACATTCGCTCATTTCCGGGAAGATCCGCCGCAATGGGAGCGACGCCATACGGACGTCACTTTTCCTCGCATAGAGGGCTATTGTTTTCGCCGTCGATTTGCAATGACCGGTGGTATTGATTTCCATCGGCAGAGCGGCGGTCCTCGTCACGACACGCCGAAGGGCGAACGAATTCCGGGTGGACGATGAGAAATAACCTGCTTCCCGTTGCCGCGCTGCTGCTCGGTACCCTGTTTCTCTTCCTCGGAAACGGCCTGCAGGGCCTGCTCCTGCCGGTGCGCGGCACCGCGGAGGGCTATCCGACAACCATCCTCGGCCTGTTCGGTACGCTCTGGGCCACCGGTTTCGTGCTTGGCTGCTTCTTCGCGCCGAACGTCGTCAAGCGCATCGGGCATGTGCGCGCCTTCAGCGTGTTCACGGCCTTGATCGCCATCGTTTCCCTGCTGACGGGCATTCTGATCGACCCGATCTGGTGGCTGGCGCTCCGCGCGGTCACGGGTTTCTCCACTGCCGGAACGTCGATGATCATCGAAAGCTGGCTGAACGAGCGCGCCACCAATGAGAGCCGCGGCGTGATCTTCTCGCTCTATATCGCCATCACCCTTTTCGGCGTCGTCGGCGGCCAGATGATGATTCCCTTCGGCGAAACATCGACGACCTTCTTCTTCATGATCTGCGGCATTCTCTACTGCGTGGCCATGCTGCCGACGCTGTTGTCCAGGGCCGCCTCGCCGCAGCCGCTGAAACAGGTCCGCCTCGATCTGCGCGGCCTCTACCGCAATTCGCCGGTTTCCTTCCTCGGCATCCTGCTCATCGGCATCGCCAACGGCGCCTTCGGCACGCTCGGCGCGGTCTTCGGCCGCCAGGCGGGGCTGTCGGACAGCACAGTTGCGGCGATGATGAGCGTCGCGATCTTCTCGGGCGCCGTCATGCAACTGCCGGCCGGCCGCATCTCCGACCGTATCGACCGCCGCTATGTGCTTGCCGCGCTCGCCGGGGTCGGCGCTCTCGCCGGCCTCCTGATCTTCCTCGTCGAGCCCGGCCAGGTCTGGATCGTTCTGACGTTGATCGCGATCTACGGCGCGGCCGCCAATGCGCTCTACCCGATCGCGGTTTCCCACGCCAACGACTTCGCCACGCCCGAGGATTTCGTGAAGGTTTCCGGCGGGCTCCTGCTGCTCTACGGCATCGGCACGATCATCGGCCCGACGATCGGCGGGCCGATAATGACCGCCAGCGGGCCTTATGGCCTCTTCATGATCACGGCCTGTGCGCATATGCTGATCACTGCCTATGCAATCGTCCGCAGCCGCCGGCGCGCACCGGTGCCCGCGGCCGAGCGCGAAAACTTCTCGCCGGTCAATGCCGGCACGGCGACGACGCCGGAGAGCCTGCAGCTCTCGCCGCGTGCGGCTCCGCTGGAGGAACTGCCGGACGAAGGCGCCGACGATCCCCAGGAAGAGGAGAGATCGAATGAGCCTGTATGACGAGGACCAGCCGAAAAAGAAGACCGAGCACGAGATCGGCAGCGATCTTTCGCTGCTCTCCGTGGACGAGCTGAACGCGCGCATCGCGCTTCTGACGGAGGAAATTGCAAGGCTCGAAGCGGAGAGGAACCGCAAATCGGCGAGCCGTTCGGCCGCCGAAAGCCTTTTCCGTTGAGCGCGGATGGAATGGTTCCAGCACGTTTAATCCAGAAGAATGCTTGGCCTTTAACCGCAAATTAAGCATTTTCTGCGATTGTCTGAGCATCCGGTCCTTCCGGACTCAGACAATTTCACCGACTGGCGAATGGGTCTGATTTTTCTCCCTGTTTTACCTTGAGAGCCGCTTCGCGCGGCTCTTTTTTTTGCTTTGCGACAGGCGGCCTTCAAAGAAGTGTGGAGATTAACCCTTTCTTAAGAATGCCCTTGCGCGGAATGCGGTATGGGATCATTCTTCGAGCATGGAGGGGCCTCAGGAAACTTTTCCCAGAGCCGCCCGTTACCTGACAGTCGTGATGCGTTGGAACCAGGGAATACAGGCATGTCCGAAAGAGGATTGAATACCGTCAGTTTCGCCGGTCACGCTGCGTCATCGGCGCAGTTCAAGGCGCTCTACGCTGAAGGGATGGGCCTGGTCGAGGAAACGGCAAGCTATCTCGACGGTCCTGGCCGCACCGCCGCCAAGGTGCTGCCCCGCATGGCATCCGTTCTCTATGCTGCCGAGTCCATGCGTCTCACCACCCGGCTGATGCAGATGGCCTCCTGGCTCCTGCTGCAGCGGGCCGTCAACAATGGCGAGATGAGCCGCGAGCAGGTCCTGTCGGAAAAGAGCAAGGTGCGCCTGGACAGCTTCAACGTCGACCGGAGCGCGCCGGGCTGGAACGATCTGCCGGAGAGCTTCCGCGACCTCATCGAGCGGTCGCTCCGGCTGCAGAACCGGGTCGCACTGCTCGACCGCGAGATTTATCGGCCCCAGGAAGCAACGAGCTTCGTTCCGGACAACCAGAACGGCGTCAAGGCGCAGATCAAGCTGCTGCAGACGGCCTTCGGGGCGAGTTGAGCGAGGCAGGCCCCTGCCCCTGAAATCCAAAGCCCGGCCATGTGTGCCGGGTTTTTTGTTGGCGCGGGCGTGAAATGAATGCCTGCGGTTGGATCCTCGGGTCAAGCCCCGGTCAAGCCCGAAGATGACGGAGGAAAAATCGGGTCGCCGTCGCGCGATGTATAGGCTGGAATGTCCCCGCGCAGGTGTCATCCTCCGGCTTGACCGAGGATCATGCACCGGCGACTCGAACGAGGACCACCTGGCCAAAAGCCGGCAAGATAATGTGGCAGCCAACAAAAAAGCCCGGCACTGCCGGGCTTCGAAACACGCTGTCGAGCGCCTGATATCAGAGGCCGAGGCCTTCGAACCGCTTCTTGAACTTGGAAACGCGGCCGCCGCGGTCGACGAGCTGCTGGTTGCCGCCGGTCCAGGCCGGATGCGACTTGGGATCGATTTCCAGGTTCATGGTCGCACCTTCCGTACCCCAGGTCGAGCGGGTTTCGTATTCGGTGCCGTCGGTCATGACAACCTTGATCGTGTGGTAGTCGGGATGGATGTCTGCCTTCATAACAATCTTCCTAGAGTTCCAGGGTCCAATTGTCGCAAGGCATTGCGACTTTGGGACCGAACACGTAAATGAAGCCGCAGACCGCTCTTGGGCCGCGGCTTCCCAATTCGATGCCGTGCCTATACATGAAGGTCTGCGGGATAACAAGTGCCGCGCGGAAGACTTGTGATCTCTGCATGGTTCGTCGGATCGGCACCGGTCCTGGACGGCAGCAGATCGCAGTCGCACAGCTCTGGCGCCTCGGCGGCGCACAAGGCTGTGGCCCCGTGACAGGCGAACGGGGGGCTCTGTGCCAAGACAAGAAAAACAAACGCCGGCGCGCAGGTCCATCCGCCCGCTCGCAACCGTGCTGCCTTATCTCTCGCGTTACCGCGGCCTCGCGATCGGCGCTGCCGTCTCTCTGACCATTGCAGCGGCCACCACGCTGACCTTGCCGCTGGCCGTTCGCCGGATGATCGATCACGGCTTCTCCAATTCCGATTCCGGCTTCATCAACACCTATTTCTCCATGCTGATGGTGCTTGCAGTGGTCCTCGCCCTTGCCAGTGCCGCCCGCTATTACTTCGTGATCTCGCTTGGCGAGCGCATCGTCGCCGATCTCAGGCGCGACGTCTTCGCACGCGTCATGCAGCTCTCGGCCTCGTTCTTCGACGTCAATCAGTCCGGCGAGATCGTCTCGCGGCTGACGGCCGACGCGACGCAGATCAAGTCGGCGGTGGGTGCGACGGCATCCGTGGCGCTGCGCAACCTGATCCTCTGTCTCGGCGCGATGGGCATGATGGTCTATACGAGCCCGAAGCTTTCGAGCCTCGTGCTTGCGGCGATCCCCCTCATCGTCTTCCCGCTCGTCGGCTTCGGACGCTCGGTACGCCGGCGCTCCCGCGAAGCGCAGGACATGCTCGCAGCCGCCTCCGCCTATGCCGGCGAAGCGATCGCCGCCACCCGTACCGTGCAGGCCTTCAATGGCGAGGAGAGCGCGCGTTCGCGCTACGGCAACGCGGTAGAGGCGGCCTATCGCGCCGCGCGCGCTGCGACCAGGGCGCGCTCGGTGCTGACCGCCTTTGCCATCACCATGGTCTTCGGAAGCGTCGTCGCCGTGCTCTGGTTCGGTGCACGGGACGTCCTGGCGGGCTCGCTTTCCGCGGGTACGCTCGGTCAGTTCCTGCTCTATTCCGTTTTTGCGGCAGGCAGCCTCGGCGCACTCTCGGAGGTGTGGGGCGAGCTCTCGCAGGCGGCAGGCGCCGCCGAGCGCCTGAACGAGCTGCTGAACGAAGTGCCGGAGATCGAGGCCCCCGAGCATCCGGTCGTAATGCCCGTCCCTGCCACAGGCGCGGTCGAGTTCGAGAACGTCCACTTCGCCTATCCCGCCCGGCCGGACTATAAGAGTCTTAGGGGCTTGAGCTTTGCGGTAAGACCGGGCGAGACGGTGGCCATCGTCGGCCCGTCCGGCGCCGGCAAGAGCACCGTCTTCTCCATGCTCCTGCGCTATTACGACCCGGCGAAGGGCACCATCCGCGTCGACGGTACGGATGTGCGCGCCGTCGATCCCGAGGAGCTGCGGGAGAGACTTGCGATCGTGCCTCAGGACGTGACCATCTTCGCCACCTCGGTGCACGACAACATCGCCTTCGGCGTGCCGGACGCAAGCCGCGAAGCGGTGCGCGCCGCCGCCGTTGCGGCACAGGCCGACGAGTTCATCGGCAGGCTGGACCGCGGCTACGACACGCTGGTCGGCGAGCGCGGAGTGACCCTTTCGGGCGGCCAGCGCCAGCGCATCGCGATTGCCCGCGCCATCCTCAAAAACGCTCCGATCCTTCTTCTCGACGAGGCGACCTCAGCGCTCGATGCGGAGAGCGAAACGCTGGTGCAAAAGGCGCTCGACGTCCTGATGCAGGAGCGCACGACGCTGGTCATCGCCCATCGGCTCGCCACCGTGCTCAAGGCCGACCGCATCCTGGTGATGGAGCATGGCCGTATCGTCGAGGAAGGCACCCACGAGTCGCTGATCCGCCAGGGCGGGCTCTACGCGAAGCTTGCGCGGCTCCAGTTCGACCACGGCGCCGAAGCACTGTTCGTCGCTTCGCCCGCGCCTATTTCTCCGTGAGCTTGAGCTCGATGCGGCGGTTCTGCGCGCGTGCTTCCTGGCTTTCGCCCGGTGCGATGGGCTGATACTCCCCGAAGCCGGCCGCCACCAGGCGGTCGGCCGGAACGCCCTTCGAGATCAGGAATTTGACGACGGACGTAGCACGGGCGGACGACAGTTCCCAGTTGTCCCGGAAGCGGCCTATCCCCGACAGCTGAACATCGTCCGTGTGGCCGTCCACGCGCAGCACCCAGTTGATCTCCGCCGGGATTTCCTTGGCAAGGTCGAGAAGGGCCGTCGCGAGTTTCGCCATCTCAGTCTGCCCTTCCGGGTTCAGGTCGCTGCCGCCCGATGGAAAGAGCACTTCCGACTGGAAGACGAAACGGTCGCCGACGATGCGGATGTTTTCCCGATCCGAGAGGATCTCTCTCAACCGGCCGAAGAAGTCCGAACGGTAGCGGTTGAGCTCCTGGACACGCTGCGCCAAGGCGACGTTCAGCCTGCGGCCGAGATCGGCTATCTTGGCCTGCGAGGCGTCGTCCTTCGCCTCGGATGCCTGGAGTGCACCTTCGATGGCGGCGATCTGGCTGCGAAGCGCTGCGATCTGCTGGTTCAAGAGTTCGATCTGACTCATCGCCCGGGCGCTGACCTGCCGCTCGTTTTCGAGTTCCGAGCCAAGCCGGCCGATCTTTTCGTCTGCGACTTCGGCACTGCCGGCGCCCCGGTCGAGCAAAGCCTGCAGGCGGGACCGCTCGCCTTCCGACTGTGAAAGCGACGCCTGCAGATTGGCGAGCGAATCCTCGAGATCCTGCTTGCCGCTCTTCTCCAGCGCCAGAAGCTGGGTGAGTTCGTTGATCTGGCTGTTCAGCCGGTTCAGCACCTCGTCCTTACCGCTGATCTCCCTGCCGAGCAGGAATTGCGCGGTGACGAAAACGCTGAGCAGGAACATGATCGCCATGAGCAGCGTCGAGAGTGCGTCGACGAAGCCCGGCCAGTAGTTGATCGCCCGCGGTTCGCGGCGTCGGGAGAGCGCCATGGTCAATCCCCTCCGCTGTCTTCCATGCGGCTGAGCTTCGCCTGTCCTACGGCCTTCTCGCTTTGCACGGTGATCCGGTCGGCCTGGCCGATGCGCGCCGTCAGCCGGTCGAGCGTCTTGCGCATCGCCTTGGCCTCTTCCTGCTGCGCCTCGATCCAGTCGCGCAGCATCTGTTGCTCGCCGCGCATATTCTTGACGAGGCCCTGGATGCCTTCGGCGAGGCTCGCCATCGCTGCGGTGGTACGCTGGTTCACGCCGCCGTCATGCGTCAGGCGCGTGAGCTGGTCGGTGAGCCGCCGCAGTTCTTCCACCGGAGCGCCGTCGGTCATGTCGCCCGGCGAGGAAAAACCGGAGCTGACGTCGGTTACCGACGAGAGCCAGTTCTCGAGCTCCGTATAGAAGCGATTCTGCGCGCGTCCCGCCTGCAGATCGAGAAAGCCCACGATGAGCGAACCGGAAAGACCGAAGAGCGAGGCGGAGAACGCCGTTCCCATGCCGGTGAGAGGCGCCGAAAGGCCGCCCTTGAGGGAGCTCAGGAGATCGTCCGTGCTGCCGCTTCCCGCATCCAGCGACTGGATGACGGTGTTGATGGAACCGATGGTGCCGAGCAGGCCCCAGAACGTACCGAGAAGGCCGAGGAAAACGAGAAGGCCGGCGAGATAGCGGGTGATGTCACGCGACTCGTCGAGGCGCGCAGCGATGGAATCCAGGATGGACCGGAGCGCGGCCGTCGAGATTGCCGTCGTTTGGCGGCCCCCGATGAGAGCCCGCATCGGCGCAAGCAGCACCGGATCGCGCCCGACCTTGTCGGCGCTGCCGGCGGCACGGAAGGAGTTGAACCAGCGAACCTCGGGTCTCAGACTGAGGACATGGTTGAACGCCAGCAGGATACCGATCACGAGCACGCCCAGGATCAGTCCGTTGAGGCCGGGATTGCCGGCGAAGGCCTCGCTTGCCTGGCGGAAGAGGATCGCAGCGACGAAACCGACGATGATCAGGAAAAGGACCATCGTCCAGAAATAGGGCATCGGGCTCGAAAGCTTGTGCGGACCGTAGTCCTCCTCCACGTCTTCGCGATCGCGCCACCCGGACAGATTCAGTTTCGCCATAAGTTCGCCAGTCTCCCGGTTTTGCGGCAGCTTCCGCGCCTGTCCGACGAACAAGAGGGCGGCCGCATCACTCTGAATTGCTGCACCATTCCCGAATCGAGGACGATCGAAGAGCGGTGCTGCCGATGGCCGCAGGCCATCCGTATTGGCCCGGAGACTAGTGGAAGTTTGCGCCGAATTGAAGGGAAAACAAAGGGCACGGCCCTAAAGCGCGTCGCATTCAAATCGAATTCATTGGGCGCGCTTCAGGTTGCTGTTTTATGCATGTCGCCATCCCGGAAACGTTGCACGGTTCCGGGTGAATTATATTGCCGTTACTTGGACGGAATCGGTCGTTGGATCACCTCGCGAAGCGCCTTCGCGATATGCTCGTTGCCGCAGACGATCGAACCCGCTTCCAGCGGTTTGCCGCCGCCTTCGGCATCGGTGGACCACCCACCCGCTTCGCGGATGAGCAAGAGGCCGGCGGCCATGTCCCAGGCGGCAAGGTCCCGTTCCCAGAAGCCGTCGAAGCGACCGGCCGCAACATAAGCGAGGTCGAGCGAGGCGGAGCCCATGCGGCGAATGCCGGCGACTTCACCCATGACGTGGCGCAGCTCGACCAGATACTTGCCGTGATTGCCGCGGCCGAGATGGGGCGTGCCGGTCCCGATCACGGCATCGGAGAGGGCCTTGCGCGCACCGACGCGCAGGCGGCGGTCGTTCAGGAAGGCGCCGCCGCCTCGCTCGGCGGTGTAGAGCTCGTCCGTCGCCGGGTTGAAGACGACCGCGCCGACGATCTCGCCCTGGCGCTCGAGCGCGACAGAGATGGCGAAATGCGGGATGCCGTGAAGGAAATTGGTGGTGCCGTCGAGCGGATCGACGATCCAGCGGTGGGCGCCGTCCGTCCCCTTGATCTCCTCGCCCTCCTCGCCGAGGAAGCCGTAGGTCGGGCGGGCCTTCATGAGCTCCTCACGGATGATCCGCTCGGCCTTGCGGTCCGCCTGCGAAACGTAGTCGGCCGGGCCTTTCAAGGAAACCTGCAGGTTCTGTACTTCGCCGAAATCGCGTGCCAGCGACTTGCCGGCCTTGAAGACGGCCTGGACCATGACATTGAGAAGGGCGGAGCGGGCCATACGGCAATTCCTCTAGCGAAGGCCGGCCGAGACCGCTCGACCGGACATTGAACCTGTCTGACAGTCCGCATGCGGGCCGCAGCTCGAAGCGCGGACAAGGGGACCGTCGTCAAAAAACCGAGTGAGACGTCACTCCGTCCGCGGCGGCACAGGGATGGAAGGCCACGGACAAAACCGGGGCTTCAAGACCACAAAAACCCCGGAAGTTCAAGCGAAATAGATCGGGTCCGCCGACGCATGTCAGGTCGAGCGATACTTGTTTGCCGCCGTCAGCGCCGATTTCTGCTGCGTTTCGTTGAGGCCGAGATAGAAATCCTCGAGCGCATCGTCCTTGAGGCCGGCCCGGCGCGAGAGCACGTACCACTTTGCCGCCTCCACCGGGTTCGGACGGGTTCCGATGGCATTGACATAGAGATGGGAGAGCCGGTTCTGGGCGACGACGTTGCCGCTTTCGGCGGCGCGTTTCATCCAGGCAAACCCCTCTTCGAGATTGCGGTCGCCGGCGATCCCCTCGATCAGCCAGATGGCAATGTCGAGCTGCGCGGTGTCATAGCCGGCCCGCGCCGCCCTGAGCAGCCACTCGCGCGCACGGGCCCGCTTGCTCTCCTCGATGCCGTCGACATTGAGATAGATCTGCGAGAGCGCATACTGCGCATCCGCAATGCCCTGTTCGGCGGATTTCTCGTAATAGGGCATCGCCGCCTTCAGCCCCCGCTCGCCCGGCATGTCGGCCACGAGCGTTTGCCCGTAGTTGAACTGGGCCGAGGCGTTGCCGAGATCGGCAGCCTTCTTCATCAGTTCGTCGGCCCTCTTCCGGTCGCGCTTGACGTAGCGGCCCTCCATCAGGATCAGCGCATATTTGAACATGGCGGCCGGGTCGCCATTGTTCGCCGCCTGGCCGTACCAGAAGGCGGCGGCCTTGGCGTCGCGCGCAACGCCAAGGCCCTGTTCCAGGATCGCGGCGACGAGCGTCTGGGCGGCGGGGTCGCCGAGCTGGGCCCGCGGCAAGGCAAGGTCCATCGCCGTCAGGTAGTAACCCCGCTGGAAGGCGCCATAGGCTTCGTCGATCTTGCCGGTGAAGGGCTTTTCCTCGGGCAGAGCCGGCAATTCGGCTCCCATGCGATCGAACACGGTGACGCCCTTCGAAGGCGCGCTGCCGTCGCTGGCCTTCGGCTTTTCCGGACCGGCCGCTGCCGGTTTGCGCTCCGTATCCTCCGGCAGTACAGCGCCGTTGAAAGGCGTGATCCGCCCGCGCTTCGGCGCGCTGCCCTCGTCGGCCGGCGCAGGCGCGACCGGTTGCTGAGCCGCTGCCGGCGCGACTGCAAGAAGCATCGCGGCGGCAAGGGCTGCGGGCCGGCTGGATTTCAGGAGAGAGCGGATTACCATCGGCAGGTCTTAACCTTCAAACCGTGGCGCTTTTTCGTCAAGCAATGCGTTCACGGCCGCAACCACCGACGGTGCCTGACCGGCCTCACCAAAGACGGCAAGGCGGAGCGCCACGAACTCGGCACCGGTTTCAGCGACCGCAAGCGCGGATTGCGGATCCGTGCCGCCCATGACGATGCAGGGAATTTCGATCATCGACGCCCACCATTCGGCGAGTGCCAGGTTCTTCGGATGCGCCTCCGGCTTTATGTCGCCATCCGTGCGGCCGAAGAAAACGTAATCGGGCCGCAGCTCGCCGATCTCGAGCGCATGGTGACGGTCGGTGGCGTTGCCGCCGCCGACGATCAGCTTCGGCGCGTGCCGCTCGATCGCATCGGCCAGCGCATCCGGACCGCCGGCGATGTGGAGACCGTCCGCCTTCGCCCGTCCGGCGACCCGCGTGTCGCCCTCTATCAAGGCCGCGGCGCCGGCCTGCTGGATCACCGGTACGAGCGCTTCCGCATGCTTCTGGAAATCCGCATCGCTGAGCGCGTATTGCGGCACGATCACCGACGCTACGTCGCCGCCCTTCAGCGCCTCGCCGACGAGCTTCGCGCGTTCCGCGCTATCTGCGATATCCGGAACGACCAGCACGAGGCGGCAGCGGTCTTCAATGTTGCTCATGGGTCAATCCTGGCGATCTCGCTTCGGGCCGGAAGCCGGCACTCGATTTCATTCGGGAAAACCGATAGACGGAGATGACAAAAGGATCAACCGCCGCCAATGCTTCCCGACATCGACTTCTATCTCGTTGCCGTTCCGGCCGTCCTGCTCGTTGGCCTGTCCAAGGGGGGCATGGGCGAGGCCCTGTCGCTGATGGGCGTCCCGATCCTGTCCATGGCCGTTTCGCCCGTACAGGCCGCGGCGCTGCTGCTGCCGATCCTCATCGCCATGGACATCGTTTCCCTTTGGATCTGGCGCAAGCACGGGGATCGGCCAACCCTTGTGATGCTCCTTCCGGGCGCGCTTGCCGGCATCGTCATCGGCTGGGCCACGTCCGCCTATGTGCCCCGCGACGCGCTGAGGCTGATCATCGGGCTCATCACCGTGGTCTTCGTACTGCGCTATGTCTACACCCTGTGGCGCAGCCGCAATGGTGCGCCCATCCAGCCGAAGCCGCAGCGCGCCGGTCCGGCAGCACTCTGGGGCTCCTTCGCCGGCTACGGCAGCTTCGTCGCCCATGCCGGCGGTCCGCCCTTCCAGATATACGCACTGCCGCTGAAGCTCGCGCCGCGCGAATATACCGGCACCATCGTGCGCTTCTTCGCAATCCTCAATGCGGTGAAGCTCATCCCCTATTTCGCCCTCGGCCAACTCGATCTCAGCAATCTCAAGACCTCGGCAACGCTCTTCCCGCTGGCCATGGTCGCGACCGCCTGCGGCGCCTGGATCGTCCGGCGGATGAAGCCGCAGATCTTTTATCCCTTCATGTACACGATGGCCTTCCTCGCCGGCTCGAAGCTCGTATGGGATGGGCTCCGGAGCATCATATCGGGAGGAGTGTAGCCGATGCTGCGGCGCGAAGTGCAATTCCGCACCGCACAATTTTCCTTGCCGCTCCGGGGGAATTCGCCTAACGTCCGCTCATGACGATCGCGGACCCATTCGATGCCATTGCGGATCCGAACCGGCGCCATCTGCTGGAGGAACTCAGGCGCGCGCCAAGGACCGTCAACGAGCTCGCCGAAGGTCTGCCGATCAGCCGGCCCGCCGTCTCCCAGCATCTCAAAGCCCTGCTCGACTGCAATCTGGTATCGGTATCGACCAGCGGCACACGGCGGATCTACGCGATCAACAGGCCGGGCTTCGACCGGCTCAACCTGTGGCTGGACCAATTCTGGTCCTGATGCACTCCGCTCGGCCGTGCAAAGCCGACCGGACCTTGGCCCGGTCAAGCAATGCAATCTATCTTTTCGGGATTGTTTTGACCCTATCGTCGCATCGCCTCTGCAGCTCCGCGCGGCGATGCGTCCCGATGCAATCGGGAATACCGTTCACGCTCAGTGCGTCGAGGAACGGAGTCTTTCGATTTCGTCCTTGATGCGCAGCTTCCGTCGCTTGAGTTCGCTGATCAGTTCGTCCTCGCAGGACGGAGAGTTCAGAGCCTCGTGTAGCTCCTCTTCAAGGACGCCATGTTTTTTCTCAAGCGTTGCAAGATGAGCCTCAATGGTCATTGGCAGTCCCTTCCCTTTAGCTTGCATCCGGCACGCAAATGCCGGATGTTCCATGGTTGAAACCTTTTTACTGTGCCATGCCATTTTTCATTTGTCGAAGGCGAAATGATGACGCCGGGTAACTTCCCGTCGCTAACCAAGATGTGGTAGAGCGACGCAGGAATTTCCGGATCGCGGATCGGCGAAGCCGGGCTTATGGGGATCGCTTTGCATGCCGGACCAGGACCAGGCCGAACTCAGACTGACTATCGCGCGCCTGAGGCAGGAACACGAAGACTACGACGCGGCAATCAACGCGATGATCCAGACGGGCTGCGACGCCTTGCGCGTCCAGCGCATGAAAAAGAAGAAGCTGGCCATCAAGGACAAGATCACCAAGATCGAAGATCAGATCATTCCCGACATCATCGCCTGAAATGGACCGAGACGTGACCGATACTACGCCCCCGCCCGTTGCCATCATCATGGGAAGCCAGTCGGACTGGGAGACGATGAAGAACGCGGCCGACACGCTCGAGGCGCTCGACATCGCCTACGAAGCCCGGATCGTTTCCGCCCATCGAACGCCCGACCGCCTGGTCCGCTTCGCCAAGGGCGCGCGCGACGAGGGGTTCCAGGTGATCATCGCCGGCGCAGGCGGTGCTGCGCATCTTCCCGGCATGTGCGCGGCCATGACGCCGCTTCCGGTCTTCGGCGTTCCGGTCCAGTCGAAAGCGCTTTCCGGCCAGGACAGCCTGCTGTCGATCGTGCAGATGCCGGCCGGCATTCCGGTCGGGACGCTTGCGATCGGCAAGGCGGGGGCCATCAATGCGGCACTTCTGGCCGCCGCCGTGCTCGCGCTCGGTGACGAGGATCTTGCCGACCGTCTCGACGACTGGCGCGAACAGCAGACCGTATCGGTCGCGGAATATCCGGTAGACGAGGCATGAAGACCATCGGCATCATCGGTGGCGGCCAGCTTGGCCGCATGCTGGCCATGGCCGCTGCCCGCCTGAACTTCCGCACCGTGGTGCTCGAGCCGCAGCCGGACTGTCCGGCGGCGCAGGTGGCGAACGACCAGATCGTTGCCGCCTATGATGATCCGCGCGCGTTGGACGAGCTTGCGCGGGTGGCGGATCTCATCACTTACGAATTCGAGAACGTCCCGGTCTCGGCCGCCGAGCAACTCGCCCGTTCGCGGCCGGTCTTTCCGCCGCCGAAGGCGCTGGAAGTGGCACAGGACCGTCTCGCCGAGAAGCGCTTCATCAACGGCTGCGGCATCGCCACCGCCCGATACCATCCCGTCGACAGCCAGGCCGACCTCGAGGCCGCCCTTGCGGAATTCGGCGGAGCCGGCGTGCTCAAGACCCGCCGGCTCGGCTACGACGGCAAGGGCCAGCGCGTCTTTCGTTCCGCTGCCGACGATCCGGCCGGCGCCTATGTCGCGCTCGGACAGGTGCCGCTGATCCTCGAAAGCTTCGTGCCGTTCGACCGGGAGATCTCGGTCATCGCCGCACGCGCGCCCGACGGCACGACCGCCTGTTTCGATCCTGCCGAGAATGTGCATCGCAACGGCATTCTCCACACATCAACCGTGCCCGCATCCGTCGGTCCGTCGGCCACGGAGGCCGCCCGCAAGGCGGCAACCGCCATCCTCGACGCGCTCGGCTATGTCGGCGTCATCGGTGTCGAGTTCTTCGTTCTGGCCGACGGCGGCGTCGTCGCAAACGAGATCGCGCCGCGCGTACACAATTCCGGCCACTGGACGGAGGCCGCCTGCGTCGTTTCGCAGTTCGAGCAGCATATCCGCGCGATTGCAGGCCTGCCCCTCGGCGACCCGTCGCGCCATTCGGATTGCGTGATGCAGAACCTGGTCGGCGACGACATCGCCCGCGTTCCGGACTTGCTTGCCGAGCGCAATGTGTTCCTTCATCTCTACGGCAAGGCCGAGGCGCGGCCCGGCCGCAAAATGGGGCACTTCACCCGCCTGCTCTGACGGGGACGCCATGGAAGGCGGGGACAGGCGGCAAAATCCCCGGCACGCGGTTGACACGATTGGGTCGACACGGTATGTGCCTGCCTACTTGAACAGCGCGCTGAACGGCGCGCTTTTGATTGTTGGAATTACCGGGCGAATTTTCGTTCCCCGAAACCTGCGGATCAGGAAAAATGAAGATCAAGAATTCGCTCAAGTCCCTGAAGACCCGTCACCGCGAAAACCGCCTGGTTCGTCGCAAGGGCCGCGTCTACATCATCAACAAGCTGAACCCGCGCTTCAAGGCACGCCAGGGCTGATGCTTGCTGCAGGCCGTGCCTGCAGCGCCGCGCGTCTTGGCGGATGCGCAAAGATCGTACCACTTGGGTGACTGCACGTTTCCCGAAGCGGGAGCGACCCGAGGAAAACTGGAACACGGCGGCTTGCTCGCCGATTTCCCAAAATTGATTTGATCTTGTTTCATGGCGGGCTACGATGTCCGCCATGCGTGTTTTTGTGAACTTGATTCTGGCATCTCTTGCCATGACAGCCGCCGCGGTGGCGGCCGCCGCGCCGCTCAGCGCGGCAGAGCCCGCGCCTCAGGCCGAAGTCGCTGCCCTCACCACCCCCAAAGAGCGTGTAGACGCCCTCTTCGCCGATCTCAAGAAGGAAGGCGATGAGGACAAGGCCCGGCAGGTAGCCGAACGCATCCGCCTCGAATGGCAGGATTCCGGCAGCGCGACCGTGAATCTCCTGATGCAATGGGCCAGCAAGGCGATTGCCGATGAGAAGCAGACGGCGGCGCTCGACCTTCTCGACCAGGCGATCGCTCTCGCCCCCGACTATGTCGAAGGCTGGAACCGCCGCGCCACGCTGCACTACCAGATGGGCAACTTCCGCAAGTCGATGTCCGACATAAATCATGTCCTTGCCCTGGAGCCCCGCCATTTCGGTGCGCTCGCCGGCATGGCCACCATGCTCGAAGCCGCCGGGAAGGATGAACTTGCCATGCGCGCATGGCAGCAATTCCTCGACATCTACCCCTCCGACCGGAAGGCGCAGGAGCAACTCGGCGAGCTCGCGGAAAAGCTTGCCGGCAGCCGCACGTGACCGGCACTCGTTAAAAAATGCCCCTCATCCGGCCTGCCGGCCACCTTCTCCCCGCAAGCGGGGCGAAGGGAACGAGCGGCAGGCTCCCATCCCTCCTCGGCCGTTGACAATGGCGCAAGGAACGTAGGGAGGGGACGAAGTTGGCGCCGCGAGTCCCTTCGCCCCGCTTGCGGGGAGAAGGTGCCGGCAGGCGGATGAGGGGCAGTTTCGAAATGCGCTCGCTCGAACCGCGGCGGCTCAGATGCCCGATTGGCCGTCCGAGCCGATATAGGCGATGCGCAGCATGTTGGTGGCGCCGGGGGTACCGAGCGGCACGCCGGCGGTAACGATGATGCGGTCTCCCGGCTTGCCGAAGCCTTCCGTCGAGACGATTCGACAGGCGCGGTTGACCATATCGTCGAGGTCGGTCGCGTCCTCTGTGACGACACAGTGCAGCCCCCAGACCACGGAAAGGCGGCGGGCCGTCTGGACGATCGGCGAAAGCGCGATGACAGGCACCTGGGGGCGCTCGCGCGCCGCGCGCAGGCCGGTGGTGCCAGAGGAGGTGTAGGTCACGATTGCGGCAAGCTTGAGCGTCTCGGCGATCTGGTGAGCGGCAAGCGAAATGGCGTCCGCGCCCGTTGCCTCCGGCGGCGTGCGCTGAGCGTAGATGATCCCCGGATAATGCGGATCGCGCTCGACGTTGCTGGCGATCGACGCCATGGTCGAAACCGCCTCGACGGGGTACTCGCCTGAGGCGGATTCGGCCGAAAGCATCACCGCATCGGCACCCTCGAACACGGCGGTAGCCACGTCCGACACTTCTGCGCGCGTCGGCACAGGCGAGGAGATCATCGATTCGAGCATCTGCGTGGCGACGACGACCGGCTTGCCGGCTCGCCGGCAGGCACGCGTCAGTTGCTTCTGAAGTCCCGGTACGGATTCGAGCGGCATTTCGACGCCCAGGTCGCCGCGTGCCACCATCAGCGCATCCGAAAGCTCGATGATCTCGTCTATCCGCTCGATCGCCTGCGGCTTCTCGATCTTCGACATCAGTCCAACGCGGCCCCGGGCGATCTTGCGAACCTCGGCAAGGTCCTCAGGGCGCTGGATGAAGGAAAGCGCCACCCAATCGACCTCTCCCGTCGCCAGCACGGCGTCGAGGTCGACGCGGTCCTTGTCCGTCAGCGCGCCGACGCCAAGCAGGGTATCGGGCAGGCTGACGCCCTTGCGATCCGAAATCCGCGTGCCGGAAACGACCGTGGTGACGATGCTCTTGCCGTCGGTCTTTTCGGCGCGCAGATGCAGCTTGCCATCGTCGATGAGCAGGCGATGGCCGGGCTTCACCGCTTCGAGGATCTCCGGATGCGGAAGATAGACGCGGCGGCTGTCGCCGGGCACGTCGCGGTTGTCGAGCGTGAAGGTCTGGCCGATCTTGAGCTCGACCTTGCCTTCGGCAAACTTTCCGACGCGCAGCTTCGGCCCCTGCAGATCGGCGAGGATGCCGATCGGACGGCCGCAGCGCGCCTCGACCACACGGATCCGCTCGATCAGCGTGCGCATGACCTCATGGCTTGCATGGCTCATGTTGATACGGAACAGATCGGCCCCCGCCTCGTGCAGCTTCTGAATCATCTGCTCGTCGGCCGATGCCGGCCCGAGCGTCGCGAGGATTTTGACTTTCCTGTTCCGTCTCATCAATTCTGGCTTTCCTGCGTGCCGGGCGTGTCGGAAAGCTGAACCATCCAGCTTCCCTGCCGCCCCGTGTCGTATTCCTTGAATCCCATGCGCTGGAAGCCGCGGGCGAAGCAGTCCTGCACGCCGACGATCTTGAACTCGTTCTCGGCCACGCACATGTTGACATCGCCGGTCCAACGGCCGCCCTTGGCCGCATCTTCCGCGTAGAGATAATAATATCGGGACTGAAGTTCGCCCTCGATCAGCGTGGCGCAGGTCGTCGCCGGAACCTGCCACCAGCCTTCCGTCACCCAGCCTTCCTTGGCCCGATAACCGATTGCCACGCCGACCAGAGTCTGCGTCCCGTTGCAGACTCGAAAATCGGCGCGGGCATCGCCGGCAGAGAGAAATGAAGCGGAAATTGCCAAGGAAAACAGGAGGATGGATCCAAACGTCATCGACCCCGGCTTCACTCTGGAAAAAGGATATCTAGACACGGCTTCCTACGGAACTCCGTTTTGATTTGCGTGGCACTTTCTTGCGACGCCCAGCCCCGAAAGTCAACGCAACTCTAATCGATTATAATCGTCATTCCTGTGACGGAACGGCATAAGAGCTTCGCGTTTTTCTTGCGAATGGCGGCTTTGCGTGCAATCAGGTGGGTACCTTCAGCCTGGCAGGAGCGGAATGCAGCACTACTCTCCTTACGAGATCACCGGGGGCGATCCGGCAAAGGGTCTCGTGCTGGTTGCCGACCATGCAATGAACCGGCTGCCGCCGGAATATGGCCGGCTTGGCCTGCCCGAAAGCGCCTTCGAGCGTCACATCGCCTACGATATCGGCATCGAACCGCTGACGCGGCAATTGTCGGCCGCACTTGACGCGCCGGCCGTGCTCGGCTGTTTCTCGCGCCTCCTGATCGATCCGAATCGCGGCGAAGACGACCCCACCCTGATCATGAAGATTTCCGATGGCGCGATCGTTCCGGGCAACCACCCGATCTCGGACGAGGAGTGGCAGAACCGCATAAGGCGCTTTCACCGCCCCTATCACGAGGCCGTATCCGAGACCATCGCCCGGTCCGCCGCCGCCGGCGGAAGAGCGCCTCTCGTCATCTCCCTGCATTCCTTCACGCCCTTCTGGAAGGGCGTGGCACGCCCTTGGCATGCCTCGGTTCTCTGGGACAACGACCCTCGCGCCGTGTTTCCGCTGATCGAACGGCTGGAGGCGGCCGGCGACATTGTCGTCGGCAACAACGAGCCCTATGACGGTGCGCTGCGTGGCGATACCATGTACCGGCACTGCATGGCTCCCGGGATTGCGCATGCGCTGATAGAGGTCCGCCAGGACCTGATCGCCGATGCCGCGGGCGCCGCCGCCTGGGCGGAACGTCTGACGCCCATCCTTGCGGCGCTGAACGGTCTGCCGGAGCTTCATGCCTACCATCGCCACCCGTCCCGTACGGGTGCTTACAGCGACTGAAGAAGAGGAGGCCACACCGATGAGCGAAATCAGCCCGGAACAGCGCACCGCTTTCGAGGCCGCGGCCTTCCGCCGGCTGCTCGAGCATCTGCGCGAACGCAGCGACGTCCAGAACATCGACCTGATGAACCTCGCCGGCTTCTGCCGCAATTGCCTGTCGAATTGGTATCGCGAGGCGGCGGAGGCTTCCGGCCTGCCGATGAGCAAGGAGGAGTCCCGGGAGATCGTCTACGGCATGCCCTATGAGGAATGGCGGACGCAGAATCAGGGTGAGGCCTCGCCCGAGCAGAAAGCCGCGTTCGAGCGCAATCGCCCGAAGGAGTAGGACCTGCGCGGGAAATGCCTGTGTTGTTGCGCAATCGCCCTTGACCTCGGCGGCCGTTCACGGCAGTTCACAGCACCCGGAAAATACATCCCCACAAGGAGACGACCATGTCGGATGCTCACGGCATTGCCCGCGACCAGCTTCGCGCTTTCATCGAACGAATCGAACGGCTGGAAGAAGAGAAGAAGACCATCGCCGACGACATCAAGGATGTCTATGGCGAGGCAAAATCGATGGGCTTCGATGCCAAGATCCTGCGCAAGGTGATATCGATCCGCAAGCAGGACGCCGACGAGCGCATGGAACAGGAAGCGATTCTCGACACCTATCTGCAGGCGCTGGGCATGATCCCTGCCGCCGAAGCCGAGGACGCAGCCTGACGACTCAGCAAAAAGCCCGCCGGCGGACTGACCTGGCGGGCTTTTTATGTTTAGGCGGCAAGCGAAGGCTCAGTTTGTGCTGAACTTCTTCACTTCCATGAAGTTGACGGCGCTGCCGCTGAAGCGCGCCGTATCGACCGCTCCGCTATTGCTGGTAAAGCCGGCCGCATAAACGGTCGTCGGAGCGACGCGGAGCGACTTGCTGACGAAGCGCGGCGCCTTGACCGGCTTCGACAGGGTCGCCACACGGCCCGCCGAAAGTGCCCACTCGGAAATGATCTTCTTCGTCAGTTTCGGTTCCGTGCGGACAGAAGACCGGCTCTTCGCCTCGGCATCCTGCCTCTTGGGACGTGCGCCCTTCGAGGGAGCGTCGGCCTCGGTGTCGAAGACGCTGTCGAAGATCGCCTCACGTGAAGCGGAACCCGGCTGCGGCGCATAGGCGGCGACCTCGATCGCCGGAGAAAATGCAGGCGTCCGATCCTCGCTGGTCGGCGCGGCGAGGGCCACGCGTGTGCCGGCTGCCGGCGGCTGTGCCGCGGAAGCGAGCGCAGGCCGATCCGCGGAAGCGGGAATAGTGACCTCGGCGTGAGCCACGGCCGCGAGTGCCTCTTCGCCGGCCGGACGCATTCCAGGCACCGGCACGAAGCCGAACTCCTGAGCCTGGCCGTCGGCGGAGGCGACGAGCGTCTCGTTGGCGATCAGAGCGTTCATGTCGCGACGGTCGAGCATTTGCGGAACCGGAACCTTGAGCGCGCTCAGATCCGCGAATTCCGAAGGCACGGCCGTCGTCGGCTGCATGGCGGCTGCCAGCGCCTCCTGGGCACTGTTCTTCTCCGGCGCGACGAGTGCAACCGCTACGCCGCCATCAGCCGGGGTTTCCTTGAATGCCGGTCGCACGGCCGGCACCGGTGCGTTGATATCCTGTTCGGCAGGCGCCGCGGTGGAACCGGCAACGCCGGGAAGCGCATCCCGGGCCGCCGGCGCGGATGCGGTCTGAACCTTGGCCGGAGCTTCCTCTTCGGCGCCGCCGGCAGCGATTGCCGCGGGTTCTTCATCCTCGTCGCCGCCTCCGCCGAAGAGCGCAGCGAACAGGTTGCGGCGCTTGCCGGTATCGCCCGGACCCTTGGCGCCGCCGCCTGCGACCTCGATCGCCGATGCGCCGACGCGGCGCTTGTAATCGGCCACCGCCTGCTCATAGCCCGGCAGCGGCCTGCCGTCGGAGGGAATATGCATGGTCTTGCCGTCCGGGAAGAGCCGCGCGAGTTCGTTGCGCGTCATGCGCGGCCAGGCTCGCACGCCACCGACGTCCATATGGACGAAGGGCGAACCGGAAGTCGGATAATAGCCGACGCCGCCCACCTGGAACTTCATGCCGACCTCGCGCAGCGTCTTGAGCTTCACGTCCGGTATATAGAAGTCCATCGCCTTGCCGAGCATGTGCTGGCTCTTCTTCGCGACGCCCTTCGAGCGCGACCTCAGCATGCCGTTCGTGGCGGGGGAGCGATAGGCGGAAACGACATGGATGTAGTCGCGCGAACCGCTCTTCTGGTAAACTTCCCAGACGAGATCGAGCAGGCGCGGGTCCATTTTGGTCGGCTCGTTTCGCCGCCAGTCGCGCAGGAAGCGATTGATCTGCTGCAGACCCTTCTGATCGTAGCGACCGTTGCGCTTGTAGGTGATCTGCGCCTTTTCCTTGGTGTGGATGAAATAGAGCTTGAGGGTGCGTGTCTGGCCGGCGGCCTCGACCGGAGGCGCCATGCCGGGTGTGACAAGGGAGCAAACCAGCGCGATGGACGCCAGGACCTGGGGCGCCTTTCGAGCGACCGCCGAGCAGAGTCTGCGCGCAAAGGAACCGACTGGTTCCTCCAAACCGAACAAATTTGGCATTCAATCCCCGTCCGACGGACAACCGTGCTTTGCTGTCTCAGATGACTGTCAAATAAGGTGACAGCATGGCAATTATGCCACAGTGTTCACCGCCCCTTATAATATAGTGAACAGTTTGCTAACAAGGTCTAAACGGCGGTGAACGATTTGCACGGCAAATGAGGTGTGAATGCGTCGATTTTATGCCGCTTCACGCAGGGGATTGTCGGGATCGATGCCGTAATCCTTGAGTTTGCGATAGAGAGTCGAGCGCCCGATTCCCAATTTGCGCGCCACTTGGCTCATCTGGCCGCGGTAGAATTTCAGGGCAAACCGAATCAGTTCCTCCTCGACCTCGGCGAGCTTCCTGACCTCGCCGCCCTCGCTGAGGCTGGCGATGGCGTTCTCCAGACGGCCTTCCGGGGTCTGCTCGGAATGCGCCGGTTGTTCCCGCGCGCCGGCATCGGCCTGGGCGGCGGCGAGCTGACCGGAGGCGGGACGACGTTCCGGGCCGGCTTCCCCCCAGGAGAGACCGGAGCGGTCGGCAACGATGTAGCCCGGTATCTGGGTGGCGACCTGCGGAAAATCCCTGACCGTGAGTTCGTGGCCGTCAGCAAGCACGACGGCGCGGAAGATCGCGTTTTCGAGCTGGCGGATATTGCCCGGCCAGTCATAGGACGTCAGCAGCGCCATGGCACCGCTCGATACCGTCAGCCGCTGATCGAGTCTCTGCTCGGCGGAGAAGCGCTCGACGAAGGCGCGTACCAGAACGGGGATATCCTCCTTGCGCCGGCGCAGCGCCGGAATGGTGATCGGGAAGACGTTCAGCCGATAGTAGAGATCTTCGCGGAACCGGCCCTCGCGAACCTCGGTGATAAGGTCCTTATTTGTGGCCGAGATGAGGCGCACATTCACCTTCTGCGGCTGACGCGCCCCGATCGTCTCGATCTCGCCCTGCTGGACGGCGCGCAGCAGCTTGACCTGTACGTCGAGCGGAAGATCGCCGATTTCGTCGAGAAAGAGGGTGCCGCCGTCGGCATCGACGAACTTGCCGCTGTGCTTTTCGCTCGCGCCCGTAAACGCTCCCTTCTCATGGCCGAAGAGAATGCTCTCGACGAGATTGTGGGGGATCGCGCCGCAATTGACGGTGACGAAAGGCTTCGCCGCCCGGTCGCTCGCCGCCTGGATGGCGCGGGCCACCATTTCCTTGCCGACGCCCGACTCGCCCTCGAGCACGATCGGTATGTTCGACTGAGCAGCGCGGCGCGCGAGATCGATGACGCGGATCATCGCCGGGCTCGCCGAGACGATATCGTCGAAACCGACGGCCCCGCCACGCGGACGCCGCGCGGTTTTGACCTTGCCGTCACGACTCGCCATCTTCAGCGCGTTGCCCAAGGCGATCGACAGCCGCTCCGGCGAAACCGGCTTGACGAGGAAATCGAAGGCGCCGGCCTGCATCGCCTGGACCACCGTCTCGATGCCGCCCTGCCCTGTCTGGACGATGACCGGGATGTCAATGCCACGCTCGGCGAGCGCCTCGAGAAGGCCGTGCCCGTTCATTTCCGGCATCAGAAGATCGAGCAGGATGACGTTGATGATGCCGCCTTTGCGCTGCAGGAGTTCGAGCCCGCTGCGCCCGTTGTCGGCGAGATGCGCGACATGGCCCAGCCGCTCGATCATGTTCGTCAGCAGCCGCCGCTGCACCGGATCGTCGTCGATGACAAGAATATGGGATGTCACGAAAGCCTCCTGCTTGGGACACGCGGGGTACTTTTGGCCAGCATCATGTGCCAAATCATACCGGCCATTCGTCCCACAAACGGCTGAACATCCTGTTTTGAGAAATGCTTGCATTTTATCCATCGCGGGCGGTAGCAATGGGCGCCATGCCGTTGCCTCGCTTCAGGGTTAAGGCCTGTTCAAAACGAGAGAACCGACGATGAATTTTGCCTCGCCACGTCTCGCCGCCTCCGGGCAATCCCTCCTGCGCGCCACGCTGGTCAACTCCGGGGCCGATCAGGCTACCGCGGCGCCGGCCGAGCTCGGCGAGCTGCCGTCCTGGCGGCTCACGGACCTCTACCTCTCACCCTCTTCCGAGGAATTCCGCTCGGACCTCGCGAAGGCGGAAGCCGACGCGATCGCCTTCGAAGCGAAGTGGAAGGGCAAGCTGAAGGAGGCTGCCGGCCGAACCGGTGATCAGGGCATCGGCGCGGCCGTGAAGGAATTCGAGGCGCTGGACGACCTCATGGGCCGCATCGCCTCCTTTGCCGGACTTACCTATTTTTCCGATACGTCCAATCCGGCGAACGGAAAGCTCTACGGCGACGTCCAGTCGAAGCTTACCGACATATCGGCGCATCTCCTGTTCTTCTCGCTGGAACTCAACCGCATCGACGACAAGGTGATCGACGACGCCCTCACGACCGACAGCCTTGCCGCCCACTATCGGCCCTGGATTCTGGACCTGCGCAAGGACAAGCCCTATCAGCTCGACGACAGGCTGGAGCAGCTTTTCCTCGAAAAGTCGATGACGGGCGCAAACGCCTTCAACCGGCTCTTCGACGAGACGATCGCATCGCTGACCTTTTCGGTGGACGGCAAGGAGCAGCCGCTGGAAGTGACGCTCAACCTTCTGCAGGACCCTTCGGTCGAGGTGCGCAAGAAGGCCGCGCTCGCGCTTGCGGAGACCTTCAAGGCGAATATCCGCACCTTTACCCTCGTCACCAATACGCTTGCAAAGGACAAGGAAATCTCCGACCGCTGGCGCGGTTTCGAGGATATCGCCGACAGCCGCCATCTCGCCAACCGGGTGGAGCGTGAGGTCGTGGATGCTCTGGCCGCATCGGTAAAGGCCGCCTACCCCCGGCTCTCGCACCGCTACTATGCGATGAAGGCCAAGTGGCTCGGCATGGAGCAGATGGATTTCTGGGACCGGAACGCGCCTCTGCCGGAAACGCCGAACGCGCTTATTCCCTGGAACGAAGCGAGGGACACGGTCCTTTCCGCCTATCACGCCTTCGCCCCGGAAATGGCGGCGATCGCGCGGCGCTTCTTCGACGATGGCTGGATCGACGCGCCGGTGCGACCCGGCAAGGCGCCGGGCGCTTTCGCGCATCCGACCGTCCCTTCCGTGCACCCCTATGTTCTGGTCAACTACATGGGCAAGCCGCGCGACGTGATGACGCTCGCTCACGAACTCGGGCACGGCGTCCATCAGGTCCTTGCGGGCGCGCAGGGCGCGCTGATGGCCTCGACGCCGCTGACGCTTGCGGAAACCGCATCCGTGTTCGGCGAGATGCTCACCTTCCGCGCGCTCCTCGACCGGACGAAGGACAAGCGCGAGCGCAAGGCGATGCTTGCGCAGAAGGTCGAGGACATGATCAACACGGTCGTCCGGCAGATCGCCTTCTACGATTTCGAGCGCAAGGTGCATACGGCTCGCAAGGAAGGCGAACTGACGGCCGAGGACCTGGGGCGGATATGGCTGTCGGTGCAGAGCGAAAGCCTCGGCCCGGCGATCCGGCTTTCTGAGAGCTACGAGACCTACTGGGCCTATATCCCCCACTTCATCCATTCGCCCTTCTACGTCTATGCCTATGCCTTCGGCGATTGCCTGGTGAACTCCCTCTATGCCGTCTATCAGAACGCCGAGCGCGGCTTCCAGGAGAAGTATTTCGAGATGCTGAAGGCGGGCGGCACGAAGCATCATTCCGAACTTCTGGCGCCCTTCGGGCTCGACGCCACCGATCCGTCGTTCTGGGCACAGGGCCTGTCGATGATTGAAGGGCTCATCGACGAACTGGAGGCGCTTGATAAGGCGTGACCCGCTCGGGCCTTGGTGGCCCCGTCGGACCGAATTGACAGCGACCGACCTCGATGATCGAACACGCGCCCTATGTCCTCTTCCGGGACGACAGCGAGAACCGCACGACGGTTTTCGCCGAGCCTTTACGCGTCATCACGGCACGGACGAGGGCTGAGTTCCACCGCGGTCTTGGCGAAATCGACGCGGCCCATCGTGCCGGCAAATGGATCGCGGGCTTCATGGCCTACGAAGCGGGCCATCTTTTCGAGAAGAAACTGGCCTCCTTCGCGCCGGAGAACCGGGAAACACCGCTGATGTCCTTCGGCGTCTTCGACGCGCCGGCGGAGGACCATCCGCTTGCGGTGCCGCAGCGGCGCACCGAAAACGAACCCTTCCTCCTGGAGCCTCGCGCCGGCTGGGATTTTCCTGCTTATCGCCAGCGCTTCGAAAAGCTGCACCGGCACCTGCGCCAGGGCGATTGCTACCAGGCGAACCTGACCATGCCGATCCACGCGCGCTGGTCCGGCGATCCGCTCGCCGCCTTCTGGTCGCTGATCGAGCGTCAGCCGGTCAAATACGGCGCACTCGTCGCCCTCGACGGTCCGGTCCTGCTGTCGCGCTCGCCCGAGCTTTTCTTCCGGGTCGACGCCGACGGCTGGATAGAGACGCATCCGATGAAGGGCACGGCGCGGCGCGGCTCGAGCCCTGATGAGGATGACGCGATCATCGCGGCGATGCGCGCCGACGAGAAGACGCAAGCCGAAAACCGCATGATCGTCGACCTTCTGCGCAACGACATCTCCCGCGTCACCGAAGTCGGCACACTCGACGTGCCGAAGCTCTTCGACATCGAGACCTATCCGACGGTCCACCAGATGGTCAGCCACGTCAGGGCGAAGCTTCTGCCCGATATCGGCATCGCCGACATATTCGCTGCGCTCTTTCCCTGCGGCTCCGTTACCGGCGCGCCGAAGATGCGGGCGATGGAAATACTGCACGATCTGGAGTCCGGGCAGCGTGACGCCTATTGCGGCGCGATCGGCTACATCGCCCCGAACCGCACGATGCGCTTCAATGTCGCGATCCGCACCATATCCCTCTTTGCCGGGGGCCGGGCTGTGTTCAATGTCGGCGGCGGCATCGTCTTCGATTCCAAGGCCGAGGCAGAGTACGAGGAATGCCTGTTGAAGGCCCGCTTTGCCGTCGGCGATGCCGAGATCGCCCGATGACCGGTTTTTCCCTGATCGAGACGCTGCGCTACGAACCGGAGCATGGCTTCACGAGGCTGCGGCTGCATCTGGCGCGGCTGACGCGCTCCGCCAGGCGTCTCGGCTTTACGGGTGCGGCCGCAGCCGAGTCGGCGCTGGGGCGAGCCGTTTCGGGCGCGCGGGCGCCGCTGCGCGTGCGCCTCACGCTCGACCGCGACGGCAGCATCGACGTGACGACGGCACCATTCGTGCCGCTTGCCGAAGGCGCGGCGTGGCGGGTGCGGATCGCCTCGACGCGGCTCGACTCTCACGACCGGCTGCTCCGGATGAAGACCACGCGTCGGAGCCGCTACGAGGCGGCACGCAGCGAATTTTCCGCGGCGGAGGCCGACGAGGTGATCCTGCTCAACGAAAAGGGGGAAGTCTGCGAGGGCACGATAACTTCGGTCTTTCTCGATGACGGCAGCGGTTATTTGAAGACGCCGCCGATCGCCTGCGGCCTTCTCGCCGGTGTTCTGCGCACGGAGCTCATCTGCCAGCGGCGGGCACGGGTCGAGCGGTTGGCTCCCGCCGACCTCGCAAGCGGCCGTCTTTACATCGGCAATTCCCTAAGGGGTCTGATCCGGGCTGAACTCACGGTCTGATCCGGGCAGCGTATGACGCTTGACGCGATCGCGCCCTTCACGCTTGGCGATGTAAAGCGCCTCGTCCGCGCGTGAATAGATGTCGCCGACGCTGTCGCCCTCGCGATACTCAGCAAGCCCCACCGAACAGGTGTAGAAGAACTCCGGTATGTTCGAGAGCGGCCTGGCGTTGCGGATCTTGTCCAGCAGCCTGTCGAGGATGAGATTCGCTTCGCCCACGGTGGTGTCCGGCAGGATCAGCATGAATTCCTCGCCCCCGATACGACCGAAGCAATCGGAGCGCCGGACGAACTCCTGCATCTGGCGGGCGAAGTCGAGCAGCACTTCGTCGCCCCGGTGATGGCCGTAGCGATCGTTGATCGCCTTGAAATAGTCGATGTCGATGATCGCCACGCATCCCCACATGTGCGGGTTCTCGGCGCAGTTGCGGATGAACTCATTGAGTCTCTCCATCGTATAACGCCGGTTGGGCACGCTGGTGAGTTCGTCCACCTGCGAGGCACGCAGGGCGAAATCGCGGTCCTGGCGAAGCTTGCGCTCCCCTGCGCGTACGTCCGTAATGTCAACGGCGATGCAGAGCATCCAGCCTTTCTGGTCCACGGTCTCCGTCATCCAAAGCCAGCGGCCGTCGTGGAGATCGGTCTCGACGGTGCGGAACGGCACCTTGCCGCGCCTGTGGACCGTAGCGGCGATCCAGGCCTCGAGGTCGTCGGTCTTGAGGACGGTGCCCCTGCCCGCGGCATGGTTGCGACGCATGATCTCCGCCCAGGTCGGCGCCTCGTCTTCCCCAACGTGATAGGCGGACCGAAAGGCTTCATTGGCGTAGCGCAGTCGATCATGCGGATCATAGAGCGCGATCAACACCGGTGTTGCGGCTTGCAGGCCCATCAGGGCCTTGAGGTGATCACCAGTCACGGTCGGGCTGCTCCAGGAAAATATCAATCAGCACGCGAAACTATAGCACGAGGTGCTTGTGGCAAACTGCCCGGATCGTGGTTTTCTGATCGAATCGACCTGAAATCATGACCATATCGGTCCGTCATCGCGACCCTGTCGAAGACAGCCGGTTAAGCAAAGTCTCAAGTGCCGGGTTGACGGGCCGGCTCTTTATTGTGACAGGAAACTGTGCTCTACAGCGCCGCGCATCTATCCAGACGTGCAAAGCCGCTGCAGCGCTTCTTGTTGCCTGCGTGAATCTGCCCGACCATGCAGGCCCCGCCAGGAATTCGAGGCTCGCTTTGCGCGCATGCAAGCATCGCACAGGGACGTTTTCTCAGGAGAAAGACAAAAATGGCAGACACCACCTACCCGGTTTACGGTGAGATCACCGGCCCGATCGTGATGATCGGCTTCGGTTCGATCGGTCACGGCACCCTGCCGCTGATCGAGCGCCACTTCAAATACGACAAGAACCGGTTGATCGTGGTGGAGCCCCGTGAGGATGCCAAGGACACGGAGATCTTCGTGCGCCACGGCGTGCGTCACGTGCGCGCGGCCGTCACCAGGGACAACTACAAGGAACTGCTGAAGCCGCTTTTGACCGAAGGCGGCGGCCAGGGCTTCTGCGTCAATCTCTCGGTCGACACCTCTTCGCTCGACATCATCAAACTCTGCCGCAAGCTCGACGTGCTCTACGTCGACACGGTCATCGAGCCCTGGCTCGGCTTCTACTTCGACGCGGAAATGGACAATGCCGCGCGCACGAACTACGCGCTGCGCGAAACCGTTCGCCGCGAAAAGGAAAAGAACCCGGGCGGCACGACCGCCGTTTCGACCTGCGGCGCCAATCCCGGCATGGTTTCCTGGTTCGTCAAGAAGGCCCTCCTCAACCTCGCCGACGATCTCGGACTGAAATACGAGGAACCGCACCAGGACGACCGTGAAGGCTGGGCGAAGCTGATGAAGAAAGCGGGCGTCAAGGGCGTCCACATCGCCGAGCGCGATACCCAGCGCGCGAAGCACCCGAAGCCGCTCAATGTATTCTGGAACACCTGGTCGGTCGAAGGCTTCATTTCCGAAGGGTTGCAGCCGGCCGAACTCGGCTGGGGCACCCACGAGAACTGGATGCCGAAGAACGCCAAGAAGCACAAGAAGGGCTGCAAGGCGGCGATCTACCTGGAGCAGCCCGGTGCCAACACCCGCGTGCGCAGCTGGTGCCCGACGCCCGGCCCGCAATACGGCTTCCTCGTCACTCACAACGAATCGATCTCGATCGCCGACTTCTTCACCGTCCGCGACAAGGACGGCGAGGTCTCCTACCGCCCGACCTGCCACTACGCCTATCATCCGGCCAACGATGCCGTTCTCTCGCTGCACGAGATGTTCGGCAACGGCGGCAAGGCGCAGCCGGAACTGCACGTCCTGGACGAGCATGAGCTCGTAGACGGGGTCGACGAGCTCGGCGTGCTGCTCTACGGCCATGCCAAGAATGCCTACTGGTACGGCTCGCGTCTCTCGCTGGAAGAAACCCGCCGCATCGCGCCCTACCAGAACGCCACCGGCCTGCAGGTCACGAGCGCCGTTCTTGCCGGCATGGTCTGGGCTCTTGAAAACCCGAAGGCCGGCATCGTCGAAGCCGACGAGATGGACTACAAGCGCTGCCTGGAAGTGCAGATGCCTTATCTCGGCCCCGTCGAGGGGCACTACACCGACTGGACACCGCTCGATGGGCGCCCGGGCCTTTTCCCGGAAGACATCGACACGAAGGACCCCTGGCAGTTCAGGAACATTCTCGTCCGCTGAGGTTCACGCGACGAAGCACGACCTGTCGGCCCGGAGCAGTCCTGCTCCGGGCCTTTTCTTTTGCGAATGTCGAGCGCGCCGCGCGCATGCCCGCTCTTGCTTTCAACTCATGATCGCGGCATGTTTCGCGCACTGCAGCACCCGCGTGTCTCAAAAGACGCACAACGGTCGCTGCGGTGCTTTGAAACGCCGCACAATTGCACCCGGATCGGTTCCGATCCGCGCAATTATGCGGTAGAGCGGGGACAGGAAAGCATGAAGCGGTTTTGCGTTCGCATCCCGCTCAACTCGTGACGCGGGAGAAACGCCGATGAAGCCATTCGCCATCCTCACCCTCCTGGCAACTGCCGCCGCGCTGGCATCCTGTCAGTCCCAGCCTCGGGAACTCCGGCCAATGTCTTCGGCGCCGCAGGCGACGGGTGTCGAGGGTTCCTGGGTCGATCCGAACGGCATCGTCTCCACTTTCGCAGGCGGCACCTTCTCGACGCGCACGACCGACACGAACCAGCTTCTCGCCTCCGGCAACTATGTAAACGTCAGCCCGACGCTGGTGGAAATCAACATGACGTCGCTGGTGCGCAACACCCAGTCCAAGGTCAACTGTGCGCTGGCAACGCCGGCGCAGCTGAACTGTACGACGGACTCCGGCGCACAGTTCTCGCTGGCGCGCCGCGGCTGAGGCCTCCGGCCCCACGAGCAAGGCCCCTAGATCACGATGTTTTCAGGTCGGGTCGGCCTAAAAACATGAACGTGATCGATTCCTAGAAGTTGAGACGCGGGATGCGGGCGGAAAACCGCGCACACTTTTCCTCATCCCGCTCTCCAGCGGGGCCTTTTTTCTCTTCGAGTGGGCTTAACCTTATCTGAAATCCGGCAAAGAAGGCATGCGTTTGCGGCTTGAAGTCGATCTCGACTGGTGAAAACATCCGCTACAGCGCGGCGCGTCTTACCTGGAACTCGGCCGACAGCACACAGGAGCAGACCATGATCAGACACATGCGGACGGGCCTCTTTGCCGCTTCCCTTCTCGCGCTCTCGTCGGGCGCAGCTTTTGCCGATTATGAATTGAACATCCTGCACATCAACGACCTTCATTCGCGCATCGAATCGATCAACAAATTCGATTCGACTTGCTCGGCCGAGGAAGAGGGCAAGAACGAGTGCTTCGGAGGCGTCGCCCGCCTCAAGACGCTGATAGACCAGAAGCGCCAGGAACTGACGGGCAAGAACGTGCTTCTGCTCAACGCCGGCGACAACTTCCAGGGTTCGCTCTTCTTCACCACCTATAAGGGCGCCACCGAAGCGGAATTCCTCAACCTGATGAAGTTCGACGCGATGACCGTCGGCAACCACGAGTTCGACGAAGCCGAAGACGGCCTTGCCAGCTTCCTCGACAAGGTCGCTTTCCCGGTCGTCACCGCCAATGTGCTGCCGAGCCACAAGTCGAAGATCGGCGACCGGATCAAGCCGTCGATCGTGCTCGATGTCGGCGGGCAGAAGATCGGCATCGTCGGCGCAGTGGCCAACGACACGCCGGAGCTCTCGTCGGTCGGGCCGGACATCCTCATCGGCGAGGACGTGGCAACCATCACCAGCGCGATCGAAGAGGTCAAAAAGCAGGGCGTCAACAAGATCATCGCGCTCACCCATGTCGGCTACCCGCGCGACCTCGCGGCGATCGCCAAGATCCCGGACGTCGACGTGGTGGTCGGCGGCCACTCCCACAGCCTGCTTTCCAACACCGACGAAAAGGCCGAAGGCCCCTACCCGACGATGGTCGACAATCCCGGCGGCTACAAGGTGCCGGTGGTACAGGCCGGCTCCTACAGTAAATATCTCGGCGATCTCGTGGTGACGTTCGACGACAGCGGCGTGGTCAAGGCCGCCAAGGGCGACCCGATCCTCGTCGATTCCTCCGTAAAGCCGGACGAGGCCGTGGTCGCGCGCGTCAAGGAACTCGCCAAGCCCATCGAAGAGTTGCGGTCGAAAGTGATTGCCAAAACCGAGGCGCCGATCGACGGATCGCGCGAGACCTGCCGCGCCAAGGAGTGCGAGATGGGCAGCCTCGTGGCCGACGCGATGCTCGATCGCGTCAAGGGCCAGGGGGTGACGGTCGCCATCACCAACGGCGGCGGCTTGCGCGCTTCGATCGACGGCGGCGACGTGACGATGGGCGAAGTCATCACCGTCCTGCCCTTCCAGAACACGCTTTCCACCTTCCAGCTGAAGGGCTCCGACATCCGCGCAGCCCTGGAGAACGGGCTCAGCCAGGTCGAAGAAGGCGGCGGGCGCTTCCCGCAGGTCGCGGGCCTCAAATATTCCTTCGATCGTTCGAAGCCCGCCGGCAGCCGCCTCGTCAGCGTCGAGGTCAAGGAGGGCGACGCCTTCGCAGCACTCGATCCGGAAAAGACCTATTCGCTGGTCAGCAACAACTTCATGCGCAGCGGCGGCGATGGGTACGCGGTCTTCAAGGACAAGGGCGAGAACGCCTATGACTACGGCCCGGGCCTCGAAACCGTGCTTGCGGACTATCTTGCGGCGCATCAGCCGTTCAATCCCTACATCGACGGCCGCATAGCAGAAGTGGCTGTCGCGCCGGAAGCGCCGCCGAGCGCTGCACCGGAGCCGGAAGCCGCCGCAAAGCCGGCCGAAGGCGGAACGGCCGCCCCAGCCCCGGAGCCTTCGGCCGAGGCAGCGGCCGCAGCCGAAGGTCCGCGCAAGCACGTCATCGTCCGGGGCGACACGCTGTGGGACCTCGCCCAGTCCTTCTACGGCAGCGGCACCGAATGGAAGCGGATATCGTCGGCCAATGGCGATCCGGCGCCGCGGGCGCTCGAAATCGGCCGCGAGCTGGAGATCCCGGCCGAGTAAGACAATTTGCCTCGACATTTGCGACCGGCGCGGGCTTTCCCGCGCCGGTATTTCTTTTTAGAAGGATTTGAAACTGCCGCACAGCCACGCAGAAGCGCGGCCGCCTCACGAGAACCGGGATGACAGCCATGGATGCGAACACCGAACACCCCGCCGTCGGCTACGGGAAGCTGGGCGTGCTCCTGGTAAATCTCGGCACGCCGGACGGCACCGACGTGACCTCCATGCGCCGCTATCTCAGGGAGTTCCTGAGCGACAGGCGCGTGATCGAATGGTCGCGTCTCTTCTGGTATCCGATCCTCTACGGCATCGTGCTCAACACCCGGCCGCGCAAGGTCGGCAAGGCCTACGAGCTCATCTGGAACAAGGACCTGAACGAAAGCTGGCTCAGGACCTACACGCGCAACCAGGCGGCACTGATGGCCGAGGCCTTTGGCGGCCAGCCGCAGGTCGTCGTCGACTGGGCCATGCGCTATGGCCAGCCCTCGATCGCGTCGCGCATCGAGGCGCTGCAGAAGGCCGGATGCGAGCGGATTCTCGTTTTCCCGCTCTATCCGCAATATGCCGCAGCCACCACCGCCACCGTCAACGACAAGGCCTTCGAGGCCCTGCTCAAGATGCGCTGGCAGCCGGCGCTCAGAACCGTGCCGCCCTATCACGACGACCCGGTCTATATCGATGCCCTGGCCACCTCGATAAACAAGCATCTCGCGACTCTCGATTGGGAGCCGGAACTCGTGCTCGCCTCCTTCCACGGCATCCCGAAGAGTTATTTCGAAAAAGGCGACCCCTATTATTGCCAATGCCAGAAGACTGCGCGGCTGCTCCGCGAAAAACTCGGCTGGCCGCAGGACAGACTTCAAGTCACCTTCCAGTCGCGCTTCGGCCCGGAAGAGTGGCTGCAGCCCTATACGGACGCCACCGTGGAAAGACTGGCCAAGGAAGGCGTGAAGCGGATCGCCGTCATCAATCCGGGCTTCGTTTCCGACTGTCTGGAGACGCTCGAAGAGATCGCCGGCCAGGCCGCCGAGAGCTTCCACCATAACGGCGGCGAGAAATTCGCCCATATACCTTGCCTGAACGACAGTCCCGAAGGCATGGCCGTGCTCAACCATGTGGTGCGCCGCGAGCTTGAGGGCTGGCTGTAGCCCAAAGCGTTTCAGAGTCTCATTGAAACGCTGAAACGCTCCAGCCGTCCGAGGTGATGCACGTGCGCACGGAACCGTTAACACTTTCCGGCGAGTGCTCTAAATCCTTTGGAAGTCGAAGGAGAATGCACCGCCGTCCAGTACGGCCGTCGTGATGGCAGTTGCGAGAGGCAGGAGGGTGGCGGCATTGTCGATTTGCCGGAGCAGTGAGCCGACGATCCGTGCGGTGTCGATACCCTCGACCGTTTCGCCGCCGAGCTCGCCCGCCATAACCTCAGAAACGGTGTGGCCAAGGCCGAGGCCGTGACCCAGCCGGCTATTGCGCCCGCCGCCGACCGTCACATGCAGATCGCCGATCCCGGCGAGGTCGAAGGCGGAAGCACGGCTGCCGCCAATCCGTTCGCAGAGCAGCGCCATTTCCTGCGCTGCCTGGTTGAAGGCTGCCGCCGTCGGGTTCCTCGACTGGCAATCGGCGCGCAGCCTGTCCGGATATCGCGTTTGCATGGCGCTCACGCCGATCGCGAAGAAGTTCTTGAGCGCCGCGCAGGCCTCGACGCCGGTTACATCCTCGCTGAGCGCAAGACGGTAAAAGGGCGCCCGCATCAGGCCCGCGGCAAAGGCAGCCGCCGCCCGGTCGCGGCTGGCATAGATGCTGGATGTCGGGCAGCGGTTGGCAAGCTCGCGCGCGATGCAGGGGCCGCCGATGCCGATGAAGCTTTCCATATTGGCGATCTGTGGCGGCAGCGTCTCGGCATAGGTGACGATCCGTTCGCCCTCGCGGTCGAGGCCCTTCGTGACGAAGGCGACCGCCTTTTTCGAGCGCAGCAGGCCATTCAGCCGGTTAACCGCCCAGGCGATGCCCGGGCTGCTGACGCCGACGACGACAAGATCGGCCGCCTCGGCATGTTCCGCACCGAGCTCCTCGTCAGCGAGGATCGTCACCTTTTCGGAAAGCGGTGCGTCGAGCTTCGGATGGGTTCCGCCCGCTTTCATCCGGGCAACCGGCACTGCATCGAGCGGCGTGCCGGCCAGCAGCACCTTATGGCCATTGTCGCTTGCCGGCACGGCCAAGGCAGTGCCCATCACGCCAGCTCCGAGAATGAGGATCATTGCCATCTTCGTCCTCCTCCGTTCCCTCAGCGCATCATCGCGGCGACATTGCCGCCGTCGACGGTGACGACCGCTCCGGTTGAGGTGCGAGCCTTGGCCAGATGCACGAAGGCCGCTGCCACATCGGCGCCGGTCACTTCGCGGCGGAGCATGTTGCCGCGCATATAGTCCTCCGGTGTCAGGCCGCGCGCCTTCGAGCGTTCCTCGACCATTTTGTCGGTCATCAGGCCGGTCCGGATACGGTCTGCATTGACGGCGTTGGAGGTTATGCCGGAACCGCCGTGCTCGATCGCATACTGCCGCATCAGGGCCATCAGCGCCGCCTTGGAGGTCCCATAGGGGCCGAAGTCGGCCCCAGGATTCACCGCCTGTTTGGAGACGTTGAAGACCAGCGCGCCGCCCGTCTTCTGCTGTTCCATGACGCGCACTACCGCGCGCGCTACATAATGATGGCTCCAGAAATTGAGATCGAAGGCCCTTCGGAAGGTCGCCTCCTCGACGCCGAGCAGCTTGCCCTGAAAGGCGGCACCCGCATTCGAGATCAGGATATCGACGCCACCATAGTGCTGCGCGACCTTGCTGACCGCCGCGTCGACAGCTTCCGGGCTGGTCACGTCGCAGAGGACAGGCAGCGCGTCCAGCTTTTTTGCCGCCGCATTCAACGCGTCCTCGGAAATGTCGAACAGTGCCAGTTCGGCACCCTCCGCCTTCAGGGCCTCGGCCACGGCAAGGCCGAGCCCGCTTGCGGCGCCGGTGACGATCGCCACCTGCCGCGTCAAAGGCTTTTCCTGCACCTTTGACAGCTTCACCTGCTCGAGCGACCAGTATTCGATATCGAAAAGATCGGCCTCCGAGAGCGCCTCGAAAGCCTCGATGCCTTCCGCCTTGGTGATGACATCGACGGTCGCCTCCGCCACGTCGGCTCCGACCAGTGCGTTCTTTCGCGCCGCGCCGGCGGCGAAGAGGCCGATGCCGGCGACATAGAACACGCGCGGCTTCGGGTCGAGCATGTGCTTGCCGCCGCCGACGCGGGCATTGTTGCGCTCGAAATACGCCTTGTAGTCGGCCTCATAGGCGGCGACCGCCTCCCTTGCCTTCTCCGCCCATTCGCCGAGCCTGTTCTTCTCGGGCGCGGGCAGAGCCACGCCGAAGCGCTTGATATGGATCACGTGTTCCGGCGTCGCATTGCCGCGGCGCACCAGGCTCTCGATATTTTCGGCGTTGCAGAAGTCGAGTATCTTCTCGCTCGTACGGTGTTCCAGGACGAAGCGCCGCGGGGCGCCTTCGATACCGGTGTCGATCGCCAGCGAGCCGCGCAGAATCGGCGCGATATCCGCGGCGGAGGCAAGGGCTCCGGGAACGGCGATGCCCTTGAAGGGCTTCAGCCTGCCTCGGGACAGGTGCCGCTCGGCCTTGTCGATTTTGGCTATCATGTCCTCATAGGCCTCACGCGGGTCATCCGACCAGGTGAAGATGCCGTGCTTCAACAGGATCATGCCGTCGCCCTTCGGATTTGCCTTGAAGGCGGCGTCACAAGCCTTTGCCAGATCGAAGCCCGGCATCACATAGGGAACGATGATCGATTCGGGAAAGAGCTCACGGATGAGATCTTCGCCATGCGGCTGATTCGTGAGCGAGACGATCGCGTTCGCATGGGTATGGTCGATGTGCCGGAAGGGCAGGATTGCATGCAGAATGGCCTCGACCGACGGATTGGGCGCGCCGGGATCGACAAGCAGGCGGCGTTGAAGCATCACCATGTCGTCGTCGGAGAGCGTCTCGAAATCGATCATGGCCTGCAGAGGCTGCAAGCGTACGGCCGGCAGACCCTGCGGCTCGATCGTCCCCATATCCCATCCGCTGCCTTTGACGCAGAGCACGCTCACCTCGGTGCCATCCATTTCTTTGAACGTGGTCTTGACCGAGGTGTTTCCGCCGCCGTGCAGCACCAGTTCCGGATCTGAGCCGAGCAGCCGGGTCGTATAGGTGCGGATGGCGAGGTCGCGATTGACGCCCTTGGCAACATAGGCCTCGATGATTGAGGTGAACTCGGAGTCCGACCAGCGCGATTTCATGGCAGTTCCTTTCCTTGCCGGCACCGCGCGCAGCGGCCGGCTCCAGTCGATCAGTAGCGTGAAGTCCGGTCCGCAGCAGTCAGATGCGGATCTCGGTTTCGGCATCGAAAACGTGCACCTTGGAAGGTGGGATCGCGAAGCGGATCTCGGCGCCTTCCGAGAAACGCGCAGCCTTGTCGACGACGGCGACAAAACTTCCCTCTGGGCCCTCGCAGAAGAGCTGCGCGTCGTGGCCGAGCCGCTCGGTGAGGATCGCCTTGGCTACAAGCGGACCATCGGCATCGACAACCACGTCTGTCGGGCGCAGGCCCAGCACGACCTTCTGGCCCGGCTTTAGAGCGGAAGACTCCTCGACCGTCACGCGACCGGTCGCCGTATCGACGGCAGGAGCGCCATTGCCGACGACCACGGTTCCGGGGAGAAAGTTGATGGAAGAGGATCCGATGAAATCGGCGACATATTTGCTGGCCGGCCGGTCGTAGACGTCGTCGGGCGAGCCGATCTGCTCGATCTTGCCGGCGCGCATGACGACGATCTTGTCGGCCATGGTCATGGCCTCGATCTGGTCATGCGTCACGTAGATGGTGGTGGTCTTCAGCCGGTTGTGCAGCTGGCGGATCTCCGTTCGCATATGGGCGCGCAGCTTGGCATCGAGATTCGAAAGCGGCTCGTCGAACAGGAACACCTCCGCCTCGCGCACCATGGCACGGCCCATGGCGACGCGTTGCCGCTGGCCGCCGGAGAGCTCCTTCGGGTAGCGGTCGAGATAGGCGGTGAGATTGAGGGTCGCAGCCGTCCATTCCACCCGCTTCTTTATGTCCGCGGCCGGAATCTTCGCCACTTCCAGGCTGAAGGCGATGTTGTCATAGACCTTCATCGTCGGATAGAGCGCGTAGTTCTGGAAGACCATCGCGATCGAACGGTCACGCGGATGCACGTCGTTGACGCGCTTGCCGCCGATCATGAGGTCGCCTTCGCTGACGGATTCGAGGCCGGCCGTCATTCTGAGCAAGGTCGTCTTGCCGCAGCCCGATGGTCCGAGCAGGACCACGAATTCGTGGTCCTCGATCCGGAAGGAGATGTCGCGCATGATCGTGACGGCGCCGAAGGACTTGCCAATTCGTTGATATTCCACGGTCGCCATCGGTCGTACTCCATTATCCGTTTGTCCGCCCCTGTCGCGGGCGATGTCTTTGCTGCGTCAGTATTTCTGGCGGGTCGGCGTGATGACGATTTCCTGGACGATCGCGCGTTGCGGCAGCTGATAGGCGTCGAGGATGAGGTCCGCGACCACGTCAGCCGAAATGCCGCCGCCGATCGCCGCCTTGTTCGCCTTGTAATTGGCAAGGGTCGTTTCGTCCTTCACGTGATCCAGCACCTCCGTATCGATGATGCCGGGGGAGACGACGATGACGCGCACATCGTGCGGCGCCAGATACTCCCGCAAACTTTCCGAGACCGCGTGGACGAAGAACTTCGTGCCGCAATAGACCGTATGGTCCGGATAAACCTTGCGTCCGGCAATCGAGCTCATCATCACCAGCGTTCCATGCTTCCGCGAGATCATGCCTGTGAGCACCGCATGCACGCTGTTCATCACGCCCTTGGTGTTGATGTCGATCATTTCGTCCCATTCCTCGGGCGCCTGGCGGGCGATGTCGCCGAGCCGCGCAATGCCGGCATTGGCAAACATCATGTCGACCGGGCCGAATGTCGCCTCGGCTTCGCCGACTGCGCCGGCAAGTGCAGCACGGTCGCGCACGTCGGCCTTCTTCAGCACGGCGTTCGGCAGGCCGAGCGCCTCGAGCCGGTCGAGTCGGCGGGCGATCAGCAGAAGCGGATGGCCGGCCTTGGAGAAGGCCCGCGCAACGGCCTCGCCTATACCGGAGCTGGCGCCCGTAATCGCGATCAGCGGTTTTTCAGACATCGTGTTCCCCTGTCTTTCGTCTTATCCCGGCCGGAAAGGGCGCCGACGCAGCGGCGCCCCCGCCCATATTCGTCAACCTTTCAGCACGGTTTCGACCTGAGAGGCGATGTCGTCCATCGCTTCCTTGGAGGAACCGTAGCTGCCTGCGAAATACTTGCCGAGGCCGACGGGGATCGTGTCGCTCGACAGCTGCGCCCATTCCGGCAGATCCGGTTCCGAGCCCATGTACTTGTCGATCGTCTCGCGAACGACCGACAGGTGGCGAGTCGTGCCCGCGCCGACGCGGGCATTGGCCTTGACGCGTGGGTCGTCATAGACCGAGGCGCGGGTGGGGCCGGTGCCGCCGCCGAGCGTGGTGATGAGGGCCTGCGTATCGGCGCAGGTCGCCCATTGCATGAATATCCACGCCGCGTCCGGGCTCTTCGAATATCTGGACACCGCCAGCGAGGAGCCGCCCTGGTGGCCGACGCCTGGGATTTCGCCATAGCCGCATTCTTCGGGCTTCCTGAGCGCGACCGGCTGCGGCGGGACGACCGCCTCGCAGAGGCCGGAAACTTTGGTCTGGCTCGCATCGTCGAAATAGGGGAAGAACTCGCCCCAGGAGAGCATCGAGGCGGCAACGCCTTGAGCAATCGCCTGGCCCTGGCCGTCCCAGGTCCACTGGTCCACGCCCGGCGGCATGGCTTCCTTGAGCCTGGTATAATAGTCGAGCGCGGCGATGCCCCGCTCATCATTGCCGACGAACTTCTTGTCGGCGTTGAAGATCGAGCCGCCATTCCCCCAGAGCATGGAGGTCCATTCGCATTCCAGCGCATAATGGCCGGACTTCATCTGGCCGGCATAGCCGTAGAGGTTAGGCCCCATTTCCTTGGTGATGGCGGCGGAATTGTTCAGCAGATCCTCGAACGTTGCCGGCGCCTTGAGCCCGAGTTTCTCGTAGATATCCTTGCGGTAGATCATGATGAAGATGGGGATATCATAGGGCACGCCGACCCAGCGGTCCCCGTATTTGGCGATGCCGTCGACGAGCGCCGGCATGAAGTCGTCGATATTGTAGTTCGGCATGGCGAGGTCGGGCTTCTCCTGAAGCTGCTCGCGCGGATCGAATACGTCTTCGCTGAAGGATGCCGACCAGCTCTGGTCGATGTAGTAGAGGTCGTAGCTACCGAGCGAGGAGGCGACATCCAGCGTGAGCTTCTGTAGAACCTGCTCGAGCGGCAGAACCTCGATCTCGACCCTGATGCCGGTCGCTTCTTCGAAGTATTTCTTCAGTTGCGAGTTGATGGCATTCGACGGCGGCGTCGATTCCGTCGCGAGCTTCAGCGTCGTTCCCGCAAAGGGCTTGGCCACCTCCTTGAGCCAGGAGAGCACTTCGGCGGACGGCTGGAGTTGTTCCTGGGCAAGCGCCCTCGTCACCCCGAAGGGCCGGCTGCCGAAGCCCATTCCGAGCGCAGTCGCGCCGAGGCCGAGCGTGCCGGCCGTGCGCAGGAAGCTGCGGCGGTCCATCTGGCCGCGGACGAAGCGGTCGGTCACGGATGCGAGATAAAACTTTCTGTCTTTCTCTTTCATGTCTCTCCTCCTCTATCGGGTGCCGGAAGTGGCTCCGATATCTCCTGTTGTCGGCGCGCGCGCCGCATTCTCACTGCTTCAGCGAACCCATCGTCAGACCACGCACCAGGTGGCGCTGAACGAGCAGGATCACGATGAAGGCGGGCACGATCGCCGCCGCGCCGAGGGCCGCCATATTGCCCCAGGCGGTTCCGATCGATGTCACGAAGGTCGACGACACGACCGGCACGGTCTTCAGGCCCGTCTGCGTCAAGGTCAGGACGAAGAGGAACTCCGTCCACGAGAAGATGAAGCAGAGCACGGCGGTGGCGGCGATGCCGCCCTTGGCCATCGGCAGCACGATGCGGCGGAAGATCGTCCAGCGCGACGCGCCGTCGAGCAGCGCGCTCTCGTCGATTTCCGCGGGGATGTCGTCGAAGAAGCTCTTCAGGAGCAACACCGCCAGCGGCAGGTTCATCAGACCATGAACCAGAATGACGCCCGTATAGGTGTCGAGCAGGTTGAACTGCTTGAAGATGAAGAACATCGGGATCGCCACCGCAACGGGCGGCATCATGCGGGTCGACAGCACCCAGTTGACGAATTCGTGGCGGCCGCGGAAGTGCATGCGCGACAGCGCATAAGAAGCAAGCGTCGCGACCACGATCGCCAGCACCGTCGAGAAGGATGCCACGACGATAGAGTCCCAGAGGCGGGGGCCCATGTAGAAGTTGCCCCCGCCCGGGGTCACGGTTTCCTGGCTGCCGAAACCGAAGCCCAGCGAGATGCCGAAGACCTGTTCGAAATTCCTTACGGTCGGCTGAAAGCCGAAGAAGATCGGCGGCCAGTTGAAAATGTCCTTGGCGTCACGGAACGCGACCGAGGTCCAGAAATAGATCGGGAAAAAGAAAGCCCCGACGACGAGCCAGCCGGCAATGGTGCGCAGCGTGCGGGTGAAAGCGCTCTGATGCATGTTACCACCTCACCTTTGCAACGCGGATGAATATGTTGGCCATGACCATGACGATGATCAGGCTCGTCAGGCTCAGCGTTGCGCCGTAGCCCCATTTCAGGAAGGAGAAGGTCTGCTGCCACGCATAGAGGCTGACCGTATACGTCGCGGTGCCGGGGCCGCCCGAAGTCATGACGAAGACGTAGTCGAAGACGCGGAAGAGATCGATGCCGCGCAGGAGCACCGCCACGGCGATGACGCGCGACATCATCGGCAGCGTCAGCCGGCGGAACATCTGCAAGGACGATGCTCCGTCGATCATCGCCGCCTCATACGGTTCAGCCGGCAGCGATCGCAGCCCGGCCAGGAAGATCAGCACCATGAACGGCGTCCATTGCCAGACCTCCGCGATCAGCACGCCGATCAGCGCCAGCGAGGACGTGGCAAGCATCGGCGTCGCTTTGTCGAGCAGGCCGACGAGGCCGAGGAGATAGGAGAGCGCACCGAACTGCGAATCCTCCATCAGGAGAAACATCATGCCGGCGATAGCCGGCGGGATGACCAGCGTCATCGAAAGCACCGCGCGCAGCATCCCGAAACCGGGCAGTTCCGCGTCGAGCAGAAGCGCGATCGCCATGCCGAGGGTGATCTCGATGATCAGGGCCACGGCGAAATAGAGGAAGGTGACGCCAAGCGCGCCCCAGAAGCGGCTGTCGTTCCAAAGCTGAATCCAGTTGTCCACGCCGACGAACTTGAGGCCGCGGCTCTTCGGTACGAACTCGTGGAAGCTGAGCCATATATTGTAGAAGAACGGATAGATGGTGAAGACGACGAGCAGCGCGATCAGCGGCAGGAGCCATGGCCACGGCGAATCCGAGATCGCGATGCGCTTCACCTGTGCAATGGACATTGCCTTCTCCTCCCACGGACATCACGGGCGGCGGTCTCCCGCCCCTTGCCCGTCCCCTCCGACCATTCCGCGACGGCATGGATAAAACCGTCGTCTCCTCCTTCGGACCCCCGCCCTTTTCAGGAAGCGGCAGGCCTATCCGGCTGCGCGCGAAGTCGCACCGGCGCCGCGCCGCTCCCGCATGTATCGGTCCAGCGCCTCGATCTCCTCGCTTGTCATCCGCAATCCGGACTTCGTGCGCCGCCAGACGGCATCGGCAGCCGTCAGCGCAAATTCGCGTTCCATAAGGAAGGTGATTTCCGCCTCGGTCATCGAGCCGCCGAAATCGCGGCCGAGATCGAGGCGATCCTGCGCCTTGCCGAGAATGTCCCGCGCCTCCAGCCCGTAATGGCGTACGAGCCGGCGCGCCTCCCGCTCGGTGAGGTAGGGATGCTCATCGAGAATGGCTCTTGCGAGATCATCGGCCGTTCCGGCCGGAAAGGCGCCGCCGGGCAGCGGCTGCGTCGCCGTCCAGCCTCGCTGCCTGCTCCAATCCGGAAAGACTGTGGCGAGCTTGTCCAGAACGTCACCCGCAAGGCAGCGATAGGTGGTGATCTTGCCGCCGAATACGGAAAGCATCGGCGCCTGCGCCCCCGGCCGGTCCAGTTGCAGCACATAGTCGCGCGTCGTCTCCTGCGCGTTGGCGGCGCCGTCGTCGAAAAGGGCGCGCACGCCGGAATAGGTCCAGACGACATCGGCTGTCGAAAGCTCCGTGCGGAAATAGGACGATGCTGCGGCAAGCAGATAGTCGACTTCCTCCGCCGAGGCTGCGACCGCCTCGGGAGCGCCCTTGTAATCACGGTCCGTCGTGCCGATGAGGGTGAAGTCCTCTTCATAGGGAATGGCGAAGAAGATGCGGCCGTCCGGATTCTGGAAGATGTAGCAGCGATCGTGCTCATAGAGTTTTCTGACGACGATATGGCTGCCCTGCACGAGACGAACGCAGCCTCGCGCCCCGATGCCGGCGACATCGGACACCACCTTGTCGGCCCAAGGGCCTGCGGCATTGACCAGTGCGCGGGCCGTGGCCTCGCTCTTGCGACCGGTTTCGGCGTCTTCGAGCGTCAGCCGCCAGAGAGCGCCGTCGCGGCGTGCGGCGACGCAACGGGTGCGTACCCTGATATCAGCCCCTCTCATCGCCGCATCGCGCGCATTGAGCACGACAAGCCGGTTGTCCTGCACCCAGCAATCGGAATATTCGAAGCCGATCGCCGAAATGTCGCGCAGCGCCTCGCCCGCCGGATGGGTCCTCAGCCGCAGCGTCTTCGTCCCCGGCAGGAGCTTGCGCCCCCCGAGATGATCGTAGAGAAACAGGCCGAGCCGCAGCAGCCAGGCGGGACGCAGGCCCTTGCGGTGCGGCAACACGAAGCGCAGCGGCCAAATAATGTGCGGCGCAATCGCCCAGAGCCGTTCACGTTCTTCCAGAGCGTGGCGAACCAGCCGAAATTCGTGGTGTTCGAGATAGCGCAGGCCGCCATGAATGAGCTTGGTCGAGGCCGAGGAGGTGGCCGAGCCGAGATCGGATTGTTTGGCCAGCAGTACCTTCAGGCCTCGACCGGCCGCGTCGCGGGCTACGCCTGCGCCATTGATGCCGCCGCCGACAATGGCGATGTCGTACACCGCGCTCCTCATGCTGCACTCCTTCCCGACCGGGCGTCGAGAATGCGGTTCGCAACTTCGACGAAGCCATGGCCGCCCTCGCGCTCGGCCACATAAGCCGGCTCCGCATCGATGCGGCCCTGGAAGGCCAGCACGTTCGCAACGCCGCAGGCATTGGGAAAGAAGCCGAACATCGGCGCGTCGTTCGGGCTGTCGCCGACGAAGACGATCCTGTCGCGCTCGGCGTCGATGTCGACGCCGAGGATGTCGTCGGCAAACCGGCGCGTCATGGTCAACTTGTCATAGGCTCCATACCAGCCATTGACATGGATGGAGGAGACCTTGGCGACGGCGCCTTCCTCTTCGAAGATGCGCTTGATTCGGTCGACGTCCGAGACCGGAAGCGTTGGCACATCCTCGCAAAAATCGATTGCGAGGTCGGCCTCGCGATAGAGCTGGTCCGCGGAGACTGCCGCCCCCTGCACCTCGGCGAGGATGCGGGCGCGCACCCGGGCGAGCTTCTCCCGGTCGGCGGCGCGCTGGGCATCGGCGATGGCGAAGCTGCGGCGCATGCGGCGTCTCGTTCGGTCATAGGCGAAATAGAAGGCGCCGTTTTCGCCGACGACGCCCGCGACCGGCCACATGCGGGCGATCATGTCGCACCATCCTGCCGGCCGGCCGGTAATAGGAGCTACCGCCACCCCTGCTTCCGTCAGGCGCTCGACCGCGTCATAGGCTGCGGCCGGCAGCAGCCCCTCGTTGGTCAGCGTATCGTCGATGTCGGCGAAGAGCACCGTGATCCGGGCGGCGACATCGATCGGCATCTCGGTAACCGCGCGCATCGTCTCACGTCTCCCCGCCGACGAAATCCTCGAGGAGGCCGGCATCGGCGGCAATATCGAGGAAAGTGTAACGGTTGCGCATTTCGCGGCAGTGCAGCACCGCCTCGCGGTAGAAATCGGCCGACAGACCGAGATCGGCTGCCGTCATCGGGCCGCCGGCATCCCGCAAGAGCTGTTTCATTTCGGCGACCGGCAGCGCGAAAGCCTCCAGTTCCCGGCGGAGCGTCGGCCAGAGCTCGGTGAGCTTTTCGTTGATCTCGGCGGCGGACCGCTCATCGAAAATCTTCGGCTGAATTTCGGCGTAGCATTGGGCGGCGATGTCGCCGCCCATGCGCCGGGCCATATCCGCAGGGTCGATCCTTGTGGGGCGGATGACCGGCGGCTTGTCGCTGTCGAGGAAGATGCGCTGCAGCCGCGCCATGGTCAGCGTCGCCACGCCCACCTGCTGGCCGTGCAGCGTGCCCGGATGATCCTCGCCGGCAAAGCAGTCGATATAGTGCGAGACCTGATGCTCGCCCATCGAGCCGTGGTTCGACATGCCGGTGAAGGAGACACCGAAGCCACAAAGCGTAAGGACGCGGTGAAGATAGCCATTCGCACTGATGCTACCCTGGGCGATACCGGCCGCACGCGCGTTCAGCGCGCGTTCGTCGGCATCCTGGATGATATAGGGCACGCTCGAATAGAGGCTGCCGATCAGCCGGTGGGACATCCACCAGTCGATCTGAGCGACGGAGCGCACGAGGCAATCGGCAAAACCCGCCGCAGAGAGATAGCGAGGAGCCGCGGCTGTAACCGCCAGATCGACGAAGAAGCCAGCCGGCGCATGCGACGATAGCGAGACCTTGAGGCCGTTTTGCAAAGTGATGGAGGCCGTGGTGGAGGTGTAGCCGTTCATCGAGGCGGCCGTCGCGAAAACGGCATAACGGCGGTTGATGCGGCCGGTGACGAACTTGCAGAGGTCGTTGATCGTGCCGGAGCCGACCGCCACCACGGCGTCGGCATTCGCAAGCCTTTCGGTCAGGTCGTTCACGGCACCCATGTCTGCATGCGGATGGTCGAGGATGACCGTGTCGACCGGCCCGAGGCTCTTCAGCGCGGCTGCGACGCGCCCGCCCATCGCATCCCAGGTAGCCTCGTCCGCGACCACCGTGTAGCGCTCGCCTAATCCGAGACTGGCAACGAGATCGGCCTCCGCGCCGTCGAGGCTCTCTTTGATGACGATTTTCTCATAGGGAACGGTCGCCCGGCTGCCCGTCTCAGGATTGATCCAGTCACCGGTGAGAATGTCGTCGATGAGGGCCGTCCAGCCTCCTTCGGGTGCATCTGCGGCGATATTCTGCTGGCTTGCCGTTTCCATTCCTCGATCCGCTTTTAAGTTGGATAGCATATGACAACACACGTTGGCATATGTCAATACACATGACAGGGATGATTGACAAATGCCACCAGCCTCTGCCAGATAACGGCATGGCAAGGGAAAAGACTTCAGGCAGAACTGGCGAGGAGCCCCCGGCGGGTGTGCCCACCGAATTCGACGACGCCGTCATGTGGGCCGCATGGCTCTACTATGCGGACCAGATGACGCAGAGCGAGATCGCCAAGCAGCTAAACGTATCACGCGCAACCATCGTCAATTACCTGCAGGAGGCGCGAGAGCGCGGCATCGTCTCCGTCAACATCAATCCCAAGGCCGGAGGCCGCACCAGCGTCGCCCGCGCTCTGATGGAGAAGTTCGGCCTCCAGGGCGCCTTCGTCATCCCGAGCGGAGACGAGGACAGCCTGTCGCAGCGGCTCGGCGACGCCGGCGCACGCGTACTGGCCGACCAGATCGAGGATGGCGATACGATCGGCGTCGCCTGGGGTCGCACCGTGCTCGCAGTCGCCGACCGCATTTCGCTGGCGCGCCCGGTCGGCAACCTGACTGTGGTGCAAGTCTCCGGCAGCTCGACTGGGGAGCCGAATTTCTCGCCCGAACTCTGCACGTCTCTGCTTTCGAACCGTATCCACGCGCGCTGCGTCAACCTTCTGGCGCCGGCCGTGCTGTCGACGCGAGAACTGAAGGCGGCGCTGCTCAACGAGCCCGTGCTCAAGAAGCAGATGGAACTGGTGCATTCGACCAACCGCATTCTCTTCGGCGTCGGCGACATCGGGCCGAAGAGCACGGTGCGGGCCTCCGGCATCGCCAGCAAGGAGGAGATCGATGACTACGTGGCGCGCGGCGCCGCAGCCGTGATTATCGGACGCTTCATCGATTCGCACGGCGCCGCCATCGGCGGCGACCATGACGAACGGATGGTCGGCATCTCGCTCGACGAGCTGAAGCAGGTGGCGAGCCGTATCTGCGTGGCGGGCGGCGCGGTCAAGATCGCTGCGATCACCGCCACTCTCGAAGCCGGCTACGCCACCCATTTCGTTACCGACATCGCCACGGGAGAGGCGTTGCTGGCGGCATGAGCCGGCTGCCCGGCCGGTAGGCAGGACCGGCGTCAGGGCCGATAGGGAGGAAAGGCTGCTGCATCTGCTGCGGCCTGAGGAGGACGGAAGGACCGCGTGGCCTTTCGTCGTGGAGGAGATGCGCATGCAGCCCGACGAACGCTATGTCATCGGCATGGATTCATCGACCCAGTCCGTCAAGGCAGTCGCCTGGACGGCCGACGGCACACCGCGGGCCGAGGGCCGCGCACCGCACCGCATTTCGACGCCGCATCCGCACAAGGCGGAGCAGGACGCCGAGGACTGGTGGTCGGCCGCCTGCCAGGCGCTGTCATCGCTCATGAGCCAGATCGATGCCGACCGCGTCGACGGCATCGCGATTTCAAACCAGCGCGAAACGATGGTCCTGCTCGGCGAGGACCGAAAACCGCTCGCCCCGGCAACCGTCTGGCTCGACCGCCGCGCACAGGATGTGGTGCAGTCGCTGGCCGATGAATTCGGCGGCGAGCGGCTGCATGCGATTTCGGGCAAGCCGGTCGACGTCATTCCCTGCGTCTATCGCCTTCGCTATTATCGCCAACACGAGCCGGAACTTCTGGACCGCGCGGCGCAGATCCTGAGCGTTCACGATTTCCTGACTCAAAAGCTGACGGATGAAGCCGCGGCGAGCTGGACCAGCGGCGATCCCTTCGGCCTCCTGGATATCGAGACGAAGCAATGGTCCCGCGCGATTCTCGATCACCTCGGCATTCCAGTCACCAAGCTGCCGCCGCTTTACCGCCCCGGCACCCTGATCGGCCGGGTCACCGCGCATGCCGCGATGGCGACGGGCCTTGCGGCAGGGCTGCCGGTCTATGCCGGCGGCGGCGATGGCCATTGCGCCGGCCTCGGGGTCAACGTGATCAAGCCGGGGGTCGTCTATCTCAATCTCGGAACGGCCGCCGTCGGCGGCTGCTGGTCGCCCACTCGCAAGCTCAGCCGCTACTGGCGCACGTTGGTCTCGCCAAGCGGCGAAGGCTACCTGCTCGAAAGCTGCCAGCGCGCTGGCGCTTATTTCGTCAACTGGCTGCTGGACGCCTTTGCCGGCGGCCGTTCGGACCCTGCCATTTTCGACCGGCTCGAATCGGAAGCCAGCAGCCTGGATGTCGGCTCGGGCGGCGTTACCGTGTGCTCCTATCTGATGGGCTGCATGGACCCGCACTGGGACGCGAATGCCCGTGCCACCTTCACCGGCATGGGTCCGGAGACAGGCATAGGCCATCTCTACCGTGCCTCAATGGAGGCGATTACGCTGGAATTCGTCCGATCCCTTCTCGAGATGAAATCGATGGGAGTGGCCGCCGACCGCATCTTCGTCATCGGCGGCGGCGCCGGCAGCCCTCTGTGGCGACAGATGGTCGCCGATGCCAGCGGCCTGCCTGTCATTCGCAGCCTTTCCAACGAGGCCTCCGCGCTCGGCGCCGGCATGTCCGCCGCCGTCGGCGCCGGCTGGTACGGGCATTTCAGCGAGGCCGCCGACGCCATGTCGCGCCTCGCCGAACAGGTTGAACCTCGCCCTGCTACCGCGGAAGCATGGGCGGCGCTGTCCCGCCGGCAGGCGAACCTCTACCGCGCAATCCGCCACCTCGATCATGCCGATAACGGGACCTGACCCATTTGTCTTGACGACATTCGGCCGTGAGGCATCGCAGAAACGCGCGGACCTTCCCGACACGCTTGAATTATCCCGGCGAATCGCCACCTGATCACTCGGGCGCGACTCCAAACGCTGGAGTTGCAAAAGGAAGGGGCTGTCATGGGCGGTATGGATATCGCAGTCGTCGCATTCGTCGTTGTCGTGATCCTCGTGCTCTTTGCCGGGATCAAGACGGTGCCGCAGGGCTACCGATATACGGTCGAACGTTTCGGCCGTTACACGAGGACGATGGAGCCGGGGCTGAATCTCATCGTCCCCTTCATCGATCGCATCGGTTCCAAGCTGAGCGTGATGGAGCAGGTGCTCGACGTTCCGACGCAGGAGGTCATCACCAAGGACAATGCGAGCGTCTCCGCGGATGCGGTCGCCTTTTACCAAGTATTGAACGCCGCACAGGCGGCCTACCAGGTCGCCAATCTGGAAAACGCGCTCCTCAACCTGACGATGACCAATATCCGCTCCGTCATGGGCTCGATGGACCTCGACGAACTCCTGTCGAACCGCGACACGATCAATGATCGATTGCTCCACGTCGTAGACGAGGCCGCCAATCCCTGGGGCATCAAGATCACCCGCATTGAGATCAAGGACATCGCGCCGCCGAAAGACCTGGTCGACGCCATGGCCCGGCAGATGAAGGCGGAGCGCGAGAAGCGCGCGCAGGTGCTCGAAGCCGAGGGCTCGAGAAATGCGCAGATCCTGCGTGCCGAAGGCGCGAAGCAATCGGCGATCCTCCAGGCCGAAGGCCAGCGCGAGGCCGCCTATCGCGAGGCGGAGGCACGCGAGCGCCTGGCCGAGGCGGAGGCCAAGGCGACCCGGATGGTCTCCGAGGCGATCGCCGCCGGCGACGTGCAGGCGATCAACTATTTCGTCGCGCAGAAATACACCGAGGCCCTTGCCGCGATCGGGACGGCTAACAACCAGAAGATCGTCCTGATGCCGATGGAAGCCTCGTCGCTCATCGGATCACTCGGCGGCATAGGCGCGATCGCGAAGGAGGTCTTCGGTGAAGGCACCGCGTCCTCCCCGCGCCAGCGCCAGTCCACGCCCCGAACCGGTCCTTCCGTTCCCTCGGAAACGCCTTGAGGATCGCCCATGATCACGCGCATCATCCTCGAACTCGGCCCCTGGAGCTGGTGGGTCCTCGGTCTCCTGCTGCTGGCGGCGGAGCTGATCCTGCCCGGCGTCTTCCTCGTGTGGATCGCGCTCGCCGCGCTCGTCACCGGGGCCCTCTCGCTTTTCTTCTGGGAGGCGCCGTTCTGGAGCTGGCAGGTGCAGTTCGTCGCCTTCGCCTTGCTTTCGGTCGCCTCCGTCCTTATCGGGCGGCGCTTCGTCTCCTCTTCCGCCGAGAGCGACGAGCCGCTGCTCAACAGGCGCGGCGAAAGCCTGGTCGGACGGACGGCAGTGCTCGAGCAGCCGATCGCGGAAGGCCGCGGACGCGTCCGGCTCGACGACACGACCTGGTCCGTCGAAGGCCCCGACCTTCCGGTCGGCGCACGCGTTCGCATCGTCGCGAGCAGCGGCCGCCACCTGACGGTCGAGCAGATCTGAGCACATCGGAAAACCGCGTTCGGAAAGCGCGGCAGAGAAACGATTGATTAACCACGCGCCTTTACGATTGCGAAACGATTGCAATCAATTGCGGACAGACGGCGCATGGTGCCCAATATCTCACGCTCGATGATGGCGGGCGCCTTGCGTGTGAAGCCGCCGGCATGGCTGCTGGCGGGCTGCGCTTTTCTCGCCTGTGCGCCGGCGAGCGCGCAAAGCCTCGGCAATCCACCGCCCGCGAGCGCCACCGTCGCCATCCCTGCAGGTCAGCCGCTTCCCGCGACGATCGACCCGCAGTCGACCGGCGCCGTTGCCGGCACCGACCTTTCGCCGGCTCTGGACGAGGACTTCAACCGCCTGAACCGGCGCGAGGAGACGATCGACGGGCTGCGCAGGCGGATCGATCCCGATGACGGCCAGGCACCCGGCATTCGCATCGGTACCTTCGTTCTGAAGCCGGCGCTCAGCGAGACCTTCAACCACGAACGGCAGAAGAACGGCGGCAGCAGCCAGAGCCGGAGCTTCATGGAGACCGGGCTCAAGGGTTCGCTCACTTCCGACTGGTCCCGCCATCAGCTCAGCGTGACCGGCGAAGGCGTGATCCAGGACAACATATCCGGCGAAGGCCAGGAGGAGCCGCGCGCCGACATCGACGCAGAACTGCGCCTCGACCTCGGCGCGCAGACCATTGCGCGGCTGAGGGCAGGCTACAGTTTCGAACGCGAAGATGCGAACGACCCGAATGCCATCGCCAATGCGGACAGCCAATCCGGCGTCGACAGCTATCGGCTGGGCGCCGCGGTCGAGCGCGACCTCGGTCTCATTCGCGGCTCGCTCGGCGTGGATTTCGAGCGCCGCACCTATGGCGATGTCGAGCTCGACAATGGCACGACGCTCTCGCAGGAGGACCGCGACCGCAATCTCGGCACGCTCACCGGGCGGATCGGCTACGAGCTTTCGCCCGCCCTCATCCCCTTCCTCGAGGCCTCCGTCGGCAAATCGATCTATGATCTGCGTCGGGATACGTTCGGCTTCGAGCGCTCCTATGAGAGCTATGCGGGCCGCGCCGGCATGGAGGTCGATCTCGGCGAGAAGCTCAACGGAGAACTGGCGCTCGGTTACGAGACCTTCCGCTTCGACGATGCACGGCTCGCAGACCTGAGCGGGCTCTCGCTCGACGGCCGCGTCAACTGGTCGCCGCACCGCGGCACCGACGTCCTTTTCGGCGTGCTGACCTATGTCGATCCGTCGACCACTCCGGGCGAGGCTGGATCGATCAATTACGAACTGACGAACGTGGTCACGCATCAGTTGCGTTCGACCCTCGTCGGCCGGCTTTCGAACAGTCTCACCCTGCGCGATTTTCCTTCCGACGCCACCGCATCCGACGAGACCACCTGGCGAACCGGCGCCGGGCTCACCTGGGACATGAGCCGCTATCTCGCGCTCACCGGAGACGTGAGCTACGAGCGCACGGACAGGGACGAAGGCACCTCGACCGATACCACGCGGGTTGGCCTCGGCCTGACGCTGCGGCGCTGAGCGGGAAGGCCGCGTTGCGCGGCTTTCCCGGCTATACAAGCGAGATTACTTAAGACCCTGCAGGAGCGTCTTGAGCGGTCCTTCCACGATGGGCCGGATATCGCCGCGCTCGAGAGCGAAGGCGACGTTCGCCAGGATGAAGCCGTCCTTGGCGCCGCAGTCATACGTATCGCCGCGGAAGTGATAGGCGGCGAAGGCCTGGGCCTCGGCAAGCTTCACCATGCCGTCGGTCAGCTGGATCTCGTTGCCGGCGCCGCGTTCCTGCGTTTCCAGGATCGGGAAAATCTCCGGCTGCAGGATGTAGCGGCCATTGATGAAGAAGTTCGACGGAGCCGTCCCCTTGGCCGGCTTCTCGACCATCCTGGTGATCCTGAAACCGTCGCCGACCGTCTCGCCCACTCCGACGATCCCGTATTTATGCGCCTGGTCGGGCGCGCATTCCTCCACCGCGACGACGTTGCCGCCGGACTCTTCGTAGAGCTCGACCATGCCCTTGAGGCAACCCTTCTCGCCCTTCATGATCATATCGGGCAGGAGCAGCGCGAAGGGCTCATTGCCGACGAGATCGCGGGCGCACCAGACGGCATGGCCGAGGCCCAGGGGTGCCTGCTGGCGGGTGAAGCTCGTGGTGCCGGCCTTCGGCAGCATGGCTTCGAGGAGCTCGATCTCCGCCTTCTTGTTGCGCTCGCGCAGCGTCTGGTCCAATTCGACCTGGATGTCGAAATAGTCCTCGATGACCGCCTTGCTGCGGCCGGTCACGAAAATCAGATGCTCGATCCCGGCTTCGAGCGCCTCATCGACAACATATTGGATGACCGGCTTGTCCACCACCGTCAGCATCTCCTTCGGAACCGCCTTGGTCGCGGGAAGGAAACGGGTCCCGAGACCTGCAACGGGGAAAACGGCTTTGCGGACTTTGCGCTTGTCGGTCATTGGCACCTCCTTGCAGTGCATCTCAGTCTAGCCTGAAACAGGAAAATTGAATTGGATTTAGTCGCCGATTGCCAATTTTTTGCGAAGGAAGACGACTCGGTTTTTTCATGGTAAAGACTTTGTTGACTTCGTTTCTGTAGGCTTCTCCCTCGACCAGGTACGGTTTTTTGCCGTCCGGTCACTAGAAGAACCGCATACTGCCCTTTCCAGTGGCCTGGTGCGGGCAAATTGCGAACCTCGGAGTAGTCGGTCCGGCATGAACGCCGGCTGAACGCTCCACCGAGAAACGGAACCGACAGCAGATGATGAGAAACCGCAGGACGTTCTTCCGACATATCGCCGCCGCTCTCGTTGTTGCCGCCGCTTTTGGGTCGTCGCCCGCGCGTGCGGATCAAGGTTTTCAAAACTGGATCAATAACTTCTATGCAACGGCTGCCAAGAACGGCATCAGCCAGGCGACCTATCGCAAGGCCTTCGCCGGCGTGAAGACGCCTGACCCGGCCGTGCTGGAGAAGGCGGCCTATCAGCCCGAATTCAAGCACAAGATCTGGGAGTATGTCGACGCGCGTGTCAATCCGTACACCAAGCGGATAGGACAGGAAATGGCGGCGAAGCATGCCCGCACGCTCAACGCCCTCGAACGGCACTACGGCGTCGACAAATCCATCCTGCTCGCCATCTGGTCGATGGAATCGAACTACGGCGCGATTCTCCAGAAAGACGACCGGCTGCACTACGTGCCGCGCGCGCTGGCGACCCTTGCCTATGCCGATTCGAGACGGTCCAAATTTGCCAAGACCCAGCTCATCGCGGCACTGAAGATCCTGCAGAGCGGCGACATCACCCCGCGGGAGCTGACAGGTTCCTGGGCGGGCGCCATGGGACACACCCAGTTCATTCCGACGAGCTATCTGCTCTATGCGGTCGATGCCGACGGCAACGGCCATCGGGATATCTGGAACTCGGTGCCCGACGCACTTGCAACGGCCGCCAATCTCTTGCGGAAGAACGGCTGGCGACCCGGCGAAACATGGGGTTACGAGGTCGTCCCGCCGGCCAATGGGGCAAAATATTCGGGCCAGACGAAGACGCTCGGTCAGTGGGCGGCCCTCGGCTTCGCCCGCCCGGGCGGCAAGGGCTTCAGCAATCCGAAGATGCGGGCCGAACTGAAGCTGCCCGGGGGCGGTAACGGTCCCGGCTTCCTGATGACGAAGAACTTCTTCGTCATCAAGCGCTATAACGCCTCCGATTCCTACGCGCTCGGGGTCGGGCTTCTTGCCGATCAGATCGCAGGCTATGCCGGCATGCAGCAACGCTGGCCGCGTCCGGACGGTTCGCTCGACATCAGCGAAAAATTCGAGCTGCAGAACCGGTTGAAGGAACTCGGCTATTACGACGGCGAAGTCGACGGCAATTTCGGCTCGGGCTCGAAAGCCGCAATCCAGGCGTTCCAGAACCAGAACGGCCTGGCGCCGGACGGAGAGCCTACGCAGCATCTGTTGCGCGCCCTGCGCAGGTAAATACACCCGTCGCTTTCTCCGGTCACGGCGATTCCGATCAAACGGTGCCAATCGCCGTGATCTGGCGTATGCTTGCGGGAGTGTCTGCCATTCGACGGTGAAATGATCATGCTGACGATCCTATCCCGGGGAAAGGGACTGTTTTCGCGTTTGCTTCGGCTGGCTCCCGTCTTGCTCGGCGCCGCGGCGATGGTCGCCGCCGGCTTCTTTGCCACTGTGGCCGAGGCGCAGGAGCGGGTGCCGCGGCGCAACGTGCTGCAAAGACTCTTCGGCGTCTTCACGCCGCAAAGGCGCGTCTATTACGAGGATCAATACGATCTTCGGCGCCAGCCGCGGCCGCAGCGCATACAGAAGCGCCGGGCGCAACCTTCGGAGCCAAGGCAGTCTCGCCCGAGCCGGGCCAAGCCGCGGCCAGCCGCAGCACCGCCGCCCGCGCCGGTCGTCGTGGAGAAATCTCCGGACGCCAAGAAGGTCCTGGTCGTCGGAGACTTCGTTGCCGGCAGCCTTGGTGACGGTTTGAAAGTTGCGTTCGAAACGACGCCCGGCATCGTGATCGAGACGCGCGCCAACGGCTCCTCGGGTATCGTCCGCGACGACTATTTCGACTGGCCCAAGGCGCTGCCGGACGCCATCGCGGAACTCAAGCCCGCCGTCATCGTCGTGAGCCTCGGCGCCAATGATCGCCAGATGATGCGGATCGGCGACGTGCAGGAGAAGTTCCGGACCGACGCCTGGACGGAAGAATACCGGAAGCGCGTCAACGCACTGGCGACGCTCGCGCGCAAGGATAATCTTCCGGTCCTCTGGGTCGGAATGCCGTCCTTCCAATCGACGTCCATGACCGCCGACATGGTGACGTTCAACGGCATCTACCGCGAAGAGGTGGAGAAGGTCGGCGGCCAGTTCATCGACATCTGGGACGGCTTCGTCGATGAGGGCGGGAAGTTCGTTCTGACCGGCTCAGACATCAACGGCCAGCAGGTCCGCCTCAGGGGGTCTGACGGCATCAACCTGACGAAGGCCGGCAAGCGCAAACTGGCCTTCTACGTCGAAAAGGATATCCGCAAGCTATTGGGCGAAGCGGCCGCGACGACGGACGTTCCGGGTGCGGAAGGCCTGAAGGACCTGGTCGTCAGCAAGCCGCTTGCCAACGAAGATATCATCAAGACGCAGCCGATCAGCCTCATCGATCCCGAACTCGACGGAGCGACCGCCCTTCTCGGCGGCGACACGCCCCTCAAGAGCACGGGCAAGAGCCCGCGCGACCGGCTCATCGAAAAGGGCGAGGTGGTCGTCGCGCCGCCCGGGCGTATCGACGATTTCCGGCTGACGAAGCAGGGGCAAGCCGGCAGCACCACACGCTGATTCGGAAATGAGGCTCGTCGGGAACACCGCCTTTGCCCCTCATCCGCCTGCCGGCACCTTCTCCCCGCAGGCGGGGCGAAGGGGACTCGCGGCCCCGCCGCAAAGTCTTACTGCATGTTTCCTTTAATCGTTTTCGATTAAAGGACAAAAACATGCAGCAGATCGAAGTGCTACAGCGAACTTAGCGCGTCTGATAGGACGCGCGGCGCTGTAGATGACGCTGGAGCGAAGGTGGCGCCTCTTGTCCCTTCTCCCCGCTTGCGGGGAGAAGGTGGCGGCAGCCGGATGACGGGCTCCTTTGCGACGGACTTTCTCCCGGAGGCGAGGGCTGTGCCCTAGGCAGCCTACCGCGGCAGCACCGTCGAGCCCATCAGCGCCTCGTCGATCGCGCGTGCCGCCTGCCGGCCTTCGCGGATCGCCCATACGACGAGCGACTGGCCGCGGCGAATGTCGCCTGCCGCCCACAATTTGTCGACCGAAGTCCTGTAGTCGCGCTCGTTGGCGACGACATTGGTCGAACCGCGGCGGTCGGTGTTGACCGTCAGCTTCTCGCCGAGATCCTTGAGCACGCTGTCTGCGAAGGGACCACGGAAACCGATCGCGATGAAGGCGAGATCGGCCTTGATGATGAACTCGGTACCGGCGATCGGCTTGCGGCGCTCGTCGACCTGACAGCATTTGACGCCGGTGAGATTGCCGTCCTCGTCGCCGACAAACTCGAGCGTCGCGACCTGGAACTCGCGGACAGCGCCCTCGGCCTGGCTGGAGGAGGTGCGCATCTTCGTTGCCCAGAAGGGCCAGACCGCAAGCTTGTCTTCCTTCTCGGGCGGTTGCGGACGAATGTCGAGCTGCGTCACCTTGACGGCGCCCTGGCGGAAGGCGGTACCGACACAGTCCGATGCCGTGTCGCCGCCGCCGACGACGACGACGTGCTTGCCGCCGGCGAGGATCGGCTCGGACGGCCAGCCCACGCTGTCGATGTTCTCGCGGCCGACGCGACGGTTCTGCTGTACCAGATAAGGCATGGCGTCGTGCACGCCGAAGAACTCCACGCCGGGAATGCCGGCGTCGCGCGGCGTCTCGGAGCCGCCGCAATAGAGCACGGCGTCGTTTTCATCGACGAGCTTTTGCACCGCGACATCGACACCGACATTGACGCCGCAATGGAAGGTCACGCCCTCGCCCCGCATCTGCTCGACACGCCGGTCGATGAAGTTCTTCTCCATCTTGAAGTCCGGGATTCCGTAGCGCAGCAGTCCGCCGGGCTTGGACTCGCGTTCGTAGACATGCACCTCGTGGCCGGCGCGCGCCAGCTGCTGGGCAGCCGCCATGCCGGCCGGCCCGGAGCCGATGACCGCGACCTTCTTGCCGGTCTTGGTCACGGCGGGCTGCGGCACGATATAGCCCATCTCATAGGCCTTGTCGGCGATCGCCTGCTCGACCGTCTTGATCGCCACCGGCACGTCTTCGAGGTTCAGCGTGCAGGCTTCCTCGCAGGGCGCCGGGCAGACGCGGCCGGTGAATTCCGGGAAATTGTTGGTGGAGTGCAGGTTGCGGATCGCCTCGTCCCAATTGCCGTTATAGACGAGGTCGTTCCAGTCCGGGATCTGGTTGTGCACCGGGCACCCGGTCGGCCCGTGGCAATAGGGGATGCCGCAGTCCATGCAGCGAGCGGACTGCTTCTGCACTTCCTGATCGGACATTGGAATGGTGAATTCGCGGAAATGGCGGATGCGGTCGGATGCCGGCTGGTACTTCGCCACCTGCCGGTCGATCTCCAAAAACCCAGTAACCTTGCCCATCTTATGATCCTGACATCTTCAATCTCAACAGGCGCGCCTCGAGCGCGCGTGATGGCCCCCTGAACCCGATCGGGCCGGGAGCCGCTTTCACGAGGGCCGGTTACTCGGCCGCTTCAGCCATCTTCATGCGCTCCATGTCCTCGAGCGCGCGGCGGTATTCTACCGGCATCACCTTGCGGAACTTCGGCCGGTAATCCGCCCAGTGATCGAGGATCTCCTTGGCGCGGACCGAACCCGTATAGTGCAGGTGGTTCGAGATGAGCTGGTAGAGGCGTTCCTCGTCGTGGCGCGTCATGTCGCCCGAGACGTCCACCATGCCCTTGTGCATGAGGTCGCCGCCGTGGTGATGCAGCTTCTCCAGCATGTCGTCCTCCTCCGGAACCGGCTGCAGCTCGACCATGGCCATGTTGCAGCGCCGGGCGAAGTCGCCCTCCTCATCGAGCACGTAAGCGACACCGCCCGACATGCCGGCGGCGAAGTTGCGGCCCGTGCCGCCGAGAACGACGACGACACCGCCGGTCATGTATTCGCAGCCGTGATCGCCGACGCCTTCCACGACCGCGATCGCACCGGAGTTGCGCACGGCAAAGCGTTCACCGGCGACGCCGTTGAAGTAGCACTCTCCGGAAATCGCGCCGTAAAGCACGGTATTGCCGACGATGATCGACTGGTGCGGCACGATCCGCGCGTTCTCCGGCGGCCGGACGATGATGCGCCCGCCCGAAAGCCCCTTGCCGACATAGTCGTTTCCGTCGCCGACGAGATCGAACGTGATGCCGCGGGCGAGGAACGCGCCGAAGGACTGGCCCGCCGTGCCCTTGAGGGTCACGTGGATCGTATCGTCCTTCAGCCCCTTGTGGCCCCAGCGCTTGGCAAGCGCGCCCGAAAGCATGGCGCCGGCCGAGCGGTCGACGTTTTTGATCGCGGCCTCGAAGGCGACCGGCACCTTGGTCTCGAGGGCGAGCTTCGCCTTCTCGATCAGCCTGCGGTCGAGAATGTCGTCGATCGGATGGTTCTGGCGCTCCGTCCAATACGTCGCTTCCTTCGGTGCCTCCACCTTGTGGAAGATCTTCGAGAAGTCGAGGCCCCTCGCCTTCCAGTGCTCGATCATCCGGTCGCGGTCGAGCAGATCCGAGGACCCGATGATGTCGTCGAGCCGTCTGGCGCCAAGCGATGCGAGAATCTCGCGCACTTCCTCTGCAACGAAGAAGAAGTAATTGACGACATGCTCCGGCGTCCCCTTGAAACGCTTCCGGAGCACCGGATCCTGGGTGGCGACGCCGACAGGACAGGTGTTCAGGTGGCACTTGCGCATCATGATGCAGCCGGCCGCGATCAGCGGCGCGGTCGCGAAGCCGAATTCGTCGGCGCCGAGCAGCGCTCCGATGACGACGTCACGGCCGGTCTTCAGGCCGCCATCGACCTGCAGCGCGATGCGGGAGCGCAGACCGTTGAGCACCAGCGTCTGCTGCGTTTCGGCAAGGCCGATCTCCCACGGGCTACCCGCATGCTTCAGCGAGGTCAGCGGCGAAGCGCCGGTGCCGCCGTCGAAGCCGGCAATGGTGATGTGATCGGCGCGCGCCTTGGCGACGCCGGCCGCAACGGTGCCGACACCCACTTCCGATACCAGCTTGACCGAGACATCGGCCTCCGGGTTGACGTTCTTCAGATCGTAGATCAGCTGCGCCAGATCTTCGATCGAATAGATGTCATGATGCGGCGGCGGCGAGATGAGGCCGACGCCCGGCGTCGAGTGCCGCGTCTTGGCGACGGTCGCATCGACCTTGTGACCCGGCAGCTGGCCGCCTTCGCCGGGCTTCGCGCCCTGCGCCACCTTGATCTGCAGAACGTCGGCATTGACCAGGTATTCGGTGGTGACGCCGAAGCGGCCGGAGGCGATCTGCTTGATCGCCGACCGCTCGGGGTTCGTCGAGCCGTCCGGCAGCGGCAGGTAGCGATCGCTCTCCTCGCCGCCTTCGCCGGTGTTGGACTTGCCGCCGATCCGGTTCATCGCGACGGCGAGCGTCGTATGCGCCTCGCGGCTGATCGAGCCGAAGGACATGGCACCGGTCGAGAAGCGCTTGACGATCTCCGCAGCCGGCTCGACCTCTTCGATCGGGATCGGCTTGCGGCCAACCTCCTCGGCTCCCTTGATCGTGAATAGCCCGCGGATCGTGTTCATGCGGCTCGCAGACTCGTTCATCATCGCGGAAAATTCGCGATAGCGGTCCTCGGCATTGCCGCGCACGGCATGCTGCAGCGACGCGATGGCGTCCGGCGTCCAGGCATGGCTTTCGCCGCGCATCCGGAAGGCATATTCGCCGCCGATGTCGAGCGTATTGGCAAGCACCGGATCGCTTCCGAAGGCAGCCTTGTGACGCGCCACGGTTTCGGCAGCGATCTCCTCGAGGCCGATGCCTTCGATCGTCGTTGCAGTACCGAAGAAGTACTTGCCGACCAGCGCGGACGAAAGGCCGACGGCGTCGAAGATCTGCGCGCCGCAATAGGACTGGTAGGTGGAGATGCCCATCTTGGACATGACCTTGAGGATGCCTTTGCCGACCGCCTTGATGTAGCGGTAGACGACTTCCTTCTCGTCGACTTCCTTCGGAAACTCGCCGCGCTTGTGCATGTCGACGAGCGTGTCGAAGGCGAGATAGGGGTTGATCGCTTCCGCGCCGTAGCCGGCGAGCAGGCAGAAATGATGAATCTCGCGCGGTTCGCCCGACTCGACGACGAGGCCGACCGACGTGCGCAGACCCTTGCGGATCAGGTGGTGATGGACGGCTGCGGTCGCGAGCAGCGCCGGGATCGCCACGCGATCCGGACCGATCTGCCGGTCGGAAAGCACGATGATGTTGTAGCCGCCCTTGACTGCCGCTTCCGCCCTTTCACAAAGACGATCGAGCATTTCCAGCATGCCTTCGGCACCGCGGGAAATGTCGTAGGTGAAATCGAGCGTCTTCGTGTCGAAGCGGTCCTCGGTGTGGCCGATCGAGCGGATCTTCTCGAGGTCGCCATTGGTCAGGATCGGCTGGCGGACTTCCAGCCGCTTCGCATGCGCCATCCCCTCATGGTCGAGGATGTTCGGGCGGGGACCGATGAACGAGACGAGGCTCATCACCAGTTCCTCGCGGATCGGATCGATCGGCGGGTTGGTGACCTGCGCGAAGTTCTGCTTGAAATAGGTGTAGAGCAGCTTCGGCTTGTCGGACATCGCCGAGATCGGCGTGTCGGTGCCCATCGAGCCGATCGCCTCCTGACCGGTCGTCGCCATCGGCGACATCAGGAGCTTCGTGTCCTCATGGGTATAACCGAAGGCCTGCTGGCGGTCGATCAGCGACACGTCGCGGCGCAGCGCCCGCGGCTCGACCGGCTTCAGCTCTTCGAGGATCAGCTGGGTGTTGTCGAGCCATTGGCGATAGGGATGCTTGCCGGCGAGCGACGACTTCACCTCCTCGTCGGAGATGATGCGGCCCTCTTCCATGTCGATCAGCAGCATCTTGCCGGGCTGCAGCCGCCATTTCTTGACGATCTTGTCCTCGGCGACCGGCAGAACGCCGGCCTCCGACGCCATGATGACGCGGTCGTCGCTGGTGACGATGTAGCGCGCCGGGCGCAGACCGTTGCGGTCGAGCGTGGCGCCGATCTGGCGCCCATCGGTGAAGGCGACCGCCGCCGGTCCGTCCCACGGCTCCATCAGCGCCGCATGATATTCGTAGAAGGCCTTGCGCTCCGGCGACATGAGCTGGTTGCCGGCCCAGGCCTCGGGGATCAGCATCATGACGGCATGCGAGAGCGAATAACCGCCGCGCACGAGGAATTCGAGCGCATTGTCGAAACAGGCCGTGTCCGACTGACCTTCATAGGAGATCGGCCAGAGCTTGGAAATGTCGTCGCCGAAGAGCGGCGAGGAAACGGAAGCCTGCCGTGCGGCCATCCAGTTGACGTTGCCGCGCAGCGTGTTGATCTCGCCGTTATGCGCAACCATGCGATAGGGATGCGCGAGCTTCCAGGACGGGAAGGTGTTGGTCGAGAAGCGCTGGTGCACGAGTGCGACGGCCGACTGGAAGCGCTCGTCGGCGAGGTCCTTGTAATAGGCACCCACCTGATAGGCGAGGAACATGCCCTTGTAGACGATGGTGGTGGTCGACAGCGACACGATATAGAAGCCGAGATCGCCACCATCGGCTTCCGCATAGATGCGGTTGGAGATCACCTTGCGAAGCGTGAACAGCCGCCGTTCGAATTCGTCGCTGCTCGCGGCCTCCCGGCCAGCGCCGATGAACACCTGGACATGGTGCGGCTCGGTCGCGGCGATGTCGGGCGCTTTGGAGAGAGACGAATTGTCGACCGGCACGTCGCGGAAGCCGAGCACGATCTGGCCCTCCTCGGCCACGACCTCGCTGATCACCTCCTTGAAGTGGGCGATAAGCGCCTCGTCGCGTGGCATGAAGAGATAGCCGACGGCATATTCGCCCGCCTTCGGCAGGGTCACGCCCTGCTTCGCCATCTCCTCGCGGAAGAAGCGGTCGGGGATCTGGACGAGAATGCCCGCGCCGTCACCCATCAGCGGGTCGGCACCAACCGCGCCGCGATGCGTGAGGTTTTCCAGCATGAAGAGGCCATCGCGCACGATCTGATGCGACTTCTCGCCCTTGAGATGGGCGACGAAGCCGACGCCGCAGGCATCATGTTCGTTCCGTGGATCGTAGAGCCCCTGTTTTCGCGGCAGCCCGGAGGGGAATGCGGGCGTTTTCACAGCCGTCGCAGCGTCTTGTGCGAGGTTGAGCCCAATCTGTCGTGATGGCGAATGATCCGTCATCTTTTCCCTCCTGTTGAACCCGGGAATTCCGGGCATAATGCGGCCCGCACGCTGTTGCCGCATGGCGCTTTTCGCACGGCGGCAAGCCGGGGCATTATCGTCGCATGATCCTGATCAGGTCGCAAATGAAGCGCGGCCGCGTCAGGCGCTGATGTCCGCGACCATACTGACGCCAAGGAATAACGACCGGATGAAATCCGGCGAAACCCCCTCGCGCTTCACGCCGGCTGCCGCTTTTCACGGTGCTTCCGGCGATTGTTCCGGCCCCTAGACCGAAATAGGACAGCAAACCTGTCCTATTTCATGCGCTCTATGCCAGAAACCGCCCCCCTTCGCAAGGGCCTCGGCCGCAAATAATGCGAGAGATTTTGCCGAACATTGCCGGAAATTGCGCGATTTTGAAATTTAATTACCGATACCGGGCACTTTCTTTACTTTGGTTTCAAACTGGTCTCCGGTTGGCACTCAAGGTAGGCACAGTTAAGCGCAGCCGCTTGCTTGCCGACGGGACTCGGCTATGGTCGCGCCGGCGCGCCTCTGCGCGCCGCGTGGCTCGATGTAAACAGGGTAAGCTTCAGATGATCTTCTCCTCCGACAACTGGGCCGGCGCCCATCCGGCGATTGCCGAAAGTCTGGTCGCGAATGCGCAGGGCTATGCTTCCGCCTACGGCACGAGCGAACTCGACCGGAGGGTGGAACAGAGATTTTCGGAGATTTTCGAGAGGGACGTCGCGGTATTCTTCGTCGGCACCGGAACCGCCGCAAATTCCCTTGCGCTTTCGAGCGCCAATCGGGCGGGCGGAATCGCTTTCTGCCATCGCGAAGCGCATGTGAACGTCGACGAGTGCGGCGCGCCGGAGTTCTTCTCGCACGGCGCGAGGCTGTGCCCGGTCGAGGGCGCCCGCGGCAGGATGGAGCCGGCGAAGCTCGAGGCCGAAATTCGGCGGTTCCCGAGGGAGAACGTCCATGGCGGTCAGCCGATGGCGGTGACGCTGACGCAGGCGACCGAGAGCGGCGCCGTCTATTCGCTCGACCAGATCGAAACGATCGGCTCGATCGCCCGCTCCCATAAACTGCCGCTGCACATGGATGGCGCCCGTTTCGCCAATGCGCTGGTCAGCCTTGGTACGACACCGGCCGAGATGACCTGGAAGCGTGGCGTCGATCTGCTTTCGTTCGGCGGAACCAAGAACGGCTGCTGGTGCGCCGAGGCGCTGGTGCTCTTCGACCTTTCGAAGGCGCAGGAGATGCACTTCCTGCGCAAGCGCTCGGCTCAACTCTTCTCCAAGTCGCGCTTCGTCGCCGCCCAGTTCGACGCCTATCTTGCCGGAGATCTCTGGCTCGATCTTGCGCGCCACGCCAACGCGATGGCACAGCGCCTCGCCGACGGCATCACCGCTTCGGCCGGGAGCCGGCTTGCCTGGGCGCCCGATGCCAACGAGGTCTTCGTCGTGCTGAAACGGGAGGCCGCGGGCCGGCTGCAGCGGCAGGGCGCGCTTTTCTACGATTGGGAAGTGCCGCACGATCTCGAAGGCAGCCTCGCGGAAGACGAAGGGCTCTATCGCCTGGTTACCAGCTTCGCCACCCGCGCCGAGGACGTCGACCGTTTCGTCGCCGCCTGCTGATGCGGGCCGCACGGCAGATATCGAAGCGCGCCGCATGAAATCGTTCGAATGCGACGCGCATCGCGGCCGATAGAGCGGGATGAGGAAAAATCTGTGCAGTTTTCCGCCCGCATCCGGCGTCTCAACTTCCTGGAATCGATCATGTTCATGTTTTTAGGTCGACCCGACCTAAAAACATGAACATGATCTAGGGCTTGCATCCGGCTTCCGGATGGGCTTACACGGCAAGCACCATGCGCCGTTATCTCCCCGACACCTTTACCATCCTCCTGATGCTGACAGTCGCTCTCGCAGCGGTTTTGCCCATCGACGGTACCGCCGCGGCCTGGTTCGCAATCGCGACAAAGCTGGGTGTCGGCCTGATCTTCTTTCTTCACGGCGCACGGCTTTCGCGCGAGGTCGTCATTGCCGGCTTCCTGCATTGGCGGCTGCACCTTGCGATTCTCTTTTCGACTTTCGCCCTTTTCCCGCTCATCGGACTCCTCATCGGTTTCGTCCCGCCATGGATCCTGCCGCCGTCGCTCTATACCGGCATCCTTTTCCTCTGCGTTCTGCCCTCGACGGTACAGTCGTCGATCGCATTCACGTCGATGGCCGGCGGCAATGTTCCGGCAGCCGTCTGCGCCGCATCGGCCTCCAACATCTTGGGCGTGTTCCTGACGCCGCTTCTCGTCGGCATCATCTTCTCGGCCGGCGGACATGGCGGCGTATCGCTCGACGCGATCGAACAGATCCTCCTGCAGCTGCTTGTCCCCTTCGTCGCAGGCCAGATCCTGCAGCCCTGGATCGGCGACTGGATTCGCGCCCGCAAGAAACTGCTCGCGCCGGTCGACCGCGGTTCGATCCTGATGGTCGTCTACCTGGCTTTCAGCCAGGCCGTCACGGCCGGCCTCTGGCACGCCTTCACGCTGAGCGACCTTACGATCCTCATCGCTATCGAGATCGTCCTCCTCGCGCTTATTCTGACGGCCACCACATTCGGTAGCCGGCTGCTCGGGTTCGACCGCGCGGACGAAATCGCCATCACCTTCTGCGGATCGAAGAAGAGCCTGGCGAGCGGCATTCCGATGGCAAGCGCGATCTTCGCCGGGCAGAACATCGGCATGATCGTTCTGCCGGTCATGCTGTTCCATCAGATTCAGTTGATGGCCTGTGCGGTCATTGCCCAGCGCTATGCCGCCAAGGCGGCAGAGCTCGAAGGAACCGCTGTCCCGGCTACCCTCACCTGAGCATACAAGAACGGCGCCCTTTCGGGCGCCGTCTTTCATTTCGATCCTGTTTCCGGACTCAGGCGGTCTGCGCCTCGATCTGCTTCGGCTGCGAAGCCGCCGCGGTGATCTCGATCCTGCGCGGCTTGGCCGTTTCCGGGATATTGCGCAGAAGATCGACGTGGAGCAGGCCGTTCTTCAGCGAAGCGGACTTGATCTCGACGTGGTCGGCAAGCTGGAAGCGGCGCTCGAAGGCGCGCTTGGCTATGCCGCGATGGAGAAACTGGGTTTCCTCACCCTTCTCTTCGCTCTTTTCGCCCTTGATCGTCAGCGTGTTTTCGCGCGCTTCGACCGAAAGCTCGCTTTCGTCGAAACCGGCAACGGCCATGGTGATGCGATAGGCGTTTTCGCCGGTGCGTTCGATGTTGTAGGGCGGATAGGTCTGCGACTGATCCGGCTGACCAAGGCTATCGAGCATGGTGAACAGGCGGTCGAAGCCGACAGTGGAGCGGTAGAGGGGAGAAAAATCAAAATGACGCATGATGTCGTCCTCCATAAGAGCAACGGTTGCGATATCTGGCCTGCCACCCCGTTCCGGCTGTGGCTCGACCGGTGAACGGACCCTTCTTCGGCGCCCGCCGAGAAGACATGGGAATGCCCGCGCACGAGTTCAAGAGGAATGCCGCCAGCGCATCCTGAACAATAGATGAACGAGGGGTTCGGCCGCCGTTCAGCCGCCGTCGGCTAGAAAGGAGACACTGGGTCTTCCCAGGGCTGAAGTGACATGTCCCTTCTCCCTTCAGCGGCCGGAAACGGTGATCGTCCGGATTTCATCCACCGTTTCCGGCTTTTTTCTTTGACGGGTGGCGGGCCGCCGCCTATCCCTACTTGCATGTTCCTTCTGGCCCACGCCCCATGACCACGCTCCTTCACTCGATGCCGGAAAATCCGATGCCGGGCGATCCGGTGGTTGGCTTTTTCGACGGAGCCCGCAACCGCAAGATCCGCTACGCGGTGTTCAGGTCGAAGGCCCCGGTCATTCGCGGCACCATCGTCCTGCTGCAGGGTCGCAACGAGTCGATCGAGAAATACTTCGAAACGATCGGCGATCTCATGGCGGCCGGTTTCTGGGTCGCGACCTTCGACTGGCGCGGACAGGGCGGCTCCGAGCGGCTGTCGCCGCAATGGACCCACGGCCATGTGGAGGATTTCACCGATTACGAGCGCGACCTGACGATTTTTCTCGATGAGATCGTCCTTCCCGACACCCGCCTGCCCTTCTCGATCGTCGCCCATTCGATGGGGGCGCTCGTCGCCCTGTCGCTCGCTCCCATGCTCGCAAGCCGCATCGACCGGATGGTGCTGCTTGCCCCCTTCGTCGGTCTGGGGGGCCAGGCGATCGGCGAACGGGGAATCGCAGCGATCGCGACGGTCATGCGCTGGATCGGCCTCGGGAGGCTGGCGCTGAGTTCCGACAAAGGCAACGGTACCCCCTTTAGGGGCAATGTTCTGACCGCGGACGACCGGCGCTACGCCCGCAACCTGGCGCTCATCGATGCGCGTCCGCAACTGCGGGTCGGACCGCCGACGGCCCGCTGGCTGAGCGAAGCCTTCCGAACGATCCGGCGCGTCCTCAAGCACGAACATCTGACGAGGATCACCATACCGGCCGTCATACTCGCCCCGACGGCCGATAAGCTCGTGCCGTATCTCCCGGTCGAGCGGTTGGCCAGCAATTTCCGTGCAGGGCATCTGATCCCGATCGACGGCGCGCGGCACGAACTCCTGCAGGAGGCCGACCGCTATCGCGCCCAGGCGATGGCCGCGATCCTGGCCTTTCTGCCGGGCGCCGATGCGGAGGACCCCGCCTCCCTGCCGCGACAGTTGGAAGAGGCTTAAACCCGACCCTTGAGCGCCTCAAGCGCGTGCGCATGCAATTCGCGGCTGCCGGCAGCGATGATTTCGCCGCCCATTTCCGCCGGCCCGCCCTGCCAGTCGGTGATGAACCCGCCCGCCTGCTCGATCAGCGGAATGAGCCCGCCGACGTCGTAGGGCTTCAGGCCGCATTCGACGACGAGATCGACATGGCCGGCTGCAAGCAGCGCGAAGGCATAGCAGTCGCAGCCGTAGCGGAAGAGCCGCACCTTCTCCTGCAATGCCTCGAAGCGCTCCTTGAGCTCGCCCGTGTAGAGGTGCGGGGATGTCGTGAACAGAACGGCATCCGAAAGCGCATGGCAGGGCCGCGTGGCGAGCACCCTCTCTCCGTCAGGTCCCCGATAGAGCGCCTTCTCGCCGTCGGCGAAAAAACGCTCGCCGGTGAAGGGCTGGTCCATCAGCCCCATGACGGCCTTGCCGTTCCGGTAGAGGCCGATCAGCGTGCCCCACACCGGCAGGCCGGAGATGAATGCACGGGTCCCGTCGATCGGGTCGATGACCCAGACGAGTTCGCGGTCGAGACCGATATTGCCGTGCTCTTCGCCGAGAATGCCGTGTTCCGGAAAGCTGCTCTCGATCAGCGCGCGGATCGACGCCTCAGCCGACCTGTCGGCTTCCGTCACCGGGTCGAAGCCGCCTTCGAGCTTGTTGAGAACACTCGTGCCAACCCGGAAGCGCGGCATGGTTTCGGCCTTGGCGGCGTCGGCGAGACGGTCGAAGAAAGTACGGTCGGGCAGCATGTCGCTCTCTGCGAGGGAGGAGGTTCGATCTGAATAGACGAAATTCAGGGAAAGGCAAACGACCGGACCGGCGCCGGCAGTCGCTGAATGGGCATGTCGAAAGAGCGCACCCTGCACCGATACGAAAGTCTGCATCTTCGAATCTTGACAATTGTGCACCGCAGCATTACAGTTTTTCTGCAGTCACTCGTGGCTGCAAATACCCTCCTTGGGTGTTTCCTCCCTAGACTTGACCGCGCCGCTGGCGCGGTTCTTTTTGAGCAGCGTTCCGCCGCCGGGCGCTCAAAAGCCTTTTCGAATTGTCATTCCGCGGCCAGCGGCAGATAGGCGCCGAAATCCTCGACGTGCCGCGCGAGCGCCGCGATGAAGGTTGCGAGGTCGGCCTCGAGAGCTGCGAATCCCGGCTTTTTGATCAGGGTTGCCTCGTCGACATAGAGGCCGCGGTTGATTTCGATCTGCAACGCATGCAGTCCGCGCGTCGGACGGCCATAATGTTCCGTGATGAAGCCGCCGGCATAGGGCTTGTTGCGCGCGACCGCATAGCCGAGCTGCTCCAGAAGCTCCACCGCCACACGGGACAGTTCCGCCGCCGCGCTCGTTCCGTAGCGATCGCCGATAATGAAGTCCGGGCGATGGCCGCTTCCCGGCAGATGCACGTTGCCCGGCATCGAGTGGCAGTCGATGAGGATCGACATCCCGAACTCGACATGGGTGCGGGCGATCAGCTTTCGGAGCGTCGCATGATAGGGCTTGTAGATCGTCTCGATGCGCTCGAGCGCCTGCTCGACCGGAAAACGGCCACGATATATTTCCATATTCTCGGCGACGAGGCGCGGCACGGTGCCGAGGCCGCCGGCGACGCGCATAGAACTGATATTGGCGTGCGGCGGCAAGGCGCCGTCGAACATGCGCGGGTCGAGTTCGTAGGGTTCGCGGTTTACGTCCAGGAAGGCACGCGGGAAATGCGCCCGGAGCAAGGGCGCCCCCAGAAACGTGACGCTGCGGAACAGTTCATCGACAAAATGGTCTTCGGAACGGCGGATGGAATGCGGATCAAGGCGCGACTGGTCGAGAAAGAACTGGGGATAATGCCGGCCGCTGTGCGGGGAGTTGAAAACGAAAGGTATCCTCTGGCTTGCGGGTTCCAGAACCTCGAAAAACTCCCACTCAACCGCTTCCCCCATCGGAACCCTTTTTACCATGTCCGGTTCTTGCTATTCAGATCATGTTGCCAGTTGGTCGCCTCTGTGTCCATAGTGGCCGCCCGCTGGTTCAAGGGACTTGATCGCGCCCGTTCACCAGATATTTACCATGTTGCGGTTTGCTGAGCTGCCGCAATCCACCAGCACCCAGAAGAAGTAGCCACGGCCAGATATGACTGCGAAAATCCTCCTTGCCGAAGACGACAACGACATGCGCCGGTTTCTTGTGAAGGCGCTGGAAAAAGCCGGCTACAAGGTTCTTTCCTATGACAACGGCGCCAGCGCCTATGACCGGCTTCGCGAAGAACCCTTTTCGCTTCTCCTGACCGACATCGTCATGCCGGAGATGGACGGCATCGAACTCGCGCGCCGCGCGACCGAACTCGACCCCGACCTGAAAGTGATGTTCATCACCGGCTTCGCCGCCGTTGCGCTGAACCCGGATTCCAAGGCGCCGAAAGACGCCAAGGTCCTTTCCAAGCCCTTCCACCTGCGCGACCTCGTCAACGAGGTCAACAAGATGCTGGCCGCCTGAGCAGCGAACATATGTGCGCTGCAGCTTTCCGGCGCACCCTTCGCCGAAGGCCAAAGACTCGTTCCACGCAAGCATTGCCTCGAAGCCGCCCTCGATCACCAGCATCGAGGGCGGCTTCTTATTTCAATGCCTTAGCGCTCTCGCCGGAACTTCGGGATGTCCGAAAGGAACGCCGATACCCCTGAAATCACGCCGCTCAGACCTTGCGCAATTTCTGCCAAAAAACCTTCGAAAAGCCTATTGACGCGGGCGCCGGTTTTGTGGTCTATGCGCCGCATCGGATGGGCGTGTAGCTCAGCGGGAGAGCACTACGTTGACATCGTAGGGGTCACAAGTTCGATCCTTGTCACGCCCACCATCCTTCTTCAGTTTGAAAACATTTCGTTTTTCACTCTGAACGCTTTCAAAGAAAAAGCTGGCCGAATTCGCTGCTGTCACACTCCTGTCACAGCGGAAGAAAGATATGGCTACTATTCGAAAGCGTGGAGACAAATGGCAGGTCCAAATTCGCCGCCAGGGTTTTCCGCCAATCTCACGTTCGTTCCACACAAAAAGCGATGCTGCCGAATGGGCACGCTATTGGGAATCGAAGGCGGATCGCGCCGAACTTCCAGATAATCGAAAAGTTCTGGACACCATCTCGTTGGCCGATCTTGTGAAGCGCTACAGGGATGAGGTTGTAATCGCAAAGCGCGGCAGGGAAATCGAAACCATCATCCTCAACGCGTTCCTAAAAGAGCCAATTTGCCGGAAGAAGCTCTCAGCGCTCTCAAGCGAGGATTTTACTGCCTATCGTGACAAACGGTTGGAGGTCATCTCAGGCAAATCCCTCAGTCGGCAACTATCCCCCCTGTCCAACATGTTCAATGTAGCCAAGCAGGAATGGGGAATTCCGATCAAGTCCAATCCTCTTGCCAAGTTGCGCATTGGCACTAAGGAGAGCAAAAGGGAAAGGAGGCTGCGGGCCAACGAATTGGCAAAACTAGTCCATGCCGCCCGAAAGACAAGGAACCCTCTCATCCTCCCCATTGTTCTCTTTGCCTTGGAAACAGCCATGAGGAGAGGCGAAATCCTGTCGATGCGTTGGCACCACATAGACCTTGATCGACGCTCTGTGGTCATTCCTGAGACAAAGAATGGCTATCCCAGGACCATCCCTCTTACAAGCAAGGCTATGGTGACCTTGCAGGGCATAAAGCGTGACTCCGAGAGGGTATTCCCCATACAGCCTAACGCGCTGAGGCTTTCTTGGACCCGCTTGACCCACAGGGCCTCCATTAAAGACCTGCACTTCCACGACCTTCGGCATGAAGCGATAAGCAGGTTCTTCGAAATGGGGCTAACGGTCCCTGAGGTAGCTTCAATTAGCGGGCATCGGGATATTCGAATGCTAATGAGGTACGCTCATGCCGATGCAGAAAGGCTGGCAAAGAAGCTACCTTAAATTTTACCAAGAGGCTTCACAACCACAGATTTAGATGTTATTATTAAACTGTAAGCGGTTAGCTGACGGCGTCTGACCTGAAGTTCCAGGGCATGAGGGCTTCGATTTCGGATGCGGGCCAGCCTTGAGCGATGCGGGTCAAGGTCTGCGAGAGCCAGTCGAGCGGATCGACGCCATTCATTTTGCAGGTCTGCAACAAGGTGGCCACCGTCGCCCAAGTTCGTCCACCGCCCTCGCTGCCGGCGAATAGGCTATTCTTTCTCGTAATCGTTTGGGGCCTGATCGCCCGTTCGACGATGTTGGAGTCGATTTCGATGCGACCGTCGGTCAGAAAGCGCTCCAGCGCCTCGCGCCGGGTGAGCGCGTAGCGGATCGCCTCGGCGGTTTTAGATTTTCCCGAGACCTTGCCCAGTTCCTTTTCCCAGAGCTCGAAGAGGCTGGCGACGGTGGTCGAGGATTTCTCCTGGCGCCGGGCCGCGCGGCTGTCGGCATCCTTACCGCGAACTTCGTCCTCGATGCGCCAGAGCTCGGTCATTGCCAGGACAGTGTCTGTGGCGGCCTGCGAGACTCCGCTGATGTGCAGGTCATAAAACTTGCGCCGTAGATGTGCCCAACATCCTGCAAGCTGAACCGTTTCGTTGCTGCCGGTTTTGGCGCGCGTCTTGGCGAGATTGGTATAGGCCGAGTAGCCATCCACTTGCAGGATGCCGGTGAATCCGGAGAGATGACGCGTCACGCAATCCGCACCTCTGCTGTCTTCAAAACGATAGGCCACCATCGGCGGACTGGTTCCGCCATAGGGGCGGTCGTCGCGTGCGTAAGCCCAAAGCCAGGCCTTGGTGGTTTTGCCCGAACCGGGCGCAAGAGTGGGCAGGGTCGTCTCGTCGGCAAAGATCCTTTCGCCCTCCTTGACCCTCTCCAGGATATAATCGGCCAGCATCTGCAGTTCGAAGCCCAGACGCCCCATCCATTGGGCCATCAGCGATCGGCTGATCTCGACGCGATCACGCAAATAGATCGCTTCCTGCCGATAAAGAGGAAGACCATCGGCGTATTTGGAAACGGCGATATAGGCGAGCAGCCGTTCCGTCGGCAGGCCGCCTTCGATGATGTGTGCCGGCGCCAAGGCCTGGACCACGCCGTCGCTGCCCCGGAAAGCGTATTTGGGGCGACGCGTCACGATAACCCTGAACTTCGGCGGCACGACGTCCAGCCGCTCGGAGCGGTCCTCTCCGATCAGAACCTTTGACAGCCCCTCGCACCCGGCCGGGATTTCCGGCTCGATGACCTCCTCGATGCGCTCGAGATGGGCGGCAAAACCCTTGCGCGGACGCGGCGCTCGCTTCGGCTTGTCCTTGGCTGCGCGATCGAGTTCGCTGCGGATTGCCGATAGGCCGGTTTCGACCTCTTCGAAGGCAAAGGAGACTTGCTCGTCATTGACCCCGAGGCGGAGCCGCTCAGAGCGCTTGCCATTTTGCGTGCGCTGCAAAACCTTCATGATCAAGGTCAGGTTGGCAATCCGCTCGTTGGCGCTCTTCTCAACCGCCTCCAACCGCGCGATCTCAGCCTCGGCCACCTTCAGCCGGACCTCTTTCGCGGCTTGTTCGCGCGCCAACGCGAGAACCATCGCTTTCAGCGCATCAACGTCGTCCGGCAGGTCGCTAAGGGGCAAATCCATGCGGGCGAATAGAGCACAAAAACAGCCGCTTTCCCAATCATTACAGCAACATGATTCATCTTGCCGCAGTCCTGTTCAGCCCGTCAGCAACGGCCGTCTGACCTTGGTTGGCCGGATCTTCTTCCAATCCAGACCGGCCAGAAGCATCCATTAATTGCGAATGGTCCAGACGTATCCTGGCGGCCGATATGCCCGGCCAGCAAAAGCTCTGCTCCTCGAGGGTTTTCGAATAGAGGCAGACACCGCTGCCATCCCACCAGACGATGCGAACACGGTCCGCCCGTTTCGACCGGAACACATAAAGCGCTCCGTTGAACGGGTCGAGACCGCCATCTCTGACCAGAGCCATCAAGGATGCCGCACCTTTGCGGAAGTCGACCGGCTGGCACGACACGTAAACAACGACGCCGGACGCGATCATGCCTTGCGGACCGCTCGGAGTATCTTCACCAAGTGATCCGACTCGATATCGCCGTCGACGCGCACCACGACATCACCGAGGACGATTTCGACCGTAGAGCTTGCCACCGGCTCAACGCGCGCGAACTTGACCTCCTTCTTCGCGGTTTCCGTCAGGGGCGCAACCAACCCCGATGACAGTGCCTTGCGACGCCACCCGTAAAGCTGCGAGGGATCCAATCCCTCAGCGCGCGCGATCGCAGAGACATTGGCTCCAGGCAACAACGTCTCGGCAATCAGGCGCTCCTTCTCCTCGTTCGGCCAGTCTCGCGGCTTGCGCCGCGCCCGCACCGGCGCCGCCGTCAAAACCTCGAATGTTCGTGGCTGATTCACACTGTCGCTCATAGGATTCTCCGCATGACTCATGCAGAAAATCCTCGATCAGCGCGTCAATTGATACGTGGGGGTCCCTACGCGCTTACATTAAACTGTAGGTAAAAAGGGGAAATTGCGCCCTTACGCCTACCCCTCCCCCGTTGAGAGCTTTTCTTCAACCGCATTTCTGCGGGGGATGTTTGTGTTTTTACGTAATTTTTTGAGAAGGATAAATATTTGAAAGACATTTTGAAAAATCCATTGATTCACGCACCGGACATCCTCGACGAACTGGACAGCGAACTGCGCAAGCAGGGCTTTGCAGGCGCCACGAATATTCCAAGGATCGTCTATTTGGCGGCAACAACAAGAATGTTTGCAGAGCCGGTTTCGCTGGTGGTTATGGGACCCTCAGGAAGCGGGAAGACACACTCAATCGAGTCTGGGCTTCAGTTCATTCCACCGGATGCCATCGAAAGCATAGCGGGAATGTCCGAAAAGGCCCTGCCCTATCTGAGTGGCCTCTCACTTAAGAACAGAGTTCTATATCTGGGCGAAGCAGCCGGAATGGCCGACGGAAATGGTCGAGCCTTTCTCAGACAGTTGATGACCGAAGGAAAGCTAGACTACTTGACCGTCCAAAAGACATCCACCGGGATGAAGGGCGAAAAGCTGCCAACTGTTGAAGGTCCGATCTCGTTTATGATGGCAACAACGGCCAACCATATCCATCATGAAGATCAAAGCAGAATGCTGACTTTGAATCTCGATGAGAATCCGGACAGGATCAGGGAGGCTCTCAGAAACAAGGCAATCGGTCGCTCGAAGGCAGAGGTTAAGCTTGACTTGGAACCTTGGTACGAGCTTCATAATTATATTGCGGACAAGAAGATGAATATCATCATTCCGTATGCAGAAGAAATAGTTGACTATATTGACGTAGAAAGCCTCAAAATACAACGTGATTTCCCCAAGCTACTGTCAACAATAAAAGCATGCGCACTTGTTCACTTTAGTCATAGAGAACAGGACGGAGATGGAAATATTCTCGCAAACGAGCAAGACTACAAGACAGCATACGAACTTCTAAATGAGCCAATCTCTCATGGTCTCGAGAAATCCGTAAGACTGGGAGTCGTTGAAGTCGTTGAAGCCGTTCAACATATGGCAAAGACGGGCATGACAGCCGATGGTGTTAGTCAGTCCCAACTAGCTGAGCACATGAAAAAGGATCGCTCGGTTGTAGGTCGCAATATTCATGCCGCCGTCAATCAAGGATATCTGACCAATGAGAACCCCGGACAAGGACGAGAGGCAAAAGTAAAGCTCGGGAGCAGAAAACTTCCAACCGGCAATGCCCTCCCGTCTCCAGAAGAGCTATTCAAAAAGAATGAAAATTTCTCCGTTCAGATAAACTCAGAAGCAAAAAGCATTAAAGAGTATTCATTTTCAGAGTTGCCTTGGTGAATACCTCTTTCTTGTTATCTGCAAAACAACTGCACAAGTGAACAGGTTTTTCTGTATAATTAGGGAATTGTATTTACGCAAATATTTCATCTATACGAATACCTAATTAGACAACGATTTTTTCTGATCGCCGGGGGTGTTTATATATAGAAATCAACACCCTTGGCATGGCCTTGCCCCTCCCCTTTTTGTGGATTAGACAAATCAAAACTATAAGGCGGAGGGGATCGCGATAAACACGTACGAAGTTGTTGTTGAAACGCTATTTTACCCGCACCGCTTGCAGGCCTCTATTTGGCTGCTATAGTCCGGGACGCGTGACAACAACTACCCAGGTCTAACAAACGGCTCTTCGAGAAGGCATCCAATGACAAGTTATCCAGTACGAACTCTGTATACATACTATTTATTCTTATTTGTTTTACTTTATAATATATTATTCTGCACGCATGCATTTTCCCAAGAACACCCCAATCTTCCGCTTACAGGTGGATGGTTTCACATAAACGGAAAGGATAGAGACGGGTATATTATTGGAAGGCGATACTCCCTTGTCTTGGGAAAGACGGATAACAATTTAAGGAATACTATAAGTTTCAACTGCTCGCCATCCAAAGAAAAACAATCTTACGTCACTTTCTTTATTCCCAAGGAAATAAATTTAAAGGAGATTTACGGAAAAGAACATTTTGCGGAGAAGAAATTTAAATTGTATACGCTATCGCATAAGGGAAAAACTGGTGAGTACATAGTCTCAGCGGAAGTAATAGGCAACGAGATATTTCTTGATTTCTCCAACGATCAAAAAGACGCCGTAGCAAGCATACTTGAGGCAAGTAAAATATATTTATTATTATCAGGTCAGAAGCACCCTATTGAATTTTTTATACCTGACGATTCGGTAACTCTACCATTCGAGGGAAAAGAGTTCAAGTTTAACGACTTTGTCCGAACAATGCTGGATCGCGACGGCAGTTTCAGTCGGCAGTTGGATACGGACTATTTCTTCCGCACATGTTCCGACCTGAGTGCATGGAGAATCCAATAAGATGAAAGAACGCAGGGCAATATCTATTTCGCTGCTCCCTTTCTTGCTGCTTGCTTCATGCGCTGGATCGCCTTTTGAGCGCAATATGAACGCCAAGACCGTCAGCGACTTGGATGGAATGTCGGACGAGAAGCTGTGCCATTCGTTCCTTGATGGAAACACCTTGGTGCGTCAGGCGCGAGCCAGCCGCAAACTTGGTGACTGCTCAGAAAGCTATGTGAAATGCCGGAGCTACGGATTTGAATCCAGCGACCCGGAGTTCAAGGAGTGCCGGATGTTGGTAGACAACGCGGCAATATCGGCTAGGCGTTCGGCGCCAACTTACATCCCTCCTCAATCACCGAGCTACCAGCCAACATCCACTATCTGCCGAGAGAGCTTGGGGACGGTTTACTGCAACAGCTTCTAAGCAAAAAAGGGCCTAGTGACATGACCCGCAAAACGGTAACGCCCTTTGTTATCCTCATAGCAATGCTTTTGCCGTCCCCCGTCGCAGCGGAGATTAATGGGCGAACATTCAGAGACTACTGCGCAGCGGCAGAAAGAATGTCGCGCGGCGAGCGGCAGGATCAAAGAGGTGAGATCAGGGCAGTCGCGTGTTTGCAATATCTACAGGGATTTAGGTTAGCATGGATTATTCAACAGCTAATGGCAGAAAAGCACGGGGTTAGGCCATTCCATATTTGCTTTCCAAAAGAATTGGAAGGACAGGATATTTCGGATCAGATGATTGATATTATTGTTAAATACATGAGCGACAATCCAACAGAAGGTCATATGTCGATTGACGTGATCGTTATGAGGGCTTTTGGAGAGTATTATCCTTGTGAAGGATGAAGGAATCCAGCTCACTAAAAATTCCGCATGCGACTGGAGTCCAATGAATGCGCTTCATCGAGAGCTGATTTCTGTCACCCTAGTGTCACAACAGTTTCTATTTTTTGCTCTCCAGGCGGCCCATTGCGTGTAGCCGAAAAAGACCATAGACTGCGAAAGCAGTTGAATTTATTCAGTCTTTTGACGAGAGCGGATGCGATCTCAGCGGGAGAGCACTACGTTGACATCGTAGGGGTCACAAGTTCGATCCTTGTCACGCCCACCATCCAAGTTTCAAAAGGGCTTACGGGAAACCGCAAGCCCTTTTTCAATTCCCCCAACCTCCACTGCACGCGCCGGCCGACACAAGCAACTGAAGCCGAGACCGGAACTTTGAACGGCGGCGATTCTGCTAGCCTGTCGAAAGCGCGCGGGTTTTCCGAAGAGTTGTCACGCGTTCTTCATGTTCGCCTGTTAAAAGATACCTACCTCGCCATTGACCACGGATGTACTGGCATTGGCTGAAGGTGTTGAGGAAGGTCGGGTTCAGCCCGGCCTTTTTTCTTGCACGGAGCCGCGCCGGCGCTGGCGCGCGCCGCCCGGAAATAATCTGGCGCGGAAGATGACGCGCGCGCAATTTTGCGCTACTACCCCCTGCAACGGCGCTCTGCGATCGCCACATCCGCCTAATGACATTCGTCCGTGAAGGAACACGTTCATGCCTGCCTATCGCTCCCGCACCACCACCCACGGCCGCAACATGGCCGGCGCCCGCGGCCTCTGGCGCGCGACGGGCATGAAGGACAGCGACTTCGGCAAGCCTATTATCGCGGTGGTGAACTCGTTCACGCAGTTCGTGCCGGGCCATGTGCATCTGAAGGACCTCGGCCAGCTCGTCGCGCGCGAGATCGAGGCGGCCGGCGGCGTCGCCAAGGAATTCAATACGATCGCCGTCGACGACGGCATCGCCATGGGCCATGACGGCATGCTCTATTCGCTGCCCTCGCGCGAGATCATCGCCGACAGCGTCGAATATATGGTGAACGCCCATTGCGCCGACGCCATGGTGTGCATCTCCAATTGCGACAAGATCACCCCCGGCATGCTGATGGCGGCATTGCGCCTCAACATTCCGGCCGTCTTCGTCTCCGGCGGGCCGATGGAGGCCGGCAAGGTGGTGCTGCACGGCAAGACGCATGCGCTCGACCTCGTCGACGCTATGGTCGCGGCCGCCGACGACAAAGTCTCCGACGAGGACGTCCAGATCATCGAGCGCTCCGCCTGCCCGACCTGCGGCTCCTGCTCCGGCATGTTCACGGCCAATTCGATGAACTGTCTGACCGAGGCGCTCGGTCTGTCGCTGCCCGGCAACGGCTCGACGCTCGCGACCCATGCCGACCGCAAACGCCTGTTTGTCGAGGCCGGCCACCTCATCGTCGATCTGGCGCGCCGCTATTACGAGCAGGAGGACGAGCGGGTGCTGCCCCGCAACATCGCCACCAAGCGGGCCTTCGAGAACGCCATGGCACTCGACATCGCCATGGGCGGCTCGACGAATACGGTGCTCCACATCCTTGCCGCCGCCTATGAGGGCGAGATCGACTTCACCATGGACGATATCGACCGGCTGTCGCGCAAGGTCCCGTGCCTGTCGAAGGTCGCTCCGGCGAAAGCCGACGTGCACATGGAAGACGTACACAGGGCCGGCGGCATCATGTCGATCCTCGGCGAGCTGGACAAGGGCGGCCTCATCAACCGCGACTGCCCGACAGTCCACGCCGAGACGCTCGGCGACGCGATCGACCGCTGGGACATCACCCGCACGTCGAGCGACACTGTCCGAAAATTCTTCCGCGCCGCTCCCGGAGGCATTCCGACTCAGGTCGCCTTCAGCCAGGAGGCACGCTGGGACGAGCTCGATACAGACCGCGAAAACGGTGTCATCCGCTCGGTCGAACATCCCTTCTCCAAGGATGGCGGCCTCGCAGTACTCAAGGGCAACATCGCGCTCGACGGCTGCATCGTGAAAACCGCGGGCGTGGACGAGAGCATCCTGAAATTCTCCGGCCCGGCGCGCGTCTTCGAGAGCCAGGACGCAGCCGTGAAGGGCATCCTCGCCAACGAGATCAAGGCCGGCGACGTCGTCGTCATCCGCTACGAGGGGCCGAAGGGCGGACCGGGCATGCAGGAAATGCTCTACCCGACGAGCTATCTGAAGTCGAAGGGTCTCGGCAAAGCCTGTGCGCTGATCACCGACGGACGCTTCTCCGGCGGCACCTCCGGTCTTTCGATCGGCCACGTCTCTCCCGAAGCGGCGAATGGCGGAACGATCGGGCTGGTGCGCGAAGGCGACATGATCGATATCGACATTCCGAACCGCACCATCAGTCTGCGGGTGGACGAGGCCGAGCTTGCCGCACGCCGCACCGAACAGGATGCCAAGGGCTGGAAGCCGGTCGAGCAGCGCAAGCGCCGGGTGACGACCGCGCTCAAGGCCTATGCGGCCTTCGCGACATCGGCCGACCGCGGCGCCGTGAGAGATCTGGGCGACCGTTAAGTCGAGCATTTCACTGTTTCATGGAAACACTGAAATGCTCTACCGTTTGACCCAACGCACTTCCGGACGGAAAACCGTTACACACTTTTCCTGGAAGTGCTCTCAACAGCATTGCAGCTGTCCCAAATGGCTCCCGCAGCGACGGGAGCCTTTTCGTTTCGGAGCTGTGAATTCACATGTGCCGCGTCTCGGCCGGTGCGTTCCACCAGTTGTTGTGGAGCCCGTCCATATATTGGATCGGCAGGGCCGCAAACTCGGCCGGATCGACACCGTCGAGGCATGCGACATTGATGGAGACGAAGGCACCGCCGATCTCTTCGACATAGCCGTGGCCATAGGGCGTCACGCCGCACGCCGTGCAGAACCGATGATGGCCGCTCATCGTGCCGAACTGGTAATCGCCGATGCCTGTCTCCTCGCACATGAGCCGGAAATCCTCCGGCTTCACGCTTGCGCCCCAATAACGCAGTTTCGAGCAGTATGAGCAATTGCAGCGGCTGGTTCCCGCTTCGAGATCGATATCGACCTCGAAGCGGATCTGTCCACAGTGGCAGCTACCCTTATGGGTCTTTTTCATCCTCGTTTCTCCCCGCTTGAATCTAGATTTTCGAGATCTGGATCACGTTCATGATTTAGGTCGGTCGACGTAAATCATGAACGTGATCCATTCTAATAAGTAAGAGCGGGATGCGGGCGGAAAACCGCACACACTTTTCCTCATTCCGCTCCAAGGCCCGTTGAGATTCGGGCAACCCGCAGCGGCTTGTTTGCACTCCTCATCCCTGTGACGAGCACACTAGGGCATTTACACATCTGATCCTCTCGCAGGACAATTGCCTTGGGGCGGATAAGCGGTTTTGACTTCACATGCCAAAACGATGCCACGGACAGAACGCAGAAGTGGAAGCGAGAGCCCGCCGCAAATATTCTCCCCCCTTGTGGGGGAGATGGCCGGCAGGCCAGAGGGGGTCTGCTCTCCCGCTCGCCCATCAGGACTACATGACGAAGTCGTATGACCGCATCTTCGGAATGCCGCAGGGTATCCTCGCGGCAAATTCGTCTTCGGCGGCATGCAGAGTTTTGCGTTCAACCCCCTCTGGCCTGCCGGCCATCTCCCCCACAAGGGGGGAGACGACAAGCGGCTTGACCTTCACCTATCCGGCAGCAGACCGCATAACTGGGAACCAGCCGGTTTCTCACCATGGCAACGGCTCCCACCAGAGGAGCAGATATGTATATGCCCTAGTGACGAGCACAGGGGTGAGGAAGGAGCAGCAGCAACCGGTCCGTCAGCCGCCGCTCTCGATTTCCGCGAAGATCTTCTCCGCGGCCGCCTTCGATTTTCCGGGATACTTGATGCCCTTGACGGCTTCGAGGTTCGCCGGTTCTCCAACCACGATTGCGCCGATCATGCCCATGCCGACATGCGGGGCGCATTGATACATGTAGACGCCGGGCTTGCTCAGCGTCACGGTGACTTCCTCGTTGATCTTGCCCTTCCAGGTCTCCGCACCTTCGGGGGCGCCCCCCTTCATCAGCGCGGAGTTGTGCCCCTTGTCCTTCGCGACGAAGGTGACGGTGTCTCCGGGCTGGGCGCGGATGACGGCGGGCTCGAACGCCATCACGCGGCCGTCAGCGGCTTTGTTCAGCATTTCGACACGATACTCCTCGGCATTTGCCTGGCCTGCAGAGGTCGCGCACAACATCGCCAAAAGCATCATCTTTGTCTTCAACGTACTTTCCTCTCCTTGGCGGGCGTCAACGCCCGCATGACGCCGATCACTCGGCTTTTCCGGCGACCGTCGAGACATAAAGCGCGACGGCCTCGATTTCTTCGTCCGTAAGGATCTCGTTGGCCGGCATCGGCCCGATGCCGTTGGTGACAGCCGTATTGACCCTTTCCGCGTCGGGTTTGAGTTCGTCGAGATTGGGTCCAACCTCCCCGACGGCCTCGGCATCCGCCAGCGTATGACAGAGCGCGCATTGCGGTTCCGACCGTTCGAGGAATATCTCTCTGCCGAGCGCAAGCTTGTCTTCTTCGGCGGATGCCATGCGCGGCGACAGGCCGATGGTTACACAGGTGAGCACGGCCGCGATCCGGCGGCTTGAAGCATGGGTCATGTTCTGATCCGAAACTGATAGGAGAAGATCGTGAAACAGGGTTCCGCAACATGCGGAACCCTTCGGTTGCGGTCAGGCAACGGTGAGTTTGACGGCGGGCGCACGCCAGCCGTTGTGGCCGTAGCCGGCTCCATTCATCTCGGTCTCCTCGGGCTGCACGTTACCCTCGGTATCGGTCGCGCGGCTGACGAGCGTGTAGGTCCCCCGCGCCAGATCGGCCGACAGGGCAAAAACGCGCCAGGCGAAACGGCCGAGATCGGGCCCGATGAACTCGGCTTCCTGCCACGTCTGACCGCCGTCCACCGAGACCTCTACGCTCTTGCAAGCATTCATGCCGCCGAAGGCGACGCCGGCAATCTGCACCTGTCCCGCCTTTGCAGCCTCGTGCGGCGTGGTGATCCACGACTTGACGGGCTGTTCCCAGACCGATGGCTGGTCGGGAGAGCCTTTTTCTCCGAGGGCGTGCACGCGATAGCTGGTCTTCTGGATCTTCGCGTCCGTCTCGACCTCGGTCATGGCGACGGCCTTGACATATTTGATATTGTTGACGCCGGAATAGCCGGGGACGACCATGCGCAGCGGGCCTCCATGGGCAAGGGAAAGAGGCCTCCCGTTCATTTCCCATGCAAGAATCACATTGTCGAGGTTCGAGATCGGGACCGAGCGCTCGACCACCAGAAGCTTGGGGTCGAGCCCCGCCGGAAGCTCCTCACCGCCCGTTCCCGTGATGAACCGAGCCCCTTCGGCAGGCCCACCCAGGGCATCGACCACCGCTTTGAGAGGCACGCCGCTCCAGATGACGCAACCCGCAGCGCCGACGGTCCAGGGCGTGCCGCTCATTTTCTGGTCACCCGTCAGCTGATCCTTGAAGTATTTGCGGCCATTGCCCGAACATTGCAGTACAGTCGCCGCCGTCACCAGACCCAGAGTCTTCAGTTCGGCGACAGTGAGCGTCCGGGGCTCCTTTACGCCTGATATCTCCACCTTCCATCCGTCGCGGTCGGCGAGAATCGATTCCGGAGGCGTGTTGACGTTGTTGCGGATGTAAAGCTTCTCTTCCGGCGTAATGATACTGGTGCCGAATTCGCTTCGCTTCGTCTCCAGCGTCTTGTCGCTATGGACGATCAGCGCATCGGCGTCCTTCCAGGCCACGTAGTCGGGCAGAGGCTTCGTCTCCTTGGCCTCAGCAAGCCCACCGGTTCCGGCAGCAACGACAGCTCCGGCGCTCCCGGTCAGAAAACTCCGCCGCTTCATGGTCAACATCTCAGTCAAGTCGCGTCTCCTTTTCCCGGATGGCAGCATGCCGATCCGATCGTCCTCGAAATGACTGGAAGAGACGACTGACGCCCCGGAAAATTCCCTCGCGCCGATCATTTTTGTGAACCGGCAGCATCGCGCGTCCGATCCGGCGATGCGTCAGCCGATGCACGGCTGACGCATCGCGCCGAGGCTTGCGATTATTTTCTGCTTTCCCCGGCCATTCTCTTCGCTCGCCAGCTTCAGAGCGCCGGCGAGAAGGGCGAAGCGGGCTTCGTCCATCCCCCGGGCTACAAGCAGGAAGCTTGCGGCGTCGCCCGACCAGGAGGCATGAAGCAGGCCGTCGTCGCTTGACATGTCGAAACCGTGCTCAACGTCCGGGCGAGCGGTCCGGAACAGGCTCAGCCGACAGCCGGAACTGCCGACGTAGCCTGTATGCAACGCGGCTTCGCCATTCACGGAGGTTTCGCGCGCAAAGACGGGCGTCAATCCGGCCGCGTTCATCTCCGGCACAAACACATCAGCGGGTGCGGAGGCCGGAAGCATTGGCGGCGTGAAAGAACCTCCGACCCAGGCCGCATGCTCCAGCACGGCATCGCGAACCGCCGCGTCCCCCGGCAGTCCCGCCGGCCCACCCACCGGAGCCCTTGCCAGGCCGAACCAGGCCACCGCAAAGACCAGCAGGCTGGCACACGCACCCGCAGCAAACGACAGCATCCATCGGCTGGCCGGCCGCGGACGCGGCACCGTCACCACCACGATCTCCGGAGCCATTCCCGCAACTGCCGCCTTCATCTCGGACAGTTTGGCCGCGCGCCGCGCCACCGCCTCGTCGGAAGCAATCAGACGGGCGACGCGCGACGCCTCCTCCGGATCGAGTTCGCCGTCGACATAGGCACTCAAAATATCGGGATTCAGGTCGTTTTCTGTCATTTTCGGCCTTCTCGATGCCGCGCGAGTTCGACGACATTGGCATCGCCGAGGTGAGACGCCAGCGCCCGCCTTGCACGGCTGACCCGGCTCATGACGGTACCCTTGGGCACTGCGATCATCATTGCCACCTCCTCGTAGCTGAAACCGGATATGTCGACCAGCGCGAGGATTTCGCGATGCTCGGTGCTGAGGCGGGTAAACGCCTGGCGGACCGAAAATGCATCGACCAGCACGGTTTCCGGGGCGACCGGCGCGGGCACCAGGTCCGTGACGAACTCCTGTTCCAGGTCGGAACGCCGGCGGCGCAGGCGCGACTGGTCGATCCAGATGTTCCGAAGGATCGCGAAGAGCCATGCACGAAATGCGGGCTCCGTTTCGGGCACGCTTCGCGCATCCAAGGCGCGGGCGATGCACTCCTGGAAAATATCCTGTGCTCCGTCGCGATCGCGCGAAAGCGCGACGGCATAAGCGAAAAGCCGCGCATAATGCGGTTCCAGTCTCCGTTCAACGCGCGAGCGCATGATACCCGACATGACACCCGATCAGGGCTGCACGCGTTCCCGCCTCGAAGCTTCCGGTTCGTTCCATTTTTCCTCCGCGGCGTAGAGACGAGCGAGCTGCCTCGCTTATTCCATGATGCGCTACGTCCGCTGGCGATTTCTCGGCGCGCTTGCCGGCCCCATCAGGTCAGTGCGATCAGATCCGCCCGCAGACGTTCCGCGCCGCCCTCCCCCAGACGTTCGTCGAGCGCTTCATGGGTTGCCTTCCAGATCGGCAGCGCCTCGGCGAGCAGCCGGCCGCCCTCCGTCGTCAGCCGCACGCGTTTCAGACGCCTGTCGCCAGGGTCGGCGAACGACTCGACAATGCCTCGTCGCTCCAGCGGCTTCAGCGCCGCCGTCAACGTGGTGCGATCCATGGCGAGCACGGCGGCCACCGCGCTCATGCTCGGCGGGTCCGGCCGGTTGAGCGACATCATCAGCGAGAACTGACCATTGGTAATCTCGAGCGGTCTCAGCGCCTCGTCGAACCGACGGGCGAGCGCCCGGGCGGCGCGCTGGACATGCAGGCACAGGCAGGTGTCCCTGACGAAGAGCGTGGTGGAAAAAGGTATCGGCAGCGGCTTTGACATAAAATAGTAATGTTGATATCAACATAATTAGTCAAGCGCCGGCATGAGGCGAGCGCAAAGGAAGCGTGGCAGGAACCTTCGGACGCTGAGCGGCGTTTCAGCGCCGCACCCGCCCGACGGGGATGGCTGTGCACGACCCGGGAGGGAAATCAATGAAAGTAGAGCCGCAGGAAGAACACCGATGGCTGGAACAGCTGCTCGGCGAGTGGACGGTCACGTCCGAGGATTCGACGGGAAGCGGCGAGGACAGCCAGCCCTGGATCGAAAACGTCCGCTCGATGCACGGTCTCTGGGTCGTGTGCGAGGGAGAGGGCATCATGCCGGGGGGCAGCCCCGGCCAGACTTTGATGACGCTCGGCTACAATCCCGAGACAAAGCGTTATCTCGGTACGTGGGTCGGCTCCATGATGACGCATATGTGGGTCTATGACGGCGTTATAGAGGACGACGGGAAGACGCTTGCCCTCAATTGTGAAGGCCCCGACTTCGAAAATCCCGGCAGGACCGCCCGATATCAGGATAGAATAACCCTCATCGACGCGAACCGCCGGACCCTTACGGCCCGCGTCCAGACCGAAAACGGCGACTGGAAAGAAATGATGAGCGCGGAATACCGCCGCCGCTAGAGCGGGATTAAGAAAAGTGCGTGCGGTTTTCCGCCCGCATTCCGCTTTAACTTATACTCGATCACGTTCACGATTTTAGGTCGACCCAACGACATGAAGCGCGTGCGGACGGACCGGAAAGCAGCCTTCGATTGCGTTCGCGTTCCCCCACGCGACCGTCCGTCGCCGACCGCAACGACACATCCAGAACAACCGGAGGACCGACAATGCATGGGAAATTCGTCTGGTACGAACTGATGACGACGGACATGAAGGCGGCGGAAGCCTTCTACAAGGACATCGTTGGCTGGAGCGCGCGTGACGCGGGAATGCCCGGCATGAACTACACGCTCCTTTCCGCCGGAGACCACCAGGTAGCGGGTCTCATGACGATGCCGGAAGGTGCGCTCGACATGCAGATACCGCCGGCATGGCTCGGCTATATCGCCGTCGACGATGTCGACGAGTCCGCCGCCAAGCTTGCCGCCGAGGGCGGAACGGTCCATCGCGCGCCGGAGGACATTCCGAATATCGGCCGCTTCGCAATCGTGACCGACCCGCACGGCGCCGCCTTCGCCCTCTTCAGGGGCGACGGCGAACCGCCACCGGCAATGGAGCAAATGGCTGCCGGCAATATAGGCTGGCACGAACTGATGGCCGGCGACCTCGACACGGCCTTCAGCTTCTATTCGAAGCTGTTCGGCTGGACCAAGGACCAGGCGATGGATATGGGCGAGATGGGCGTCTACCAGATCTTCGCCCATAATGGTCAGCCGATCGGCGGGATGATGACCAGGCCGAGAGAGGTTCCCAATCCTTTCTGGCTCTATTACTTCAATGTCGAGGCGATCGACGCGGCAATCGATCGGGCGCAATCCGGCGGCGCGAAGCTGTTGATGGGTCCGATGGAAGTGCCCGGCGGAGCGTGGATCGCGCAGTTCACCGACCCTCAAGGGGCGCTCTTCGCGCTGGTCGCGCCGAAACGCTGAGGGTTGGCGCCTCTCAACGGGAACGCGGCGGACATCTCCGCCGCTGTCCTGCTTCGGCGATCATCCTCATGCCGGAGCCGGTATGGGTGAAGTCCGGCGCCTGCCCGCGTCCTGCCCCGGCGTGATGCGGGCATGGCGGGCGAGGAAATCGAGGACGGCGCGCACGCGCGCGGGAAGCGCGCCGCCCTGGCCGAGATAGACGGCGTGAACCTCCTCGAGATCGCCCGGATTGAGGTCTTCCAGAACCGGCACGAGGCGCCGGGCGCTGACGTCTTCCCTTACGGTGAACTCCGCAAGCCGTGCCAGCCCGGCGCCGGCAAGCGCCAATTGACGCAACCCCTCGCCATCGCTCACCTGTACCGCTCCCGAGGCCGGCAGCACGACCGTTTCCCCATCCGTCCTCAACGGCCAGCCGTCGACGGCGCGCGCGTAGCAGAAGCCGAGCCGCTCATGCCCCTTGAGCTCCTCGAGCGACGAGGGCATTCCGTACCGTTCTATGTAGGACGGTGCCGCCACGATCATCATCCGCGTCGCCCCGAGCTTGCGCGCAATCAGCGTCGAGCTCTTCAGCGGCCCAGCGCGGATAGCCACATCGGCGCGCGCCTCCATCAGGTCCACGACGGCGTCGGTCATGACGATGTCGAGGCTGACGGCAGGAAAATGCGCCCGGAACTCGGGCACCAACGGCATCAGGACGTGGGTGCCGAACGAGGCGTTGACGTTCAGCCGGACACGGCCGACCGGGCTCTCGCCGGCCGATGCTGAGCGCTCCGCCTCGTCGATATCGGCGAGGATGCGCACCGTGCGCTCGTAGAATGCATGTCCCTCCGGCGTCAGCTGAAGCTTGCGCGTCGAGCGGTTCACCAGCCTTACGCCGAGCCGCTCCTCAAGACGCAGCACGAGCTTGCTGACGGCCGAAGGCGTCATGCGGTAATGGCGGGCAGCAGCCGAAAATCCGCCCAGCTCCACCGCCTTCGCAAAGATCTCCATTTCGCCCGAGCGGTTGACCGAGGGTCTCGACATATGAATTCAGCTCACAGATAATATTCCCGGAGACAGTCTATATCCAAAGCGAGTACAGCTCCATCTTCATGTTACCGATTCATGAGCAAGAGTGGAGTTGCAGCTATGGAATATAGACGGCTTGGTTCCTCGGGGCTGAAAGTACCGGTCCTCAGCTTCGGAGCGGGCACCTTCGGCGGCAAGGGGCCGCTCTTCGGCGCCTGGGGCAGCACGGATGCGGCCGAGGCGCGCCGCCTCGTCGACATCTGCCTCGAGGCGGGCGTCAATCTCTTCGACACCGCGGATGTCTATTCCGACGGCGCTTCGGAAGAGGTCCTTGGTGCCGCGATCAAAGGCCGGCGCGACGACGTCATGCTGTCGACGAAACTGTCGCTTCCTGTGGGCGAAGGACCGAACGCAGCCGGATCGTCGCGCTCGCGCCTGATCAGCGGTGTGGAAAAGGCGCTGAAACGGCTCGGAACCGACTATATCGACCTGCTGCAACTGCACGCCTTCGATGCCGGAACGCCCGTCGAAGAGGTCCTGTCGACCCTCGACACGCTCGTGCGCTCGGGCAAGCTGCGCTATGTCGGCGTTTCCAACTTTTCCGGCTGGCAGCTGATGAAATCCCTCGCCGCCGCCGACCGCCAGGGATATCCGCGCTACGTCGCCAACCAGGTCTATTATTCGCTTGTCGGCCGCGATTACGAATGGGAACTGATGCCGCTCGGTCTCGATCAGGGCGTCGGCGCACTCGTCTGGAGCCCGCTCGGCTGGGGGCGGCTCACCGGCAAGATCCGCCGCGGCGAGCCCTGGCCCGAGGGCAGCCGCCTGCACGACACCGCCGCCTTCGGGCCGCCGGTCGACGAGGAAAAGCTCTACGACGTCGTCGAAGTTCTCGACGCCATCGCGCAGGAAACCGGCAAGACCGTTCCGCAGATCGCCATCAACTGGCTTCTCCGGCGCCCGACCGTTTCGAGCGTCATCATCGGCGCGCGCAATGAAGAGCAGCTCAGACAGAACCTCGGCGCCGCCGGCTGGTCGCTCACCGCCGAGGAGGTCGCCCGGCTCGACGCGGCGAGTGCGACGACCGCCCCCTACCCATACTTCCCCTATTACCGGCAGGAAGGCTTCGCGCGGATCAACCCGCCGGTCGTCTGAAGAAGACGAGACATGCACGCAAGCGACGAAGCCGGCAGTTCCATCGAAAACGGGGCTGCCGGCCGTCTGCCTAAAGCTTCGCCAGCGAAACACTCCAGATTTGTGATACATGGTCGAATCGGGATCGGCGGCTCAGCCGATGATGTTGCGCGAGCGGGGCGTCCGGCAGGGGTTGGAATGGCGAAGAAGCAGGCCGCAGGGCCGGAACAGATGAGCCGAATCGAGGGCGGCCCGGCCTTTGGCTATCGCGCCTTGCCGGGCGTCGCCGACGAAATGCTCGACGCGCGCGGCAACGTTCGGCCGGTATGGCAGCGGCTGCTTGCGACGCTCGGCCGCATGGACGAGACGGATCTTGCCAACCGCTTCGCACGCGCAGACCGGTATCTGCGCGATGCCGGGGTCTTCTATCGCGCCTACGGCAAGGAGAATTCCGAGCGCAGCTGGCCGCTTTCGCACATTCCCGTGCTGATCGACGAGGCGGAATGGGCCACGGTTTCCGCCGGCCTCGTCCAGCGGGCCGAACTGCTCGAGCGGGTGCTTGCCGACGTCTATGGCGAGAACCGGCTGGTCAAGGCCGGCCTGCTGCCCCCCGCCCTCATCGCTTCCAATCCGGAGTTCCTGCGCCCGATCGTCGGGCTCGAACCGGCGAACGGACATTTCCTGCACTTCTGCTCCTTCGAGATCGGACGCGGCCCCGACGGAAACTGGTGGGTGCTCTCCGACCGGACCGAAGCCCCCTCCGGCGCAGGCTTTGCGCTCGAGAACCGGGTGGCGACGACGCGGGCCTTTTCCGACCTCTATGCCGAAAGCCATGTCCATCGGCTGGCGGGATTCTTCGGTGCTTTCCGCGACACGCTGCAGGGGCACAAGCAGCATGCGGACGACCGCATTGCCGTGCTCTCACCGGGCATCGCCAACGAGACCTATTTCGAGCATGCCTATATCGCCCGCTATCTCGGCTTCATGCTGCTCGAGGGCGAAGATCTGACCGTCGTCGACGGACGGGTCATGGTGCGCACGGTGGCCGGCCTGAAACCCGTCGGCGTGCTCTGGCGGCGCCTCGACGCATCCTTTGCCGATCCGCTGGAGCTCAACCAATCCTCGCATATCGGCACCCCGGGTATCGTCGAGGCGCTGAGGGCCGGCTCCGTCTCGATCGTCAATGCACTCGGCTCCGGTATTCTGGAAACGCGCGCCTTCCTGGCTTTCCTGCCGGCGATCTGCCGTTATATACTCGGCGAGGAGCAGAAGCTGCCGTCGATCGCCACCTGGTGGTGCGGACAGGAAGCCGAACGACGGCATGTCGCCGGCAATATCGAGCGCATGGTCATCGGCCCGGCCTATTCGACGCGGCCCTTCTTCGACGACGAAGGCCAATCGGTACTCGGCGCCTCCTTCCGCGAAAGCGCCGGGACCTCCATCGGCGAATGGCTCGCCGCGGACGGCGGCAAGCTGGTGGGCCAGGAGGTCGTTACGCTCTCGACGACGCCGGCCTGGGTGCATGGCCGGCTCACACCTCGACCGATGAGCCTCCGGGTGTTTGCCGCGCGCACGCGCGACGGTTGGCAGATCATGCCGGGCGGCTTCGCCCGCATCGGCTCCGGCGACGACGTGGCGGCGATAGCAATGCAGGCCGGCGGCACTGCCGCCGACGTCTGGATCGTCAGCGCCAAGCCCGTCGACCGCACGACCTTGCTGCCGGCGGAGGAGAGCTTCACCCGTAACCTGCCCGGCAGCCTGCCCAGCCGGGCAGCGGACAACCTCTTCTGGCTCGGCCGCTACATAGAAAGGGCGGAAGGCGCCCTTCGGGTTCTGCGCGCCTGGCACGGGCGTTTCGCTGAATCCGCCGATCCGAACATGCCGCTCCTGAAAGATGTGAGCGACTACCTCGCCGTGCTCGGCATCAGCACCGGGGAGCCGGTACCGGATAGCCTGCTTTCCAGTATCGACAGCGCCCTTTTCAGCGCCGGAAACATCCGCGACCGCTTCTCGCCGGACGGGTGGCTCGCGCTCAACGACCTCTCCAGAACGGCGCGGAAGTTCCACGCGACCGTTCAGGCGGGCGACGACGCCACGCACGCGATGACGATCCTCCTGCGAAAGCTCGCCGGCTTCGCGGGCCTGGTACACGAAAACATGTACCGCTTCACCGGATGGCGGTTCCTGTCGATCGGACGCTATCTCGAACGCGGCCTGCATATGACGGGACTGCTCGGCCACATGTCCGGACCAGAGGCTCCAGACGGCGCCTATGACATGCTGCTGGAGATCGGCGACAGCGTCATGACGCACCGCCGGCGCTACAACGTCAACACGGCGGCACCGACGGTCACCGACCTTCTGGCGCTCGATCCGCTCAATCCGCGCTCGGTCCTTTATCAGCTCAACGAGATCAAGAAAGAGGTCGAGCTCCTGCCGAACGCCTTCGTCAACGGGCAGATGTCACCCTTCTACCGGGAAACGATGCGGCTCCATTCCGGCCTTGCGATCATGACGCCGGAGCAGATGGACAGGGCCGTCTACAGGCGCCTGATGCAGGATCTCGAACACCTGTCCGAACTGCTGGCGCAGACCTATCTCGGCTGAAGGAGATGGTTGCCGTGCTCTACGACATCAGCCTGAAGATCACCTACGGTTACGAGGCCCCGGTAAGCGGCGGAAGACATCTCGTACGTGTGCTGCCGGTGTCCATTCCCGGACGGCAACGTCTTGTGGCCGGATCGGTGACCTGCCAGCCGGTGCCCTTCGAACGCCGGGAAGGCAGGGATTTCTTCGCCAACCCCACGACGTCCATCCTGTTCCGCTCCGTGCATGATCATCTCGTCATCCGGATGCAGGCGCGTGTCCAGGCTGAGGCGCCGGCGCTCACGGCCGACCTTTCGCCTCCACTCGGCGGTCTTGCGCCCGAGCTTGCCGCCTGCTGGTCGGTCGACGCCGAATCCCCGCATCATTTCCTCGGTCCGAGCCCGCTCCTTCCCGCCGTCCCGAAGATCGCCGCCTATGCCCGCGCGATCGCCCGCAATACCATGACGGTCGAGCAGATCGGAGCCGCCGTCTGCGATCGCATCCACCGCGACTTTGCCTACGACTCCGAAGCGACCACCGTGAACACCACCCCCGCCGAGGCCTTCGATCTGAAGCGCGGCGTCTGCCAGGACTTCGCCCATGTGATGATCGTGGCGTTGCGCAGTCTCGGGATTCCCGCCGGCTATGTCAGCGGGTTCCTGAGAACCCTGCCGCCGCCGGGTCAGGAACGGCTGGAGGGCGCCGACGCGATGCATGCCTGGGTCCGCTTCTGGTGCGGCACCACGGGCGGCTGGATGGAGCTCGATCCAACCAACAATATTCCGGCCGGCGCCGACCACATCGTCGTCGGCCATGGCCGCGACTACGGCGATGTCGCGCCCGTGATCGGCGTGCTGAAAGGCTACGGCCGTCACACGACGGAACAGGCCGTCGACGTCGTCCCCGTCGGTTGATCCGAAACGGCACGTATGTCCCGCTTCTGCACGTGCGCACCGGGCGAAATTCCCACTAGAAGCCATGGGTTTTTCAGGAACTTCGCTAAAATTGAACCGATTTCCTGAACATGAGAGCAAGGTATCGCCGCTAATTGTCGCCCCGGGCTTGCAATGTATTTGCTGGGGTGTTCACAGATGCGAAGACGATCAACCATAGGCCGATCCTTCTTGGCGATGCTGCGGGATCGGGGCGGCAATTTCGGAATGATGACGGCGCTGATCGCGCCGCTGCTCCTGGCCGTCGGCGGAGTGTCCGTCGATGTCGCCAACATGCTGATGACCAAGAACCAACTTCAGGACGCAACCGACGCGGCAGCGCTCGCGGCGGCTTCCGCGCTCGTTTCCGATGCGAGACCGGACATCGAAGAAGCGAAGGCGATCGCACGCAAGTTCCTGAAGACCCAGACGGCAGTGGCCTCCGCGACGGATATGCCGGGCGAGGAACAGCAGGTTGCGAGCCGCCAGGCTGGAGGCGAGGGATCGGCCGCCGCCGCACCACAATGGGACGACGTCAACACGACGGAGATCAATATCGCCGAGACGGCGAACGGCGCCAAGGGGAAGACGTTCCAGGTTACCGTCGCCAACAAACACCGCCTCCAGTTCAATGCGATGACGCGTCTGCTCGGCCAGGAGTCGATCGAGATCGAAACGCAGTCGATCGCCGAGAGCGCAACGGAGAGCAAGAACGCCCTGTCCATGTATCTGGTGCTCGACCGGTCCGGTTCGATGGCGTGGAAGACCAACACGGTCAACACTGCAAAGGCGAAATGCCAAAACTACACGGAAGCGAACTGGAGCAAGTTTCCGGACCTGAAGGCGACCAGCCCTTGCTACGTCACCAAGGTCGACGCCTTGAAAGCGGCCGTTGGCGACCTCCTTGCGCAACTTGTGACGGCGGACCCGGAATCGATCTATGTTCGTACCGGCGCGGTTTCCTACAACTCCGCCCAGGACATGGCGAGCAGTCTCTCCTGGGGAACGAATGGTGCAGCCAGCTATGTCAACGCGCTGGTGGCCACGGGTGGGACTGCCTCCGGCAGCGCCTTCAAGACCGCCTACCAGAAGGTGACAGCCCTGACGGAAGACAGCGCGCACGGCGCCAAGAACGGACAGGTGCCGACGAAATACATCGTCTTCATGACCGACGGCGAAAACAACTACGCCAATGACGATACCGTAACCAAGCAATGGTGCGACACGGCCAAAGCGAGCAAGGTTCAGATATACAGCGTAGCTTTCATGGCGCCGGACCGCGGCCAGAAGCTGCTGAAATACTGCGCCTCGTCCTCCTCGCATTATTTCGAAGCAGACGAGGCATCCGATCTGGTCGCGGCCTTCAAGGCGATCGGCGAACGCGCCGCCGCACTGGCTTCCCGCCTGACGAAATGAACCGGGAGTCCGGCTGAAGTGCCGCCCGGTCTTGCCGGGCGGCCTAAAGCTCAACTGCTACCGGAAGTGGGCGCTGTCAAGTATCTGCTGTTTTAATCCTTTTAAAAACACCTGTTGCAAGCGCTTCGGATCGATGCATAAATTGCCCTTGTACCTGGTCGGTTCCGACCTGGGGCTTTCCGGAATGCAATAAGGGTATGACAGTTCTCATGATGACTCGGCTCTCAACCACCGAACTGCCGCAACCCGCCCTCAGATCCTCGGAACCCAGCCAGCTTGCAGTCGAGATTCTCGAGCGTCTGAAATACCGCATCGGCAAGGACCCGAAAGTCGCCAAGCCGCACGACTGGCTGACGGCCGCCATCCTCGTGGCGCGTGACCGCATCACCGACAAATGGATGGACTCCACCCGCAAGACCTATTCGACCGGCGCCAAGCGCGTCTATTACATGTCGCTCGAGTTCCTCATCGGCCGTATGATGCGCGACGCCATGACGAATCTCGGCCTCATGGACGAGATGCGCGATGCGCTTGCCTCGCTCGGCGTCGATATCGACGTCGTTGCCGCTCTCGAGCCGGATGCGGCACTCGGCAATGGCGGTCTCGGCCGCCTCGCCGCCTGTTTCATGGAATCCATGGCGACCGTCGACGTGCCTGCCTACGGCTATGGCATACGCTACATGCACGGTCTTTTCCGCCAGCAGATGGCCGACGGCTGGCAGGTGGAACTGCCGGAGACCTGGCTGGCGCATGGCAATCCCTGGGAATTCGAGCGCCGCGAAAGCTCCTACGAGATCGGCTTCGGCGGCAGCGTCGAAACGGTCAATATCGACGAGGAAGTGCAGCGTTACGTGTGGAAGCCGGCCGAGCGCGTTATCGCCACCGCCTTCGACACACCGGCCGTCGGCTGGCGGGCAACGCGCGTCAACACGCTTCGCCTCTGGGCCGCGCAGCCGATCGACCCGATCCTGCTCGACGCCTTCAATGCCGGCGACCATATCGGGGCGCTGCGCGAAAGCAACAAGGCGGAAAGCCTGACGCGCGTGCTCTATCCGGCCGACGCCACGCCGGCCGGCCAGGAACTCAGGCTCAGGCAGGAATATTTCTTCTCCTCCGCCTCGCTCCAGGACATCCTGCGCCGGCATCTGCAGCAGTATCCCGACTTCACGTCGCTGCCGGACGCCGTCGCCATCCAGCTTAACGATACGCATCCGGCGGTCTCCGTCGCCGAGCTGGTGCGTCTCTTGACCGATGTGCACGGGCTCGATTTCGAACAGGCCTGGGACATTTCGCGGCGGACCTTCTCCTATACGAACCACACCCTGCTGCCGGAAGCGCTCGAGAGCTGGCCGGTTCCGCTCTTCGAGCGGCTGCTGCCGCGCCACATGCAGATCGTCTACGCCATCAACGCCAAGATCCTGATCGAGGCACGCCGGGAGAGGCACGCGACGGACGAGGCGATCCGCAACATCTCGCTGATCGACGAAACCGGCGACCGGCGCGTGCGCATGGGCAATCTCGCCTTCGTCGGCTCGCACTCGATCAACGGCGTATCGGCTCTCCATACCGAGCTGATGAAGGAAACGGTCTTCGCCGACCTTCACGCGCTTTATCCGGACCGCATCAACAACAAGACCAACGGCATAACGCCGCGCCGGTGGCTGATGCAGTGCAATCCGGGTCTTTTCGGCCTGATCCGAGAGGCGATCGGCGACGAGTTCATGGACAATACCGAGGCGCTTCAGGCCCTCGACGCCTTTGCCGACAAGGCGGATTTCCAGGAGCACTTCGCAGCCGTAAAGCGCGCCAACAAGGTGCGGCTGGCAAAGCTGGTCCAGGCGAATCTCGGCATCCGGATCGATCCGTCGGCGATGTTCGACATCCAGATCAAGCGAATCCACGAATATAAGCGGCAGTTGCTGAACCTCATCGAAGCGGTGGCGCTTTACGACCAGATCCGCTCCCATCCCGAGCTCGACTGGGTACCGCGCGTCAAGCTCTTCGCCGGCAAGGCGGCACCGAGCTATCATAACGCCAAGCTGATCATTAAACTTGCCAATGACATCGCCCGCGTCATCAACAACGATCCGGCCGTCCGCGGCCTTCTGAAGGTCGTCTTCGTCCCCAACTACAATGTGTCGCTTGCGGAAGTGATGGTGCCGGCGGCCGACCTCTCCGAGCAGATCTCGACGGCGGGCATGGAAGCCTCGGGTACCGGCAACATGAAGTTCGCGCTCAACGGAGCGCTGACCATCGGCACGCTCGATGGCGCCAATGTCGAGATGCGCGACTGGGTCGGCGAGGAAAACATCAAAATCTTCGGCATGACCGCCGAGGAGGTGGGCAAGGCGCGAGCGGAAGGACACAATCCGCGCGCCGTCATCGAAAATTCGCGCGAACTCTCGCAGGCGCTCGATGCGATCGCTTCCGGCGTCTTCTCGCCCGACGACCGCAATCGCTTCTCCGGCCTCGTGGACGGGCTCTACAACCACGACTGGTTCATGGTTGCAGCCGATTTCGAGGCCTATGCCAAGGCGCAGCGCGAGATCGACCAGCTCTGGACCACCCCGTCCGCCTGGTATTCGAAGGCGGTTCGCAACACCGCCCGGATGGGCTGGTTCTCGTCCGATCGCACGATCCGGCAATATGCCGGAGAGATCTGGAGAGCCGGATGACGGTTCCGCCCGGCAAGGATCCAGCCCCCGCCCCGCCAGGCATGCTGCCAGCGCCGGAAATCGCGGCAATACTTTCCGGTACCCACAGCAACCCCTTCGCCGTCCTTGGAGTGCATGCCGCGGGCAAGACCTATGTCGCCCGGTGCTTCGTGCCGGGTGCGGAAACGGTGATTGCCGAAACGCTCAGCGGCAAGGAACTCGGCACGCTCGAGCGGCGCGACGAGGCCGGCTTCTTCGAGGGTCCGGTGGCGCTCCGCAAAGAGCAGCCCATCCGCTACCGCGCCCGCAATGACGGCGGCGAGTGGACCGTCATCGATCCCTACAGCTTCGGCCCCGTGCTCGGGCCGATGGACGACTACTATATCCGCGAGGGCTCGCACCTTCGCCTCTTCGACAAGATGGGCGCGCATCCGATCCGGCATGACGGCGCCGAGGGTTTTCACTTCGCCGTCTGGGCGCCGAACGCCCGCCGTGTGTCCGTGGTCGGGAGTTTCAACGACTGGGACGGACGCCGGCATGTCATGCGCCTGCGTGTCGACACCGGTATCTGGGAGATCTTCATCCCCGGCGTGCCCGTGGGTACGCCCTATAAATACGAAATCGTCGACAGCAACGGCACGCTGCTGCCGTTGAAGGCCGACCCCTTTGCCCGGCGCTCGGAGCTCAGGCCCGACACGGCTTCGATGACCGCGGACGAGATCGCCCAGAACTGGGAGGACGAGGCGCATCGGCGTCACTGGGCCGAGATCGATCCGCGCCGGCAGCCGATCTCGATCTACGAGGTCCATGCGGCCTCATGGCAGCGCCGCGACAATGGCGACATGCTCACCTGGGACGAACTGGCGGAAAGGCTGATCCCCTATTGCGTCGATATGGGCTTCACGCACATCGAGTTCCTGCCCATTTCGGAATATCCCTATGATCCGTCCTGGGGCTATCAGACCACCGGCCTCTATGCGCCGACCGCACGCTTCGGCGAGCCGGAGGGCTTTGCCCGTTTCGTCAACGGCTGCCATAAGGTGGGCATCGGCGTCATCCTCGACTGGGTGCCGGCGCATTTTCCGACCGACGAACACGGGCTTCGCTGGTTCGACGGCACCGCGCTTTACGAGCATGCGGATCCGCGCCAGGGGTTCCATCCCGACTGGAACACGGCGATCTACAATTTCGGCCGTCAGGAGGTCGTCGCCTTTCTGGTCAACAACGCTCTCTACTGGGCGGAGAAATTCCATGTCGACGGCCTGCGCGTCGATGCGGTCGCCTCGATGCTCTATCTCGACTATTCGCGCAAGCATGGCGAATGGGTGCCGAACGAATATGGCGGCAACGAAAATCTCGAGGCCGTGCGTTTTCTGCAGACGATGAACACCCGCATCTACGGCATCCACCAGGGCGTACTGACCATCGCCGAGGAATCGACGTCCTGGCCGAAGGTTTCGCACCCGGTGCATGCCGGCGGGCTCGGCTTCGGCTTCAAGTGGAACATGGGCTTCATGCACGACACGCTGCAATATCTCTCGCGCGAGCCCGTGCACCGGAAGTTCCACCACAACGATATGACCTTCGGGCTGCTCTACGCCTTCAGCGAGAATTTCGTGCTGCCGCTGTCCCATGACGAGGTCGTCCACGGCAAGGGATCGCTGATCGCCAAGATGGCCGGCGACGACTGGCAGAAGTTCGCCAATCTCCGCGCCTATTACGGCTTCATGTGGGGCTATCCCGGCAAGAAGCTCCTTTTCATGGGACAGGAATTCGCCCAATGGCGCGAATGGTCGGAGGACCGCGGTCTCGACTGGAACCTGCTCGAATACAATCTGCATGAGGGGATGCGCCGTCTGGTGCGCGACCTGAACGGCACCTATCGCTCGAAGCCGGCGCTGCATGCGCGCGACTGCGAGGGCGACGGTTTCGAATGGCTGATTGCCGACGATCGTGAGAATTCCGTCTTCGCCTGGCTGAGGAAAGCGCCCGGAGAGAAGCTGGTCGCGGTCGTCACCAACTTCACTCCGGTTTACCGGGAGCATTACGACATACCGCTTCCGGTGGCAGGGCGCTGGAAGGAAGTCCTCAATACCGACGCGGAAATCTATGGAGGAAGTGGCAAGGGCAACGGCGGCGCCGTCCATGCAGAGAAGAGAGCGAACGGAGAGACGATCGCCACCATCACGCTGCCGCCTCTGGCGACGCTGATGCTGGAGCAGGATTAGAGCGTCCCGCCCGACGGGGACTGGCTCGACGGGCGGAACAGGAGGAAATCGTTTGGGCTCGAGGCGCCGAAGAGGCGCCAAGCAGTCCCCCGAAATGATTTTGGGGAGGATAAATGGTGGAAAAACGTACGCAACCCCTGGCCCGTGATGCCATGGCCTATGTGCTCGCCGGCGGCCGCGGCAGCCGGCTCAAGGAACTCACCGACCGGCGTGCGAAACCTGCCGTCTACTTCGGCGGAAAGGCGCGGATCATCGATTTCGCGCTTTCCAATGCGCTGAATTCCGGCATCCGTCGAATCGGCGTCGCCACGCAGTACAAGGCCCACTCGCTGATCCGGCATCTCCAGCGCGGCTGGAACTTCTTCCGGCCGGAGCGTAACGAGAGCTTCGATATTCTGCCGGCGAGCCAGCGCGTTTCCGAAACGCAGTGGTACGAGGGCACCGCCGACGCGGTCTATCAGAACATCGATATCATCGAGGACCATGGCGTCGAATACATGGTGATTCTCGCCGGCGATCACGTCTACAAGATGGACTACGAACTGATGCTGCAGCAGCACGTCGATTCGGGCGCCGACGTAACCGTCGGCTGCCTGGAAGTGCCGCGCATGGAGGCGACGGGCTTCGGCGTCATGCATGTGGACAACGCGGACCGCATCATCGCCTTCGTCGAAAAGCCGGCGGATCCGCCGGGCATCCCCGGCAATCCGGACATGGCACTCGCGTCCATGGGCATCTACGTGTTCCACACGAAATTCCTGATGGACATGTTGCGTCGGGATGCCGCTGATCCCAAATCGAGCCGCGACTTCGGCAAGGACATCATTCCCTATATCGTCGAACACGGCAAAGCGGTGGCCCACCGCTTCACCCATTCCTGCGTCCGGTCCGACTTCGAGCGCGAGGCCTATTGGCGCGACGTCGGCACCATCGACGCCTACTGGCAGGCCAATATCGATCTCACCCATATCACGCCCGAGCTCGACATCTACGACAGCACCTGGCCGATCTGGACCTTCTCTGAAATCAAGCCGCCGGCCAAATTCGTCCATGACGACGAGAACCGCCGCGGCTCGGCCACGTCCTCGCTCGTCTCGGGCGATTGCATCATCTCGGGTGCCGCGCTCAACAGGAGCCTGCTCTTCACCGGGGTCCGGGTGAATTCATACTCCAGACTCGAAAATGCCGTAGTTCTCCCCGACGTGACGATCGGGCGGCATTCGATTCTGCGCAATGTCGTCATCGACAGCCGCGTCGTCATTCCGGAGGGCCTGGTCGTCGGTGACGATCCGGAGCTCGACGCGAAACGCTTCCGCCGCACGGAGAGCGGCGTTTGCCTGATCACGCAAACGATGATCGACAAGCTGGGAATGTAGCCGAGTATGAACATCCTGTCAGTTGCGTCCGAAGTCTACCCGCTGGTGAAGACGGGGGGCCTCGCCGATGTCGTCGGCGCGCTGCCCTCCGCACTTCTCCCGCATGGTGTGCGGACGCGCACGCTGGTGCCCGGCTATCCCTCGGTGCTGAAGAAGCTGAAGAAGAAAAAACCGGTCGGCCGATTCGACAATCTCTTCGGCCATCCAGCCACGGTGCTTGCCGCCGAGGTCAACGGAGTGGACCTGCTCGTCCTCGACCAGCCCGCACTCTATGCACGGGACGGCGGCCCTTATCTCGATTCGACCGGGCGCGATTATCCCGATAATTTCCGGCGCTTCGCCGCACTCTCGCTGGCAGCTGCGGAGATCGCGGGGAACGGCATCATCCCCAACTGGAAGCCGGACATCGTTCACGTCCACGACTGGCAGACGGCGCTCACCCCCGTCTATATGCGCTTCGGCCCGGCGCCGGACCTGCCGACGGTGATGACGATCCACAACATCGCCTTCCAGGGTCAGTTCGGCGCCTCGGTGTTCCCGGAACTGGCGCTGCCTCCGGATGCCTTCTCCACGCAATTCGTCGAATATTACGGCGATGTCGGCTTCCTCAAAGGCGGCCTGCAGACGGCAAGCGCAATCACCACGGTCAGCCCTTCATATGCGCAGGAAATCCTGACGCCCGAATTCGGCATGGGTCTTGATGGACTCCTGTCGAGCCGTGTCGCGGACCTGACGGGCATCGTCAACGGCATCGACGGAGACACGTGGGACCCGCAGACGGACCCGCACATTCCGGCGCATTACGGGCCGGGAACGCTCAAACGGCGCGCCGGCAACCGCAAGGCGCTGGAAGAGCGTTTCGGCCTCGAAAAAGGTCCGGGGCCGATCTTCTGCGTCATCAGCCGCCTCACCTGGCAGAAAGGCATGGACCTCGTCGCCGAAGCCGCCGACGATATCGTGGCACTCGGCGGCAAGCTCGTCGTGCTCGGCTCGGGCGATCCGGCGCTCGAAAGCGCGCTTATGGCGGCCGCGTCGCGCCACCGCGGGCATATCGGCATGGTGACCGGTTATGACGAGCCGCTGTCGCATCTCATGCAGGCAGGCGCCGATGCGATCCTCATTCCGTCGCGTTTCGAACCCTGCGGCCTGACGCAGCTCTATGGCCTGCGCTATGGTTGCGTTCCAGTCGTGGCCCGCACCGGTGGTCTCACCGACACCATCATCGACGCCAACGAGGCGGCGCTGTCGGCGAAGTGCGCCACCGGCTTTCATTTCCTGCCGGTGACGACCGACGGGCTAAGGCTTGCGATCCGGCGCGTCCTGCGCGCATACAATGAACCCAAGCTCTGGGCACGCCTGCAGAACCAGGGCATGAAATCCGACGTTTCCTGGGCCAAAAGCGCGGAACGCTACGTCTCGCTTTACTCCGCTCTTCTCGCGAAAGGCTAAACAGATGATAAGAACCGTCTCGACCAACCCCTATGGGGACCAGAAACCCGGCACCTCGGGCCTGCGCAAGAAAGTCCCGGTCTTCCAGCAGAAGAACTATGCCGAGAACTTCATCCAGTCGATTTTCGACTCGCTCGAGGGCTTCGAAGGCCAGACGCTGGTGATCGGCGGCGACGGCCGCTACTACAACCGCGAGGTGATCCAGAAAGCCGTCAAGATGGCGGCGGCGAACGGCTTCGGCCGCGTGCTCGTCGGCCGCGGCGGCATCCTCTCGACGCCTGCCGCCTCCAATGTCATCCGCAAATACAAGGCCTTCGGCGGCATCGTGCTCTCGGCGAGCCACAATCCCGGCGGACCGACCGAGGACTTCGGCATCAAGTACAATGTCGGCAACGGCGGCCCGGCTCCCGAAAAGGTCACGGACGCGATCTACTCCCGCAGCAAGGCGATCGACAGCTACAAGATCGCCGACGCGCCCGACGTCAATCTCGACGTCGAAGGCAACCAGCAGGTCGAGGATATGACGGTGACGGTCATCGATCCCGTCGCCGACTATGCGGAACTGATGGAGAGCCTGTTCGACTTCGACGCGATCCGCAAGCTGATCGCCGGCGGCTTCCGAGTCGTGTTCGACGCGATGAGCGCGGTCACCGGGCCCTATGCCAAGGAGATCATCGAAAAACGGCTCGGCGCGCCGAAGGGCTCGGTCATGAACTTCATACCGCTGCCCGACTTCGGCGGCCATCATCCGGACCCGAATCTCGTCCACGCCCGAGCACTCTACGAGACGATGATGGCGCCGGATGCGCCCGATTTCGGCGCCGCCTCCGATGGCGACGGCGACCGGAATCTGATCATCGGCAAGGGAATCTTCGTCACGCCGTCCGACAGCCTCGCCATGCTTGCCGCCAATGCGCATCTGGCGCCGGGCTATGCCAAGGGACTTGCCGGGATCGCTCGCTCCATGCCGACGAGCGGCGCGGCCGACCGTGTCGCCGAAAAGCTCGGCGTCGGCATCTATGAAACGCCGACCGGGTGGAAGTTCTTCGGCAACCTGCTCGACGAGGGCTTGGCGACGATCTGTGGCGAGGAAAGCGCCGGCACCGGATCGAACCATGTACGCGAGAAGGACGGGCTCTGGGCCGTGCTGCTCTGGCTCAACATCCTCGCCGCGCGCAAGGAAAGCGCACTCGAAATCGCCCGCAAGCACTGGGCGACCTACGGCCGCAACTATTATTCCCGCCACGACTACGAAGAGGTCGACACCGATGCGGCGAACGGCCTGATTGCCGCGCTCCGCGACAAGCTCGCCGCGCTGCCCGGCAAGAGCTTCGGCGCGCTCACGGTCGAGACGGCCGACGATTTCTCCTACCACGATCCGGTCGACAAATCGGTCAGCAAGAACCAGGGCGTCCGCATCCTCTTCAAGGGCGGATCCCGCGTCGTCTTCCGCCTGTCGGGCACGGGGACGTCGGGTGCGACGCTGCGCGTCTATATCGAGCGCTACGAGCCGGATCCGACCCGCCACGATCTCGACACCCAGGAAGCGCTTGCCGATCTGATCGCCGTTGCCGACGAGATCGCCGAGATCAAGGCGAACACCGGCCGCGATGAACCGAGCGTCATCACCTGAGGGTGCACGCCGCTTTACCCCCTCTGGCCTGCCGGCCATCTCCCCCACAAGGGGGAGAAAGGATGCGGCACGCTTCTCGCTCTGACCAAGCATTCCGCCTTCAGCGACCTGTCTGTCGAGCGCGAGGCAGCCGCGTGTATTCTCCCCCTTGTGGGGGAGATGGCCGGCAGGCCAGAGGGGTAAGCGGGCCACTGTCTTCAACTCAGTGTCAAGAAGGGAAGCACCCCCATGCCGACGACCGGAATTCCACCTCTCGGCGTGACGCGCACACCCGACGGGACGCGCTTTGCGGTCTGGTCGCACAATGCCGCCCGCATCGATCTCTGCCTGTTCGACGAAGCGGGCAACACCGAACTCAGCCGCCTGCCGATGCTGCGCGACGGCGATGTCCACAGCATCGAGCTGCCTGACATAGCTGCCGGCACCCGCTACGGCTTGCGCGCCGACGGGGTCTACTCGCCGGACCACGGGCTTTGGTTCGATCCGTCGAAACTTCTGGTCGACCCTTATGCGGCGCAACTCGACCGGCCCTTTCGTCACGACCAGCGGCTGACGGTCTTCGGCGAGGAGACGGCGGACCTCGTGCCGAAGGCCATCGTGACCGAGGTGAAACCGCTAGAGCCGAGGCCGCCGCTATTTCAGGCCGGGGGACTGATCTACGAGATTGCAGTCAAACCGTTCACCATCCTTCATCCGGGCGTGCCCGAAAGGAAGCGTGGCACGGTGGCTGCTCTCGCCGAACCCGTCATCATCGATCACCTCACAAGCCTCGGCGTTTCCGCGGTCGAACTCATGCCGGTCGTGGCCTGGATCGATGAGCGGCACTTGCCTCCGCTCGGTCTCCACAATGGCTGGGGTTACAATCCGATCGCGCCTATGGCGCTCGGTCCACGCCTGGTGCCCGGCGGCATCGAGGAACTGCGCAGGACCGTGGAGGTCCTGCACCAGGCCGGTATCGGCGTCGTCCTCGATCTCGTTTTCAACCACTCCGGGGAGAGCGATCGCTTCGGTGCAACGCTTTCGATGCGCGGGCTCGACAACCTGACCTATTATCGCCACGCGGCGGGCCGCCCGGGCGAGCTCATCAACGACACCGGCTGCGGCAACACGATCGCCTGCGACCATCCTGTCGTCCAGCGTCTGATCCTCGACAGCCTGCGCCATTTCGTTCTTGCTGCCGGCGTCGACGGCTTCCGCTTCGACCTCGCATCGATCCTCGGCCGCGACATGGGCGGCTTCCGCCGCGATGCCGCGCTTTTCTCGGCCATCTCCGCCGACCCCATCCTTTGCGGCCGCGTGCTCATCGCCGAGCCCTGGGACACCGGCCCCGGCGGCTACCAGCTCGGCAATTTCCCTCATTCCTTCCTCGAATGGAACGACCGGGCCCGCGACGACATCCGCCGCTACTGGCGCGGCGACCGGCACGCGGTCGGCGTCCTTGCGACCGCGCTTGCCGGCTCCTCGGACAGCTTTTCCCGCTGGGGCGAGACGGCCACGCGCAGCGTCAACTTCATCGCCGCCCATGACGGCTTCACTCTGATGGATCTCGTTTCCTACGCCCGCAAGCACAATGAGGCGAACGGCGAAGGCAATCGTGACGGCCACGACGAGAACTTTTCCTGGAATAACGGCGCCGAGGGCGCGACCGGAGATCCGGAGATCGCCGCCTTCCGGCAACGCGACGTCATGGCGCTCCTCGGCACGCTCTTCACCTCGCGCGGCGCAATCATGCTGACGGCCGGCGACGAAGGCGGGCGCAGCCAGGGCGGCAACAACAATGCCTATGCGCAGGACAATGCCGTGACCTGGCTCGACTGGAGCAAACTCGACGATAAGCTCGTCGAGCACACCGCCAGGCTTTCCGCCATGCGCCGGCGCTTCTCGGTCTTCGGCGAGACCGGTTTCTTCACGGGCAACGGCGACGTCGCCTGGCTGCGCCTCGACGGGGAGCCGCTGACGGTGGAGGATTGGGAGCACCCAGCAACCGACAATCTCGTCGTGATGCTCGCGACCGAAGATCGCCGTCAGAAGCGCCCGACCCGACTTGCGGTGGTCATCAACCGCAGCCACGCTCCGCACCCGTTCCGCCTGCCTTCAAGCATCGAGGGCGAATGGCGCGACGCACTCTCGGACCTTACCGTTCCATCCTTCGCACCGGCCCGTTCGGTCACCTTTCTCGTCGAGGTTTTCGAGAGCATTTCCAGGAAACGCATCTAACGGTTTCTGTCCGGAAGTGCCCAGTTCCAGAGAGTTGGATGGTTTCGCTGTTTCATGAAAACAGTGAAACCATCTCAAGACTTAGGACCACTTGCTAGACCTTGCCGAGCCGGCCTATAGATCAGCGGGGAGGCCCATTTCAGGAAAATCATATGCCGCAGGATATTTCACTTTCCGATATCAAGGATCTGATCGGCAAGGAGCTCGGCGTCTCCGACTGGATCACCGTGACGCAGCAGACGATCGACCGTTTTGCCGAGGCGACGAGTGACTTCCAGTTCATCCATACCGACCCGGTGCGCGCCGCGGCGGAGACGCCTTTCGGCGGCACCATTGCGCATGGTTTCCTCTCGCTGTCGCTGCTTTCGGCGATGAACTACAATTGCCTGCCCAAGATCCGCGAGCAGACGATGGGCATCAATTACGGCTTCGAGAAGGTGCGCTTCGTGGCGCCGGTCAAGAGCGGCGCGCGCGTGCGCGGCCGCTTCACCATGGCAGATGCACGCTTCCGCGGGGCCGGAATGCTGATGATCACCTATGACGTCACGGTCGAAATCGAGGGCGAAAGAAAACCGGCCTTGACCGCCACCTGGCAGACGATCATCCAGTTCGACCCGAAGGACCGTCCGGCCGATGTCTGAACCGGTGGCGGGCGAGACGTGCGTACGCAACGCCTTCCGCGGTCAGGCGAAGTCCTGCGACGAACTGGGTTCGCCTTTTACCGCCCGGCTCTGCCGTCTGGTGGCCGACCGGCTGGATGCGAGCTCGGCGGTCGGGGAGCGGATTCTCGGCTGGCGCGGCGATCCGACCTCCAAGGGCGATTCTGTCGCCCTTCGCCTTGCCGGTGCCCTGCATGCCTTGGTTCTCTCGGGCCGCAGCGAAAGCCTCGGAGCAAGTTACCCGCCGAACTCCGCCGATGACGAAACCCTCTGGCGGGCGATCGATCAGGCCATCCGACAGGAACCCGGCTTCCTTCTCGACCGGCTCACCTCAGCGCCGCAGACGAACGAAGTGCGGCGCTCCGGCGCCCTGCTTCCCGGATTCCTTACGGTAGCGCAGCTTTTCGGGAAGCCGCTTGTCATCTCGGAGATCGGCGCCAGCGCCGGTTTGAACCTGCACTGGGACCGTTATCGTTACGATCTGGCAAGTGGCCGCTGGGGCGATGAAGCCGCTGCTGTGGTCATTGCCCCTGAATGGTCTGGCGGACCTCCTCCCCTCCGGCCCGTCGAAATCATCGACCGAGCCGGCTGCGACCTCCATCCGCTCAATGCGGCGGACGGCGACGATCGGCTGCGGCTTCTCTCCTACATCTGGGCAGACCAGCAGGATCGGATCGATCGCACCAGGCAAGCGCTGAAAATTGCCGCATCACGGAGCAATCCGGTTGAACGGGCGGATGCCATCGACTGGCTGAAAACGCGGCTGGCGCGCATCTATCCGGGCGCTGCCCACGTCGTCTACCATTCGATTGCCTGGCAGTATCTGCCGGAAGCCGCCCGGAAAGAAGGAGACGCCTTGATTGCTGCCGCCGGCGCGGCGGCGACGCAGGAGGCGCCGATCGCCCGGCTGCAAATGGAGGCGGACGGACAGACACCTGGAGCAGCCCTATCGCTTCAGATATGGCCTGCCGGCGAGACGCATGCCGTCGGCCGTGCGGATTTCCACGGCCGATGGGTCGATTGGAAAGGATGGCCGGAAAGCCGCAGTTGATCGCTCATGTGAGCCGTCAGAAGGTGATCACGTGGCGGATCACGCGGCCCTGATCGAGAAGGTCGAAGGCCTCGTTGATTTCTTCCAGCGGCCCGGTGCTCGACAGCAGCCGGTCGACCGGGAGCCTGCCGCGCTCGTAGAGGGCGATGAAGCGCGGTATGTCCCGAGCCGGAACGCAGCTTCCCATGTAACTGCCGCGCACGCTGCGCTCTTCGGCCACGAGGCTCACCGCGGGGATGGAGATCTGGCTCGAAGGATGGGCAAGGCCCGCGGAAACCGTGAGCCCGCCTCGCCGCGTGATGCGATACGCAAGTTCGAAGGCTCTGACGGAGCCCGCCGCTTCGATCGCGTGATCGACGCCGCCCCGGGTCGCCTGGCGGATATTCTCGGCCGCATCCGGATCGGCTGCGAGGAAGGTGTCGGTCGCACCGAGCGAGCGGGCGAGCTTCAGCTTGTCCTCCGCGAGATCGATGGCGACGATACGTTCGGCGCCGGCGGCGACGGCCCCGAGAAGGGCTGCCAGCCCGACCCCGCCCAACCCGATCACGGCAACGGATTCGCCCGGCCGCACCCGGCACGTATTGACGACCGCACCGACGCCGGTCAGCACCGCACAGCCGAACAGAGCCGCCTCCACCATCGGCAGATCCGCCTCGATCTTGACCGCGGAGTGGCGGGAAACCACCGCATAATCGGCGAATCCGGAGACGCCGAGATGGTGATTGACGGTGACCTCCCCGCAAGAGAGCCGGCGCTCGCCGGAAAGCAGCGTGCCCTTGCCGTTCGCTTCCGCTCCAGGAACGCACAGTGCCGGCCGGCCTTCAGCGCAGGGAAGGCAATGGCCGCAGCTCGGCATGAAGCTCATCACCACCCGGTCTCCCGGGGAGATGTCGCGCACGCCGCTCCCGACCGCCTCCACCGTTCCGGCGGCTTCGTGACCGAGCGCCATCGGCACCGGCCGCGGCCGGTCGCCGTTTATGACCGACAGGTCCGAGTGGCAAAGCCCGGCCGCACCGATCTTGACGAGCAACTCGTCCGGTCCCGGCGGGGCGAGATCGATCGTTTCGATCGAGAGCGGTCTCGTATGGGCATAGGGTCTCTCGACCGGTGACTTCCTCAGCACCGCCGCACGCGTCTTCAAGCTCGCTCCTCCCGTTTCCGAATCCCGGTTCGACCGGCAGAACTTAGCCATCCGTTCGTGAGGATGGAATGCCCTTCATCCGGCTGCCGGCACCTTCTTCCCGTTTTACGGGGAGAAGGGAGATGCGGCACCGCCTCGTCCCCTTACTACGGTGAGAAAGGAATTGGAGGTTGCGACGAGTCCCCTTCGCCCCGCTTGCGGGGAGAAGGTGCCCGGCAGGCCGGATGAGGGGCCGGAATTTGCCCGTCAGTGCCCCGCGTCTTCCGCGCCTTCGGCCAGCAGCCCGAACACGAAGGGCGAGAACGACCGCCAGCACTCGACACGGAACGTATCCTCGGCGGTTCGGAAGAGAACGATTTCCGCCTTGCCGAAGATCGTGCGCGAGCAGGCTCCGATGGGGAAAATGGAGAGCGAAAGGTCCTGCGGGCAGCCGCTGTTGATTGCCGCTTCCGCGCCCGGCCCGCTGACGATGACGGCCGTGTTCCGGTGCGAAACGTCGACGGCCGCGTGCACCGTCCCGCTCGAGGCCGCCGCCGCCATCAGGTCGGCGCCGTCCTCGTCGATCACCAGCCACTCATCGGGACCGAGCCAGAGAACATGACGCCGGCCGGTCGAGGCGGACGTCTTGGGCCGCACGGGAATGGTCACGCCGAGCGCCGCCGAGAGTGCGGGAACCGCGTCGGCCCCGGCGCGCAGCGATACGCGCGAGGCCGGCTCCGCCGGCGTCGGGATTGCCGCCGGCGAGCCGCCACGGCGGCCGGCAAGCGGGGCTTTGCGGGTAGCGATTGCCTGGTCAGCCATGGAGGCGACCTCCTTCCTTGTCAAAGAACACCATGTCGCTCACCTCGACGGCGATCGTCCGGTCGGCCATCGGCACGTAGAGCGTCTGGCCGAGGCGCGCGCGGCCGCCGGCGACGACCGCGAGCGCGATCGAGCGGCCGCAGTTCGGCGACCAGTAGGACGAGGTCACATGACCGAGCATGGTCATCGGCTTCGGTTCGTTCGGATCGGCAACGATCTGCGCCCCTTCCTCCAGCACCACCTGCGGGTCCTTCGTGAGGAGGCCGACGAGCTGCTTGCGGCCTTCCTTGACGAGGTCGGGGCGCTTCATGCCGCGAATGCCGACGAAGTCCTGCTTCTTCTTCGATACCGCCCAGGAGAGGCCGGCATCGTCCGGCGTGAGGGTTCCGTCCGTGTCCTGGCCGACGATGATGTAGCCTTTTTCGGCGCGCAGCACGTGCATGGTCTCGGTGCCGTAGGCGCAGGCCCCCAACGGCTCGGCCCGTGCCCAGATCGCCTCCCACACGGCCTGGCCGTAATCGGCCGGTACGTTGACCTCGAAGCCGAGCTCGCCGGTGAACGACATGCGGAAGAGCCTGGTCGGCACACCGCAAATGCGGCCTTCGGCAACGCTCATATGGGGGAAGGCTTCGTTCGAGAGATCGATGCCCTCGACGAGCGGCGCGATGATCTCGCGCGCCTTCGGACCCTGCACGGCGATGACCGCCCATTGCTCGGTCGTCGAGGTCAGCCACACGTTCAGATGCGGGAACTCCGTCTGGAGATAGTCCTCCATGTGGTGGAGGACGCGCGGCGCGCCGCCGGTCGTCGTCGTCACATGGAAGCGATCTTCCGCAAGCCGGCCGACGACACCGTCGTCGTAGACGAAGCCGTCGTCGCGCAGCATGATGCCGTAGCGGCAGCGGCCGGGCTTCAGATTGTCCCAGGCGTTGGTGTACATGAGGTTCAGGAACTCGGCGGCATCCGGGCCGACCACCTCGATCTTGCCGAGGGTCGATGCGTCGAAGACGCCGGCCGCTTCGCGAACGGTCTTGCACTCGCGCGCAACCGCCTCATGCATATTCTCGCCCGCCTTCGGATAGAACCAGGCGCGCTTCCAGTTGCCGACATCCTCGAACTCGGCGCCCTGCGCCTCCTCCCAGGCATGGATGGGCGTCTTGCGGGCCGGATCGAAGAGGCTTCCGCGCGAGTGGCTGACGATCGTCCCGAAGGTCACCGGCGTATAGGGCTGGCGGAAGGTCGTGAGCCCCACCTGGGGGATTTCCTTGCCGAGCGCTTCCGCCGCGATCGCGAGACCGTGCATGTTGGAAAGCTTGCCCTGGTCGGAAGCCATGCCGTTGGTGGTGAAGCGCTTGATATGCTCGATCGAATGCATTCCTTCGCGCACCGCGAGACGGATGTCCTTGGCGCAGACGTCGTGCTGGAAGTCGATGAAGGCCTTGACCGTCTTATCCGCACCCGCGCCTTCCGCCGCGCCGATCATGCCGCCCGTCCATTCGAAGGCGTTGCGGCCGGAGAGCGCGACCTGCGCGCCGCCTTCCGCACCCGCGGCACGGGCCGCCAGTTCACCGGCGGCAAGCGCCTCGTCGATCGTCGCCTGCAGGTCGTCCGTGCCGTTGCAGGCGCCGACGGACAGGCATTCCTGTGCATAGGTTCCCGGCAGGAACCGCTCCGTCGCCGCATCGAAGGTCACTTTGCCACGCGACTGGGAGAAGAGATGCACCGAGGGGGTCCAACCGGCCGAGACGAGCAGTGCGTCGACCGCGATCTTGCGGGATGCTCCGCCGCCGTTGCGAGCGACACTCATGGATGCGATCCTGAGCTTGCCGGCGGTATCGACGACCGAGTGGCCGCTCAGCACCTCGATGCCGAGGCTGCGGGCTTCCGCGAGCACCATGTCGCCCGGCTTGTCGCGGCAGTCGACGATCACGGGAACGTCGACGCCGGCCTTCCTCAGGTCGAAGGCCGCCTCATAGGCGGAATCATGGGCCGTATAGATGCCCACCTTCTTGCCGACTGCGACGCCGAAATGGTTGAGATAGGTGCGGCCGGCCGAGGCCAGCATGATTCCAGGGCGGTCGTTGTTGGCGAAGACCATGTGGCGCTCGATCGCGCCATTGGCGAGAATGACCTTCTTCGCGCGCACCTGCCACAGACGCTCGCGCGGAAGCCCCTTATCGGGAGCCGGGAGGTGGTCCGTCACTCGCTCGACGAGGCCGACGAAATTGTGGTTGTAGTAACCGAAGGCCGTCGTGCGGGTCAGCAGCGTGACATTGTCCATCGCCGCAAGCGCCCTGCCCGTCGCCAGCGCCCAGTCATAGCCTGGCTTGCCGTCGATCATGGTGCCGCTGTCGTAATGCAGGGCGCCGCCGACAGCCGGCTGCTCGTCGCACAGGATCACCTTCGCACCGGCATTCGCGGCCGCGAGTGCGGCCGCAAGTCCGGCAGCGCCGGCGCCGACCACCAGCACGTCGCAATGGACGTAGCGGCTTGAATAATGATCCGGATCGGGCTCCGTGGGCGCGACGCCGAGACCGGCTGCGCGGCGGATGAAAGGCTCGTAGAGCTTGTGCCAGGCGGCCTTCGGCCACATGAAGGTCTTGTAGTAGAAGCCCGCGGCGAAGAAGGGCGACAGGAGATCGTTGAAGCCGCCGACGTCGAAGGCGAGCGACGGCCAACGGTTCTGCGACAACACCTTCATGCCGTCGAAGACTTCCTGCACGGTGGCGCGGACGTTCGGCTGCCGGCGCGCGGCATCGCGCGAAACGTCGAGCAGCGCATTCGGCTCTTCGGCGCCTGCCGAAAGAATGCCGCGCGGGCGGTGATATTTGAACGAGCGGCCGACGAGATGGATGTCGTTGGCGATGAGCGCCGAGGCGATCGTGTCGCCCTCGAGCGCCGTCAGCGTCCGGCCGTCGAAGGTGAAGCGGGCGGTGCGCGCCGGCGTCAGGCGCCCGGCGCCCGAAATTCGGTTGACCCCGGTCATTCTGCCACTCCTTCCAGCGCCTCGTAGGTCTCGACCGTTTCGCTCGTCTTCGGCTCGGCGTTAAGATCGGGCTTCGGCTCACCGGCCTTGTAGGTCACGTGGAAGCGGTCGCTCACGGTATCGCGGGCCGCATTGAAGAAGCGGCCGCAGCCGTGGATATGCCGCCACCTTTCATAGATAAGCCCTTTCGGATTCTGACGGAGGAAGAAGTATTCCTCGAACTCCTCGTCGCTGATCTCGGCGATGTTGGCCGGTCTGACGATATGGGCATCGCCGGCATTGCGGAATTCGAGCTCCGAGCGCTCTTCCTCGCAATAGGGGCAGTAAATCAGAAGCATCTGGAATGTCCTCGATCAGAGCGCCGCACCTTTCTTGGAAGGCGCAAGGCCGCTCTACGTTCTTTTCTCTGAAGCGTAATCATCGATCTTCGCTTCGCTCCGTCGGATCATGCTTTAGTGCGCAACGGCGGCCGCGGCTGCCTCGTCGATGAGCCGCCCGGTGCGGAAGCGCTCGAGCGTGAGCCCCGCGGCAAGCCGGTGCGGCTCGCCGCGCGCGACGAGATGGGCAAAGAGATTGGCCGAACCCGGCGTCGCCTTGAAGCCGCCCGTTCCCCAGCCGGCATTGAGGTAGAGCCCGGGCACCGGCGTCACGCCCTGGATCGGCGAACGATCCTGAGTGACGTCGACGATGCCGCCCCATTGCCGCATCATCTTGACGCGGCGGAACATCGGGAAAAGCTCGCAGATCGCATCCAGCGTATGCGTGATGATCTGCAGGCCGCCGGTCTGCGAGTAGGAATTGTACTGGTCTGTGCCGGCGCCGATGACGAACTCGCCCTTGTCCGACTGCGAGATATAGGCATGCACGGAGTTCGACATGACAACGCAGGGGAAGATCGGCTTCAAGGGTTCGGAGACGAGCGCCTGCAGCGGCTGGCTCTGCAGCGGCACGCGCACATCCGCCATCTGCATCAGGACCGACGAGTGGCCCGCAGCAGAGATGCCGACCTTCTTCGCGCCGATGAAGCCGCGATTGGTATCGACGCCGGTCACGCGGCCGGTTTCGTCGCGGCGGATGCCGGTCACTTCGCAATTCTGGATGATGTGGACGCCGCGATCCGAAGCCGCGCGAGCATAGCCCCAGGCGACCGCATCATGGCGCGCAGTGCCGCCGCGGCGCTGCAGTGCCGCGCCGTTGATCGGGTAGCGGGCAGTCTTCGATATGTCGAGCGGCGGGCAGTAGGCCTTGGCCTGTTCCGGCGTCAGCCATTCATTGTCGATGCCGTAGAGCCGGTTGGCATTGATGTGACGCTTGAAGGACTGCTGGTCATGGATGTTGTGCGACAGCATCATCACGCCGCGCGGCGAATACATGACGTTGTAGTTCAGGTCCTGCGACAGGTTTTCCCAGAGCTTCAGCGAATGCTCGTAGATGTCCATGCTCTCTTCATAGAGATAGTTGGACCGGATGATCGTCGTGTTGCGGCCGGTGTTGCCGCCGCCGATCCAGCCCTTCTCGAGCACGGCGACATTGGTGATGCCGTGCTCTTTGGCGAGATAATAGGCAGCGCCGAGGCCATGGCCGCCACCGCCTATGATGATTGCGTCATATTGCTTGCGCGGCTCCGGCGAAGCCCAGTGCGGGCCCCACCCCTTGTGGCCGCGCAGCGCCTCGCGCGCCACGGCAAAAACAGAATATTTGCGCATCCGCCTGCTACTCCATGAACCCGGTAACGTTCGTTGGCGTTAGAAATCGCAAATCCGAGGACCACGCAACGTTTCTTTTGCGACGCGATCCGGCGGACTTGCGCGGTCTTGCGACATCGACGGCCGCCGCCGCAGAGCCATCGGCGCTTTTTCCCCACGCGCTTTCTCTCGCCGCTGGACTTTCGGCACGCGATCTGTTATCCGCTCTTCTAATCGTAGGGTTCTCGCCCAGCGAACGCAAATTTATTGCCTCTCCAAACCTGATGGTGAGGCTTACCAACTCGAAGCAAAGGAACGGGATTCACGTGCAGGTACTTGTCCGCGATAACAATGTCGATCAGGCGCTCCGCGCTCTTAAGAAAAAGATGCAGCGCGAAGGCATTTTCCGCGAAATGAAGATGCGTGACTTCTACGAAAAGCCGTCCCAGAAGCGTGCGCGCGAAAAGGCAGAAGCCGTCCGCCGCGTTCGCAAGCTGGCCCGCAAGCGGGCGCAGCGCGAAGGCATCGTGGCCCGCTGATCGTCTTTTTTTCGACGCTTTCCAATGCAAGTGGCGGAGGCGAGGGATCGCCGCCGCCATTTTGGTATGGACACCCAGTCCGTCGACAGTCTAGCGTGACAGCTGGCGACGGTCAGCCGCCGCACTCGCGTGCTCCGTAAACGGAAAGCCGATGGCTTTCGGGCCTTGTCGCATTGAGGGATCGACTTTGACACTTGCTGCCATGACTGCGGACGTCTCCGGCCTCACCACCGAGGAGGCGAACCGCCGCCACCAGCGCAAGCCGAAGCTTGCCGCCTTTCTCGTGCTCGGCTCGGCCCTGCTCATCGCAGGATGCCAGACCGACAAGCCCGAATCGATGTTCCGCGTCGAACGGGCACAGGGCTCGGAAGAAAACATCGCCTCGCTCTCGAGCGTCATTGCCTCCAATCCGAGCGACCCCGAGGGCTACAATGTGCGCGGCTCGGCCTACGGGCGCGCCGGCGAATTCCGCCGGGCGGTCGCCGATTTCGACCAGGCGATCCAGCTCAACCCGCGCTTCTATCAGGCCTATGCCAATCGGGCGCTGGTTCAGCGCAACCTGGGCAACCAGCAGGCCGCTCTTGCGGATTACAATGCGGCACTGCAGATCAATCCGAATTACGATGTCGCCTATATCGGCCGCGGCAATCTCTACCGTCAGGCGAACCAGCTCGACGCCGCCTTCAACGACTTCAACAAGGCGATCGAACTCGATACGGCAGACCCCCGCGCCTACCACAATCGTGGCCTGATCTATCAGGCGCGCAATCAGCACGCGCAGGCTATCGAAGATTTCTCCAAGGCAATCTCGCTCTCGCCGAGCTCACCCGAACCCTATAACGGCCGCGGCATCTCCTATGTGGCGCAGGGCGACGACGACAACGCCTTCTCCGACTTCAACACTGCCATCAACCTGAATGGCAAGCTGGCCGAGTCCTGGGCGAACCAGGCGCTGATCTACGAGCGCCGCGGCGACAAGGCCAAGGCGGCGAAGTCCTATTCGCATGCCTTGTCGCTCGATCCCAAATACGAGCCGGCGCGTGCCGGCCTTGCCCGCGCCAAGGCGATGTCCTGAAACTTCGCAGTCCTCCGTCGGACATCATACGCCCGCGGCCTTGTCGCGGGCGTCGTCGTTTCATCTGCGCCGATCAGGGTTGCGGAACCATCCTGAATTCAATCCGTTTGACCATGGCCTAGAGCACTTCCAGGAGAAGCGTAACGGTTTTCCGTCCGGAAGCGCGCAGTTTCAAAGGGGTTCGAGCGTTTCACAGTTTGAATGAGCAGTGAAACGCTCCAGCACGGAGATCCGAGCCATGATTCGACAGACCCTCATTACCGCAATCGCCTTTGCGGCGCTCTCCGGAGCTGCCGCCGCCCAGAATTACGTCACGCTCGGGCGTCTCACATGCGGCTCGGAAGGCGGCACCGGGCTTATCGTCACCTCGACCAAGAACCTGATGTGCACCTTCTCGCCGGCGGATGGCTCGCCTGGAGGGGTCTATGCGGGCAAGATCACCAAGATCGGCCTGGATATCGGCTCCACCGGCAAAACCGTCATGATCTGGGACGTGCTGGCGAAAACCGGCACTCCGCTGAACGAATTTGCGCTGGCTGGCGAATATGTCGGTGTCGGCGCCGATGCGAGCTTCGCAGTCGGTGGCGGAGCGAAGGTCATTGCCGGCGGCACGAACAGGGCCTTCATGCTGCAACCGGTCAATGTCCAGGTGCAGGAGGGCCTGAATGTCGCCCTCGGCGTGGATCACCTGGTCCTGGCGCCGGCCGGCTGATCGCTTCGCGAGCGATGAAGCCGGCTCCTCTCCCCTCCTCCCGTCCGCGGCACATTGCGTGATCCGTACGGCCCACCTTGCGCGCCGCTGCAAGGCGCGGCACTGTGATGGTGATGATCGTTGCCGGACGCGGTAACGCCGGCACGACGGGATGCAGGATGAAGGAACAGCTGATCCGCGACATCGTTCAGTGGATGTCGGAAGAGGGAATTCGAGGCCTGAAGGAGCAGGACCTTCTTGCCGGCTTCTGTGACCGGTGCCACGCCGCGGGCCTGCCCATAGATCGCGCGCTCGGCATCATCGACACGCTGCACCCGGAGTTCGAAGGGCGCGCCTTCCAGTGGAACAGCGAAAGCGACGAGGTTCCCGAGGTCGTGCAATACGGCTCGACCAGCGGCGGCGAGGCTCAGGCCAACTGGCAGCGCTCCGTCTTCTTCCACATGCTCAGGGACAATGAAACCGAACGCCGCACCCGCCTTGCCGGGGAGAAGGATATTCCCTTCACCGTGCTCGACACGCTCAAGGCAGAGGGCCACACCGACTGCGTCAGCATGATACATCACTTCACCGATCGCGGCCGCATAGGGCAGATGGACTGCCTGTACTCCTATTGGACCACAAAAAGGCAAGCCGGCTTCCGTGAGGAGGACATCGCGGCACTGAGAGTGCTGTTGCCCACCCTCGCGCTCGCCGTGAAGACAGCCTCGTGCATGCGCATCATCGGGACGCTTGCGGATGTCTATCTCGGACGGGATGCCGGCCGCCGCGTCGTCGAGGGCAGCATCGAAAGGGGCTCGGCCGAGCGGATCGAAGCGGTCATGTGGTTCTCCGATCTGCGCAACTACACGCGCATAGCCGACAGCGTCGCGCCGGAGGATGTCATCCCCTTTCTGAACGACTATTCCGGCATGGTGATCACCGCCGTCCACGATCATGGCGGCAGCGTATTGAAGCTTATCGGCGACGGAGTGCTTGCCATCTTCAACGGCCGCAAACCGGCCGAGGCCTGCGGCGCCGCCATCGCGGCCGAGCGTCAACTGCGGGTCATGCTTTCGGAGTTGAACGCGCGGCGGCTAGATGAAGGAAAGCCGACCACCGACGTCTATCTCGGGCTGCACATCGGCGAGGTCTTCTATGGCAATATCGGCAGCCAGGACCGGCTGGATTTCACCGTCGTCGGACCAGCGGTCAACGAGGTGAGCCGTATCTCCGCCATGTGCCGCTCAGTCGAGCGACATGTGATCATGTCCTCGGAATTCATCGCGGCCTGCCCGGTCGAGCATCGCGCGAATGCCGTTTCGCTCGGCCGGTTTGCGCTCCGCGGCATTGCCAAAGCGAAGGAACTCTTCACCTGGGATCCGGAGATCGCGGGCGGCTGAGCGGAGCCGAGATACGGTGACGATAGCCGGTTCACGGCACGAAAGCCCCTCACCCTAACCCTCTCCCGCAGGCGGGGAGAGGGGACGCCATTGGGTGTTTCGGTTCCCATCCGGGACGGGAATGCCCAGCGGGCGCGGCATATCCCTTCTCCCCGCCTGCGGGGAGAAGGTGGCGGCAGCCGGATGAGGGGCCGGCCTCGCTCCCCTCAGTGATTGATCGCCTTGACGATCTCTTCGGTCATCTTCTTGGCGTCGCCGAGCAGCATCATCGTGCCGTCCTTGTAGAACAGCGTGTTGTCGATGCCGGCATAGCCGGAGCCGAGCGAACGTTTGACGAAGAGGCAGGTCTTGGCCTTGTCGACGTCGAGGATCGGCATGCCGTAGATCGGCGAGGACTTGTCGTCGCGGGCCGCCGGATTGGTGACGTCGTTGGCGCCTATGACATAGGCGACGTCGGCCTGGGCGAATTCCGAATTGATGTCCTCCAGTTCGAACACCTCGTCATAGGGGACGTTCGCTTCGGCGAGCAGCACGTTCATATGACCGGGCATGCGGCCGGCGACCGGGTGGATCGCGTATTTCACCTCGACGCCGTTCTCCTTGAGCTTGTCGGCAAGCTCCCGGAGCGCGTGCTGTGCCTGGGCGACCGCCATGCCGTAGCCCGGCACGATGATCACTTTCGAGGCGTTCTGCATCAGGAAGGCGGCGTCGTCGGCCGAGCCCTGTTTCACCGTCCTCTGGACTCCGTCGTCGCCGCCGGCAGCCGCCGTCTCGCCGCCGAAGCCACCCAGGATCACCGAGATGAAGGACCGGTTCATGCCCTTGCACATGATGTAGGAGAGGATCGCACCCGACGAGCCGACGAGCGCCCCGGTTATGATGAGCGCCAGGTTGCCGAGCGTGAAGCCGATGCCGGCCGCCGCCCAGCCGGAATAGGAGTTCAGCATCGACACGACGACCGGCATGTCCGCGCCGCCGATCGGAACGATGATCAGCACGCCGAGCGCCAGCGACAGCGCGACGATCGCCCAGAAGTCGAAATGGCTTTCGCTGAGCGCCAGCCCGATGATGAAGAAGACGACGAGCGCGGCAAGCGCGAGATTGATCGCGTGGCGGTAGGGCAGAAGGATAGGCTTCCCGGACATGCGGCCGTCCAGCTTCAGGAAGGCGATGATCGAGCCCGTGAAGGTGATGGCGCCGATCGCCACGCCGAGCGCCATTTCGACCAGCGCCTGCGCGGGGATCGAGCCGACCTCGCCGATGCCGAAGGAGGACGGGGCATAGAGTGCGGCGGCCGCCACCAGAACGGCTGCGAGACCGACGAGCGAGTGAAAGCCTGCCACGAGCTGCGGCATCGCCGTCATCGGGATGCGCTTTGCGATATAGGCGCCGGCACCGCCGCCGACGGCCAGACCTGCGACGATCAGGAGAAACCCGCCGATCGACGGCTGTGCCAGAAACAGCGTCGTGACGATCGCGATGCCCATGCCGACCATGCCGTAGGTATTGCCCTTGCGGCTGGTGGTCGGATGCGACAGGCCGCGCAGCGCCATGATGAAGAGCACGCCCGAGACGAGATAGAGGAAGGCAGCGAAATTAGCGTTCATCGGCCCGCCTCACTTTTCTTTTTTCTTGTACATGGCGAGCATGCGCTGGGTGACCAGGAAGCCGCCGAAGATGTTCACCGAAGCAAGTACCAGTGCGACGAAGCCGAAGCCGGTGGCAAGCCCCGAGGCGGAGATCCCGACCGCGAGCAAGGCGCCGACGACGATCACCGACGAGATCGCATTGGTCACCGCCATCAGGGGCGTATGCAGCGCCGGCGTCACCGACCAGACGACGTAGTAGCCGACGAAGATGGCCAGCACGAAGATCGCGAGGCGGAAGACGAAGGGATCGATCGCGCCGCCGGTCGCGCCATGCGCCACCGCTCCGGCCGCATCGGGCACGTATTCGGCGGCGGTCTTCACCGCCTCGACCGCCCGCTCGAGATCGGTCAGTGCCTTGTCCAGAAGTTCGTTTGCCATCTTACTTCTCCCCCCTCATGGCACCGCCGAAGGCCGGGTGCACGACTGCCCCGCCATGGGTCAGCGCCGTGGCCTTGACGAGCTCGTCCTCCATGTTCAATGCCAGCGCCTTCGTCTCCTTCGAGACCATCGTCTCCAGGAAGGTCACGAGGTTCTTGGCGTAGAGCAGCGAGGCGGAAGCGGCGATGCGGCCCGCCACGTTCAGATGGCCGACGATCCTGACGCCCCCGACCTCCGTCACCTTGCCGGCTTCGGCCCCCTCGATATTGCCGCCGCGCTCGACCGCGAGGTCGACGACGACCGATCCGGGCTTCATGGAATCGAGCATTTCGCGGGTCACGAGCCGCGGCGCCGGGCGGCCGGGGATCAGCGCCGTGGTGATGACGATGTCCTGCTTGGCAATGTGCTCGGCGACGAGCGCCGCCTGCTTGGCCTGATACTCCCTGGACATTTCCTTGGCATAGCCGCCGGCGGTCTCGGCCGCCTTGAACTCCTCGTCCTCGACGGCGATGAACTTGGCGCCGAGAGAGGCTACCTGCTCCTTTGCGGCGGGGCGAACGTCCGTCGCCGAGACGACCGCGCCCAGGCGGCGGGCGGTAGCGATCGCCTGCAGGCCGGCAACGCCCGCGCCCATGACGAAGATCTTGGCCGCCGGCACGGTGCCGGCAGCGGTCATCATCATCGGCAGCGCGCGGTCATATTCGTAGGCGGCGTCGATCACCGCCTGATAACCGGCAAGGTTTGCCTGGCTGGAAAGCACGTCCATGGATTGGGCGCGGGTGATGCGCGGCATCAGCTCCATGGCGAAGGTTGTGAGGCCCGCGCCGGCCATGGCCGATATCGCTTCCTCGTTACCGTAAGGGTCCATGATGGCGATGACGACAGCGCCGGACCGGTAGCCGGAAATCTCCTGCGCACTCGGCCGACGGACCTTGAGGATCACGTCGGCGGTTTTCGCATCCGCCGCCGTACCGACACGCGCACCGGCCTTCTCGTATTCCTGATCGGGTATGCGTGAACCGAGGCCGGCACCCGCTTCGACAACCACGTCGAAGCCAAGCGACTTCAGTTTTTTCACGCTTTCGACGGAACCGGCAACGCGTCCCTCGTTCGGATCCGATTCCTTGGCGATAAAGACGATCTCGCTCACAAATCCCCCTCCCCGGTCCGCCCCGGCTGGCCGGGTTGCGGACGTTGTCCTCCAGGCGACAGCATTGCACGCCGCCTCTTCACTCACACGGTCCCCGAATCGAGCCGATTTCGGGAGAGAACCATGCGGCACCTCAATGCGCCACAGCGACCTTAGTGCACCCTGGGCGCATCGTCGTAGCGACAGAACTCCTCCTGCGGGGCGGAAACATCCGCCGCCGAGACGATACTCCCACGTGGTGCGGGAAAAACTCGATCGGCCCGCGACAAAGATGGGGACCCCCTCCCCATCTTCGGCGGGACGGATCAGCGACGCCGGTCAGCGAAGAAAGAAGTAACCGGCAACGTTGATGAGAATGAAAAGAACGAGCGAGCTGAAAAAGCCCATCGTCGTGAAGAAAGCAGCAGCCATCGCAATCAGCAGCGCGACGCAAAACAGAGTGCCGTATTTCGTGGCGCTGATGAAGAAATCATATGTCTTCTCATGCTCGGAATAGTCCATCGGAGCGCCCGTTTCGACCGGTCCCGAATGATGCTCTGCCATCGTCCAATTCTCCAAAATTCTGCGGCACCGCCGATGGCGGCCCTGTCTTATCCACCCATGACCGCTTGCCCGCGGGGCGCAATCGGTTCCTTTAGCTCCGCATACACAATGCGCCGCCCCTTCGCAACGAAAACCGCCCCGCGAGCCCTGCGGCATAATCGATAGTGCGGCCGGCGCAGGGGCGACATTGCGCCGAAAGGCGTCAGGCGGTCCGCTCCGCAACCGATTCCGGCATGCCATGCCCGCACAGGACGGCCACGGCAGAGGCGGGCATCGGGGCCGCGAAGACAAAGCCCTGGATCAGATCGGCGCAATTGTACTCGTTTATGAGCTGCAGCTGTTCGGCCGTCTCGACCCCCTCGACGACCGCCTTGAGCTCCAGGGCGCGGGCAAGATTGACCGTGCCGAGCAGGAGTTTGAAGCGCCGGGAATTCACATGGATGTCGCGCACGAAGGACCGGTCGACCTTGATGATGCTGACCGGAAGCGCATCGAGGTAGCTGAGGCTCGAATAACCGGTTCCGAAATCGTCTATCGCGATCGCCATGCCGCGCTCGCGCAGCTCCCGAAGCACGGCCTGGACCTTGACGGGCTCGTCCATCAGGCAGCTTTCGGTGACTTCGAGATGCAAGCGGGCGGGGTTGAGGCCGCTCTCTGCAAGTGCGTCCGCCACGATCGCGACGATCTCGTCCCCGTGAAGGTCGAGAACGGAGAGATTGACCGAAACCGCCACCTCGGCCGGCCAAGTCAGGCAATCGCGGCAGGCATGCCGCACAACGAAGCGCGTTATGTCCGTGACAAGCCCCATCTCTTCGGCAAGCGGGATGAAAACGTCGGGCGGGACTGGGCCGCGCTCCGGATGAGTCCAGCGCGCCAGCGCTTCGCAGCTTACGACACGCGATCCATCCGGCGTGAACATCGGCTGGTAGGCAAGGCTGAGATCGCCTCTCCCAATCGCATCGCGCAGGTCGCTCTTGAGCTTCTGGCGTTCGAGGTAGCGCGCTTCCATCTCGGCCTCGAAGGCGGTGCAGCCGCCGTTGTTTCGGGCCTTGGCCTCGGATAGCGCCAGATCGGCCTTGATCTGTAGTTCCTCTAACCGGAATTCGCTCTTCCTCACAATGACGAATCCGGCATTCATCGCCATGTTGAAGGTGAAACCGTCGGCCATATAGGTGCCGTGCAGCTTCGCATGGACGGCGCGAATCCGTTCCTCCAGACCGGAACGGCCCACCCTGTTATGAAAGAACACGACGAACTCGTCGCCCATCAGCCGGGCGGCGATCGCCTCACTGCCTGCGAGACCCTTGAGACGATCGGCAATGGCCTGAAGAAGCTTGTCGCCGACGACGTGGCCTCTCGTGTCATTGACGTGCTTGAATTCGGCGATGTCTACGAGCAGGAGGCCGATGTCGCGATCATGCGCCGTGCCGGCCGCAACCGCATTGTGGGTGAGCTCGGCGAAATAGTCCCGGCTCGGCAGACCGGTGAGCGTGTCGAAGCGCACCATCTGCAGAACCTGCCTTTCTGCCTGAACGCGCGCCGTCACGTCTTCGAAGATAAGAACGATTTCGCCGTTCTCGCGGCGGTTCGCCGAGAATTCGAGAAGAAGCTCCTCCGATACGGTGACGAGCGCGCGCGAACGCTTTCCCTCGATCAGCAGGTCCAGCTGCCGCGCTATGCTGTCGCTTCTTTCCGGGTCGAGCGCCAGCGCATCGCTCCCGCGCTCGAGGACATCACCGAGCAGCCAGCCTTTGAGTTGCGCCTTGTCGCCTAGGTGCAGAAGTTCGCAGGCACGCTCGTTCGCCACCACGATGCGATGCCGGTCGTCCAGCATGAAAAGACCGTGAGTCATGTTGTTGAGTGCCGCGTCGAACTGCCCCGCGATCGTCTTCGTTTCCAGTGCCGCAAGGACGTTCTCGTCCCGGGCTGCGAGGATTTTTTCGAAAAGATAGCCGCGCACATTATTCGCCATCATCCAGGTCGTCAGGATGAAGGGCACGATCAGAACCGCGAGGACGGCCATGAAGGGATCGCCCAGCGACAGGGCGCCGATCATCATCGGCAGGCAGGCCGAAGACGACAGAAGCAGTACCGCCCGCTCGGAACCGTAGTTGCGGCCCACCAGTGAGATCATCGAGGCAAGCGTCACCGACACGCATGCAACCTGGGAAAACACGTCCCGGGTGACCGCTATCGCATATCCGCAGGCGATGCCGCAGGTCAGCGTAACGGCGACGCCGCCGACGATGTAGCGGTTCTCCCACATTCTGATGGCCGCGTAGTCCGCCCCGGACAGATCCAGCTGGTCGAAGCGCATCATGTCGAGATTGCGCACGATCCACAGGACGACGATCGCGACGGTGCAGCCGAGATAGAGCGTGTCGGAGGTCTTCAGAAAGACGAGCAGGAAGGTCACGACATGCGATAGCATGCCGATCACCAACGTCCCTCGATTCTGGTAGAGCGAGCTTACGAACGACAGATAGATGTCTGCCGGAAGAGCGCCCCGTTCATTGCGGGTCATGAACCCAAGCTCCGGTTTGCCGGATTGTTAGGGTCGAGGACTTAACGAAAGATTGCCCGGCAGATATTGGCCCCTGTCGGTATCAGCGTTTCGGATATGTGTCCCCGTGCTATGCGCGACGTTACAGTCGCCGACTGGCGACGGTGTCCGTCTCCCCCAGTTGACTTTTTGAGGGTTCTGGCGGCAAGGCTTTTGCGGATCATAACCGGAGTCTGACGATGTCGAAACCTGTCGTTGCCATCCCCTGCGATTTCCGCGAATTCGACGGCAATGTCTGGCATGTTGCCGCCCACCAATATGTCCGCGCGGCGGTCGAGGGCGCCGGGCTGATGGTGTTTCTCGTTCCCGCTCTGGAGGCCGGGAACGATGTGGACGAGATTCTCGACCGCGTCGACGGCGTGCTCGCCAGCGGCGCCCGCTCCAACGTCCACCCTTCGCTCTATGGCAGGGAGGCGAGCGAAGCGGACGGGCCTTTCGACCCGGGCCGCGATGCGACCAGCCTGCCGCTGATCCGCCGCGCACTCGACCGCGGCGTCCCCCTGTTCGCGATCTGCCGCGGCATACAGGAGCTCAATGTCGCGCTTGGCGGCACGCTTGCGAGCGAGATCCAGGAGCAGCCCGGCATATGGGACCACCGCAAGCCGGAGGTTCCGGATCTCGATGTCGCCTATGGCATTCGCCAGGATGTGGTCGTGAAGGAAGGAAGCTGTCTGGCCCCGGTCCTCGGCACCGGCCGCGTAAGGGTCAATTCGCTGCATCGCCAGGCGATCGGTGCCGCCGCTCCGCGGCTTGCGGTCGAAGCCGTGGCCGACGACGGGACCATCGAGGCGGTCTCGGTCATCGGCGCCAAGGCCTTCGCCGTCGGCGTGCAGTGGCATCCCGAATACTGGGTCCGGACCGACGCCCCGTCGGCCGCCCTGTTCAAGGCCTTCGGCGATGCCGCGCGCGCCTATCGTGAGAGCAAGGCCAGTTAGTTTTGGATCGCTCTACGCCGGAACGGCGTCTCGACCACCGGTGTCAAAGCTTCACCGGTCGAGAACCATGCCTTCAGGTTGTCGACGACGAGATCGGACATGGCGTTGCGGGTGACGACAGAGGCCGACGCCACATGCGGCAGCAGAGAGACGTTCGGAAACGAAAGAAGCGCCTCGGGAACATTGGGCTCGTTCTCGAAGACGTCGAGGCCGGCGCCGGCAATGGTGCCGTTCTGAAGTGCGGTGACAAGCGCCGCCTCGTCCACCGTCGAGCCGCGACCCACATTGATCAGCACGCCCTTCGGGCCGAGCGCCGAAAGGACATCGGCATTGACCGCTTTCAGCGTGCTCGCTGTTCCGGGCACGATGACGATGAGCGTGTCGACGGCCTCGGCCATACCCACGAGGGTCGGATGATAGGTGAAGCCGAGGCCTTCGCGCGGCGTGCGCGTGTGGTAGGCGATCGAGACGCCGAAGGCTTCGAGCCGCCGTGCGATCGCGAGGCCGATCCGGCCGAGGCCGAACAGCCCGACCGTACGGCCGCGGAGCGAAAGCGGGGATAGCGGGAAGGCCCCCTCGCGCACCCACCGGCCTTGGCGCAGCCATTGCTCGGCCTGCGGCAGGAGGCGCAGCGTGTTGAGGAGGAGGCCGATGGCCGTGTCGGCGACTTCCTCGGTCAGGACATCAGGCGTATTGGTGACGACAATCCCTCGGGCTGCTGCACGCGAGACATCGACGCCGTCGTAGCCGACGCCGAAATTCGCAACGATCTCGAGGCTGGGGAATGCATCCATCAGCGGCACCGGCAGCTTGCCCGAAACGGCAATGCCGGAAACGTCGCGCATGTCGGCTGTCACGAGGGCCGCATCGGCGCGCTCGATGCGCACGGTCTCGAACATTTCCGGCAATCGTTCGAGGACCCTCGGGTTGATCTTGCCGGGCACGAGAATTCTAGGACGACTCATCGGGTTTCCTTTCCGGACATGACGGGAATGCGGACGAACACTCACGCATCCTGTTCAGACTCGGAGGGATCGATCAAGCCGTTACGCGCAGCGGACCGGTCGACTGGCGGATGCGCATTTCCGGCTTGATCAGATGGATGCCGTCGGGTTCGTGGCTGCCGGAAAGCTTGTCCAGGAGCGCGCGCGCAGCACTGCGCCCCACCTCCGCCTGGCCGTTCCAGACGGTCGTCAGCGCCGGCGTCGCGATCGACGCTTCCTCGAGATCGTCGTAGCCGGTGACGGAGATGTCGACGCCCGGCACGAGGCCTGCGCGGGCAATGCCGTTCATCATGCCGATGGCGACGAGATCGTTCCAGCAGACGACCGCGGTGGGCTTCTGCGGCAGCGAAAGGAGATGCACCGCGGCCTCGAAACCGCCCTGCTTGGAGCGTGGCCCCGGGATGCGCAGGTCCGGGTCGACCTCGATATTCGCCTTGCGCAGCGCGTTGACGTAGCCCTGGTAGCGGTCGCGGCCGGTCGAGGTCTGGTCCGTTCCCCCGACCATCGCGATGCAGCGATGGCCGAGCCCGATGAGATGATTGGTCGCGAGCGAAATGCCATAGGCGTCGTCGCCGCGGAAGATGGGGACGTCGAGCCCCTCGATCGAGCGGGCGATCAGGATCGCCGGCATGCCGTTGTCCTCGGCAAGCTGAATGTCCTGCGGCGGCGTGCCGATAGCGGGCGACATGATGACGCCGTCGCCACCGAGCTGCAGCAGCGTCTCGATGAAATCGCGCTGCTTCTCGACGGAATCGTAGTGATTGGACAGAATGAAGGTCTGCTTGTCGCGATCGAGCTCAGCCTCGATCGCCTTGAGGATCTCGCCGTAGAACGGGTTCATGATGTCGTGCACGACGACACCGATGATGCCCGAGCGCGACGTCCTGAGACTTGCGGCACGGCGGTTGTAGATGTAGCCGAGTGCGCGCGCCTGTTCCTTGATCTTGTCGCGTGTGACCGCCGCCACCAGCGGGCTGTCGCGCAATGCCAGGGATACCGTCGCCGTCGAAAGGCCGAGTGTTTCCGCGATTGTAGAAAGCTTGACCTTTTGCGCCACCATATCCCCCGTTGCAGTCGCTGCCGTCAGCCAGTTTAAATTCCTTTAAACTGTTTAAATTATCGCTGCAATCGGGAAGTTCAAGCCGCCCGGTTCTCAAACCCCGGCTCAATCCGCAGCTCTGGCGGTCTGCAGATTGCTGTCGACGGCGCGCAGGAGCTTCATAAGGGTGCGCACCTGCTTGTCGGTCAAACCGCGTGTTGCGAGCTTCTCGGAATGCTGGCCCGCTTCCGCGATGATCTGCAGACGATCACGGCCGAGCTCTGTCAGATAGACCTTGGTCAGCCGGGCATCGTCCCTGTCCGGCCGGCGTTCCAGGAAGCCCTGCGCTTCCATGCGGCCGATCGTGCGCGTCATCGTCGGTGCCTTGACCCCGAGCTTGCCCGCCAGCGCGCCGGCCGTGAGCCCATCGGTTTCGGCAAGGGCGAGCATGACGCCGTCCTGCCCGGCATAAAGGCCGCTTGCGACGAGATTGCGAGAGAGCACCGTGCGCATCGAGCGGGCCGCCTGGACGAGAACCGAAGCAAGATCGTGATCGTTCGCCTCGGCGACGATCTCGTCCTTCTTCTTGCCGTTCTTGCCCTTCCTTTCGGCTTTGCTCTTCTTGCCCATTGGACCTCCCGCCGAATCCCCTACACTACACTTATAGCAATAAGGCTTGAGTTTACGAACTGTATGACTCAAATAACGATTTTACGACAAACCACGCCGAGGGCCGAGTAGAAATGTCGTTGCCGAAGCCCCGATGGACCGACAATTCCGCCGCACTCGAACCCGTCGAGCGGCGGGACTGGATCGCGGTGCTCCCGCTCGGCGCACATGAACAGCACGGGCCGCATCTCCCCTTCGAAACGGACCGGCTGATCGCGGCGGGCATCGTCGAGCGCGTCATCGCCGCACTCCCCCAAGCACTGCCCGTGACCTTCCTGCCTGTCGAACCGGTCGGCTATTCGATCGAACACATGGATGTTTCCGGCACTCGCACGCTCGCCTATGACGAGGCGATCGAACGTTGGCTCGGCATCGCCGAGGGGCTCGCCGGACTCGGCATCCGCAAGTTCGTGATGCTGAACGCGCATGGCGGCAATTCGCCCCTGATGACCATCGTAGCGACGGAGGCGCGGATACGCTTCAGGATGCTGGCCGTGGCGACGAGCTGGACGCGCTTCGGACAGCCGGATGGCTGGATCAGCGCCAAGGACAAGGCGGTCGACATCCATGGCGGCGATATCGAGACCTCGGTCATGCTGGCGCTCCATCCGGACAAGGTGGACATGGCGAAGACCCGCGACTTCCCCTCGCGCCAGAGCGAGTTCGCGCGTTCCTTCAAGCATCTGCGCGCTTACGGCCCGCACGCTTTCGGCTGGAAGATGTCGGATCTGAACGCGGACGGCGTCGCCGGCAATGCCGCCGCCGCCACCGCCGAGCGCGGCGAAGCGCTGCTTGCGCATGCGGCAAAAGGCATCATCGAGCTGCTCGAGGATGTGAACGCCTTCGATGCCGGCGAGCTGGACTGATTTTTTCCCCCCGTCGATCGCGACACAGGTCTGTATTTGCGCATCGCCACCTCATCTCTTATATGAGAACCCAACCATCGATGCCCGCGGCGCATCGCCAACCCTCGAGGTTCCCATGACCGAAACATCCGCGCAGAAGCCGATCCCCGTCACCGTGCTCACGGGCTATCTCGGCTCCGGCAAGACTACGCTTCTGAACCGCATCCTCAGCGAGAATCATGGCCGCAAATATGCGGTCATCGTCAACGAGTTCGGCGAGATCGGCATCGATAACGACCTGATCGTCGAGTCCGACGAGGAAATCTACGAGATGAACAACGGCTGCGTCTGCTGCACCGTTCGAGGCGACCTGATCCGTGTCGTCGAAGGACTGATGCGCCGTCCCGGGCGCTTCGACGCGATCATCGTCGAGACCACCGGCCTTGCCGACCCGGTGCCGGTCGCGCAGACCTTCTTCATGGATGACGACGTTCGCGCCAAGACCGAACTGGACGCCGTCGTGGCGCTCGTCGACGCCAAGCACCTGCCGCTGCGTCTGAAGGACAGCCGCGAGGCCGAGGACCAGATCGCCTTCGCCGACGTGGTGCTCCTCAACAAGACCGACCTCGTGACGCCGGAGGAACTCGAGCGCGTCGAGGCGACCGTGCGCGTCATCAATCCGTCCGCCCGTATCTATCGCACGCAGCGCTCCGAGATCGACCTCGGAAAGGTGCTCGACCAGGGGGCCTTCAATCTCGACAGGGCGCTCGAAAACGATCCCCACTTCCTCGATCAGGAGGATCACGACCACGTTTGCGGTCCCGATTGCGACCACGATCACCACCATCATGATCACCACCATCATGATCATGATCATGATCATGATCACGACCACGACCACCATCACCATCACCATCACGACGGTCCCTCGCCGATCCATGACGTGACGGTGCAGTCGATTTCGCTGCGCGGGGGCGAAATGAATCCGGATCGTTTCTTCCCCTGGATCCAGAAGATCACCCAGACCGACGGTCCGAACATCCTGCGCCTCAAGGGCATCATCGCCTTTGCCGGCGATGCGGAGCGTTATGTCGTCCAGGGCGTTCACATGATCATCGAAGGCGATCACCAGCGCCCGTGGAAAGACGGCGAGAAGCGCGAAAGCAGGCTCGTCTTCATCGGCCGCGATCTCGACCGCGAGAAGATCGAGCGCACCTTCAAGGCGTGCGAAGTCCAGGCATGATCCCGGAAGATGGCGCCCGGCTTCGGGATAAGTTCATGATGAAAAAAGAAAGCCCGTCCAACTGATGCCGACCGTCGCTCCGCTCGATCTCGAAGGCCACGTCGTCGGCGTGGCTTTCCTCAAGGATGTTCCCTTCTTCGCCGGGGCCGCCGGCACGATCCACCGGCTCGATCACGGCCACAAGACGACCGAAGCACATGACGGGCTGCTGTCCTTCGTTGTCGACGAGGCGAACGACACGCTGCTGACCGGCGGCGAAGACGGCAAGGTAATGCGCATTTCGGCAGACGGCACGGCGAGCCTCGTTGCCGACACGGGTCGCAAATGGATCTCGCAAGTTGCGGCCGGACCGCAAGGTGCGGTCGCTTACGCCTACGGCAAGACGACGCATGTCCGCCTTTCCGACGGTACCACCAGGGAATTTCCCGAGCAGCGGACTGTCGAAGGCATCGCCTTCGCGCCCAAGGGCCTGAGGATCGCCGCCGCGCGATACAACGGCGTCTCGCTGCACTGGGTCGCCATGGCAGGCCAGCCGGTCGATCTCGAATGGAAGGGCGCCCACACCGGCGTCACCTTCTCTCCCGACGGACGCTTCGTTGTCACCGCAATGCAGGAAAATGCGCTGCATGGCTGGAAGCTCGATGCAAAGCCCGGCGCCGAGGCGCGGCACATGCGCATGACCGGCTATCCGGCAAAGGTGAAGTCACTCTCCTGGTCGGCGAAGGGCAAGTGGCTCGCCTCGTCCGGCGCGCCGGCTGCGATCGTCTGGCCGTTTCAGGGCAAGGACGGACCGATGGGCAAGGCGCCGCTCGAGCTCGGCACCCGCGCCAACATAATGGTGACGACAGTCGCCTGTCACCCGGCAGACGATATCGTCGCCATCGGCTATGAGGATGGCATGATCCTCGCCGCCCGCTTCGCGGACAGCAAGGAAGTGCTGTTGCGTCGCCCGGGCAATGGCGCGATCAGCGCCATGGCCTGGAACAAGAGCGGTCGCCAACTCGCCTTCGGATCGGCGGCGGGCGATTGCGGTGTGGTGGATATCGCCGGGTAGCAGGCGTGAATGCATGCAATCCGCCGCTGCGGCGAAAAGGCGGGGGCAAGCCGGATGAGGGCCAGCTCCGCCTGTTCCTCACCACTCCAGTTCAAGATGCGGCCGCCCATCCGAGGTCCTCTCGACCGTCCGCCCGCTTTCATCGATGGTGGCGGTGACCCGTTGTCGGAAAGCGGAGAAGCTCTCGAATGTGACGACGTCGACAGGCTCGTCGAACTTGAACGTCAGCCGATAACGTCGCGGTTTCGCGCTGATCGCCTGGGCCGAGAGGATTTCCGCTTCGAAAGCCTGGCCGAGATAACGGCCTTTGACCCGCGCCCCGAGCATCCATGGGTTGAAAGCAGGCCGGTTGCCGACGGCCGCGTGCAGCGTGTTCCAATCGCGATAGCCATACTGGGCGGCGACCAGCTCGAGCGACTTGGAGTGGGTGACTTCGTCACCCTCCGACGCAAGCCGGGATCTCAGGCGTCTGGCCTGGTCCTTCAGCGCATCGAGCGAGGGAAGGCTTCGTAATTCATGCGTCATGACAGGGTCTCCTGTTACGGCATGCATTTCTGGATGGGTGTCCGCATTGCCATCGGCAGCATGCCGCTCGGCGTGACCGTGTCGAAAAGAGAGACTTCACCGAAGCTTGACGCTCGCGGACGGCAGGGGCCCTCGCCCGGCGCCTGAATAGGGGAAACCATGCAGGCTGTCAAACGCGCGGGCCGCCGGCGATGGCCACTTGCACGCACGCGACAGCTATGGGACGACTTGGCGTCGCCAAGAGCGGGATGAGGAAAAGTGATCTAGGGAGGTCATCATGAGCGAAGTCACCATTCTCGCATTCGCGCTTGTCGCTTTCATCGGCATCGCAACGCCTGGACCAACCGTGCTTCTCGCGCTCACCAATGGTTCGCGTTTTGGCGTGAAACGGGCAACGGCAGGAATGATCGGCGCGATGCTCTCGGATTTCGCGCTGATCGGCGCGGTCGCACTCGGGCTCGGTGCACTGCTTGCAGCGTCGGAGTTCTGGTTCTCCGTGGTCAAATGGCTGGGCGCCGCCTATCTCGCCTATCTCGGCGTCATGCTGCTGCGATCGCGCGGAACGCTGGAACTCCCGTCGCAAGCCCCGCAGGGAGCGGATTCCGGCGCAACGCGCTCCATCTTCACCAAGAGCTTCCTCGTCGCCGTCACCAATCCCAAGGGCTATCTGTTCTTTTCGGCCTTTCTGCCGCAATTCATCGATCCCGCCCTCCCGCAGGCGCCGCAATACGCCATGCTGGCCATCGTCTTCGCGTCGATCGATTTCGTGGTGATGTTCGGTTACGCCCTGCTCGGGTCGCAGGCGGTACGCTTCATGAGGCGCTCCGGCGCGATCTGGCTCGACCGCATCTGCGGCGGCGCATTGCTGGCGCTCGCCGGATCTCTGGCGCTCTATCGGCGCGCTGCGAATTAGAGCACTTCGGAAAAGTGCGTAAACAGCGCTCCCGCCGCGAAGGACGGCAGGAGCGCTGTTATAATCCACCTCCGCAGGGTGAGAGGCGGAAGAAATTCAGGCGGCGCGGCGAAGCGGCGGCAAAGCGAGCTTCCGGCCGCTGGCGACCAGCATCCCGGCAGCACCGTCGAGCCAGCCTTCCTTGAGCTCGAGCGCCAGGAAGCGATTGCGCTCGAAAGGACCGGGCATGACGAGATGCTGCGCGCGCTGCGAGAAGAAGCCGAAACGTTCGTAATAGGCGGCGTCGCCGACGAGCAGGACGGCGCCATGGCCCCGGTTCTTGGCTTCCTGGACCGCCGCGCGCATCAGCATGCCGCCGATACCTTTGCCCTCATGCGCCGGATCGACCGCAAGAGGGCCGAGCAGCAGCGCCGGCACCGACTGGCCCTCGCGGTTGACGCCGGCCTCGACGTTCCAGAGGCGCACGGTGCCGATGACGTGACCGTCCGCATCCCGGGCGACAAGGGCAAGGCCCTCGGCAGGCACGCGGCCGCGACGCAGCTTCTCCGACGATTTCCTGCGGCGACCCGCGCCCATGGCGCGGTCGAGCAGGTTCTCGCGCGCAACGACATCGCCCGGGTTTTCCGAGTCGATCACAAAGGTGGTTGGCGCGAAGAACGCGCGCAAGGAATCAACAACAGCGGCCATCTGGGCCTCCCGTCATCAAAACCGCTTCAGGCGGACCGGACATGAATTGTGAAAGCCGCTCCCGCGTGAACGGGAGCGAGCAGGATCAGATGACATAGGCCTTCAGCGGCTCGAAGCCGTTGAAGGCGACGGCCGAGTAGGTCGTCGTGTAGGCGCCCGTGCCTTCGATCAGAACCTCGTCGCCGATCGTCAGCGAGATCGGCAGCGGATACATGTTCTTCTCATAGAGCACGTCTGCCGAGTCGCAGGTCGGGCCGGCGAGCACGCAGGGTTCCATCGCATCGGCATCGCGGGCCGTGCGGATCGGATAGCGGATCGCCTCGTCCATCGTCTCGGCGAGACCACCGAACTTGCCGATGTCGAGGAAGACCCAACGGTGGCTGTCGTTGTCCGACTTCTTCGACACGAGCACGACTTCCGCCTTGATCACGCCGGCATTTCCCACCATGCCGCGGCCCGGCTCGATGATCGTCTCCGGAATGTTGTTGCCGAAGTGCTTCTTCAGCGCGCCGAAGATCGCCTGGCCATAGGCCTCGGCCGACGGAACGTCCCTGAGGTACTTCGTCGGGAAGCCGCCGCCCATATTGACCATCTTGAGCTCGATGCCCTGCTTGGCAAGCTGGACGAAGACGCGCTTGGCATCGGCAAGAGCCGCATCCCATGCGTCGAGCTTCGTCATCTGCGAGCCGACATGGAACGAGACGCCGTAGGAGACGAGCCCGAGCTGGTGCGCATAGACGAGCACGTCGACCGCCATCTGCGGCACGCAGCCGAACTTGCGCGACAGCGGCCATTCGGCGCCTTCGCCATCGGTCAGCACACGGCAGAAGACACGGGCACCGGGAGCGGCGCGCGCGATCTTCTCGACCTCTTCGTGGCTGTCGACCGCAAAGAGGCTGATCCCCAGCGCATGGGCGCGCGCAACGTCCCGCTCCTTCTTGATGGTGTTGCCATAGGAGATGCGGTTCGGCGTCGCCCCGGCATCGAGCGCCATTTCGATTTCGGCGACGGACGCGCAATCGAAGTTGGAGCCGAGGCCGGCGAGAAGGCGCAGGATTTCCGGTGCCGGGTTTGCCTTCACGGCATAATAGATCGCGCTGTCGGGCAGCGCATGACGGAAGGCCTTGAAATTGTCGCGCACGACGTCGAGGTCGACAACGAGGCAAGGACCTTCGGGTCGTCGGGTGTTGAGGAAGTCGATGATACGTGCGGTGGTCATGGCCATATTCCCCGATCCATTAGACTCCACGACTGTGGAGGACAAAGGGCATACGCGCGCCTGCACTGGAACCAGCCGGTGGAGACCCCGGAACCATGCATGCGCTCGATGCGCGAATTTGAATCAAAGCCCGCAAAGGCTAGGATTCGGCTTTGTCTGCCATGGATTGGAGGGAATAACCCAACCGCACTTCCGGCAATGAAGGTGTGCCTCTTCAGTAACCCCGGCTGTTGGAGAGCCGGCAGACACCAGAAAGGCCCGCACCGTCGTTGCTTCAAGATGTCCTCGCATTTCCCGGTTGGCCGGAATAGCGACTGGAGGGGTTAGTTCCAGGTACCTTACCGATAACCTCACCTAATCGAGGGTCGGCGGACACCCACAGGCACGTGCGACTTTGGGCAAGGCGTAGGTAAGAAAAATCATTGTCGTAATCAAGAGTTTTTTCCATCTCGCCGCTAATTTTTTCTGGACCGGGCAACGGCGCCAGTGTTCACTTTGGCTGAACGATCGCAGCAGGGCCGTGCGTGCGGGTGGGAACCGGAGACCCGTCTACCAAGCGCGTTTTCGCCTGCATGCCGGAGAAAGACGAATCATGGATACCTTGACCCGCATCCGCGCCTTCATCGATGTCGTGGACGCGGAAGGCTTTTCGGCCGCGGCCCGGCGCATCGGCAAATCCAAGGCGCTGCTGTCGAAATATGTGCGCGAACTCGAGGACGAGCTCGGCGCGCTGCTGTTGAACCGCACGACGCGCCAGTTCTCGCTGACCGAGGCCGGACACACCTATTACCGCAGCGCATCGGAGATCCTGAAGGAGATCGACAACCTCGCCGATCTCGTGCGTGCCAACAATTCCGACCTCAAGGGCCGATTGCGAATCACCGTGCCGAGGACTTTCGTCGATGCGGATATCGGCCAGTCCCTGATCGACTTCGGCAAGGAGCATCCCGAACTGTCGCTCGACATCGTCTCGGACGACCGGTTCATCGACCTCGTCGAGGAAGGATTCGACGTCGCCATCCGAATCACCCGGCTCGAGGACTCGACGCTGATCGCCCGCAAGCTCGACGACTTTCAGGTGCTGGTCTGCGCCTCGCCGGATTTCATGGCCAAGGCCGGCCCCCTCGGGCATCCGAGCGAACTTTCCAAGCTGCCGTGCATCCTCGACACCAACGGCCGGTCCTATTCGAGCTGGCGTTTCGTCGAAAAGGACGGTTCGCCATTCACCGTGTCGGTCAGCGGGCAGATCGAGGTCAACAGCCCGCTTGCCGCGGCGCGGGCCGCGGTGAGCGGCATCGGAGTGGCGGTCCTTCCCGATTTCATCGCCCGGCCGAAGATCGCTGCCGGCGAGCTCGTGACGTTCTTCGACGATTTCCTGCCTAAGGATCGCGGCATCTACGCCATCTATCCGCATCGTCGTTACCTCCCGACCAAGGTTCGCACCTTCGTCGACTTCCTCCACAGCTGGTTCCGCAGCACGCGCTGATGCGACTGCGATCCTTCCTCACCCGGTGGAAACGATGCGCTGCAAGTCCCAATTCCGTCTCATTTACGGTACATTCGGGGACGATTCGCGCGGCCCCGGCCGAAAGGATTCCCATTCCCATGAAAACACAAAGCATCGTCATGGCCGGCCTTGCGACGCTCCTCGCGCCCGCTCTCGCCTTCGCCCACCCGCATATATTCGCGGAAGCTCGCCTGGAGATCGTCTCCGACGAAAAGGGCGGGATCGGCGAGCTGAGGAATGTCTGGCGTTTCGACGAGCTGTTTTCGGCAAGCGTCGTTCTCGACTTCGACAAGAACGCGAACGCCACGCTCGACCCGGATGAACTGAAGGAAGTCGGCCAGACGGTGCTCGAGTCGCTGGCGGAGTACAACTATTACACGTCGATTTCCGACAACGGCAAATCCGTGAAGGTCAACAGACCCGACAGCATCACCGTCGATTACAAGGATAACCAGCTCCTGATGATGTTCGCGGTCAAGCCTGCCGAGACCATGCCGCTCAAGGGCAAGCTTTCCTTCGGCGTCTACGACCCGACCATGTATACCGCCATGGACTTCCCGACCGACGAAGACCTCTCCGTCGTCGGCGACAAGATCGAGGCCTGCCAGCATCAGGTGGTGCGGCCCGATCCCGACGAAGTGCTGGCGGAGAACAAGGACACGCTGACCGACGCCTTCTGGAACGATCCGACCGGGACCGACACGTCGAAGCTCTTTGCAACCAGGATCGAGATCACATGCTGAATGCCCGCAACGCCGGCCGCCTGATCGTGACCGCCCTCCTGTTGACGGCCTTTTCCGCAACCGCCGCCGCCGCCCAGTCGCCTCTCGGCATCGGCACTGCCGAACCTTCCATCCGGACGACGGGCTTTCTTGGCGGGTTCTTTTCCTGGGTGAACATGGAGCAGCAGGGCTTCTACCGAATGCTGACCGACGCACTCAAGGACATGCGCGATAACCCGTGGCAGCTCTGGTCCCTGATCGGCCTTTCCTTCACCTACGGTGTCTTCCATGCCGCCGGTCCGGGCCACGGCAAGGCGGTCATCTCCTCCTACATGATCGCCAATGAGACGGAACTGAAGAGAGGCGTGCTGCTTTCCTTCCTCTCCTCGATCCTGCAGGGCGTCGTTGCCATCCTCCTGATCGGCGCCGTCTATCTCGTGCTGCGCGGCTCCTCGATCAGCATGACGAACGCCACCCGTGCACTCGAAATCGCGAGCTATGCGCTGATCGCGGCCTTCGGCGGCTGGCTGGTCTTCCGCAAGCTGCGATCGATGCTGCGTCCGGCCCCTGCTCCGGCCACGGTGCATGCCCATGACGGTCATAGCCACGGCCACGAGCATCATCATCATGATCACCACCATGCGCACGGGCATGCGCACGGGCCCGGCGAGGTCTGCGCCACCTGCGGCCACGCCCATGCACCCGATCCGGCGCTCCTGAAGGGCGACCGCTTCGCGCTCAGCGAAGCCTGGTCGGCGATCGTCGCAGTCGGCCTGCGGCCCTGCTCCGGCGCGCTGATCGTGCTGTCCTTCGCCCTCCTGAACGGGCTCTATCTCGGCGGCGTGCTTTCGGTCTTCGCCATGTCGATCGGTACGGCAATCACCGTTTCGATCCTGGCGACCATGGCCGTGACGGCCAAGGGTATTGCCGTGCGCTATGCCTCCAGCGATTCGGCTGCGGCACGCATCTCGAACGGCATCGAGATCGCCGGTGCGTTGCTTGTCCTGCTGCTCGGGCTGGTTCTCCTGGGCGCGGCGCTGCAGAGCTGAGTTACCTCGGAAGAACATTCCACCCGCAACCGCCTCTCATCTCGCTGCCGCGACCTTCTCCCCGTTCTGACGGCGAGAAGGGGTAGGCCGCGCCCCAGGGTTTGGCGTGGCTTTCCGATAGACCTTAATGGCTATGCCAGCCGAGATCGGTATAGGTGAAGTCGTCACCCTTATAGGCAATTCGGGTACGGTAAGCCCGCGCGCAGGCATAGGTGAAACAATCGCCCATGTTCAGCTTGGCGGGGTGGTTCATGACCTTGCCGAACTGCCGCGCGGCATCAAGCGCCTTGGCGCCAACGTCGCCAGAAATCATCGCTTCCTTGCAATCGAGGTCGGAGATGAACTGCTCGACGAGACGGCGCGCCGTGTCCATCATCTCGGGTGTTGCTGGTCCACCCCTGCCTGCGGCCTCGGCCAATCGGCGCGTGAGCGATAGGGTCGCTTCCATCCGCACGACGGGCGAGACGTAGTAGGGGCCGCCGTCCTGCTCGAGCCGATCGATCAGGCTTGGGGCATCCTCTTCCTCGGCCAGAATGGCGACGACAACCGAGGCGTCAATGAACAGCATCAGTCATCGCCCCACATGTCGTCGGTTTCCCGCTTGTGGTTGCCGGGGGCAAAGGGACCGGCCTCGCGCGCCATGGCAAGGGATTTTGCAAGGCGTTCTCGGACCGGAAGAACGGCCTTACGTTTGGCTATCTCATGCTTGAGCGCGTCCTTGACCGCATCCACCTTGCTGGATTTGGTCAGGCTGATAAGCTCCTCGGCCAGCCGGTCGACCTCGGGATCCTTGATATAGAGCGGCATACAGCATATCCTTTCGAGGATATTATAATATCCTTCTTTTCATATCCTCACCAGAAGAAGTTTACGCTGGCACGTTCGACGAGAATGTCGGTACCCGCTCTTGAAGGTATCCGAACTGACCTGCAGCACCCGCACCTTCAATAGAATATGCGGAAATAGCCGACCGGAGACTCACAGTCCCTTTCGGCGCTGATACCGGGCGCGCAGCCAGAAGATCAGGAAGAAGGCTATCACGAATAGGCAGCCGACCGCGGCCGCAAGCCATGGGGATATGTCGCCGAGCCTCACCATGATCGAGGGCAGCGCGAAGAAGCCGATCCCGACCACCAGCAGAATGATGGCTGCCGCGACGGCGGGCGATTTCTCCTTCTCGGGCGTGCTCACCTTCGTTCCTCCTGCGCAAGCGTTGCGCGGACATCCTCGAGGCGCTGCTTCTGGCGTCCGTCGCGATCGAAATTGTCGGGCGAAAGCCACTGCTCGAAAGCGGTCTTGATGAGCGGCCATTCGCGATCGATCATCGAGAACCAGGCCGTGTCGCGATTAGCGCGTTTCGAAACCATGTGCTGACGGAAAATGCCTTCGAAGGTGAAGCCGAGGCGCGCCGCGGTGGTGCGGCTCGCCTGATTTTCGCTGTGGCACTTCCATTCATAGCGCCTATAGCCGAGGTCCTCGAACACATGCCTGGCCATGAGATAGTGCGCTTCAGTCGAAAGCGGCGACCGCGCCATGGCGGACCCATGCGCGACGCCGCCGACCTCGACGACGCCGTTGGCGGGATCGGCGCGCATGTAGTTTGCCATGCCGACGACCTTGCCGCTCGCCTTCTCGCGAAAGACTTCGGTCACCCAGCCCGACTTTTGCTGAACCGCCGAAAGCCAGGTGTCGAAATCCTCTATGCCCGAAAAATCCTCCTGGGAGAAATATTTGAGCAGAGGGTTGATGGCCATGCCGCCGAAGGCATCGCTCCAGAGGGCGTTCAGATGTTTCGCCCGATCATAGGGCTCGACAAGGACGTATCGCCCCTCGATGAGCACCGGTTTCGGCGCCGGGCATCCTTTCCAGTGGGCAAGATCACGCATCAACTGCTCCCGCGTTTGCATTCGCACTGGCCATAGGACAGACGCAGGGCGGTGACAAATTCAAACTCGTGATGCGACCCATGAGCGGAACGGATCGACGCCCGCTCATGAATTCGTTCAAGCCGGAATCTTTGCCGCAGAAACCGTCGCCTCGATGTGGTCGACGAGCGCATCGGCCAGGCCGAGCCGCCCGGCAAGCAGATCGAGATAGCCGCGCTCGGCCCGGCCGTCCGGCTCGATCGCGAGACGGGAGGCCGTATAGATCTCCACCCGCTCCTCCTCCGTCTTCCCGGCGGAGATGATGGCGTCGAGATCGATCGGGTTGACGAGCTCCGCTTCCAGGAAGGCCGCCGCATCCGCGGAAAGGCCCGAAACGGATAGCTTGTCCATGATGCGGCCGCGCTCGGTGCCGTCGATGTGGCCATCCGCGCGCGCGGCGGCGATCATGGCACGCACCAGAACGAGCGCGAAGTCGTCGCTCAGCGCTTCCGGCGCGGCGAAGCCGGAGTCGGCCGGCGGCGCCGGCAACTGCGCCGGTGCGCGTGGTGCGGGCTCGGCCACCGGCTCCTTGCCGGACTGGTAGTTCTTGTAGGCCTGATAGCCGAGGCCGGCGATCGCGGCGAGACCGCCTAGGACGGCGGCATTGCCGGCCAGCTTGCGTCCGGATTTCGTGCCGAGCAGGACCGCGGCGATCGCGCCGCTGGCAAGCGGATTGTCTTTCGCGACTTTGGTCACCTGATCCGCCCGGCCGCGGACGGTCCCTCCGGCGCCGGGCACCTGCGATCCCAGGAACTGATCCAGCAATTTCTTCGCGTCGAACATCAGGCTTGCTCCTTTTCGGTCAATGCGGGATGGCAGGCATGAACGCCCCACCCCGCGCTCCGTCGTTGGCCGATTGAGACATAGGAACGTTGCCACGGAAATACAAACCGGCGTGAAGAATGAAATGGCCGGACGAATGCCGGCCTTCCTCCATCGCGTGCCGGCTGGATCACGATGCTTTTAGGTCGGGTCGACCTAAAGCATCGTGATCGATTCCAAGAAGTTGAGACGCGGGATGCAGGCGGAAAACGGCACACTTTTCCTCGTCCCGCTCTACAGCGGCGCGCGTCTTATCAGACGCGCAAAGATCGCTGTAGCACTTTGATCTGCTGCATGTTTTTGCCCTTTAATCGGATACGATTAAAGGAAACATGCAGTAGAATCAGCCCTTGAGCGCGAAGGCCTCGGCCGCAAGCTTGGTGATGCCGGCCCAGTCGCCCCTGACGACCAGGTCCTTCGGCGCAACCCAGGAGCCGCCGACGCAAACGACGTTCGGAAGCGTCAGGTAGTCGCGCGCATTGGCAAGCGAGATTCCGCCGGTCGGGCAGAACATGGTGCCTGCGAGCGGCGACGACAGCGACTTCAGATAGGCAGCGCCTCCGGCCTGCTCGGCCGGGAAGAACTTCATCACATCGTAGCCTTCCTCGCGCAGCCCCATGACCTCGCTCGCCGTCGCCGCACCCGGTAGCAGCGGCACCTCGTGATCGTTGGCGACGTCGATCAGTTCCTGCGTCGTGCCGGGGCTGACTATGAACTGCGACCCGGCCGCGACGGCCTCTTCGAACTGCGCGGCATTGAGGATGGTGCCGGCACCGGCAACGGCGCCCTCAACCTCATTCGCGACGGCACGGATCGCCTCCAGCGCGGCCGGCGTGCGCAAGGTGATCTCGATCGCCTTGAGGCCGCCGGCGACCAGCGCCCGCGCGAGCGGTACCGCCGACGCCGCATCATCGATCACCAAGACCGGAACCACCGGCTGCAGCTTGAGGATGGAGAGAAGCTTGTCCGTTTTCGCGCTCATGCCGATCGTCCTTTTAAAACGATTGAATAATGCCCCTCGCATAGCGTGCCGGTCTGCGGTTGTCGAGCCTGAAAGCTACTCTGCCGCCGAAGAGAAACCATCTGCGGTAGATCGCGCCCCGGAAAACGGTTCGCGCTATTCCGCCCGCTTCCGCTCTAACTTGTCAGGACCGATCACGTTCACGATTTCAGGTCCATCCGATCTAAAATCATCGTGATCGAAGGGACAGGACTTGAGCGACATCGATTAAACGGTAGTCTGTGCCGGCCGACTTCTCGAAATGGCAGGAGATCCATGGCAAAGGAGATTGAGCGCAAGTTTCTTGTCGCCACCGATGGCTGGCGGCAACACGCGGACAAGGGCATCAGGCTACGTCAGGCCTACGTCGTCACCATGGAAGACCGCTCCGTACGCGTGCGCATTCACGGCAACAAGCGGGCACGCCTGACCATCAAGATCGGCAAATCGGCGCTCGTCCGCAACGAGTACGAATACGATCTCCCCATGAATGACGCGCGGGAATTATTGACCCAGGCGATCGGCATCGTCATCGAGAAGCGGCGTTTCAGGATACCGCACAAGGGTTTCACCTGGGAGGTCGACGTCTATGAGGGCGCGCTTGAAGGGCTCACAGTCGCCGAAGTCGAAATGAACCGGGAAACGGACCTGCCCAACCTGCCGGCCTGGCTGGGGCGCGAGATCACCGGCGATCGCCGCTACTCCAATCAGGCGCTTGCCACCGAAGGACTGCTGGAAGCGCAGATATGACCTTTGCCTTCCATCCGAAGCGCCCCTTTACAGAGGACTTCCGCGCCGTCGGAGGGGAACAGATCGAACGCGCGATCGCGATGCTGGAGGTCCAACCCGAAGGCGTGCATGAAGCGATCCACGATGCACGCAAGGGATTCAAGCGCCTGCGCTCGCTCTATCGCCTCGTGGCCGCGGATGCGCCACTCTTCCAGAGGCAGGAAAACGCCCGCTTCCGCGCCATGGCACGCAGTCTCTCGACATTCCGCGACGCGGCAGCGCTTGTCGAGAATGCCGGGTATCTGCGCCGGCACGCGGCGAGCGAGGAGCAGCAGCTGGCCCTCGACAAGATCTGCTCGATCCTCGCAAGCCGGCGCGACCGGATTGCCGAAGACGAAGGCGATCTCGACCGGAAGATCGAAGAAACCATCGTCAACTGCCGAAAGGCGCACGCCGCACTCGCTCATGTTTCCTTCCATGACGGAAGGCGGAAATCCGCCCGCCGCCTGGCGAAGGGCTGGCGGCAGACATTGTGGCGCGCCGCACGCGCCAGGGCGGCCTGTGCGGCAAGCTCCGATACGACGCTGTTTCACGACCTGCGCAAGGGCGCACAGGATTATCGGATGCAGCTCTCCCTGCTTCGCGAGGCCTGGCCGTCGGCAATGCGGGCGAAAAGAACGGAGGCCGGCGAACTGGTGGATGTGCTCGGCCATCTGAACGACATCGCCGCATTGATGTCGCTCGTCGACGAACGGCCGGACCTGGCGGGCAACAGCAGGGAGCATCTTCTTTCGAATGTCGCAGCCAGGCAGGACGAGCTGAGGCGTGAGGCCTTGAAGCGCGCGGATGCGGTCTTTCTCGACCGGCCGCGGAGGGAGAGCCGAACCCTCGAACTGCTCTGGCTCGAAGCCGGAAGGTAGAACGCTTACTGAAAGCCAAGCTCAGGCGTGACTCGCCGCAATTGCACTTGGCGCCCGAAACCTGTATTTGCGTGCCGCATGACCGACATGCTCACGACATCGCGCCGCCCGGAGACGCCGGGCCAGTTTCTGGTGGCCGCCCTCTACCATTTCGTATCCTTTCCGCGCTTCGCCGATTTCCGCGAGCCGCTGCAGGCGATCTGCGATGCCAATGGGGTGAAGGGAACGCTGCTTCTTGCGCATGAGGGCATTAACGGGACGATCGCCGGCACCGAAGAAGGCATTGCGGCGGTCCTTGCCTGTCTCCGCGCGCAGCCGGAATTCGCCGGCCTGGTACACAAGGAGAGCCGGGCCTCGGCCATGCCCTTCCTGCGCATGAAGGTGCGCCTGAAGAAGGAGATCGTCACCATGGGCGTCGAGAACATCGACCCCAAAAAGGTGGTCGGCACCTATGTGGAGCCGAAGGACTGGAACGCGCTGATCTCCGATCCGGAAACGCTGGTCATCGACACGCGCAACGACTACGAAACGGCCATCGGCCTCTTCCAGGGAGCCGTCGACCCCAAGACCAAGACCTTCCGGGAATTTCCCGAGTGGGTGCGCAACAATAGCGGCCTGCACAACAAGCCGAAGATCGCCATGTACTGCACCGGCGGTATCCGCTGCGAGAAGGCGACGGCCTTCATGAAGGAACAGGGCTTCGAGGAGGTCTATCACCTCAAGGGTGGCATTCTCAAATATCTCGAGGAAATACCGCCGGAAGAGAGCCTCTGGGAAGGCGCCTGCTTCGTCTTCGACGAGCGCGTGTCCGTCACCCACGGGCTGCAGGAAGGCGAGCACACGCTCTGCCATGCCTGCCGCCAGCCGCTGACGCCCGAGGACCTCCAGTCGCCCCTTCACGAGGAAGGCGTCTCCTGCATCCACTGCCACGACACCCGCACCGAAGAGGATCGCGAGCGTTACCGCCAGAGGCAGAGGCAGATCATGCTTGCGAAGAAGCGCGGCGCGCGGCACCTCGGAAGCTAGAGCATTGCTTGGTCCAGTCTAACCGGATTCACCCGGTCGATGCCCCTCAACCGCCTGCCGGTTGAGGGGCATGCCGTGGCCGCCCGCGGGGAGAGGGTTAGTCCTCGGGTTAAACCCGAGGAGAGGGGCAAAGCCGCTCACCAGCTCGGGATGAGCGCACCCTTGAAGTGCTCTACGATGAAGGCCTTGACCTTGTCGTCGTGGTAGGATTCGACGAGCGTCTTCACCCAGGGCGCATCCTTGTCTGCGCTACGCACCGCAATGACGTTGGCATAAGGAGACTTCTCGCTTTCGATGGCGATGGCGTCTTCCTTCGGGTGAAGATCGGCCTCGAGCGCGTAATTGGTGTTGATCACGGCCGCGTCGACATCGGCCAGCGAGCGCGGCAGCTGGGCCGCGTCGAGCTCGGCGAACTCGATGTTCTTCGGATTTTCCGTCACGTCGGCCGGGGTGACCTTGAGCCCGGCATCCGGATTGACCTTGATGAGGCCCTTCGATGCGAGAACCAGGAGCGCGCGGCCGCCATTGGTGGGGTCGTTCGGAATGGCGATCGTCGCGCCGTCCTCCAGCTCATCGAGGCTCTTAACCTTGCTCGAATAAACGCCCATCGGCGTGGTGATGGTCAGGCCCACGCTGACGATGTCGAAGCCACGATCGGCGATCTGGTTGTCGAGATAGGGCTGGTGCTGGAAGGAATTGGCATTGAGGTCGCCGTCGGCGAGCGCCTGGTTGGGAACCACGTAGTCGGAAAATTCGAGGATCTCGATGTCGAGGCCCTTGGGGGCGGCGACTTCCTTCACCTTCTCCATGATCTCGGCATGCTCGCCCGGGGTCACGCCGACCTTGATGGTTTCCGCAAGCGCCGTGCCGGCAGCCAGGGCGGCGAAGGCCGCCGCGAGAATCAACTTTTTCATGGATGTCTCCTTGTTGCTGTTTGGTGTCTTGGAAAGGATCAGGTCTTGCGGCTGCGCTTGTCGAAGCGCCGCGCCATCCGGTCGCCGGCGCTCTGGACGAGCTGTACGAGCACGATGAGCACGACGACCACGACGAGCATCACGTCCGGCATGAAGCGCTGGTAGCCGTAGCGGATGCCCAGATCGCCGAGACCGCCGCCGCCGACGGCGCCGACCATCGCCGAATAGCCGATGAGACTGACGATCGTCATGGTGAGCGCCAGCGTCAGCGCCGGCCGTGATTCGGCGAGCAGGACCTTGAAGACGATCTGCATCGGGGTGGCGCCCATGGCGCGCGCCGCCTCGATCAGCCCCTTGTCGACGTCGCGGATCGCCGCCTCGACAAGGCGGGCGACGAAGGGAATGGTCGCAATCGTCAAGGGCACGATCGCCGCTTTGGTGCCGATGGAGGTGCCGGTGATGAGGCGCGTCAACGGAATGATCGCGACGACGAGAATGATGAAGGGCGTCGACCGCGTCGCGTTCACCACAAGTCCCACGGCGCGGTTGACATTGGGCGCGGGAAACAGCTCGCCCTTGCCGCTGGTCGCCAGGAAGATGCCGATCGGCAGCCCGATCAGCGAGCCCACGAGGCCGGCGATCGCCACCATGTACATCGTGTCGAGCGTTGCGCTGCCTATGCGAAGCAGAAGATCAGGCGACATAGCCGAGCACCTCCGTGACCAGTCCGTTCTCGGTGAAGAAGCGCTCCGCCTTGCCCGAGGTTTCGGCATCGGCGCCATAGGCGACGACGAGCGAGCCATAGGGCTTGCCGCCGATCTCGTCGATCGTGCCGGCGATGATGTTGACCTCGGCGCCGACGGACTCGATGAGCTGCGAGATCAGCGGGCGCTCCGCCGCTGCCCCGAAGAAGGTGAGGCGCACCACGACGCGATCGCCGCTTGCTGCCGCCGGCTTCAGGCCTCTGGCAACGGCTTCCGGCAGTTTCGAACCCGCCAGACCGGAAAGGAGCGCCCGCGTCGTCTCGTGCCTGGAATGCGTGAAGACATCGAAAGTGTGCCCTCGCTCCACGATCTCGCCCTTGTCGATCACCGCCACGTCGGAGGTAACCGCTTTCACGACTTCCATCTCGTGGGTGATGAGCAGAACGGTAAGGCCCAGTTCCGCATTGATCCGTCTCAGCAGTTCCAGGATCGACTGCGTCGTTTCCGGGTCGAGCGCCGAGGTCGCCTCGTCCGAAAGCAACAGCTTGGGTTCGGTCGCAAGCGCCCGGGCGATGCCGATGCGCTGCTTCTGGCCGCCGGAAAGTTCCGCCGGGTAGCGCCCGTGCTTGTCGGCGAGACCGACGAGTTCGAGAAGCGGGCGCACACGCTGCTCGATCGCGCGCCGATCCATGCCGGCGATTTCGAGCGGCAGCGCGACATTGCCGAAAACGGTGCGCGAGGAAAGCAGGTTGAAATGCTGGAAGATCATGCCGACGGAGCGGCGGAGATCGCGCAGGCCCGCCTCGTCCAGCGCACCCACATCGACGCCATCGACGAACACCTTGCCGCTTGAAGGCTTTTCGAGGCCGTTGACCAGCCGGATCAGCGTCGATTTGCCGGCGCCGGAACGACCGATGATACCGGTGATCGAGCCGCGAGCGACCGCCAGGCTGACATTGTCGAGCGCAGTGAAGGCCGTATTTCCGCCGGAGGCCGGAAAGCGCTTGGACACGGCGTCGAAGACGACCGCATCACCGGCCGATATCTCGGATCGAGGAAGGGTCATTGTCCGGTCGCCCCCGCAGGAGGGATCAAAACGATAGGAGGATACATGATGCTCTCGGATGTTCGAAACTCCGGTCCCTTGCTAAATAGGGCCGGCACGGAAAAAACGTCGCCTCGTCAGACGGACATTCGACAACGCATTCGAAACGTGGAGCAACTCTCTATCATCGGCCAACCGGTCAGTTCAACGCCTCCTCGGCATGACTGCCATGCCAAGGAGCATGTGGTTCTTATGGCGCGCGGGCGCGCCCTTTTACAGGTACGTTTTTCCGGAGCCCCAGGGCGCGACGCAAAAGTCTACTCTTTTTGTGCAGAACCGCCGTCCGCTCGCTCCGGCATCATCCCGGCTTGTGGTTGCCGCTTGGAAACCGTTCCGCCAGGTCCTTATACCAGCGACCGCTTTTCTTGATCGTGCGGACCTGTGTCTCGTAATCGACGTGAACGATGCCGAAGCGCATCCGATAGCCCTCGGCCCATTCGAAGTTATCCATCAGGCTCCAGGCGAAATAGCCCCGCATCGGATAACCCTTGGCGATGTGGTCGGCGGTGACGGCGAGGTGGTCTGAGATGTAGTCGAGCCGAGGCTGATCGTCGACGGTACCGTTCTCGACGCCCATATTGTAGCAGGCGCCATTCTCGGTGATGTAGCAGTCGGGGAGCCTGTAGCGCGCATTGAGCGTCTCCACGAGGCTGCCCAAAGCCGGCGCATAGACTTCCCAGCCAATATCGGTCTTCACGTTGCTGACAGGTTTCGCATTGACGGTCGCCGGATATTCGGCGCCTTTCGCGGGGTCTGCCGAAACCCGCATCGGCGTATAATAGTTGAGCCCCCACCAATCGAGCGGCTGGGCGATCGTTGCCATGTCGCCGTCCTCGATCGCCGGCATGCGTTCGCCGAGCGCGGAGAGGAAATCCTCCGGATACTCGCCCTTGAAGATCGGATCGAAGAAGACGCCGTTGTGGAAATCGAAGGCGCGCTCTGCCGCGGCCTTGTCCTCGGCGCTGTTGCTGCCGGGATAGACCGAATGGGCATTGATGACGATGCCGACCGGCAGTTCCGGCCGTTCCGAGCGGATCGCCGCGACCCCCAACCCGTGGGCGAGATTGGTGAAGTGCAGTGCGGCAAGTGCTGCATCCATGTTGCGCTCGCCCGGTGCATGGACACCGTAGAGATGGCCGAGCCAGACGGAACACCACGGTTCGTTGAAGGTCGCGACCGCGTCGAGACGATCCCCCAGACGCGCGATCACGGTCTTGGCGTAACGCTGGTAGGCATAGGCGGTCGTGCGTGCCGTCCAGCCGCCGTCGCCCATCAGCGCCAGCGGCAGGTCCCAGTGATAGAGGGTCGCAAAGGCCTTGATGCCGCGCGCCTTCAGTCCGTCGACAAGGCGGTCGTAAAAGTCGAGCCCCTTCTCGTTGATCGGCCCCGTGCCCTCCGGCACGATCCGCGGCCAGGCGATCGAGAAGCGGTAGGCCTCGACGCCGAGGCTCTTGATGAGGTCCAGGTCCTGCTCCAGCCGGTTGTAGTGGTCGCAGGCGACGTCGCCGTTGTGGCGCCCGTAAACGCGCCCCGGCATATTGGAGAAGGCGTCCCAGATGGAGGCTTTGCGGCCATCCGCCTTGCTGGCTCCCTCGATCTGGAAGGATGCGGTTGCAACGCCGAAGACAAAGTCGCCGGGAAAGCGCGCTGCGAGTTTCTTGGCTTCGATCATCATTCAGGCCTCATCGTCTGCGCAGCCGGACCGAAGGCATGGCTGCGTTCGATTCAATGGTAAGGCGGACCATGGGAGGTCTCGCCCTCGTCTGAGGACGTGGCCTAAGGCCGCGGTGGCAAATGTCAATGAAAAAGGGCGAGGTGTTCCCGCCCTTCCCTAGGTCACGATGTTTTTAGGTCGGGTCGACGTAAATACATGAACGTGATCGATTCCTAGAAGTTGAGACGCGGGACGCGGGCGGAAAACCGCACACACTGTTCCTCATCCCGCTCTGGAACATTTCCACTTTTCACCGAATCGCGGAAATGCTCCGGCTTGCAAGGTTCAGACCTTGATCCAGGCGCCGTTGCGCTCCGAGGAACGCACGCAGGCATCGACGAAGGTCATGCCCTTCATGCCATCGTCTATCGTCGGATAGATGACAGAAGGATCCGCCTTCCCGCCGTTGCGCTTGGCGTAGATCGCCCGCGCCGCTTCCGAATAGATATTGGCGAAGCCTTCGAGGTAGCCCTCGGGGTGGCCGGACGGAATGCGCGATACGCGTGCCGCCGCCGGCGAAGCTCCTGCGCCGGCGCGCGTCAGCAGACGCTTCGGCTCGCCGAAGGGCGTGTACCAGAGGTAATTCGGATCCTTCTGCGTCCATTCGAGACCGCCCTTGGTACCGTAGACGCGCACCATCAGGCCGTTCTCGTGGCCGGGTGCCACCTGGCTGCACCAGAGCATGCCCTTGGCGCGCGTTCCGTCCTTTTCCCTGAAGCGCATCAGCACATGCGCATTGTCGTCGAGCTGCCGCCCGCCAACGAAGCTGTCGAGATCGGCGGCGAGCTCCTCGAGCTCGAGCCCGGAAACGAAGCAGCCGAGATTATAGGCATGCGTGCCGATGTCGCCGGTCGAGCCGCCGGCGCCGGAGCGCGCCGGGTCGGTGCGCCAGGCGGCCTGCTTCTGACCGGACTGCTCGATATTCTCGGTCAGCCAGTCCTGCGGATATTCCATCTGCACGAGGCGGACGGCGCCGATGTCGCCATTCTCAATCATTTCGCGCGCCTGGCGCACCATCGGATATCCGGTGTAGTTGTGCGTCAGCACGAAGAGCGCATCGCTTTCGTCGGCCGCCTTCTTGAGCTTCTTCGCGTCGGCGAGCGTCGACGTCAGCGGCTTGTCGCAGATGACGTGGATGCCGCGCTTCAGGAATTCCTTGGCAGCAGCATAGTGAACATGGTTAGGGGTGACGATCGCCACCGCCTCGATGCCGTTCTTCAGCTTCGCCTCACGGATCGCCATTTCCTTGAAATCCGAATAGACACGCGATGGATCGAGCCCGAGCTCGCGGCCCGAAGCCTCGGCCTTCTCCGGCGTCGACGAGAGCGCGCCGGCGACAAGCTCGTAGTGATCGTCGAGCCTGGCGGCGATCCGATGCACCGCGCCGATAAAGGCGCCCGATCCGCCGCCCACCATGCCGAGCCGAATGCGCTTCTGACGCGTTTCAGTACTGCTTCCCTCGATAGCCATCGTTCTTTCTCTCCTGAAGAGTTCGCGTGAATTGCCGTCACTGCCCCTCCCCAACCCCTCCCCACAAGGGGGAGGGGCTCACGTGTGCCGAGCCGCTCCATCCATGTTTCGACGGATTCGCAATTATCGACGTCGTGATTAATGCCGGCGGAAGCCACAGGTAAGCCCCTCCCCCTTGTGGGGAGGGGTTGGGGAGGGGTTTTCACTTAGATTCCCAGCATCCGCCGGTTCGCCGCCTCGTCGGTGCCGCTGTCGGCGAAATCGTCGAAGGCCTTTTCGGTGACGCGGATGATATGCGCCGTCACGAACTCGGAGCCTTCGCGCGCGCCGTCTTCCGGATGTTTCAGGCAGCATTCCCACTCGACCACGGCCCAGCCGGCAAAATCATTGGCGGCCATCTTCGAGAAGACGGCCCCGAAATCCACCTGACCATCGCCGAGCGAGCGGAAGCGGCCGGCGCGGTTCACCCAGCTTTGATAGCCGCCATAGACGCCTTGGCGTCCGGTCGGATTGAACTCCGCGTCCTTGACGTGGAACATCCGGATGCGGTCCTTGTAGATGTCGATATTCTCGAGATAGTCGAGGCACTGCAGCACATAGTGAGACGGGTCGTAGAGCATGCAGGCGCGGGCATGGTTCCCGGTGCGCTCCAGAAACATCTCATAGGTGATGCCGTCGTGCAGGTCCTCGCCCGGATGGATCTCGTAGCACACGTCGACGCCGCAATCCTCGGCGTGGTCGAGGATCGGCTTCCACCGCCGCGCGAGCTCGTCAAAGGCGGTCTCCACCAGGCCCGCCGGGCGCTGCGGCCACGGATAGACGAAGGGCCAGGCGAGTGCGCCGGAAAAACTTGCCATCGCACCGAGGCCGAGGTTCTTCGAGGCGGTCAGCGCCAGCTTCACCTGCTCGACCGCCCACTCCTGGCGCGCTTTGGGATTGCCGCGAACTTGCGGAACGGCGAAACCGTCGAAAGCCTCGTCATAGGCGGGATGCGCCGCAACGAGCTGGCCCTGGAGGTGGGTCGAAAGCTCGGTGATCTCGACGCCGTTGTCGCGCGCCTTGCCGGCGACCTCGTCGCAATAGGTCTTCGATTCCGCAGCCTTCTTCAGGTCGAAGAGCCGGCCGTCCCAGCTCGGGACCTGCACGCCCTTATAACCGCAATCGGCTGCCCATTTGGTGATGGAATCCCAGGAATTGAAGGGTGCGGCATCGCCGGCGAATTGCGCAAGAAACAGCCCCGGTCCTTTGATCGTCTTCATATAACTTCCTCCCTGATGGAGCGGTGTCCGATATGCCGGCCCTGCGGCCGACCGTTGACTTCCAGTGCTTCCGGCCCGCGAATTCGCAGCGACTGATACACCTGCAACGTTGCAGGAGCCAGAAGCTAGCAGATTCTTCGCGAGGGGCAATCGGCTTGCGCGCCCCTCGCGAAAAAGGATTTCCCGCGCCCGTCAGACGTAGCGGTTCACCACGTTTTCCAGAAGCTCCTGCCTGCCGGATTTCGGCTGCGGGTTGACGTCGGACTTGAGCACCCAGGCCTCGATCTCCTCGAGCGAGAAGCCGCCGTCGAGCATCTTCTTCGCCTCCGGCACGTTCCAGCCGGCGTAGCGCGCTTCGAGCGGTGCGGAGAGCGCCTTGTCCTCGATCATCTTCGCAGCCGCCTTGAGGCCGCGCGCGCAGCAATCCATGCCGCCGATATGGCCGATCAGCAGGTCTTCGGGGTCGATCGACTGGCGGCGCAGCTTCGCGTCGAAGTTCGTGCCGCCGGTCTTGAAGCCGCCGCCCGCAAGCACGTGGTAATAGGCGAGCGCCATTTCCGGCACGTTGTTCGGGAACTGGTCGGTGTCCCAGCCGGACTGGTAGTCGTTGCGGTTCATGTCGATCGAACCGAAGATGCCGAGCGCATTGGCGAGCGCCAGCTCGTGCTCGAAGGAATGTCCGGCAAGGATCGCGTGGCCCTGCTCGATGTTGACCTTCACCTCGTTCTCGAGGCCGTATCTCTTGAGGAAGCCATAGACGGTAGCGACGTCGTAGTCGTACTGGTGCTTGGTCGGCTCCTGCGGCTTCGGCTCGATCAGGATCGTGCCCTTGAAGCCGATCCTGTGCTTGTATTCGACGACCAGGTTGAGGAAGCGGCCGAGCTGATCGAGCTCGCGCTTCAGGTCGGTGTTGAGCAGGGTCTCATAGCCCTCGCGTCCGCCCCAGAGCACATAGTTCTCGCCGCCCAGCCGCTGCGTCGCGTCGATGCAGGTCTTCACCGTCGCGGCGGCAAAGGCGAAGACGTCCGGGTCCGGGTTCGTCGCAGCCCCCGCCATGAAGCGGCGGTTGGAAAAGAGGTTCGCCGTGCCCCACAGCAGCTTGACGCCGGTCTCTTCCTGCTTCCCGGCGAAATAATCGACGATCGCGTTGAGATTGCTCGTGTTCTCGGCGAAGTTCCGCCCCTCCGGGCGCACGTCCGCGTCGTGGAAGCAGTAGTAGGGTACGCCGAGAAGCTGGAAGAATTCGAAGGCGACATCCGCCTTCAGCTTGGCGGCTTCCATCGAATCCTTGAACCAGGGGCGTTCGAAGGTCTGCCCGCCGAAGGGATCGCCGCCCGGCCAGACGAAGGTGTGCCAGTAGGCGACGGCGAAGCGCAGATGATCCTCCATCCGCTTGCCGAGGACGACGTCGTCCGGATTGTAATGGCGGAAGGCGAGCGGATTGGTGCTTTCCGGTCCCTCATATTTGATCTTGGCGATATCGCCGAAAAATCCCGTGCTCACGACAGTCTCCTCTCATGGATTGTGAATTGGCGGCACCGTTCGCGACGGGGCCGGCTATCGGGTGGAAGGCAGTTGGTGGATGCGCCGAAACTGCTCACAGCGCCGCTTCCTTTATCGCCGGATAAAGCCGGCGATAGCGTTGGTAAGCATCTTCATAGGCGGGCACGAGCGATGCCTCCGGCGCGATCGTTTCCGCCGTCTCGGGTGCGGTGCAGACCGCGGCCGGGTCGGCTCCGGTGGCGGCGATCAGGCCGAGCCGCGCCGCGCCGAAGGCAGCGCCGAAATCGCCGTCCGCGGGCAGGTCGACCGGCAGGTTCAGCGCGGTCGCGATCGAGCTCAGCCAGTAACGCGAGCGCGAACCGCCGCCGATCGCCGTCACCCGCTTGAGCTTCGTGCCGGCCGCGCGCAGTGCCTCGAGACTGTCGCGGATCGCGAAGGAAACGCCTTCGAGCACCGCCTGCGTAAGCACCGCCCGGGAACTCTCGTGCCCGAGGCCGGCAAAGACGCCGCGGATCGCCGCGTCGTTGTGCGGCGTGCGCTCGCCGGAGAGGTAGGGAAGAAACGTCACGGAGCCCGGCGCCTTGAGGCTCTCGCCGAGTTCACTGGTGAGTTCCGCGGCACTCCGGCCGGTGACGCCGGAATGCCAGTTCAGCGCGTCCGTCGCCGAGAGGATCACGCCCATCTGGTGCCAGGTGTTGGGCAGCGCGTGGCAGAAGGCGTGGACGGCGCTCTCCGGGTTGGGGAGATAGCTTGCATTGGCCGCGAAAAGCACGCCGGAAGTGCCGAGCGAGACGAAGGCCTGCCCCTCCCCGACCGTTCCCATGCCGCAGGCCGAGGCTGCGTTGTCGCCCGCACCGCCGGCGATAACGACGCCAGGTCCCATCCCCCAACGCGCAGCGAGCTCCGGCCGCAAAGTCCCGGCTGCATCGGTGCCTTCGACGAGTTCCGGCATCTGCCGTTCTTCGAGATGAGTAGCGGCAAGCAGGCTCGCCGACCATTTGCGCTTGCCCGTTTCGAGCCATGACGTGCCGGCCGAATCGGACATCTCCGACATATGCTCGCCGGTCAGCCAGAGGCGCAGGTAATCCTTCGGGAGCAGCACCCAGCGAACTCTGGCGAAGATCTCCGGCTCGTTTTCGCGCACCCAGGCGAGCTTCGGTGCGGTGAAGCCCGGAAAGACGATGTTGCCGGTCAGCGCCCGAAATTGCGGGTCGCCGTCGAGCGCCGCCGCCTCGCGGAAGCTGCGGGTGTCGTTCCACAATATGCATGGCCGCAGCACCGCATCGCCTTCGTCGAGCAATGTCGCACCGTGCATCTGGCCGGAAAGGCCGATGCCGCGGACCGCTGCAAGCGCTTGCGCATGCGTTTCCCTCAACCGGGCGATCGCCTCCTCGGCGGCGCGGATCCAGTCAGCCGGATCCTGTTCCGACCAGCCGGGATGCGGCCGGTCGACGTCGAGCGCGCCGCTGGCGGAGCCGATGATCCGCTGCTCGCCGTCCATCAGCATGGCCTTGACGCCGGACGTGCCGAGATCCAGTCCGAGATACATGGTGTCCTCCTATTCCTGCTCGAGCGGCAGGTTGTCCTTCAGGAAAATATCGATGCGGATGCGCTCCTGCGCCGCGATGACCGGCAGCCCGTCCGCCTTTGCTTTCAGAACCCGTATGGCGCTCCTGACCTCGTGGCCCGCATTCTGGTTGAGCAGCGCGTCGATCGTGCCGGAAAGAAGCCCGGCGCGGCTGTGCGGCGTCAACTCATGCGCGATCGTGCAAACGGCCCTTCCTTTGCCCGCCTTTTCGAGAGCGGCGACCAGCCCGCGATTGCCGGCACCGAGGCTGTAGATGCCGGCAACGTCGGGATGCTGCCCAAGAAGCGCGCCGACGAGCGCCTCGACCAGCGACGGATTGTCCTGCCCCTCGATCACCGGCAGGATCCGGCGCGAGGCGAAATCCTCGCTCATGACAGCCTGGAAACCCTCCAGCCGATCACGATGGTCGCGTACCAGCATGGAGCCGGCGAGCACCGCGACCGGTCCTTCGCCGCCGCCGAGGAACCGGCCCATCAGGCTGCCGGCGGTGCGGCCCGCGGCGACATTGTCGACGCCAGCGAAATGGTCGCGACCGGACCCCGGCAGATCGGAGACCAGCGTAACGACGGCAATGCCGTCTTCGCGGAGCCGCTTTACCGCCTCCGTCACCTCCGGCGCGTCGACGGCAACCACCGCGACACCCGCCGGCCGGCGCTCACGCGCGTCGTGTAGTGCGGCGGCGAGCGCCGGTGCATCGAAGACCGGAACGGAAAGGATGGTGATATCCAGCCGCTCGGTCGCGGAACGCGACATCGCCGACCGCACCTCCGCCTCGAGACCGCGCATGAAGGAGTTTTCGCCGGCGGGCAGGATGAAGATCAGGGGATAGCTGCGGCTCTTGGCAAGATTGGCAGCGGCGACATCGCGAACATAACCGAGCGTGGCGATCGCGCGCTCCACCTTGCCCCGCGTGACGCTTCTCACGCCCGGACGATTGTTCAACACCCGGTCGACGGTGGCGAGACTGACGCCTGCCTCGGCGGCGATATCGTGAACTGTCGGTCGCATCTCTTCCTCCCGGCAAACCCATTAGAGGAATTTTTGATGTACGTAAATCAGAAAACTCCGGGCGGGCGATCGAATGGACGTTCCGGAATGTCGCTTCAATCGAAACGCTTGCTGAAGGCCTGCGTGAAGACGACGTGGCCATGCTCGCCCTCGGCCTCGCCGAAGGCTACATCCATGAAGCTGCCGGTCACGCGCACGACCGCGAAACCGCCGAGGAAGGCCGCCTTGGGCTTGAAGACGTCGATCTCGCCGACCCTGTAGGCCATGACGCGGTCATGCTCATGCCCATGGAAGAGGCCGACGACATTGTAGCCCTGCAGGTGATCAAGCAGCGCCCGGCGCTCGTCGGCGCTCCACCAATGCGGCTCTCCCTCTCCCTTGTCGTCGAAGGTCTTTGCCGCCGGATCCCAGGCCTCGGTCGAAAACGCGTCCCAGCCATAATGCTGGAAGAGGACGACCGGCCGGCCATCGGCGGCATGGGAGGAGAGATCGCTCTTGAGCCATGGCAATCCGCTCACCGCGCCCTTGTTCTCGTCGCCTCCGAAACGCTGCAAGTGTACGAGATGAAGACCGCCCCAGTCCCAGGAATAGCTGTCCGATAGCGGATCGTAATTCGCGACCGGCACCGGCGGCTTGTAGAAAACGGTCTGGCGATGGGTAAGCTCGACATAGTCTCGCAGTTCCCGGCGATACCAGTCGGCATTCGGCGGCGGCCCGTCCTGGTCGAGGTCATGGTTTCCAAGGCCGACATAAACGGGAATGTGGATATGGTGCGGGCCCGGCGCCTGCTCGTATCGGCTCTGAAACTGCTGTAATTGCCGCCCCTCGCGGGGCTGGCGAACCTGGCCGCCGCCATCGTCGGTGATGTCGCCGCCGAGCACCAGACCGAGCGGACGCGAAATCCTCGTGCCCGCGCTGGCAAGGCCGCTCGGCTTTCCTCCAATGGCATGCGGCCAGTGCTGTGCCGCAAGTGCGTTCAGTGCGGCGACATGGCGCAAGAGGCTGGCGTCGGTCTTGCCCTCCGCGTCGCAGTTCGGCGCCAAGCCGTCCGTCGAAACGAGGCAGGCATGGATATCCGCGGCAAAGAGGAAGGTCACGTCGACCGGAGGGCCGGCTGCCCTTGGAAATCTGCCGCCCACCGTCATCGAGAGGCTGAATCCGACCGCACCGGCGAGGAACATCCGCCGCGAAGGTCGTAGGCAAGGACGATCGTTCATGCGCCGCCCGCGCGTTGCTCCGCGCGCCTCCGACAGCTTCGACGAGACGGGATATTGCAGCGATCTCGAAAGCGCGTAAAGCGCTGGAGCGGGATGTGGGCGGAAAACCGCGCACACTTTTCGTTATCCCGCGCTAGTGCCCGCCGCCTCCGGGGCCGGCGCCTTGTGGCTTGGCGATCATCAGGACGCCGGCGATCATCGACAGGAACAGGACGGTCAGCAATACGAACACGTCGATGAAGGACATGATCACCGCCTGCTGCTGGACCATCGCCGCCAGCTGCTTGACCGCAGCCGTGGTTCCGTCGAGGCCGTGTGCAGTGAAGGTCGAGGCGATGTTGCGCATCCGCTCGACGGCGACCGGGTTGCCCCATTCCACGTGCTCGGCGAGCCGGGCGTAGTGGAAATCCTGGCGCTGCGTGAGGATAGTGTTGATGACCGCCAACCCGACCGCGCCACCGAGGTTACGCGTCAGGTTGTAGAGTCCCGACGCATTGCGGATGCGCGCCGGCGGCAGGGTGCCGAGCGCGATATTGTTGATCGGCACCATGCAGAGCATCAGCGAGCAGCCGCGCAGGATCTGCGGAACGAGCAGCTCCCAGAAATCCCAGTCGGCGGTCATCTGGCTCATCAGCCAGGTGCCCGCGGCAAAGCCGGCAAAGCCGATGGTCATCATCGCCCGCGCGTCCATTCGCCCGGCGAGGAAGCCCGCAACCGGCGCCGTCAGGAACATGGCGAGACCCGAGACGAACATGGTTTCGCCGATCATCAGCGAGTCGTAGCCGCGGATGCGCCCGAGATAGAGCGGATAGAGATAGGTGAGCCCGTAAAGGCCGATCCCCATGACGAAGGAGAAGAGCGAGCCGAAGGTGAAGTTGCGGTTGGCGAACGCCTTGAGATCGACGACCGGGAAATCGACCTTGAACGCCCGATAGAAGAAGACGACGGCGGCGACCGTGGTGGCGACGGCACCCATGACGATGTGCTCGTCGTTGAACCAGTCGTTGGCATTGCCTTCCTCCAGCACGTATTCGAGCGAGCCGAGAAAGATCGCCATGGAGAGAAGTCCCCACCAGTCGAACTTCTTGATCAATCCGAGTTCCGGCTTGTCGAAATCGATGAAGATCCAGGTGACCGTCGCGACGATGATGCCGGGAATGACGTTGATGAGGAACAGCCAGTGCCAGGAAAAGGCATGGCTCAGATAGCCGCCGACCGTCGGGCCGATGGTCGGCGCAAGCGTCGCGATGAGCCCGATGATCGGCGAGACGACGTTGCGCTTGGACGGCGGGAAGATGGTGAAGGCTGCGGCAAAGACCGACGGGATCATGCCGCCGCCGATAAATCCCTGGATCGCCCGGTAGACGATCATCTGTTCGATATTGGTGGCCGTGGCGGCGAGAGCGCTGGCCGCCGTGAATCCGGCCGCGGCCACGGAGAAAAGCACCCGCGTCGAGACGATGCGGGCAAGCGTGCCCGAGAGCGGGATCATGATGACTTCCGCGATCAGATAGGCGGTCTGCACCCAGCCGATCTCGTCAGACCCGGCCGACAGGCCCGCCTGGATCTCGGCGAGCGAGGCGGAGACGATCTGGATGTCGAGGATCGCCATGAACATGCCGACGACCATCGCGAAAAAGGCGATGAGCCGCCGCGGGTCCATATGCTCCTCGGCCTTGGGTAGGCTCGGCGCAGCCGCGCCCGCTGTTGCTGTTGCGGCCATTTCCGCCACTCCTCAGGCCTGCAGCCCTTTACTTCGCCGCAGCGACCTTCGACTGTTCCGGTGCGGTGCGGGTATCGACGTCGACGACGACGCTCAGCCCCGCGCGCAGGTGCCCTTCCGCCAGCACATCGGCCGGCAGCGTGATGCGCACCGGAACGCGCTGGATGACCTTGGTGAAGTTGCCCGTCGCGTTTTCCGCCGGCAGCAGCGAGAAGACCGAACCGGAGGCCGGCGAGATCGATGCGACGGTGCCTTCGATCGGGTGATCCTCATAGGCGTCGACATGGATCTCAACCTTGGAGCCCGGCACCAGATGCGCGATCTGCGTCTCCTTGAAATTGGCGTCGATATAGAGCTGATCGGTCGGCACGAGCGCTGCGAGCCGCTGGCCGGCCGAGACGAGGTCGCCGACCTGGACCGCGACATTGCCGATGACACCGTCATAGGGCGCCTTGAGTATGGTGAAGCCCAGGTCGCGGTCTGCCTTGTCCCGGGCAAGCTCCAGCGAGCGGATCGTGCTTTCCGCTTCCATCCGCTGGGCCTCGAGCACGGTGATATTGGCCTTGGCCGCAGCGATATTGGCCTCGGCACCGGCTAGACTTGCGCGCGCCTGATCGAGCGCGACCTGGGCGCTGTCGCGCGATGCATCCGTCCCGAACGACTTCGACTGCAGCTCGCTGGCGCGCTTCTGTGCCAGTTCGGCGCCGCGGACGGTCGCCTCAAGCGCCTTCTTCTGCGCTTCGGACTGAGCGAGGCTCGCCTTTGCGCCGGAGATCTGCGCGTCGAAACGGCTGAGGGCGAGCTTCTGCGTGGCGATCTGCGCCTCGGCCTGCTCGGCCGCAATGCGGTAATCTCCGTCGTCGAGCGTCACCAGCGGATCGCCGGCCTTCACATGCTGGTTGGCGACCACGTCGACCTTGGCGACATAGCCGGACACCTTGGGCGAAATCGTCGCGATGTCCCCTTCTATATAAGCGTCGTCCGTCGAGACCAGGAAACGGCCGTTGGTCCACCAATCATAGCCGTACCAGCCGGCGGCACCGAGGAGCATGAGACCCAGCACCGGAAGGATTTTGCGGCGCTTCTTCGGGGACGCAGCGATCTCCGCGTCCGCTTGTCCTGCGGCTGCGGCCTCGCCGGTACCGGGGCTCTTGGCCTCGGCCGAGTGAGTATCCATTACTTCGAAATCATCGCCGACGGGACGGACACGGGCAGCGCTGGAAGAGCTGGAAGCGGACATGGACCACCAATTGGATTGAGATTGAACTGAACCGTTCGGTTCGATTGAGCTTGACATAGAGCCTTTCGCGCCGCATATCAAGAGGAAATCGAACCGGTCGGTTCGATTTCGATGAAGTTGACGAAAAGTTTTGTCCGCACCCGCAGTTTTTCCCGGAATTGTCTGCGATAGTGATTTTGGACAGAATGCGTCCGCGGTCACCGCGACGCGCGCGATCAAAGGAGTGGATACGTCCGGCAGCCATGGTATCAGCGAAGAGCGCAGAGCAGGAAAAGACCCTGCAGGACCGGCTGGAGCATCCCCAGCAGGAAAACCCTTCAGGCGGAGGGCGGCACGCGGCCGGCGAGGACCCGGTCAAACGGGAGCGGATTCTCGACGGTGCCAAACGCGTTTTCATGCGGAGCAGTTTCGACGCGGCCAGCATGAACGACATCACGCGCGAGGCCGGCGTTTCCAAGGGGACGCTCTACGTCTATTTCGAGAACAAGGAAGACCTGTTCACGGCGCTCATCGCGCGCGAGCGGAACATTATCGTCAACAGCGTCAAGCAGTCGTTGAACGGCAATGAACCGATCGAGGAGGCGCTTCACGCTTTCGGCGTGAAGCTGGTGACGAGCATAACGTCGGACTACACGATCCGCGCGATGCGCACGGTACTCGGCGTGATCGACCGGATGCCCCGGCTGGCGCAGCGCTTCTTCACCGCGACGCCGGAGAACGGATACACCGTGCTCAAGGCCTATCTCGACCAGCAGGTGTCGGCAGGCATGCTCTCGATCGAAGACACGGAAATAGCCGCAAAGCAGTTCATCGATCTCGCCATGGCCGGAATGTTCAAGGGCCGTCTTTTCGGCATGTGCGATGCCGTCTCGGCCGAAAGCATCGAAAAGAACGTCAGATCCGCCATCCGCGTTTTCCTGGCCGCCTACGGAAAGACGACGGGCAAGGAGTAAAAGCGACGGTGCCTTGCCGCCGCGACATGCCGTACCATCTTCCTGCAATCCAGCAATTGCGATCAAACGCGCTCGCCTGAAAGGCCGTAAGACCTTGCGTGTCCACAAAGGGAGTGACGATGAGTGCCATCGGAAGGGCGATCTGGTTCATTGAAAGCCATTTCGCCGAGGATATATCACTGGATGATGTCGCCGCGGCCGCCGGCCTTTCGCGCTATCATCTTTCGCGCGTATTCGGGCTTTCGGCCGGCCGCTCGATCAGTGCCTATATCCGCGGCCGGCGTTTAAGCGGCGCCGCGCTTGCCCTCGCCAACGGCACATCCAGCATTCTCGAAGTGGCCCTCGAGGCGGGCTACGGCTCGCACGAGGCTTTCACCCGTGCCTTTCGCGAGCAGTTCGGGGTGACGCCCGAGTCGATACGCAAGCAGAGGCACGTCCGCAATGTCGAGCTTTTGGAGCCGATCAGAATGGACGACGCACGCACTTTGAAGATCGAACCGCCGCGCTTCGAGGAAAGCCCGGGGCTTCTTCTCGCCGGTCTCGCAGAGACCTATGACTACAACCGCACCGAAGGCATCCCTTCCCTCTGGCAGCGTTTCAACGCCTATTTCGGCAGCATTCCCGGTCAGCACGGCAATATCGCCTATGGCGTCTGCACCCAGTCGGACGGCGAAGCGGGCCGCTTCCGCTACATGGCTGCGGCCGAGATACGGGACGCCGAGGCGCTGCCCAGCGGCTTTTCGACACTCAAGCTGCCCCGGCAGCGTTACGCGATCTTTGTCCATCGCGGGCACATTTCCGGCATCGCCAACACGGCCCACCACATTTTCACGACCTGGTTTCCGCAGTCCGGCTATCGGCACGGCGAATTGCCCGACCTGATGGAACGCTACGACGAGCGCTTCGATCCGCATTCCGGCATGGGTGCGGTCGAGATCTGGGTGCCACTGAAGGGCTGATTTCCGGTGCACGGACGGGTGCAGCCGGCTTTCCTTCGAGAATTCCACCTTTTCGATCACCTGGAGCCGACAACGTCGCCGCGAAAAGCGCGGCGGCGCTTGCGACTTTCGCAAGTATCCCTAAATACTGCGCGATCTGTCGTGTCCCGAAAAGGAAAAGTTGCCGATGCAGGAAATCCTCACGCTTGCTCAAAGCCCCGAGGCTTGGATCGCCCTCATCACACTCATCGTAATGGAGGTGGTCCTCGGCATCGACAACCTCATTTTCATCTCGATCCTCACCAACAAGCTGCCGCCGGAAAACCGCGTCAGCGCCCGGCGCATCGGCATCGGCCTTGCACTCATCATGCGGCTGGCCCTGCTCGGCACCATCGCCTGGATCGTTCAACTGACGCAGCCGGTGTTCGAGGCCTTCGGCCACGGTTTTTCCTGGAAGGACATGATCCTGATCGCCGGCGGGCTCTTCCTCGTCTGGAAGGCGACCAAGGAAATCCACCACAGTGTCGATCCGAGCGATCATGAGGAGGATTTCATCGCCAGCTCCGCGATCAACAGCTTCGCGGCCGCCATCGGCCAGATCCTGCTTCTCGACCTCGTCTTCTCGGTCGACAGCATCATCACCGCCGTCGGCATGACCCCGCATCTGCCGATCATGGTCGTCGCCGTCGTCGTCGCCGTGACCGTCATGCTGGTTGCAGCGAACCCGCTTGCGAACTTCATCGAGAGAAATCCGACGATCGTCATGCTGGCGCTGGCCTTCCTCCTGATGATCGGCACGACCCTGATCGCCGAAGGCATGGGCTTCCACGTGCCGAAGGGCTACGTCTATGCGGCCATGGCCTTCTCCGCACTGGTCGAGGTTCTCAACATGGTCGCCCGCAACGCGCGCATGAAGCGGCAGACCGCAAGAACGAAATAGAAGCACGACACACAGGGCCCGCATCGCAATGCGGGCCTTCGCGGCGATCTTTGCTCGTTGCGGGCGGCGAGACGACGACATTGCCGCTCGCGGCTTTCCGTTGACATGCAGGGCTTTCTATGGTCTCACGCCTGCCGACTGGAATTGCCTGGCTAAACCGCTGGTGCGGAACCCTTGCGGGCCTTTCCTTCCCATAAAATGCGCGCCCGCACGCTGGAAAGCACTCCGGCAAAGGGCCCCGAAAGCACGTCAAGACGGGCAAAGACAATGGCAGATTCTGCAGTCCGGGTGCGTATCGCACCTTCCCCCACCGGCGAGCCGCATGTCGGCACCGCCTATATCGCGCTCTTCAACTATCTCTTCGCCAAGAAGCACGGCGGCAAATTCATCCTGCGCATCGAGGACACGGATGCGACGCGCTCGACGCCGGAATTCGAGAAGAAGGTGCTCGACGCGCTGAAGTGGTGCGGACTGGAATGGTCGGAAGGTCCCGATGTCGGCGGCCCCTACGGCCCCTATCGCCAGAGCGACCGCAAGGACATCTACAAGCCCTACGTCGAGAAGATCGTCGCGAACGGCCACGGTTTCCGCTGTTTCTGTACGCCCGAGCGGCTGGAGCAGATGCGCGAGGCGCAGCGCGCCGCCGGCAAGCCGCCGAAATATGACGGCCTCTGCCTCAGCCTCTCGGCCGAGGAAGTGACGTCGCGCGTCGACGCCGGCGAGCCGCACGTCGTGCGCATGAAGATCCCGACCGAGGGCTCCTGCAAGTTCCGCGACGGCGTCTATGGCGATGTCGAGATCCCGTGGGAAGCCGTCGACATGCAGGTGCTGCTCAAGGCCGACGGCATGCCGACCTATCACATGGCGAACGTCGTCGACGACCATCTGATGAAGATCACCCATGTCGCACGCGGCGAGGAGTGGCTCGCCTCGGTGCCGAAGCACATTCTGATCTATCAGTATCTGGGTCTCGAGCCGCCTGTCTTCATGCATCTGTCGCTGATGCGCAATGCCGACAAGTCGAAACTGTCGAAGCGCAAGAACCCGACCTCCATCTCCTACTACACGGCGCTCGGCTACCTGCCGGAAGCGCTGATGAACTTCCTCGGGCTGTTCTTCATCCAGATCGCCGAAGGCGAAGAACTGCTGACGATGGAGGAGCTGGCGGAGAAATTCGATCCGGAAAACCTGTCCAAGGCCGGTGCGATCTTCGACGTCCAGAAGCTCGACTGGCTGAACGCGCGCTGGATCCGCGAGAAGCTCTCCGAAGAGGAATTCGCAGCCCGCGTCCTCGCCTGGGCGATGGACAACGAACGGCTCAAGGAAGGTCTGAAGCTCTCTCAGACCCGCATTTCGAAGCTCGGCGAACTGCCCGATCTCGCCGCCTTCCTCTTCAAGTCGGATCTCGGCCTGCAGCCCGCCTCCTTTGCCGGCGTGAAGGCCTCGCCCGAGGAGATGCTCGAAATCCTGAACACCGTCCAGCCGGATCTCGAAAAAATCCTGGAATGGAACAAGGAATCGATCGAGACGGAGCTGCGCGCCAGCGCCGAGCGCATGGGCAAGAAGCTGAAAGCCGTGGTGGCGCCGCTCTTCGTCGCCTGCTCGGGCTCGCAGCGCTCGCTGCCGCTGTTCGATTCGATGGAACTGCTCGGCCGTTCGGTCGTGCGCCAGCGGCTGAAGGTCGCCGCGCAGGTCGTCGCCTCCATGGCGGGCAGTGGAAAGTAAGGACGAGACCATGACCGACAAGACACAGGCAGCCGGCCTTTCCTCCGACGCGACGGAAGTGCGCTCCCAGAAGCTCGACCTGCTGCGTCAGCAGATCGGCGACGTCTACCCCGCGCATTTCCACCGTACGCTCACCAATGCGGAACTCGCGGAGAAATATGCCGGGCTGGAGCCCGATACCGAAAGCGGCGAAACGGTAACCGTTGCCGGCCGCGTTTTCTCCTCGCGCAATTCCGGCATGTTCATGGATCTTCATGACGCCTCCGGCAAGATCCAGATCTTTTCGCACAAGGATACGGCACCGGAAGAGGCGCGCGCGCTTCTGCCGATGATCGATCTCGGCGACATCATCGGGGTCACCGGAGAGGTGCGCCGCACCAAGCGCGGCGAACTGACCGTCAACGCCAAAGAGATCACCATGCTCTGCAAGTCGCTCCTGCCGATGCCGGAGAAGTATCACGGGCTTGCCGATATCGAGACGCGCTACCGCAAGCGCTACCTCGACATCATGGTCAACGAGGAATCGAAGCTGCGCTTCCAGCAGCGAAGCCGCATCGTGTCGAGCCTGCGCCGATTCCTCGAGGACGAAGGCTTCATGGAAGTGGAGACGCCGATGCTGCAGCCGATCTACGGCGGCGCGACGGCCGAGCCCTTCAAGACGCATCACAACACGCTGAAGCTCGACATGTATCTGCGCATCGCGCCCGAGCTTTACCTGAAGCGCATTCTCGTTTCCGGCCTGACGGACAAGGTCTTCGAGATCAACCGCAACTTCCGCAACGAAGGCGTCTCGACCCGGCACAATCCTGAATTCACCATGATGGAGTGCTACTGGGCCTATGCCGACTACGAGGACGTGATGGGTCTCGTGGAACGCATGTTCGAGAACCTGGCGCTTGCGGTTCACGGCAAGACGGAATTCGAGTTCGGCGACAAGCAGCTCTCCTTCAAGGGGCCGTTCCCGCGCGTCTCTATGCCGGCGGCCGTCAAGGACGCGACCGGAATCGATTTCCTTGCCCTCAAGAGCGACGAGGAGGCCCGGCAGGCGGCTCGCGACGCCGGTGTCGAGATCGAGAAGGACGCGACCTGGGGCGAAGTGCTCGCCTTCCTCTTCGAGGAGAAGGTCGAAGCGACCTTGATCCAGCCTGCTCATGTCATCCACTTCCCGAAGGACATCTCGCCCTTCGCCAAGGAGGTGCCGGGCGAGCCGCGGCTCGTCGAGCGCTTCGAGACCTATTGCAACGGCTGGGAGATCGGCAACGCCTTTTCCGAGCTCAACGACCCGGTCGAGCAGCGCGCCCGCATGGTCGAGCAGATGGAACAGGCGCATGCCCGCGGCGAGAAGGAAAAGACGCTGGACGAGGACTTCCTCGATGCCATGGACCAGGGCATGCCGCCCGCCGGGGGATTGGGGATCGGCGTCGACCGGCTGATCATGCTGCTCACCAACTCGCCGTCGATCCGCGACATCATCCTCTTCCCGGCCCGCCGCCAGAAGGCCGATTGACACTTTGGAGCTGGCCCGTCCCCACACGGGGCGGGGGCTAGGCGCCCGCGGTTCCCGACCGGTGCCATTCGCAGCGTCCGAGCGTGCGGTGCGTTGAGAGTCGGTGGATCAGGCGCGGCAAGTTAAGCCCCTCCCACCTGTGGGAAGGGGTTGGGGAGGGGCTCTTCCCTTAATGACTCGCTTGCTCCTCGGCCGGCGCAACGGCCGCGACATCGCCCGTTGCCGACGGATCGATGCACATCGAGCGATCGTCCATCTTGGCCATGATGGCGCGGACGTCGTCCAGTTCGAGCGTCACGACCTTGCCGTGGAACCTGCCGGCAGCGTTGGCCGCGGCCTCGTTATAGGAGGCGCGGAAGGGTTCATCCATACCGGGCACGCTCCGCGGACCGGGGGCGAAGAGCACCTCTGCGCCGATCGCCGCGCCGCGCACGCTTGCGCGATCCTCCGGACCTGCCGCATCGAGCACGACCACCTGATAAAGATCGGCCTCCTCCTTTTTGGCGAGGGCGCCTGCGACGCGAAGGGCGGTCCTGATCCGATCCGGCCCGCTTGCCCGGTCCGTCTTCACATGCATGCGGATCCAACGCTGCCCCTTATGGTCGAGCTTCAAGGTCCGGAGCGCCGTGCAGTCGAGACCGGAAACGGAAGGTCCCGCGAAGCGGGTCAGTATCTTGTCCCGACCGACATAGACCGCGGCACCGCCGGATGCGGCGGAGACCCCGAAGGCGGCGGACAGGATGATCACCAGCCGCTTCGAAGGGCGCAATTTGCTGAGAATGGCCTTCAAGGGGTGGCTCCGCTGTCGTCGTAAAGGGTCGCAAGAAAGGCCCGCAGGCGTCTTCGAAGATAGTCGAACCACCTTTCGGAAAGTTTAAGCGGAGGCCTCCGGCAGGCGCTCAGCGATTGACTTTCGCCCGCAGCTTGTCCATTGCGCCATGGACAACGTCGCTGTAGGCGGGAATTCCCCGGAACCAGGGAAGAGGCGGTATGCACAAGGTTATTTTCGATACGGATCCGGGCGTCGACGATGCGATGGCCCTCCTCTTTCTGCACCGTCACCCGGCGATAGAGCTGGTCGGCATCACCACGGTCTTCGGCAATGCCTCGATCGAGACGACGACGCGCAATGCGTTGTTCCTCAAAGGGGCATGGAATATTGCCGCACCGGTTGCCAAGGGCATCGGCGAGACGCTCGATGCCGGCCGGCCGCATGTCGGATGGCCGACAGGCATTCACGGCGATGACGGGCTCGGCAATATCGATGTGCCGGCGCAGATAGACCTGCCGCTCGACCCTCGTCCTGCCCACCGCTTCATCATCGACACGGTGCGCGCCAATCCCGGGCAAGTGACGCTCGTCGCCGTCGGCCGGATGACCAACCTGGCGCGCGCATTGCGCGACGATCCGGAAATCGCCACCCTCGTCAAGGCGGTAGTGATCATGGGGGGCGCCTTCGATGTTCCCGGCAACATCACGCCGGCGGCGGAAGCGAATATCCACGGCGACCCGGAAGCGGCCGATGTGGTGATGACGGCGCCATGGCCGGTGACCGTCATCGGTCTCGACGTGACGACGAAGACGGTGATGAGCCGTGCCATGCTCTCCGATATCGCCGAACGCGGTGGCGCACCGGCGAGGCTTCTTTCCGACATCTCGCAATTCTACATCGACTTCTACGAGCACCATGTGGATGACGGCATGATCGTGCACGACAGCTGCGCCTGCGCCTATGTCGTCGCGCCCGAACTCTTCCAGACCCGCAGCGGCGCCATCCGAGTGCTTTGCGGCGGCATCGCCGATGGCCAGACCGTTCAAAAGCCGGATGCACGCCTGTTTCCACCGAACGCCTGGGACGGCTTCCCAAGCCAGCAGGCGTGCATCGGAATCGACTCCGAAGCGGTGCTGAAACTCATCGGCGATACGCTCGCGGCGACAATTGAAGCTTGAGGTGTTCAACCCTGCCCCTCACCCTAACCCTCTCCCGCGCGCGCGGGGCGAGGGGACACTGTTGTGCATCTGCGTCAGCCTCGACGAACCAAAGCGAACTCGTCCCCTCGCCCCGCTTGCGGGGAGAGGGTTAGGGTGAGGGGCAAAACCCGAGGAGAGCCCTGACCCTTGTGGTGAGGGGTCCCCCGCGGTTGCAACGAAAAACTTGGCTCCGATAGCTGGCAGATGCGCCGCCGCCGGCTATGTTTATCCGTATGAAGCCGGACGCGTTGCTCTTTCCCGCCCCCAAGGGTCTCTACTGCCAACACGGGGATTTCTATATCGACCCGGTGCAACCGGTCGAACGGGCACTCATCACCCACGGACATTCCGACCATGCGCGCGCCGGACATGGCCATGTGCTCGCGACGCGCGAGACGCTCGACATCATGCGCCTGCGCTATGGTGACGACTTCTGCGGCGCGAGCGACGTGGCGCGCTTCGGCGAAACGATTTCGATCGGCGGCGTGCGTGTCCGTTTCCACCCGGCCGGCCATGTGCTCGGCTCGGCGCAGATCTCCGTCGAGGCAGACGGAACGCGGATCGTGGTTTCCGGCGACTACAAGCGACGGCCCGATCCGACCTGCCCATCCTTCGAGCCGGTCGCCTGCGACGTCTTCATCACGGAAGCGACCTTCGGCCTGCCGGTCTTCCACCACCCGGACGACAAGGGAGAGATCGCCCGGCTCCTCCAGTCTCTCCGGCAGTTTCCCGAGCGCGCGCATGTGGTCGGCGCCTACGCCCTCGGCAAGGCACAACGCCTCATCGCGCTCATACGCCAGCAGGGTTACGATGAACCGATTCACATCCATGGCGCACTCGCCAGGCTCTGCGAGTATTACCAGAGCCAGGGGATCGATCTCGGCGACATCCGTCCGGCAACGCTCGGTCCGGAAAACCGGCAGGACCTCGCCGGTGCCATCGTTCTCGGGCCTCCGGCGGCTTTTGCCGAGCGATGGGCGCGCCGTTTCGCCGATCCGCTGGCCATCTTCGCCTCCGGCTGGATGCTCATCCGCCAGCGCGCCAAGCAGCGCGGCGTCGAGCTGCCGCTCGTCATCTCCGATCATTGCGACTGGGCCGAGCTCACGGCCACGATCCGCGAAATCGCGCCTGCCGAAGTCTGGGTCACGCATGGCCGCGAGGAGGCGCTGGTCCGCTGGTGCCAGTTGCAGGGCATACCCGCACGGCCATTGCACCTTGTCGGATACGACGATGAGGGAGAGTGAGCGATGAAAGCATTCGCCGAACTGCTCGACCGGCTCGTGCTGACGCCGCAGCGAAACGCCAAGATCCGGTTGCTCGTCGACTATTTCCGCGGCGCACCCGATCCGAGCCGCGGCTATGCGCTGGCAGCGATCGCGGGGACGCTCTCGCTCAACACGGTGAAGCCTGCCCTCATTCGCGACCTGTTGCTCGAGCGCATGGACGACGTGCTGTTCCACTATTCCTACGACTATGTCGGCGACCTCGCGGAAACGGTCTCTCTCGCCTGGGAGCCGCCGCCGGACGTCGCCCTTCAGGACATTCCGCTCGGCGAGGTTGTCGAGCGGCTGCAGCGGGCCGGCCGCTCCGAGGTCCGTTCGCTCGTCCGCGACTTTCTGGACCGGCTCGACACCTCCGGCCGCTTCGCCCTCCTGAAGCTCGCGACAGGAGGCTTGCGCATCGGGGTCTCGGCACGGCTCGCGAAGCAGGCGCTGGCGGAGATGGGCGGCAAGGAGGTGAGCGAGATCGAAACGCTCTGGCACGGATTGGAGCCGCCATACCTGCCCCTTTTCCTCTGGCTCACCGGTGAGGCGGAGATGCCGGTGCTCAAGACACCTGCGGTCTTTCATTCGGTGATGCTCGCAACAGCGGTCGGCGATGGCGATCTCGACGGGCTCGATCCGGCCGACTTCGCGGCCGAGTGGAAATGGGACGGCATCCGCGTCCAGCTCGCCAATGTCGGCGGGGCTCGACGCCTCTATTCGCGCAGCGGCGACGAGATATCCTCGGCCTTTCCCGAGATCATCGAGGCTGCCGATATCACGGGCGTCATCGACGGCGAGCTTCTGGTCGGCGGAACGATGCGCAGCAACCGCGCCACGGGCACATTCGCAGACCTGCAGCAAAGGCTGAACCGCAAGACCGTCAGCCGCAAGCTGATGGACGAGTATCCGGCCTTCATCCGTGCCTACGACATTCTCTTTTCCGGCGAGCGCGATATCAGGCCCGAGCCCTTTCGTGTGCGCCGCGAAGCCCTGTCGTCGCTGATCGAAGCGGCCTCGCCGCAGCATTTCGATCTCTCGCCGCTCGTCGGCTTTTCAAGCTGGAAGGAGCTCGACGAGCTGCGCTCCAGCCCGCCCGATCCGGTTATCGAAGGCGTCATGCTGAAACGGCTGGATTCGCCCTATATGGCCGGACGGGCCAAGGGGCCGTGGTTCAAGTGGAAGCGGGCGCCTTTCAATATCGACGCCGTACTGATGTATGCCCAGCGCGGCCACGGCAAGCGGTCCAGCTATTACTCCGATTTCACCTTCGGCGTCTGGGCGGAGGGTGAAGACGGCACGAGCCTCGTTCCCGTCGGCAAGGCCTATTTCGGCTTTACCGATGCCGAGCTCGAGGTTCTCGATCGCTTCGTGCGCGACAATACGGTCGAACGCTTCGGTCCCGTGCGCGCGGTGCGCGCCGAACCCGACAGCGGCTTCGTCGTCGAGGTTGCCTTTGAAGGCCTCAACCGCTCCACGCGTCACAAATCCGGGGTAGCCATGCGCTTCCCGCGGATTGCCCGCCTCAGACCCGACAAGCTGCCTCGCGACGCCGACAGGCTCGAGACACTGCAGGCGATGATGGGAACGCAACGCTGAAGCGTTTGCTACCACGCCTTACCGAGAGCTATTTCAGGAACCCCGAATGAAGGTTTGTTAAGGAGAGTCTGGAATTATCCGGTTTGCTGCATGCCGTCCCCGCCTCCTTTTGGGCGCGCCTCGTCCTGGAATTGCTCTTTTGAAGCCGCACCATGCCATGTCCCCTCTGTCGCGCTTTCTCACCCCCAGCTACCTTCCGGCCGTCATCGCGGCCCTTGTCGTGGTCGTTGCCGGGGTTCTCGCCGACAATCAGAACCGGATCGTTTCGGAAGCGCGGCTGCGCTCCGAAGTCGCCGACGCGCTCAACCCGATACGCTCCAGCCTCGAGAGCAGCGTCAATGGCAATATCCAGTTGGTCCGGGGCCTGATCGCCACGATCGAGACCGAACCCGACATGCAGCAGCAGCGCTTCGCAGAGCTCGCACGCAGCGTCTTCGGCGCGGGATCGCAGCTCCGCAACATCGCCGCCGCGCCGGGACTGGTGGTCGCGATGGTCTACCCGCTGACGGGCAATGAGAAGGCGATCGGCCTCGATTACCGCACGAACGACAAACAACGCAGTTCCGTCATGCGCGCGGTGGCATCCGGAGAGATGGTGCTCGCGGGCCCGGTCGACCTCGTGCAAGGCGGTCGCGGGCTGATCGGCCGCTTTCCCGTAACCACCGGTCCGGAAGGCGGCCGCCGCTTCTGGGGCGTCGTTTCAGCGGTGATCGATGTCGATCGCCTTTATCGCGACAGTGGCCTTTCATCGCCGGCGCTCGACATCGACATCGCCATTGCCGGCCGCGACGGCACGGGGCGCGGCGGCCCGCATTTCTTCGGCGACCCGGCAATCTTCGAAAACGCCCCTGTCGAGATGAGCGTATCCTTGCCCGGCGGTTCCTGGCGCATGGCCGCGATCCCCAAAGGCGGGTGGCCGACGACACCGCAGAATGCCTGGCAGGTCCGCTTCCTCATCGCATTCGGCGGCCTGATGATCGTCGCTCCGATGATCGTCGCCGGCCGCCTCATGGCGGAGCGGCAGGCGAACTTTCGCGCATTGAGGCAGAGCAAGGATCAGCTTCAGGAGCTTTCGCACCGGTTGAGGATCGCGCTCGACACTTCGAAGATCGGCATATGGGAGCTCGACGTCGACAGCGGCACGCTCCTGTGGGACAGCCGCATGAAGGAGCTCTATGGTATCGGATCGTCTATGCGCGAAGTCTACGAGGACTGGCGGAACACGCTTCATCCGGACGATCTCGCCCGTGCCGAGGCTGAATTCGCCGGAACGCTCGCCACGGGCGGCGCATACAACACGGAATTCCGCATCCGCCTTCCGGATGGGGAAGTCCGCCACATCCGTGCGATCGGCTCGACCTATGCCGGCACGAACGGCAACAGGAAGATCGTCGGCGTCAACTGGGACGTGACGGCCGACGTGAAGACACGCGCGACGCTCTCGGAGGCCAAACGCCTCGCCGAGGCCCACAGTGCCGAGTTGGAGGCGGCGCGCCATCGCATGGAATTCAACGCCCTGCACGATCCATTGACCGGCCTGCCCAATCGCCGCTTCCTGGACCAGATTCTCTTCGACCGCAGCCGACGGGCCGACGCAAAGGCGAAGATCAGCATCTTCCATATCGACCTCGACCGTTTCAAGCAGATCAACGACACGATGGGCCATGCAGCCGGCGACGAGATCCTGAAGCATGCGGCAAGCCTTTTGCGGGACAATGCACGCCAGGACGACTTCGTCGCCCGCATCGGCGGCGACGAGTTCGTCATCATTCGCGCAAGCGGCGGCTGCGACGAAGACGCGGCGCTGGCTTCCCGCGTGATCGAGGCGATGAGCGTTCCGGTCCGCTACGAAGATCAGGAATGCCGCATCGGCGTGAGCATCGGCATTGCCGCTCAAACCGATGCGGCGGATGACCTTTCCCAGGTCCTCGTCAACGCCGATATCGCCCTCTACGAGGCCAAGCGCCGCGGCCGCAACCGCCACGAGACCTTTACGGGCGCACTGAAGACCGCCGTGCTCCAGACGAAACAGACGGCCGACGAGATCCTGCGCGGTCTCGAGCAGAACGAATTCGTCGCATATTTCCAGCCGCAGTTCTGTCCGAGCTCGCTCGACATCATCGGCGTCGAGGCACTCGCGCGATGGGATCATCCCACCAAGGGGCTCCTCGGTCCGCACGCCTTTCTCAAGACGGCGGAGGACATCAACGTCGTCGCGGCGATCGATCAGAAGATCCTCGAACAGGCGCTCTTTCAGATCTATCGCTGGGAGGCAAACGGCATCTATGTGCCGAAGGTGTCGGTCAACCTCTCCTATCCCCGCCTGAGAGACGAGGGACTGATCGCCCGGCTGGAGGAGCTCTCCATACCCGAGGGGCGGCTTTCCTTCGAACTGCTCGAATCGATTTCCTTTGACGAAAACGATGTGACGGTCATGTCCAACATCCGGCGCATCAAGGAACTGGGCATCGATATCGAGATCGACGACTTCGGTACCGGCTATGCCTCGATCCTGAGCCTGCTGAAGCTGACGCCACGCCGCCTGAAGATAGATCGGCAACTGGTGCTGCCTATTCTCTCCTCTCCGGCGGAGCGCCGGCTCGTGGCATCGATCATCGACATCGGCACATCGCTCGGGATCGAAGTGATCGCCGAAGGTGTCGAAACGCTCGAGCACGCCCGCATCCTCAAGGAAATGGAATGCCATGGTCTGCAGGGCTACGCCTTCGCCCGGCCGATGAACGCCAACGATCTTGCCACTTTCGTCTTCGAGCGGCGGTGGCGCGCCGCTTGACCGGTATCCGGCCCTCGCCTTCAGAGGCGGACTGCACATACGCGGCTTTTTCTTGCTGCTAAGGCTTGGCAGCCGTCCGGAAAATAGTCATAAAAACATATGCCTTCTGCCGCTTATGCGAACGCGCGGACCTCGTCCGCGTGACCCGTCCGGCGTCAGTCCTAGCGGGACCGAAGTCCCGACCTTCCAATACACTCGCAAGGAGACAAAACGATCGAATACGCGGAGAAATTGCTTTCTGTTTTCATTCTTGTCCCCTTCGCGGGAAGCCTCATTGCAATCTTCTTCCCGTCCGATCAGCGCGGTGCGATATCCTGGTTCGCAGGTGCGATCGCGCTTGTCTGCTTCCTGGTGACCGCCGGCCTCTATCCCTACGTCGCCTCGGGCGGCGTCCTCCATTACCGGATCGACTGGGTTCCGGAACTCGGGCTGAACTTCACCCTCAGGATGGACGGCTTCGCCTGGCTTTTTTCTGCGCTGATCACGGCGATCGGCGTTCTCGTCGTCCTTTATGCCCGCTACTATATGGCCGAGGAGGACCCGGTCCCGCGCTTTTTCGCGCTGTTCCTCGCCTTCATGGGCTCGATGCTGGGCGTCGTCCTTTCCGGCAACCTCATTCTGCTCGCCGTCTTCTGGGAGCTGACCAGCATCGTCTCCTTCCTGCTGATCGGCTATTGGCACCATAACGCACACGCCCGCGACGGCGCCCGAATGGCGCTGACGATTACCGGCACGGGCGGCCTCGCCATGTTCGTCGGCCTGATAATCATCGGCAAGATCGTCGGCAGCTATGAACTCGACGCGGTCCTCGCCTCGGGCGACGCGATCCGCAACCATCCGCTCTATGGCACGGTGCTTGTCCTCGTCCTGCTCGGGGCGTTGACGAAGAGCGCCCAGTTCCCCTTCCATTTCTGGCTGCCGCACGCGATGGCGGCCCCGACGCCGGTTTCGGCCTATCTGCATTCGGCAACGATGGTGAAGGCCGGCGTGTTCCTGCTCGTGCGGTTCTGGCCGGTGATGGCCGGCACGGAAGCCTGGTTCTGGATCGTCGGCCTTGCGGGCCTGACAACGCTCCTGCTCGGCGCCTATTTCGCGATTTTTCAGCAGGATCTGAAAGGACTCCTCGCCTATTCGACGATCAGTCATCTCGGGCTCATCACCGTTCTCCTGAGCCTCGGCAGTCCGCTGGCGGCCGTCGCCGCGGTCTTCCATATCGTCAACCACGCGACCTTCAAGGCCTCGCTCTTCATGGCGGCCGGCATCATCGATCATGAAAGCGGCACCCGCGACATTCGCAGGCTGGGCGGGCTTTTCCACTTCATGCCGATCACCGCGACGCTCGCCATGGTGGCGAGTGCCGCCATGGCCGGCGTGCCGCTGCTCAACGGCTTTCTCTCCAAGGAGATGTTCTTTGCCGAGGCGATCGAGACGCATCTCGTCAACCCGCTCGACACGGTCACGCCCTATGTGGCGACGATCGCGGGCATGTTTGCAGTCACCTATTCGCTCCGCTTCATCCACGGCGTCTTCTTCGGCCGGCCACCGGCAGACCTCCCGAGAAAGCCGCATGAGCCACCCCGCTGGATGCGGGCTCCGGTCGACTTCCTCGTTCTCGCCTGTCTGGTCGTCGGTATAATTCCCGCCCAGACGATCGGTCCCTTCCTTCACACGGCCGTTCTCTCGGTCCTGCGCGAGGGAACGCCCGATTACAGCCTTTCGGTCTGGCACGGCTGGAACATTCCGCTGATCATGAGCTTCGTCGCGCTTTCAGGCGGCATCGGTCTCTATTTCCTGATGCGCTCCTATCTGGCGACGGCCGTCGAGGGTCCGCCGGTCTTCCGGCTGCTCCAGGGTCAGCGCATTTTCGAGCGCGTTCTGGTGACGCTTTCCTGGAAGTGGGCCCGATGGCTCGAACAGCGGCTCGGCACGCGCCGCCTGCAGCCGCAGATGCGTCTCCTCGTCTTCCTGGCACTTGCGGCGGGGGCATCGCCGCTTCTTCTCGGCAATTTCGAACTGCCGCCGCTTGTGATCCGCGGCATCGATCCCGCCTTCGCCCTGCTTTGGGCAATCGGCATCGCCTGCGCCATCGGCTCCGCCTATCAGGCGAAATTCCACCGTCTCGCCTCGCTGGTGCTCCTCGGCGGAGCAGGGCTCGTCACCTGCATTACCTTCGTCTGGCTTTCCGCACCCGATCTTGCGGTCACGCAGCTCCTGGTGGAGATCGTCACCACCGTGCTCATTCTCCTCGGATTGCGCTGGCTGCCGAAGCGCATCGAGGAGCCGGTGGCGGCGGAAGACATCTCGATCCGGGTCCGCCTGAGGCGCTTGCGCGACTTGCTGCTGGCGATCGGCGCCGGCGGAGGAATGATGCTCATCGCCTACACGGTGATGACGCGGCCCCTTCCCGAAACCATCGCCAGCTATTTTCTCGAGCGCGCCTATCGCGAGGGCGGCGGCACCAACGTCGTCAACGTCATCCTCGTCGATTTCCGCGGCTTCGATACGCTCGGCGAGATCGCCGTGCTCTGCATCGTGGCGCTCACGGTCTTCGCGCTTCTCCTGCGCTTCCGACCTCAGTCCGACAGCCTGGAGGCCCCTGAGCAGCAAAAAGTGCAGAACGCCTTCGACGACGATCACCCCGACCGCGCCGCCGGCGACAGCGTCGCCGAATACCTCTTCATCCCGGCGGTGATCATGCGCTGGATGTTTCCGGTCACCGGAATGCTCGCGGCCTTTCTCTTCCTGCGCGGACATGATCTGCCGGGGGGCGGTTTTGCCGCCGGCATCGCCATGTCGATCGGCTTCATCCTGCAATATATGTCCGGCGGCACCCGCTGGGTCGAGGAACGGCTCCGCATCCATCCGCTTCGCTGGATGAGCATCGGTCTCCTGGTGGCGACGGCCACGGGCGTCGGATCCTGGTTCTTCGGCTATCCGTTCCTCACCTCCCACGCGCAATATGCAAGCCTGCCGGTCGTCGGCAAGTTTCCGCTCGCGAGCGCGATCCTCTTCGACCTCGGCGTCTTCTCGCTGGTGCTCGGTGCCACCGTTCTCATCCTGATCGCGCTGGCGCACCAGTCGGTCCGTGCACCGCGTGCGCATGCGAAGGCCGCGCGCTCCGACAAGGAGGCGGTACGCTAATGGAACTCATTCTTTCGGCCGGGATCGGCACGCTGACCGCATCGGGCGTCTATCTTCTCCTGAGGCCGCGAACATACCAGGTGATCATCGGGCTTTCGCTGCTCTCCTTCGCCGTCAATCTCTTCATCTTCGGCATGGGCCGGTTGCGGGTGAACGCCCCGCCGATCCTCGATCCAGGCGGCGTCGGCGATCTCGCCCGTTATACCGATCCGGTGCCGCAGGCACTGGTGCTGACGGCGATCGTCATCGGCTTCGCCATGACCGCACTTTTCCTCGTGGTGCTCCTCGCCTCCCGCGGCTTCACCGGAACCGACCATGTGGACGGAAGGGAGCAGCGCGGTGACTGATTGGCTCGATCATCTTCTCATCCTGCCGATCCTCCTGCCGCTTGCCGTGGCCGCGGTGCTGATCCCGATCAACGAGCGCGACCGGACATTGAAGGGGGCCATCGGCTTCGCGTCCACGCTCGCCGTCTTCATCCTCTCGATGATCCTCATGCGACTTGCCGCGGCCGGCACCGGCAGCCTCCCCGGATCAGGGGTCTATCAGCTCGGCAACTGGCCCGCCCCCTTCGGTATCGTCCTCGTGCTCGACCGCCTGTCGGCCCTGATGCTGTGCCTGACGAGCGGCCTTGCACTCGCCGCGCAGGCCTATTCCATGGCGCGGTGGCACACGGCGGGGCATCACTTCCATTCGCTGTTCCAGCTTCTCGTAGCCGGTCTCAACGGCGCATTTCTCACGGGCGACCTCTTCAATCTCTTCGTCTTCTTCGAGATGATGCTGGCCGCCTCCTACGGCCTGCTCCTGCACGGCTCCGGTCCTCTGCGCGTGAAGGCGGGGCTGCATTATATCGCCGTCAACCTCGCCGCCTCGGCGCTGTTCCTGATCGGCGTCAGCCTGATCTACGGCGCCGCCGGCACGCTCAACATGGCCGACCTCGCAACGAAGCTCGCAGCCCTCGAACCCAGAAGCAGAACGCTCGTCGAAATGGGCTCGGCCATCCTCGGCGTCGCCTTCCTCGTCAAGGCGGGCATGTGGCCGCTCAGCTTCTGGCTGCCGACGGCCTATGCCGCGGCGACGCCGCCGGTCGCAGGCGTCTTCGCGGTCCTGACCAAAGTCGGCATCTACGTCATCATCCGCCTGCATCTGCTCGTCTTCGGCACCGCGGCGGGCGCATCGTCCGGTTTCGGCCAGGAATGGCTCGTCACCGGGGGAATGCTGACGATCGCCTTCGGCGGCATCGGCGTACTCGCCTCGCAGGCAATGGGCCGCCTTGCGGGCTACTCCGTTCTCGTATCCTCGGGGACGCTGCTCGCCGCGGTCGGCCTCGGCCACGACGGAATGCTCGCCGGCGCACTCTTCTATCTGGTCAGCTCGACACTGACGATCGGGGCCTTCTTCCTGCTGATCGAACTCGTCGAACGCGGCCGGGACGCCGGCGCCGACGTTCTGGCGGTGACGATGGAAGCCTATGGCGATTTCGACGAGGACGAGGAGGAGGAAGAGGTCGGCGCCGCCATTCCCGGCACAATGGCCGTTCTCGGCCTCTGCTTCTGCCTCTGTGCCCTGCTGCTCGCCGGCCTGCCGCCTCTCTCCGGCTTCATCGCCAAATTCGCGCTCATCAGCGGCCTCTTCGACATGCCGGCCGCCGAGCTCGCGACCGCAATGTCCGCCGCCGACTGGACCTATGTCACTCTCCTCATCCTGTCCGGTCTCGCCGCCATGATCGCGATGAACCGCATCGGCATCCGAACCTTCTGGGCGTCGATCGAGGGTACGATCCCGCGGGTCGTCGTGATCGAGATCACGCCGGTCGTCGTCCTGCTCGGCGCCTGCATCTTCCTGAGCCTGCAGGCAGGACCCGCGATGCGCTACATGCAGGCGACGGCTGACGATCTGCTCGCGCCGCTCACCCACAGCGAGCGGGTGCTTTCGGCGCCGCGGGCCGGGAGCCAGTAGCGATGCGTACCTGGTTTCCCTACCCGCTGCTCTCGATCGCGCTCCTCCTCATGTGGCTGCTTCTGAGCCAGTCCGTGACGCCGGGCTCTATCGTCCTCGGCCTGGTGGTCAGCACGGTTCTCGCATGGGTGACGCTCAACCTGCAGCCCGCCCGCTCGCGTCTCCATCGCTGGAGCCGGATCGCCGGATTCATCCTGCGCGTCGTCGGCGACGTCATCCGCTCCAATATCGCCGTCACGCTGATCATCCTGCGCGCAGGCAGGCGTCCGGTTAATGCGGGCTTCATGACGGTCAGCCTCGATCTCGACGACGAGAACGCCCTGGCGCTGCTCGCCTGCGTCGTCACGGCGACGCCGGGCACCGCATGGCTCGAATATGATCGTCGCCAGAAGATCCTGCTCTTCCACGTACTCGACATCGAAAACGAGGACCTGTGGCGGAAAACGATCACGCGCTATGCGGCCGACTTGAAGGAGATATTCGAATGATGGAGCTTGCCGTCGTCTGGTCCGTGCTCGTCGCACAGACCATGCTTGCGCTGGCCATGGCCTTCGCGCTCTACCGCATGGCCAGAGGACCGAGGGCCCAGGACCGCATTCTCGGTCTCGACACGCTCTACATCAATGCGATGCTGATGCTCATCACCTTCGGTATCCGCACGGCGAATACGGTCTATTTCGAAACGGCGCTGATCATCGCTGTGATCGGCTTCGCCTCGTCGATCGCGCTGGCAAAGTTCCTCATGCGCGGCGAGGTGATCGAATGAGCCATCTGACCGACCTTCCGCCATGGGCGGCGCTCCTCGTCTGCGGGCTGATGCTCGTCGGCGCCGCCACCACCCTGATCGGATCGCTCGGGCTCCTGCGCCTGCCGGATTTCTACGCGCGCCTGCACGCCCCGACGATCGCGACCAGCGGCGGCACCATCCTCCTCTGCCTCGCGTCGATCCTCTGCTTCGCGGTCTTGCAGAGCCGCTGGGTATTCCACGAAGTTCTCATCATCTTCTTCGTGACGGTGACAACGCCCGTGACCCTGATGCTGCTTGGCCAGGCGACCCTCTACCGCGACCGCTTCGAGGAACGGCAGGGCGTGCCGCGCAAGCAGAAACCCGCCCCGGGTGAAGAATAGCTACTCGCCCGCCTGACGGAACGCCTCCCGCGTCTCATCCAGGTGAAGCGCAAAACCGGACGCAGCCGGATCTCCCAGCCCGGGGCGGAGCTGCATGCTCGGAATGAGATAATCTCCGCCATTCTGCTGCCGATAGGGAATGGGTGAGACGGTCCCGATCGTCCGCATCCTTTCGCGGAGACCCTCAGCGACCTCAGTGAATCCGGCTTCGTCGAGGCGATCGGCGCGATAAGCCACGAAGGGAGGAAGCACGTCGTAGCCGGGATAATAGAGGATGCCGTGATTGATCGGGAACAGAAGGTCGTCGATTGGTCCGTTCACCCCGCGGGCGGAATAGTGCTCTTCCCAACCGCCGGCGGTGACGATCAGCATGGCGCGCTTGCCTGCCAGGCTGCCTTCGCCATAGCGGTCGCCCCAGCGCTTGTCGCTATGTTCGCCGACGCCATAGGCGAAGCCGTAGGCAAATACCCGGTCGACCCAGCCCTTGAGAATGGCAGGCATGGAAAACCACCAGAGCGGGAATTGAAGGATCAGAAAGTCCGCCCACAGCAGCTTTTCGATCTCCGCCCTTACATCTTCCGTCAAAGCGCCGGCTTCGAAGGCCGTCTTGGACGCCGCGACCGGCACGAGCCGCGCATCCGGCGGCAGGAGAGGGAAGTCGGCGTGACCGACTTCGGATTTCCAACCGTCGGCATAGAGATCCGAGACCCGCACTTCGTGACCTTGGGCCGTGAGCTCCTCGATCGCGACGTCGCGGAGCGCTCCGTTGAGCGAGCGCGATTCCGGGTGGGCAAAGACGAGCAGGATTTTCATGGATCATTCTCCTGGTGAGATTTCGAACCTCTAGGTAGCCAACGCTCGTCTAATCCGCTACCTCTCGAGAATGCATAAGATTATGCCAAATAATGGATAAATCTGACATCACCTTGGAGCGCATGCGCACCTTCGCCCGCGTGGCGGAGCGTGGGAGTCTCAGTGCAGTCGCGCGCGAACTCGGAGTAGGTCAATCGACCGTAACACGCCACCTGCGCGAGCTTGAGGAGGCCGTGGGCGTGCCTTTGCTGAGCAGGACGACCCGGCGCGTCATGATGACCGACGAAGGCAGCCGCTATTACGCCCGAAGCGTCGAGATCCTGCGTCTGGTCGAGCAGGCCAGCGATGAGGTGCGCGGCACGCGCGGCGCTCAAGCCGGTACGATCCGAGTCTCCTGCACGGCGGCTTTCGGCGTGCTGCATGTCAGCCGGCTGATCTTCGCCTTTCAGGACCTTTTTCCGGAGATCGGCATCGACCTGAGCCTCAGCGATGAGCGCGTCGACCTCGTGCGGGAGGGGATTGATGTGGCGATCCGCCTGGGGCCTGTCAGCGACAGTTCGATGCGGATGAAAGCGCTTGGCCAAAGCCGGCGGCTGCTGGTGGCAGCGCCGGCCTACCTCGCGGAGCGCGGAAGACCGGCCACTCCGCAGGAGCTCATCGGACACGAAGGCATCCGGATGTCGAATGTGTCAGGCAGCGAAACACTCGCCCTGCAGGGGCGGGATGGCAAGTACCACGCCGTCCCCTTCGGCGGGCGCTTGAGAGTGGACCATGGACTGGCCGTGCGCGAAGCGCTCATCGCCGGACGCGGAATCGTGCCAGCGCATCGTTGGCTTGTCGGCGATCTTCTGGAGGCGGGAAGGATCGAGGCGGTGCTGCCCGGCTATTCGCTTCCTTTCGTGCCGCTCAACATGCTGATCGTACCGGAACGCGCCGGCATCTCCCGGGTGCGCCTTCTCATCGACTTCCTCGCAAATGAGATCGGCAAGCTCCCGGGAATGGACCGTTCGCCGAACAGGCAATGATCAGCCGGCTTTCCGCTGTGGCACTTTGAACGATGCCCGCCCGTTCAATCGCGCCCGCGGAACCGGCGCTGATAGGCCGGGTCGTAGAGCGAACTCTCGCGGAAATCCGATGCCTCCAGGCCCGGTCCGACGAAGATCAGCGCAGTGCGTTCGATCGGTTCCGCCGCAACCCTGGCTGCGATGTCGCCGAGCGTGCCGCGGACGACGCGCTCGTCCGGCCAGGAGGCCTTGACCACGATCGCGACCGGGCAGTCGGCGCCGTAAAGCGGCGTCAGCTCCTCGACCACCTGACCAAGCGCGTGAATCGCAAGATGGATCGCAAGCGTCGAACCGGTGGCTCCGAAGGCGGCGAGCGTCTCGCTGTTCGGCATCGGCGAGGCACGACCGGATACGCGGGTCAGCACCAGGCTCTGCGCGACCGCCGGGATCGTCAGCTCGCGGCCGAGCGTCGCGGCAGCGGCAGCGAAGGCGGGGACACCCGGCGTCATCGTGTAGGCGATCCCATTCTTCTCCAGCCGGCGGATCTGCTCTGCCACCGCGCTCCAGACGGAGAGATCGCCGGAATGCAGCCGGGCGACATCCTCGCCGGCTTCGGCGGCGCGGACATATTCCGCCTCGATCTCGTCGAGCGACATCGGCGCCGTATCGATAATGCGGGCGCCCGGCGGGCAATATTGCAAGAGCTCGGGCGATACGATCGAACCGGCGTAGAGGCAGACGGGGCAGCGGCCAATCAGGTCCCTGCCCCTGACCGTGATGAGGTCTGCCGCGCCCGGGCCTGCGCCGATGAAATGAACCGTCATGATCTGTCCTTTCGAAAAAGCATGGTTCGAAGATCGGCTCACGCCTTGATCCACGACCATTGCGTGACCGGCATGGCCGGCCGCCAGCCCGTCATGGCGCCGACGGGCGAGGCCCGGGCGATGTCGATGCGGATCAGCGAGCCGCCGAACTGCGCATGTCGGGCGAGCAGCACCGCTTCCATCTCCGTCGTCACGGCATTGGCCACGAGACGTCCGCCGGGCGCGAGCGCTGCAATCGCCGCCTCCATCACGCCGGGCTCGCTGCCGCCGCCGCCGATGAAGATCACGTCCGGCCGCGGAAGCCCTCGCAGCGCCTCCGGCGCCTGCCCTTCGACGACCACAAGCCCCGGAACGCCGAAGCGGACCGCATTGCGGCCGATCCGCGCAGCCCGTTCGGACGACGCCTCTATGGCGACGGCGCGCATCGCCGGATCGGCAAGCATCCATTCGATCGCGATCGAGCCTGAGCCGGCGCCGATGTCCCAGAGGAGTTCGCCCTTGCGCGGCGCGAGTGCCGAGAGGGTCAGCGCCCGCACCTCCCGCTTGGTGATCTGGCCGTCATGCTCGAAAAGCCGCTCGTCCAGGCCGTTCGCAAGCGTCAGAACGCGTGCATCGGCATCGGCCACCACCTCAAGCGCGCAGACGTTCAGCGCGTTGATTTCCTCCATCGCGAAGCCGGAAGCGAGGTGGCGGGAGACACGCTCGCCTGCGCCGCCGAGCGCCTCGAGAACCGTAAGCCGTGACTGACCGAATCCGCTTTCTGCAAGCAGCCCGGCAAGCGCCTTCGGCCCGCTCTCGTCCGAGGTCAGCGTCAGGACGCGCGCGCCCGGCTGAAGATGCGGCCTTATGAGATCGAGCGGACGGCCGTGCAGCGAAACGGTCGCGACCTCCTGCAGCGGCCAGCCGAGCCGGGAAGCGGCGAGGCTGAAGGCGGACGGCGCGGGGATGGTGCGCATTTCCGCGGCATCTACGCGGCGCGCCAGCGTGGCGCCGACGCCGTAAAGAAACGGATCGCCGGAGGCGAGCACAACGACGGGGCTGCCGCGACGGGCGACGATCGCCTCCACCGATCTTTCAAACGGGCTCTGCCAGATATGGCGTTCGCCACCGATCAGCGGCGCAGCGAGTTCCAAATGGCGGGCTCCGCCGAAGACGACGGGAGCTGCCTGGATGAGGCGCTTGGCCTCGTCGCCGAGACCGGCTACACCGTCTTCTCCGATACCGATCACGATGAGCCAGGGAGCGACGATGGCCGAGCCACTGTTCGACATGTCAGCCACGGGCAGACCTCGCATTCTGATCCTGGGCGGAACGACCGAGGCGCGGCAGCTCGCAGAGCGCCTGGTCTCGGAACCCCATTACGATACGGCGATCTCGCTTGCCGGCCGTACCGCCGATCCCCGCCCGCAGCCGCTTCCTACGCGCACCGGCGGCTTCGGCGGCGCCGAAGGGCTCGCCGTCTTCCTGCGCGAGCGAAACATCGCCCTGCTGATCGATGCGACGCACCCCTTCGCCGCCCGCATCTCGCTCAACGCAGCCGCAGCGGCTAAGATGACCGGAACGCCGCTCCTCGCGCTCCGCCGCGCCGCCTGGGCTGCAGAACCCGGCGATCGATGGACATGCGTCGGAAGCGTCGCGGAAGCGGTTCCCGCATTGGGCGAGGCGCCGCGCCGCGTCTTTCTGGCAATCGGCCGGCAGGAGGCTTTCCATTTCGAGAGGGCGCCGCAGCACAGCTACCTCGTGCGCAGCGTCGATCCGGTGATGCCGCCGCTCGATCTGCCGGATGTCACCGCCATCCTCGCCTCCGGCCCCTTTGCGCAGGCCGACGAAACAGAACTGCTCGAACGTCACGGGATCGACGTCATCGTCGCCAAGAACAGCGGCGGCGCGGCCACCTACGGCAAGATAGCGGCGGCGCGTCAGCTCGGGATCGAGGTGGTGATGGTCGAGCGCCACAAGCCTGCCGACGTTCAATCGGTCGGCGACTGTGACGAGGCGCTCGAACGCATCCGTCAATGGCTTTCTCCGGTGAAGGACCGCGGCGTGTAGACGAGGTCGTGCTTTCCCTCGCGGGCGATGATGCGCGTCTCCGGCGAACCGATGATCACGCAGGTCGCCATGTCGGCGCGGCCGGCGTCGGCCTCGCCGAGCGGCATGACCGCGATGCGCTCGTCGGGCCGCCCGGCGGCGCGGCCGAAGATCACCGGAACTTGGGCCGGCAGCACCTGCCGCAGTACCTCGAAGGCCTCGCCGAGCTGCCAGGGACGCGCCTTGCTGATCGGATTGTAGAGCGCGATGACGAGCCCCGCTTCGGCGGCAAGCCTCAACCGCCGGGTGATGACATCCCAGGGCTTCAGATTATCGGAAAGCGACATGGCGCAGAAATCGTGTCCGAGCGGTGCCCCGATCCGGGCTGCGACCGCGAGCATTGCGGTGACGCCGGGCGTGATCGTGAGATCGACCTCACGCCATTCCTGCGGCCCCTTGTCGATCGCCTCGCAGACGGCGGCCGCCATCGCGAAGATGCCGGGATCGCCGCCGGAGACGACGCAGACATCCGCCCCGGCTGCGGCGCGCGCGAGCGCTGCCTGGGCGCGGTCGAGCTCCTCGCGGTTGTCCGAAGCGATGCGCCGTTGATCAGCCCGAAGATGCAGTCGATCGAGATATGGGCCGTAGCCGAAGAACTCGGTAGCGACCGCAATCGCGTCTTCGGCCTCGGGGGTCATTTGTGCCGGATTGCCGGGGCCGGTGCCGACGATGAAGAGCTTTCCGGTCATGCCCTGCCCTCCGATCCGGGCCTGTCCTTCCAGCCTGGAACGAGCACCAGCGAGAAATAGGGCGCCTCGTCGTCCGGCTTCTCGCCGAGCGGAACCATCGCTGCATTCCTCATGGTGCCGCGCTCGACATAGACGGCCGCCTCGAGCCTGCCTGCCGCCGCCAGCGCCCGGCGGATCTTCGGCAGGTTTCGGCCGACCTTCATGATGACCGCGGCCTGCGTGTCGGCAAGGCGGCGCCGAAGCTCGCCCTCGCCCATCGTGCCGGGGAGAACCGAGAGCACGTCGTCGCCCTGCACCAGCGGCAGCCCCGCGAGCGACCAGCAGCCGGACATTGCGGTGATGCCCGGAATGACCTCGGCCGGGAAACGGCCGGCAAGCCGCACATGGAGGTGCATGTAGGAGCCGTAGAAAAGCGGATCGCCCTCGCTCAGCACCGCGACTGTTCGTCCGGCGAGAAGATGCGCGGCGACGGCCTCGGCCGAGGCGTCGTAGAAGTCGGTGATCTGGCGCTTATAGGCGTCATGATCCTTGTCGATCTCAGTCGTCACCGGGTAGTAGAGCGGCAATTCGGTCATGCCCGGCTTCAAAAGACCTTCGACCACCGCGCGGCCGTTGCCGTTGCGTCCGGCCTTGGCGAAATAGGCGACGACATCCGCTTCGCCAAGCGCCCGGACCGCCTTTACGGTCAGGAGTTCAGGATCGCCGGGACCCGTTCCGACGCCGATAAGCCGGCCTGATTCCACGCCGCTCACAGGCCCGGCCTCGCGAGAGAATTCAGTGCGGCGGCGGTCATCGCGCTGCCGCCGAGGCGGCCACGTACGATCGCAAAGGGAACGCCATAGGAATTTTCGGCGAGCGCGTCCTTCGATTCGGCCGCACCGACGAAACCGACCGGCATTCCGAGGATCGCCGCCGGCTTCGGGGCGCCGTCGCGCAGCATCTCGAGCAGATAGAACAGTGCGGTCGGCGCATTGCCGATCGCAACGACGGAGCCAGCCATCCGCTCACCCCAGAGCTTCAACGCCGCGGCGGAACGCGTATTGCCGATCTCGGTCGCAATCTCCGCGGTGCGCGGATCGCGGAGCGTGCAGATCACCTCGTTTCCGGCGGGCAGCCGGGCGCGGGTCACACCATGGGCGACCATTTCGGCGTCGCAGAGAATCGGCGCGCCGTCTTTCAGCGCCGCGCGCGCGGCGGAGACGAAGCCGGGCGAGAACACAAATTGGCGCACCGCCTCGACCGAGCCGCAGGCATGCACCATGCGTATGGCGAGATCGGCTTCCTCCTCCGAAAATCCGGAAAGGTCGGCTTCCGCGCGGATGATCGCGAAGGAACGCTCATAGATGGCGTTGCCATCGCGGATGTAATCGTAATCAGGCATTTCTATCCCTGTTCAAACGCGGCGGCGATGCGCGCGGTCCCGAGCCGTGTAAGACAGGACAGCGCCGATTCGCCAGCGTCTTTGTTTTCCCGCACGAGCGCGTTCAGCGCGCCGAACGCAGATCCTATTCCGTTTTCATCCCTGTAGGCACTCGGCGCGACGGAAGCAGTGCCATTTACGACAAGCGCATATCCTGATGGCGCACCGACGAGCGTCAGCGGCGACGCCGTGGGGCTGGCGCAACCCTTGGGACAGCCGGAGAGATGCACCGTCGCCGAACCGTCGAGGAGGTCCGGCGCAGCTTCCAGCAACAGCCTCGCCATCGCCTTTGTGTCCATCCGCGCCGAGGCGCAGGCGAGGCCCGCGCAGGTGGCTATGTGATTGCGCGGATCGCCGGAGGCGACCAGAAAGCCGTGCGCAGAGGCGAGCCGTTGCGCAACGGCCGCCGTTTCGCCCGAAAGACCGAGGACGAACAGACCGTGCGGGGGTGCCAAGCGTATCTCGTTTGCGCCGAGTTCCTCCGCCTGCCGGAGGAATGCGACGAGACTACCCGCATCGGTTTGCGCGAAGGCCAGCCCGATGCCAAGCACGGTGCCGGCGCCGCCGAAGTGGTGGATGCCCGCCGGTGGCGGCGAAAAAACGGGACCGTCCACGCGCGGCAGGGCATCGCCGGCAGCCGCGCGCTGCCGAAGAAGATCGGCATCGAGCTCGCGGGCGCGGGAAGCGGGACCGCGCGCAGTGAGATCTCCCAGGATTTCGAGAACCATCGGGACGATATCTTTCGATTCCAGGAGCGCGACGGGCTTTGCCGAACGCGCCGTCCCGCCGAGCGAAAACAGCCATCGCACGCCGCCCTCATGCTCGAGCGCAGAGACACGCAGGTCGGCGGTCAGGCTTCCCAGGTGGAAGCGGCCGCCTCCATCCACGACGATCGAAAGTTTCGGCGCAAGCCTGAGCGCCTCACCCGCGCCGGAGATCGCCACGCGCAGCGCGCGGGCGAGCGGGCGAGGATCGGCGATTTCGTCCGGGTCGAATCCGGCAAGCGGCGGCGTCTCGATCGCGACCCCTTCGGCAATGGCTATCTCCGCCGCCCCTATCGCTTCGGCGAGCGCCGGAACGCTTTCCGGCGTCAGGCCGCGTATCTGCAGGTTGCCGCGTGCGGTGACCTCAATGACCCCGCTGCCGCATCTCGCAGCCGCACCGGCAATCGCCCTCATCTCCGCCGGCGTCAGACCGTCGCCCGCCGGTCGCAGCCGCACGAGCAGGCCGTCCCCGGTCTGCATCGGCGCCGCCAGCGAGGGACAGCTCCCGCGGCGCATCGATGTGCCGGTCGCAGATCGGTCGGCTCGTGGAGCGGCGCAGCTTGTCATTCGTCTTCGGTGATCCTTCGGTGTCTCGGAGCCGTCACGGCAGGACTGATCGATCGAGCCTATATCACAGGCGGGCGCGTCGAGAGAGATCAAAGATCGGCGGCCAAGAGCACGGCAATGCCCGTTTACTCTTCGAAATCGGCGCCCTTGCGCAGCAGATAGATATCCATGATCCAGCCCATCCGCTCGCGCGCCGCGGCCCGCGCTTCGAGAATCTGCTCTTTCACCTCGGCGAGGCGCCCTGCAATGACGATCTCGTCGGGCGTGCCGAGATAGGCGCCCCAATAAATCTCGGCGTCCGGATCCTCGATCTTCCGGAACGCCTGCTCGCCGTCGAGCATGACGACGGCCGTCTCGTTCCTGTGCGGAAAACTTTCGGCGAGCCGCCGGCCGGTGGTGATTTCCACCGGCTTGCCGACGAGGTTCAACGGGATGCGATGGCTGGCACAGAGCGCCTGCAGGCTGGTAATGCCCGGAATGACGTCGTAGCCGAAGGTGACCCGGCCGCGCGTCTTCACGCGTTCGACGATGCGGATCGTGCTGTCATAAAGCATCGGATCGCCCCAGACGAGGAAGGCGCCGGTCTGCCCTTCCGCAAGCTCGCTCTCCAGCAGCGCCTCGTAGGCGGCGGCAATGCCCGCATGCCAGTCGTCCACGCTTTCCACGTAGCTGCGGCCTTCGGTGCGGCGGACGGGCACGGCGAATTCGACGGTGCGGCTGCCGGCCCGCGTCACGTAACGGGCGCATATCCCGCGGCGCAGCTCGGCGAGCTCGGTCTTCTTCTCCCCTTTGGTCGGGATGAAGAGCACATCAGCCCGGTTCAGCGCATTGATCGCCTGAACCGTCATGTGCTCGGGGTTGCCCGCACCGATACCGATGATCAGGATGTGTCGCATGCCGTCTCCCATCGCGCCACCCGCATAGCCGGGCCAGTCCTACCCGCATAGTCGGGCAGTCTTTGACGGATCGCCGCGGCGGGTGCAAGGCCCATTCGCGACGGCAAACGCTACGGCCGCGTCAGCAGTTCGGCGCCATCTGCCGCTCGACGGCCAAGGGGGGATCTTCCGGCAACCGCCAATCGATCGGATCCAACCCCTTGGACGTTAAAAACGCGTTCGCCTTGGAGAAATGCCGGCATCCGAAGAACCCCGCATGGGCCGATAAGGGTGACGGATGCGGTGCGGTGAGCACGAGGTGACGCGAACGATCGACAAAAGCGGCCTTGCGTTGTGCGTAAGAGCCCCAGAGCATGAAGACGACGGGCTGCGCCTGCTCGTTGACCGCCCGGATTACGGCGTCGGTGAAGCGCTCCCAGCCCCTGCCCTGGTGCGAGGCCGCGCGGCCACGCTCGACGGTCAGCACGCTGTTCAGAAGCAGCACGCCCTGGCGCGCCCAGCTTTCGAGGAAGCCGTGGCGCGCCGGCGGAATACCCAGGTCTTCCTGCAATTCCTTGTAGATGTTGACGAGTGAAGGGGGCGTGCGCACGCCCGGACGAACGCTGAAGCAGAGCCCATGCGCCTGCCCGTCGCCATGATAGGGATCCTGGCCGAGGATGACGACGCGTACCCTGTCGAGCGGGGTCAGATCGAGCGCACGGAAATATTCGACGCCCCTCGGAAAAATCTGCCGACCCTGCTGCTTCTCCTCCAGCAGGAACCGCTTGAGCTCGGCCATGTAACCGTGGCGGAATTCCCCGCCCAGAACGGCTTTCCAGCTTTCTTCCAGCCTGATCGTCGCGTCCATGTGGATCGTCCACCTCCTTGGGTCCCATTCCGGAATTTAGACGCCTGGGCGCCTATCGCAAGCGCTCGCGTAGTCTCCGCCCCATCGGTTCACCGATTTTGATTACGGCGCAACGGCCGCATTGTATTTCTACGAATATAGCGGTAACCAAAATACCGAAGCGTTATATCTTGGGAAATATCACGAACGGGGAGACTTGGGTGTGACAACGAGAAGAGACTGGCTCAAGGCCATATCACTGGCGCTCGGCGTGGTCCTGGCGGGAACGGCCTTTGCACCGGCCCAGGCGGCGGAGAAGGTCAGCGTGTTCGCAGCGGCGAGCCTCAAGAATGCGCTCGATGCGATCAACGGCGAATGGCTCAAGCAGACCGGCAAGGAAGCGATCGTGTCCTATGCGGCGAGTTCGGCGCTGGCGAAACAGATCGAGCAGGGCGCGCCCGCCGATGTGTTCATCTCGGCCGATCTTGCCTGGATGGATTATCTCGCCGACAAGAAGCTGATCAAGGCCGACACGCGCTCCAACCTGCTCGGCAATCGCATCGTCCTCGTCTCCGGCAAGTCGGACGCCCCGGCTGTCGAGATCGAGCCGGGTCTCGACCTCGCCGGTCTTCTCGGCGACGGGCGATTGGCCATGGGAGCCGTGGATTCCGTCCCCGCCGGCAAGTATGGCAAGGCCGCGCTGGAAAAGCTTGGGCTGTGGCCGAACGTTGCCGGAAAGGTCGCCGGCGCCGAAAGCGTCCGCGCCGCCCTCCTCCTCGTGTCGCGTGGCGAGGCGCCCTACGGCATCGTCTACCGAACCGACGCCGCAGCCGATGCCAATGTGAAAGTGGTCGGCACCTTCCCCGAGGACAGCCACCCGCCAATCATCTACCCGGTCGCGATCACCGCGGACAGCAGGAATGCCGATGCCGCCGCCTACCTCGAATTCGTCCGCTCGCCGGAGGCGGCGGCGCTTTTCCAGGCCGAGGGCTTCACGGTTCTGGAATAGAAACTGGAGCGGGACGAGGAAAAGTGTGTGCGGTTTTCCGCCCGCATCCCGCGTCTCAATTTCTTGGAATCGATCACGCTCATGTTTTCAGGCCGACTCGACCTGAAAAAATGAACGTGATCTAGCGAATGATTGCACGACACGGCGCGTCAGGAACGGGAGTACGAGCTTGGACTGGATGGCATTGAGCGACGCGGAGTGGACGGCCGTCCGCCTGAGCCTGCGGGTCGCCACCGTAGCGATGCTTGCGAGCCTCCCGCCTGCGCTCCTCGTCTCGATGATACTTGCGCGCGGCCGCTTCTGGGGCAAGTCGCTCCTGAACGGCCTCGTCCATATGCCGCTGATCCTCCCGCCGGTAGTCACGGGCTTCGCTCTGCTGCTCCTTTTCGGCCGGCGCGGACCGGTCGGTGCATTTCTCGCGGAGAACTTCGGCCTGGTCTTTTCCTTCCGCTGGACGGGAGCGGCGCTCGCCTGCGCGGTAATGGGCTTCCCCTTGATGGTCCGCAGCATCCGGCTGTCGATCGAAGCAGTCGACCGCAAGCTCGAAGAGGCGGCGGGTACCCTCGGCGCGAGCCCCGCCTGGATATTCCTGACGGTCACCTTGCCCCTGATCCTCCCCGGCATTCTCGCCGGCATGGTCCTTTCCTTCGCCAAGGCCATGGGCGAATTCGGCGCGACCATCACCTTCGTCTCCAATATTCCCGGCGAGACGCAGACGCTTTCCGCCGCGATCTATACCTTCACACAGGTGCCGGGCGGCGACGCCGGCGCGATGCGCCTTGCCGTGATCTCGGTCGTCATTTCGATGGCGGCGCTGATGCTTTCGGAAGCCATGGCTTCAGCAGCGGCGCGGCGGACGGTGGCGGCATGAGGCTCGAGGTCGAAGCGCGCCTTCGTCTCGGCTCCTTCGCGATCGACGCCGCCTTCGGCTCGGAGGGCGGGGTGACCGCTCTTTTCGGCCGCTCCGGCTCCGGCAAGACCTCGCTTGTCAACATCATCGCCGGCCTCCTCCGGCCCGATCAGGGCCGCGTCGTGCTCGACGGCGACACGATCGCCGACAGTGAGCGCCGGCTTTTCACCCCCGTCCACCGCCGCCGCTTTGCCTATGTGTTCCAGGAAGCCCGCCTCTTTCCGCATCTGAGCGTCCGCGGAAATCTTGCCTATGGCCGCTGGTTCGCAGGCGCGGCGCGGTCAGGGCCCGAATTCGGCAGGATCGTCGAAATGCTCGGCATCGGCCATTTGCTCGATCGCATGCCCTCGAAGCTCTCGGGCGGCGAGCGGCAGCGCGTCGCCATCGGCCGGGCGCTGCTCGCTTTCCCCCGCCTGCTCTTGATGGACGAGCCGCTCGCCGCGCTCGACGACGCCAGAAAGGCCGAAATCCTGCCCTATCTGGAGCGGCTGCGCGACGAGACGCGGATTCCGATCGTCTATGTCAGTCATTCGGTGGCTGAAGTGGCGCGGCTGGCGGAGCGCGTCGTCGTCATGGAAAACGGCCGGGTCAAGGCCTCCGGCAAAACGGCGGCCGTTCTGAACGAGCCGTTCCCGACATCCGGCCCCGGCCGGCGAGAAGCCGGCGCGTTGATCGAGGGCATCGTCGACAGTCATGACGAAGGCCACGAGCTGACTGTGGTACGCGCCGGAGACTGCCTGATCCGCGTGCCGCATCTCGTCGCCGAGCCCGGGCAGAGACTTCGCCTCTACATCGCGGCGCGCGACGTCATGCTGGCGACCCGCCGCCCGGAAGGCATCAGCGCCCTCAACGTGCTTCCGGGAACGATCGTCGGCCTCTCTTCGCCGCGGCAAGGAAGCATCGACGTGCGCGTAGACTGCGGCGGCAACGTCATTGCCGCGCGAGTCACCACCCTTTCCCGCGATGCGCTCGACCTGCGGCCGGGGAAGCAGGTGCACGCCGTCGTCAAGACCGTCGCGCTCGATTATTAGAGAAGCGAATGGTTAGAACGGCTTTCCAGCTGGCTCATCTTGCGGAGCACCATTGCAGTCGCGCATGGCGTCCAGCCAATCGAGATCGTCCGCAATCGCCGCCTGTGCCTTGGCCTCCATCGCCCGGAAGCGCTCGATCAGCATCTCGCCGAAAGCGGTGAGGACGGCGCCGCCGCCCTGTTTGCCGCCACGCTGGGAGTCGACCGCCGGCTCCTTGAACATACGGTTCAGGGCGTCGACCAGTAGCCAGGCACGCCGGTAAGACATATCCATGGCCCGCCCGGCAGCGGAAATGGAGCCGGTCTCGCGGATGTGTTCCAAAAGCATGATCTTGCCGCGCCCGAGACGGTCGTCCGGCGGGAAGTCGATGCGGAGGATCGGGCGGAGGTCGGCTTCGGTGTCGCGCATGGAGCGAACATAAAGCCTGGCGCAGGAGACGGGAAGGCGCGACCGCTCAAAGACCATGCGGGAACTTCGGGCATGCGGGAACTGTGCATCGCCGCCCGAAACCGGCCGGGCAGGCTTGATCGAAGCCGACATTGGATGCAGCGATAGAAACAGCTGAACAAACCCAAGAGATGATCATGCCCGGCCCCGCTCTCGACCCCGTTGAAACCGATCCTTCGCTGCCCGGCAGTGCCGACGTCGTCATCATCGGCGGCGGTATCATCGGAGCGAGCACGGCGCTCTTTCTCGCCGAGCGCGGCGTGAAGGTGGTCCTCTGCGAGAAGGGCGTTCTCGGCGGCGAGCAATCGAGCCGCAACTGGGGCTGGGTTCGCGTCATGGGCCGCGATCGGCGCGAGATTCCCCTGGCGATGGAGGCGCTGAAAATCTGGGACACGCTCGATGCGCGCGTCGGCGGCGAGACCGGATTTCGCCGGAGCGGCATTCTCTATATTTCCGAAACGGAGCAGGACGTCGCCAACCGCGATGCCTGGCTCGCGATCGCGAAGCCGCATGGCGTCGACAGCCGCCAGCTCACCGCCGACGAGACCCGGGAGCGCATGGCCGGAGCGGCGATCCGCTACAAAGGCGCGCTCTATACGCCGAGCGATGGCCGAGCCGAGCCGCAGAAAGCGGTGCCTGCAATCGCGGCCGGAGCACGCCGCGCCGGCGCACGCATCGTGACCGGCTGTGCGGTGCGGGGGATCGAGAAGAGTGCGGGTCGGGTAAGCGCCGTCATCACCGAAAAGGGCCGTATCGAAACGTCAAAGGTGGTGCTTGCTGGCGGCGCCTGGTCGCGGCTCTTCTGCAAGGGCCTCGGCATTCGGCTGCCGCAGCTGAAGGTGCGCAACACCGTGCTCAGGACCGCACCGCTCGAGGGCGGCCCGGACGGCGCAGGCGCAACGGCGACTTACGCCTATCGCAAACGCCTCGACGGCGGCTACACGATCGCCACCGCGGGTGCCAATCTTCATCCGCTTGTGCCGGACACACTCGCATTCTTCCGCGATTTTTACGCGGCGAGACGGGCCGAGGGCGAAGCCGTGCAGGCAGGCTTGAGCGCCCAGAGCTGGCGCGAGCTTTTCGAAATCGCATCCGTGCCCCTCGATCGGCCTGGCGCCTTCGAGCGCCACCGCATCCTCGATCCGCGGCCTGATCCGAAATCCGTGCTCAAGGCATTCGAGGAAGCAAAAAAGGCCCTTCCGAAGCTCCGTACCGTCGAGCCGGTGCAGATCTGGGCCGGCCTGATCGATGTCACGCCGGACGTCGTGCCGGTCATTTCGCTCGCGCAAGAGCTGCCGGGCCTCGTCATCGCCACCGGCTTCTCCGGTCACGGCTTCGGCATCGGCCCCGGTGCCGGACATCTCGTCGCCGATCTCGTCACCGGAAACCCGCCGATCGTCGATCCCTCCGCGTTCCGCCTTTCTCGCTTTGCCGATGGCAGCCCGATAGAGATCGCGCCACCGGTCTGAGGGGCCGGTCGCCCGCCGGTCTCACGAAAGAAAATTACCCGCCACCAGCACCGGCATGGGCGTGCCAACGCGTGCCGCATGCATGCCGGCACGAATCTGTCTTTCTTCGCGCAGCAGCCGGGCGCGGCGGCGAAAGCCCTTCATCTGGCCCCTGACTCGTGGCAGTCTGTGCCCATATCCTGTCGGGAGAACGGGAGGCCGTAGCGGCATGGCAGGCGGGGCGGAGGAACCCCGGACGCCAGCCGGAACCGCCAGGCGGCGGCGCCGTTCTTCCGGGGTATCGAGGTTGCGCGACGCGCAATCCGGAAGGGAGGCCGGAACCCGCATGGATGAATTCAGCCGCTTGAGCCTGCATGTCCCCGAACCGGCCGTCCGGCCGGGCGATCTGCCCGATTTTTCCAACGTGAAGATACCAAAGGCGGGCTCGGTACCCCGGCCGGACGTCGATGTGGACCCCGAGGAGATCCGCGACCTCGCCTATTCGATCATTCGGGTGCTCAACCGCGAGGGCGAGGCAGTCGGCCCCTGGGCCGGCTTTCTTTCGGATGAGGAACTGCTGACGGGTCTCAGGCACATGATGCTGCTGCGCGCCTTCGACGCGCGCATGCTGATGGCGCAGCGTCAGGGCAAGACGTCCTTCTATATGCAGCATCTCGGCGAGGAGGCGGTGAGCTGCGCCTTCCGCAAGGCGCTTCGCAAGGGCGACATGAATTTTCCGACCTACCGCCAGGCGGGGCTCCTGATTGCCGACGACCACCCCATGGTCGAGATGATGAACCAGATCTTCTCGAACGAGCTCGATCCCTGCCACGGCCGGCAGCTGCCCGTCATGTACACGTCCAAGGAGCATGGCTTCTTCACGATATCAGGCAACCTCGCCACTCAATATGTCCAGGCCGTCGGTTGGGCCATGGCATCCGCCATCAAGAACGATACGCGGATCGCCGCCGGCTGGATCGGCGACGGCTCGACCGCCGAGTCGGATTTCCATTCCGCGCTGGTCTTCGCCTCCACCTACAAGGCGCCCGTCATTCTCAACATCGTCAACAACCAGTGGGCGATCTCCACTTTCCAGGGCATCGCACGAGGCGGTTCCGGCACCTTCGCCGCAAGGGGTCTGGGCTTCGGCATTCCGGCGCTCAGGGTCGACGGCAACGACTATCTGGCCGTCTATGCGGTGGCGCGCTGGGCGGCCGAGCGGGCGCGGCTCAATCTCGGTCCGACGCTGATCGAATACGTGACCTACCGCGTCGGCGCCCATTCGACCTCGGACGATCCGAGCGCCTATCGCCCGAAAACGGAATCGGAAGCCTGGCCGCTCGGCGACCCGGTCCTGCGCCTGAAGAAGCACCTGATCCTGCGCGGCGCCTGGTCGGAGGAGCGGCATGCGCAGGCGGAGGCGGAAATCATGGACGAAGTGATCCAGGCGCAGAAGGAAGCGGAACGCCACGGAACGCTGCATGCCGGCGGCAGGCCGTCGGTACGGGATATCTTCGAAGGCGTCTATGCCGAGATGCCGCCGCATATCCGCCGTCAACGGCAGAAGGCGGGGTACTGACATGGCCAGAATGACGATGATCGAAGCGGTGCGCAGCGCCATGGACGTGTCGATGGCGCGCGACGATAATGTCGTCGTCTTCGGCGAGGACGTCGGTTATTTCGGCGGCGTTTTCCGCTGCACACAGGGGCTTCAGGCGAAATACGGCAAGACGCGCTGCTTCGACACCCCCATCAGCGAGTCCGGCATCGTCGGCACCGCCATCGGCATGGCCGCCTACGGGCTGAAACCCTGCGTCGAGATTCAGTTTGCCGACTATATGTATCCCGCTTACGACCAGCTCACGCAGGAAGCTGCGCGCATCCGCTACCGCTCGAATGGCGACTTCACCTGCCCGATCGTCGTGCGCATGCCGACGGGCGGCGGCATCTTCGGCGGCCAGACCCATAGCCAGAGCCCGGAGGCGCTCTTCACCCATGTTTGCGGGCTGAAGGTCGTCGTGCCGTCGAATCCCTATGACGCCAAGGGCCTCCTCATCTCGGCGATCGAGGACCCGGACCCGGTGATCTTCCTGGAGCCGAAGCGGCTTTATAACGGCCCCTTCGACGGGCATCACGAACGCCCGGTCACGGCCTGGTCCAAGCACGAGCTCGGCGACGTTCCGGACGGTCACTATACGATCCCGATCGGCAAGGCCGAGATACGCCGCAAGGGCTCAGGCGTGACCGTCATCGCCTATGGTACGATGGTGCATGTGGCGCTCGCGGCGGCCGAGGAGACCGGTATCGACGCGGAAGTGATCGATCTGCGCAGTCTGTTGCCGCTCGACCTCGAGACGATCGTGCAATCGGCGAAGAAGACCGGGCGGTGCGTGGTCGTGCACGAGGCGACGCTGACCTCGGGATTCGGTGCCGAGCTCGCCGCCCTCGTTCAGGAACACTGCTTCTATCACCTCGAATCCCCGGTCGTCCGGGTAACGGGTTGGGACACGCCCTATCCGCACGCACAGGAGTGGGATTATTTCCCCGGTCCGGCACGCGTCGGGCGTGCGCTCGCCGAAGCGATGGAGGGCTGACCCGTGGGTGAATTCATCATAAAGATGCCGGATGTCGGTGAAGGTGTCGCGGAGGCCGAGCTCGTCGAATGGCATGTGAAGCCCGGCGACCCGGTGCGCGAAGACATGGTGCTTGCCGCCGTCATGACCGACAAGGCGACGGTCGAAATCCCCTCGCCCGTCACCGGCAAGGTCCTGTGGCTCGGGGCGGAGGTCGGCGACACGGTCGCGGTGAAGGCGCCGCTGGTCAGGATCGAGACCGCCGGCGAGGCGGGCGAAGCTGCCCCGGACAGCGTCCCGGAGGCGCTGGCCGAAAAGGTGTTGGACGAGCCCGTCGCCGTCTCCTCCCGGCTTGAGGCCAAGGCGCCGCCGCAGCCTGAAAAGCCTGCGCCGAAACCCGCACCGGCGCCGCGCGAAGCGCCGGATCTTTCGGCAAAGCCGCTCGCCTCCCCGGCGGTGCGGCTGCGCGCCAGAGAGAGCGGCATCGATCTCAGGCAGGTAGCCGGCACCGGGCCGGCCGGCCGGATCACCCATGAGGATCTCCATCTCTTCATCAGCCGTGGCGCCGAGCCGCTGCCGGCTCAGACCGGCCTCGTCCGCAAGACCGCCGTCGAGGAGGTCAGGATGATCGGCCTCAGGCGCCGGATCGCCGAGAAGATGTCGCTCTCCACCTCACGCATCCCCCACATCACCTATGTGGAAGAGGTGGACATGACGGCGCTCGAGGATCTGCGCGCGACGATGAACCGCGACCGCAAGCCCGAGCAGGCCAAGCTCACGATCCTGCCTTTCCTGATGCGCGCGCTGGTAAAGACCGTCGCCGAGCAGCCCGGCGTCAACGCCACTTTCGACGACCATGCCGGCGTCATCCACCGCCACGCCGCCGTCCATATCGGCATCGCCACCCAGACGCCCGCCGGGCTGACCGTTCCGGTGGTGCGCCATGCCGAGGCTCGCGGAATATGGGACTGCGCGGCCGAGCTCAACCGGCTGGCGGACGCCGCCCGTACCGGAACCGCGACGCGCGACGAACTCACCGGCTCGACCATCACCATCTCCTCGCTCGGCGCTATCGGCGGAATCGCTTCTACGCCGGTCATCAACCATCCGGAGGTGGCGATCGTCGGCGTCAACAAGATCGCTGTCCGTCCCGTCTGGGACGGCGCACAATTCGTCCCGCGCAAGATCATGAATCTCTCGTCGAGCTTCGATCACCGGGTCATCGACGGCTGGGATGCCGCGGTCTTCGTCCAGCGCCTGAAGACGCTGCTCGAAACGCCGGCGCTGATTTTCGTTGAAGGATAGGCGTCCATGAAGGAAATCTCCTGCAAGCTCCTGGTTCTCGGCGCCGGACCCGGCGGCTATGTCGCGGCGATCCGCGCCGGCCAGCTCGGCGTCAACACGGTGATCGTCGAGAAAGCGAAGGCCGGCGGCACCTGCCTGAATGTCGGCTGCATTCCGTCGAAGGCGCTGATCCATGCGGCGGACGAATATCACAGGCTGCGCGCGGCTGCCTCGGGCAAGAGCCCGCTCGGCCTTTCCTTGAGTGCTCCGGCGATCGACCTCAGGCGAACGATCGCCTGGAAGGACGGCATCGTCGGACGGCTGAACGGCGGGGTCACGGGGCTCCTGAAGAAGGCGGGCGTCAAGGCGGTCATCGGCGAAGGGCGCTTCGTCGACGGCAAGACCGTTGATGTGGAGACGGAAACCGGGCTCCAGCGCATTCGGGCGGAAGCAATCGTAATCGCGACCGGTTCGGCGCCGGTCGAGCTTCCCGACCTCCCCTTCGGCGGAAGCGTCATTTCCTCGACCCAAGCGCTGGCGCTGACGGACGTGCCGCAGACGCTCGCGGTCATCGGCGGCGGCTATATCGGTCTCGAACTCGGAACCGCCCTTGCCAAGCTGGGCTCCAAGGTCACCGTGCTCGAAGCGCTGGACCGGATCCTGCCCCAATACGACGCCGATCTCTCGAAGCCGGTGATGAAGCGGCTCGGCGAACTCGGTGTGGAGGTCTTCACCCGCACCGCGGCCAAACGGCTCTCCGCCGATCGGCGGGGCTTGCTTGCCGAGGAGAACGGCCGCGCCTTCGAGGTCCCGGCGGAGAAGGTCCTCGTCACCGTCGGCCGCCGGCCCGTGACGGATGGCTGGGGGTTGGAGGAAATCGACCTCGACCGCTCAGGCCGCTTCATCCGCATCGACGACCAATGCCGCACCTCGATGCGCGGCGTCTATGCGATCGGCGACGTGACCGGCGAGCCGATGCTTGCGCACCGGGCGATGGCACAAGGCGAAATGGTCGCGGAAATCGTCGCCGGGCATAAGCGGAGCTGGGACAAGCGCTGCATTCCGGCGGTCTGCTTCACCGACCCGGAAATCGTCGGCGCCGGCCTCTCGCCGGAAGAGGCGCGCGCCGCCGGCATCGACGTCAAGATCGGCCAATTTCCCTTCCAGGCAAACGGCCGCGCCATGACGACGCTCTCCGAGGACGGCTTCGTGCGGGTCATCGCCCGCGCCGACAATCACCTGGTCCTCGGCATCCAGGCTGTCGGCCACGGCGTTTCGGAACTTTCGGCGACTTTTGCGCTGGCGATCGAGATGGGCGCGCGGCTGGAGGACATCGCCGGCACCATACATGCGCATCCGACCCAATCGGAAGCCTTCCAGGAGGCAGCCTTCAAGACGTTGGGGCACGCCCTTCATATTTGAAGCGACGCCCGAACCCCTCCCGCGCGCCGGCTTCATCCCTCGGGAACCCAACCGCCTCAACCTCCTTCGGTCGGGATTGCCCCTCAACCGGCTGCCGCCACCTTCTCCCCGCAGGCGGGGAGAAGGGACAAGCGGCGCCAACTGAATCCCGCATTCCCCGCCCGTTCGAGGGAGCGAGCGGGCGCGGCATATCCCTTCTCCCCGCCTGCGGCAGGGGAATCGCATATAGCGAATAAGTGGTTGTTTTGTTGCGGCAAATCGATTCATGAAGTCCTCCGCTGCCTTGGAGGTCTCGATGAGTAGATTTGCCGCTTGCTTTGAAGATTTGCCAGATCCGCGCGGTCGCAATGCGCGCCATCCGTTGACGTCGATCCTGTTCATTGCCGTTGCGGCGATTGTCTGCGGTGCGGAAAGCTGTACCGATATGGCCGATTTCGGCGTTGCCAAGAAGAAATGGCTGAAGACAATCGTGCCGCTGCCCTATGGCATTCCCAGCCATGACACCTTCTCCACCGTCTTCCGCCATCTCGATCCGGATGCCTTTGATGCGGCCTTTCGCCGTCTCACGGCGAGCTTTGCGCAGGGTCTCGAAGGGGTGGTAGCGATCGATGGCAAGGCGGTGCGCGGTGCCTACCGGCGCGCCGCCAAGGCCACGCCACTCCACTTCGTCAATGTCTGGGCTGCCGGTCCCGGTCTGGTCATCGGCCAAAAGCTCGCGCCGGGCCGCAATGAGGTGCAAGGGGCTCTCGATGCGCTCGCGCTGCTGGCACTGGAGGGCTCTATCGTCACCGCCGATGCCCTGCATTGCCGGCCCGACACCGCCCGCGCCATCCTCGCTGCCGGCGGCGATTATGCTCTGGCACTGAAGGCCAACCAGCCCGGCCTCTTGGCCCAGGCGCTCGCCCGCATCGAGGACGCCGGCCACGTCGAGAGCATCCAGATTGCAGCCGAGACTGCCCATGACCGCACCGAGACACGCCGCGCCAGCGTTGTGGCTGCCGGCGATATCAACTTTCCGGGCCTGCAGGCCATCGGCTGCGTCGAGACCACAAGCCGTCATACCAACGGCCATTTGACCAGCCATGTCCGCTACTTCCTGCTCTCCACCACCATGTCGCCGAGCGCGCTGATCGAGGTTGTAAGAACCCATTGGCAAATCGAAAACAAACTGCATTGGGTTCTGGATGTCCACTTCCACGAGGACGCCGCCAGAAACCGCAAGGACAACGGCCCGCAGAACATTGCGTTCTTGCGCAAGATCGCTCTCAACCTCTTGCGATCGCACCCCGACAAGGCCTCCATCCGCCGGAAAATTAAAAAGGCGGGCTGGGATGACGAATTCCTCACTTCTCTTATCGCTCATATGCGATAGCCCTGCCGCCTGCGGGGAGAAGGTGCCGGCAGGCGGTTGAGGGGGTGGGTGACCGCTACTGCATGTTTACAGCCACCTTTGCGCGGGTAGTGTGCTGAAGGTTCTGCAAATTCACTGAGAGAGGCGGTCATGGCAGGCTGGTGATGTTGACGTCACCTGATTCCCTGGAAGGAACGCCACCATGACCAAGACTGAAGGTAGGACAGCCAGCGCCGCCGTCAAAGACATTTTGCTTTCGAACCCCGATGGGCTGCGCGAGGTGATCCGCACGGTGATGCAGGAGGTGCTGGAAGCGGAGATGGACGAGGCGCTGGGAGCTGCGAAAGGCGAGCGCACGCCGGAGCGGCTCGGCTACCGTTCGGGCCACTATGGCCGCACGCTGATCACGCGGGTGGGCAAGCTCGAGCTGCGGGTGCCGCAGGATCGCTCGGGGCACTTCTCCACCGAATTGTTCGAACGCTATCAGCGCTCCGAGCGGGCGCTGGTGGCAACCTTGGCGGAGATGTATGTGCAAGGGGTGTCGACGCGGAAGGTCAAGGCGATCACCGAGGAGCTGTGCGGCCATGCCTTCTCGGCGTCATCGATCTCGGCGATCAACAAGCGGCTGGACGAGAGCCTGAAGGCCTTTGCCGAGCGCTCGCTTCAAGAGCCGTTTGCCTACCTGGTTCTCGATGCCCGTTATGAGAAGGTGCGCGAGGCCGGTGTGGTGATGAGCCAGGCGGTGTTGATCGCTGTCGGCATCGACTGGGACGGACGGCGGCAGATCCTGTCGGTCGAGATGGCCGGCCGTGAAAGCCGTTGCGCCTGGAAGGACTTCCTCGTCAGGCTGAAAGGGCGCGGTTTGAAGGGCGTCGAACTGGTGGTCTCCGACGACCATGCCGGTCTCGTCGCGGCAATTGGCGAGGTGATCCCGGAAGCTGCCTGGCAGCGCTGTTACGTGCATTTCCTCAGGAACGCCCTCGATCACCTGCCGCGCAAACATGGCGACGATTGCCTGCAGGAGCTTCGATGGCTCTATGATCGCCGCGACCTTGATGAGGCGAAGGCCGATCTCGCCGCGTGGCTGGGAAAATGGTCGGTCCGCTATCCGCGCCTGACCTCCTGGGTTGAGGAAACCATCGAGCAGACGCTGACCTTCTTTCGTCTGCCGCGCCAGCATCACAAGCACCTCAAGAGCACCAACATGCTGGAACGCCTCAACGAGGAAATCCGCCGCAGAACCTACGTCGTGCGCATCTTTCCCAACACCGAGAGCTGCCTACGCCTCGTCCGCGCGCTCGCCGTCGAAACCCACGAAAACTGGATGGAGGCCAATCGCTACATCAACATGGACGACCTGCGAGAGCACAAGAAACTCGCACTCCGTCAAGCCGCATGACCAGCACGCATGACCGCCCAATTTTGCAGAACTTGACGCACACAACCTTTGCGCGTCTGATAAGACGCGCGGCGCTGTAATGCCAATGTTGGCAAGGATTGACGATCACCCCATCCGTTCCGAGGCGTAGGAACCCGGGCTCGGCGGGAAGACGACGACGCGGTTGCCGTTGATGAAGCAGCGGTGGTGGATATGGGCGTGCACGGCGCGGGCCAGCACCTGGCTTTCGACGTCGCGGCCGATCGAGACGTAATCCTCGGCCGACTGCGCATGGGTGATGCGGGCGATATCCTGCTCGATGATCGGGCCCTCGTCGAGATCGGCGGTGACGTAATGCGCCGTCGCGCCGATCAGCTTCACGCCGCGCTCATAGGCCTGCTTGTAGGGGTTCGCCCCCTTGAACGACGGCAGGAAGGAGTGGTGGATGTTGATGATCTTCCCCGACATCTTCTTGCAGAGCGCATCCGAAAGCACCTGCATGTAGCGGGCCAGCACGATCAGTTCGGCGCCGGTCTGCTCGACGACATCCATCAGCTGGGCTTCGGCCTTGGGCTTGTTCTCCTTCGTCACCTTGATGTGGTGGAAGGGGATGTCGTGGTTGACGACCACCTTCTGGTAGTCGAAGTGGTTGGAAACGACGCCGACGATGTCGATCGGCAGCGCCCCGATCTTCCAGCGGTAGAGAAGATCGTTCAGGCAATGGCCGAAGCGCGACACCATGAGCAGCACCTTCATGCGCTCCTCGGAATCGCGGATCTCCATCATCATCTCGAAGCGCTTGATCACCGGCTCGAAGCCTTCGCGCAGCTCTTCGAGCTTGGCGCCATCCTGGCTGATGAAGGTGAGGCGCATGAAGAACAGGCCCGTCTGGAAATCGTCGAACTGCGAGCTGTCGCTGATATAGCAGCCCTTTTCGGCGAGATAGCCGGTGATGGCGGCGACGATGCCGCGGGTGGATTTGCAGCTGACGGTCAGCACATAGCTCTTCATCGATGAATCTCTCGTTTTGAGGTGTTCCCACGCGCCCCCTTACACGGGCAGTCGCGCAAAAACTAGCTTGGCGATCTGCGGCCCGCCGATCCATTCGCGACATCGGCTTGGCGGAACAGGCCACACGAGGTCCGGAATGACGAAATCGCATCCCGACGGGGATCTAAGGTTTTGCGCGGTCGGGATGCGCCCTCTGGAAGGCGTCGATGCCGGCGCAGCGGCGATCTATGGCGACCAGAAGCGGGCAGGCCGCAAGATCGACATCCCAGCGCCGCGCATTGTAGACCTGGGGCACAAGGCAGAGATCCGCCATCGTCGGACGATCGCCATGGCAGAATGCACCGGTCGCGGGGTGGTCCAGCATACGCTCGAAGGCAGCGAGACCCTCGCCGATGAATTTCTGCATCCACTCGCGCCGCGCGGCCTCGCCGTCGCCCGCGCCCGCCATCACACGGGCGACCACGCCGAGATTGCAGACGGGATGGATATCCATCGCCACGGCATAGGAAAGCGCGCGGACGCGTTGCCGGTCGATGGGATGGGCCGGGAGGAGACCCGTCCCATCCCGCGTCTCCGCAAGATATTCGATGATGGCGAGCGACTGGGTGAGGCGCTCGCCGTCGATGTCGAGCACCGGCACCAATCCCTGCGGATTCCGGGCGAGATGCTCCGGCGCGCGATGAGCCTTTGCGAGCAGGTCGACCGGGACGGAGCGATAGGCTTCGCCGCACAGGTTGAGGGCGATCCGCACCCGGTAGCTCGCCGACGAGCGCCAATAGTCGTAAAGCACGGTTTCGTTCGCCACACCCGTCTCCACCCTGCCCGGCCTCAGCCGCGCTCGTATTTTCCGACCTTCTGTTCGATGGCGCCGAAAATCGAATGGCCGGTGCGATCCTTCATCTCGATGCGGACGACATCGCCGAATTTCAGGAATTGCGTTTTCGGCGCCCCGCCTTCAATCGTCTCGATCATGCGCAATTCCGCGATGCACGAATAGCCGGCCCCGCCTTCGGAAACCGGCCTGCCCGGCCCGCCCTCGAGCTTGTTGGAAACGGTGCCCGAGCCGATGATCGTGCCGGCCGAAAGCGGCCTCGTTCGCGCGGCGTGCACGATCAGCTGCGGAAAATCGAAGGTCATGTCGATACCGGCATTGGCCCGCCCGAAGGGCTCGCCATTGAGATCGACGTGAAGCGGCAGATGCAGCTTCCCGCCATCCCAGGCTTCGCCGAGTTCCTCCGGCGTCACCGCGACCGGCGAGAAGGCGGAGGACGGCTTCGATTGATAGAAGCCGAAGCCCTTGGCGAGTTCTCCGGGAATGAGGCCCCGCAGGGAGACGTCGTTGACGAGCATGACTAGGCGAATCGCGGCCTTTGCTTCATCGAGCGTCGCACCCATGGGCACGTCGTCGACGATGACAGCGGCTTCGCCTTCCATATCGATGCCCCAGGCATCGTCGGCCATCAGGATCGGATCGCGTGGGCCGAGAAAACTGTCGGAACCGCCCTGATAGATCAGCGGATCGGTCCAGAAACTTGCCGGCATCTCGGCATTGCGCGCCTTTCGGACAAGCTCGACATGATTGACATAGGCCGAACCGTCCGCCCACTGGAAGGCACGCGGCAGCGGCGAGGCTGCGTCGTGCTCATGAAATCGCATGGTCGGCTGCGCCCCGGTCTCGATCCCCTCGGCGACGCGCTCCAGCCGCGGACCCGCATGCGCCCAGTCGTCGAGCGCAGCCTGCAGCGTGCGGGCGATATGACCCACCTCGGAGCAGCGGGTCAGGTCTTTCGAGACCACGACGAGCTTGCCGTCGCGGGTGGAATCTTTCAGCGTCGCGAGTTTCATGGAGTGGTGTTCCCGATGCGTTGTTGATCCTCGCCGGGTGGCGCGGATATTTGCAGCATGTCACGGTTCGGCGGCGGAAGTCACTTGATTCCAGGCGTGCCGTCGAATTTCCGTTCGAGGCCGGACCAGCAATCCATGTAGTCGTCCTGCAGCGTGTCGAGCTCTGCGGCAAACGTCGTCAGCTGCTGAGGGAAGCGGGTCTCGAACATGAAAGCCATGGTGTTGTCGAGCTTCACCGGCTTCAGCTCGCCGTTGGAAGCCTTCTCGAACCCGGAGAAGTCCGGCCCGTGCGCCAGCATCATGTTGTGCAGGCTCATGCCGCCCGGAACGAATCCTTCCTCCTTCGCATCGTAGCGCCCGTAGATCAGGCCCATGAACTCGCTCATGATGTTGCGGTGATACCAGGGCGGGCGGAACGTATGTTCGGCGACCAGCCAGCGGGGCGGGAATATGACGAAGTCGACATTGGCCGTCCCCTCCTCTCCCGAAGGCGCCGTCAGCACCGTGAAGATCGACGGATCGGGATGGTCGAACAGGATCGCGCCGACGGGCGAGAAGGTCTTGAGGTCGTATTTGTAAGGCGCGTAATTGCCGTGCCAGGCAACGACGTCGAGCGGCGAATGGCCGATCTCGACCATATGGAACGAGCCGCACCACTTCACCTGTACCCGGCACGGCGTTTCCTTGTCCTCGTAGGCGGCGACCGGCGTCTTGAAGTCGCGCGGATTGGCAAGGCAATTGGCGCCGATCGGGCCGCGATCCGGGAGCGTGAACTTCGCGCCGTAATTCTCGCAGATGTAGCCGCGCCAGACCTTCTCCTCTCCGAGGCGAGTGACCTTGCACATCATGCCGCGCGGTATGAGGCAGATCTCGGACGGCTCCACGTCCATCCTGCCGAGTTCGGTGAAAACCTGGATCGCGCCCGTTTCGGGAACGATCAGCAACTCGCCGTCGGCGTTGAAGAAATAGTCGTCCACCATGTCGGCATTGAAGGCATAGGCATGCGCGGCCATGCCGGCTTGCGTCAGCGCGTCGCCCGCCGTCGTCATCGTGCGGATGCCTTGAAGGAAGTCCAGCGCTTCCGAGGGAGCCGGCAAAGGGCTCCAGCGCAACTGCCCGAGCGCCAGGGAATGCTCGCCCACATGCGGCGCCGTCTTCCAATGCGGATAGTCGATCCTGCGGAAGCGTCCGGTGTGGCGGACGCTCGGCCGGATCCGGTAGAGCCAGGAGCGCTCGTTGGTGCCGCGCGGCGCGGTAAAGGGCGAGCCGGAAAGCTGTTCGGCATAAAGGCCGTAATTGCATTTCTGCGGGCTGTTCTGCCCCTGCGGCAGCGCTCCGGGCAGGCTTTCCGTCTCGAAGTCGTTGCCGAATCCAGGCATATAGCCGGCGGCGCGCTGCTGACCCGAACCTGCCCGCCGCTGTTTTTCCACCTTCTCCAACATGGCTTGAGCCTCCTCATTCCTTCGCTATATTAGTTACAAGCGTAACTGTCGGTTTTGTAACTATCAAGGAAGGAAAGCGATGGCCGAGGAGCGATTCGAACTGGAGAACTTCCTGCCCTATCGGCTGAACCGGGCGGCGGAATTCGTCGGCTTGCGCTTTGCCGCACAGTACAAAGCGCGATACCAGCTGACGCGGCCGGAATGGCGCACGCTTGCGGCACTCGGCAGCTCCCGCCGCAGCATGACGGCAACCGAAATCGGCGCGCACTCCACCATGCACAAGACGAAAGTAAGCCGCGCGGTCTTCAGCCTCGAGCAGCGCCGCTGGCTGAAGCGCGAGGAGGACGGGCGGGACCGCCGTTTCGAGCATCTGGCGCTGACGCCGGCGGGCCGGCAGGCCTATAGGGAGCTGACCGAGCTTGCGAGCGACTATCAGGCGGAGCTGCATTCCGTGCTTGGGGCAGAGAATATGGAGGCGCTCTCGCAGGGCCTGGGCGCCGTGGAGCGGGCGATCAATGACCGCTAGCAAAGGTGCGGACGGTTAGCGCTTATCCCTTCATCCGCGCCGGTATCGGCAGCCCCTCGAAACTCTTGAGCGTCTCCAGTACGATCGATGTCTTGACGTGCTGCACGCTGTCATGCGGCAGGAGCACCTCGTTGACGAAGCGGGAGAGCCCGGCAAGATCCGGCGTCACGACGCGCAGATGGTAGTCCATTTCACCAGTCAGCGCGTAGGCCTCCAGCACCTCCGGCAGAGCCGAAACGAGATTGGCGAAACGCTTGGCATTGTCGCGATTGTGCGTGGCCAGCGTGACCGAAATCACCACCATCAGATCGAGCCCCAGCTTCTGACGGTCGATCTGCGCCTGGTAGCCGGTGATGAAGCCTTCCGCCTCCAGGCGCGTACGCCGGCGCGAACATTGCGAAGGAGACAGCGCGACGCGCTCGGACAATTCGTTGTTGGTCAGATGACCGTCGCGCTGCAGTTCGCTCAGGATCTTGAGATCGAATCCGTCAAGCAGCTCCATTCATGCACCCTCAAACGCTTCTCTGCACAATTCATGCGCCGATCCTGCTGAATCACGCAAGAATACAAGCACCATGCATCGAAACTGCGCCATAATCCAGCAGAGTTTGGAGGATAAGAGGAGACTGACGATGGGCCCGTTCCCACATGACGCACCGCCCCCCGCGATTTCGGCGGAGAACCCCGCAGGGACGGACGGTTTCGAGTTTGTGGAGTTCGCCCACCCGGAGCCGGAGAAGCTTGCGGAGCTCTTCGGCCGTATGGGCTATACGCCGATCGCCAGGCACAAGACCAAGGACATCACCGTCTGGCGGCAGGGCGATATCAACTATGTCCTGAATGCGCAAGCCGGATCGCATGCCATGCGCTTCGTCGGCGAGCACGGGCCCTGCGCCCCGTCGATGGCCTGGCGCGTCGTCGACGCGAAGCATGCTTTCGAGCACGCCGTCGCCAAGGGCGCCGAAGCCTATACCGGCAACAACAAGTGCCTGGACGTGCCGGCGATCGTCGGCATCGGCGGCTCGCTTCTCTATTTCGTGGAAGCCTACGGCGAAAAGGGATCGGCCTATGACGCCGAGTTCGAATGGCTGGGAGAGCGTGATCCGAAGCCGCCCGGCGTCGGCTTCTACTATCTCGACCACCTGACCCACAACGTCTATCGCGGCAACATGGACAAGTGGTGGGCCTTCTATCGCGAACTGTTCAATTTCAAGCAGATCCATTTCTTCGACATCGATGGCCGCATCACCGGCCTCGTCAGCCGGGCGATTACCTCGCCCTGCGGCAAGATCCGCATTCCCCTGAACGAATCGAAGGACGACACGAGCCAGATCGAGGAGTATCTGAAGAAGTACAAAGGCGAAGGCATCCAGCACATCGCCGTCGGTACCGAGGCGATCTACGACGCGACGGACAAACTCGCCGAAAACGGCCTGAAGTTCATGCCGGGGCCGCCGGAAACCTATTATGAAATGTCCCATCAGCGCGTTCACGGACACGACGAGCCGATCGACCGGATGAGGACACACGGCATCCTGATCGACGGCGAGGGCGTGGTGAATGGCGGCATGACGAAGATCCTGCTGCAGATCTTCTCGCGAACGGTGATCGGTCCGATCTTCTTCGAATTCATCCAGCGCAAGGGCGACGAGGGCTTCGGCGAAGGCAATTTCCGCGCATTGTTCGAGTCGATCGAAGCCGACCAGATCCGGCGCGGCGTCCTTGGCCACGAGGCCGCGGAATAGCGGCTGCTGATGTCTAGTATGGCCGGAAACATAGAGCTGCCGGGCGGCGCCGTAGAGACGCCGCGCGGCAGCCTTGTCTTAGGGTCGAACGGTCAGTTGCGCCAGCGCGTCGGCGACGGGGTGCGGGAAGGGCCCACGCCTCCGTCGTTTCTGAAATAGCGCGAGGCCGCCTCGGTGCGATTGCGCACGTTCATCTTCTTGTAGATGTTGCGCACATGCACCTTGACGGTGTTTTCGGACAGTCCGAGGCGATCTGCGATGATCTTGTTCTGCGTGCCCATGCAGATGAGATCGAGAATCTGGATTTCGCGTGTCGTAAGAACGACCTGGCCAAATCCTTTCCTGCGCTCCGGATCGACATTTTCAGAAGCCGTCTCGTTCCGGGTGGCGAGGTCCCGCTCTCCAGGATTCTTCGGCGCGAGGCGCCTGAGCAGTGCGGCGGGAAAATGTTCGCCGCCCTTCATCAGGAGGTCGATGGCGGTGAGGCAGACATCGAGGTGGAGATTCAGGGGCAACACACCGTGGATCATCCCCTCCTCGACCAGGTGCGAAACCGACGCGTCGAGCCCTTCCGCGTTGTCGACCAGCAGGCCGATCGCCGCTTTCGGATGAAACTCATGGATCATCCTGATGATCGACGGAAAGTTTGCCGTCGGCACGCGGTAGAGCATGACCAGCGTCACATCTACGAGGTTGCCGTCCAGAAGGCTGTCGGCGTCCGAAAGCCGCACCACTTCCCGGTCCTGAAAACGCGCCCCGATCGCCTGGGTCAGACACTCGGCGAAGAGGTCCGTCCTGGCTAGCATGACTATTTTGCTTTTTTTCGGTAATACACTTTTGCTGTCTTCGAACCCGCCCAACCCCGAACTCGCACGATACATTATCCCCTCCTCGGACTTCCCCTTGGTTTTTACGGGTTTTTTACCCATGTGGAGAAAGGCCCGCGTTGTGAAAATTGCTTGGATAAAAAAAATTTCTGGAAAAAAAGAATTTATGTTGGCTAATGTATCGTAAATATGGGGGATGTAAAACCGCCCAAAAGGATTAGGTGGCGGCCACAATCCTGTCTAAATCGTCCAAGAACGAACCAATTTTGGGCGAATCCGCGAAATTCGCACGGGATCGGCAACGCCACTCGCGCCTTTCGCCGGACCCTCGCTTTTGAGGGGTGCCGCACCTTACGCCTCGTCAGTCCCGCGAAGTTCTTCGCAGTAACTCGGACAAGTATTCGCCACTCCGTTTGACGAGGTCGATACTCACATCGGATTATCGCGAAGGTAATGCGGGCCGCGGCCAATACACTCGATCGGGTGCTGACGAAGGTGGCCGGCGCACTTTCCGCCACGGATTCCTGCAGCCGGCCTTCACTCCCGCGTTCCAAGCGGGCCCCGGCAAACGACCTGCACGACTCCGATCAACATTCTTGAGTATTTTCAGTTTCTTAGCGCAGCGGCTGGATCAATGTATATGCACAGGCATGGCGAGGGAAGCGCGAGCTGCGCTCGAAACGAGCGCTTCGGTTGCGGCGCATCGAATATAAGGCGAAAATTCCGAGGCGGCCGGTGCCGAGTCTCATAACCACAATAGGTAGCTTTCACTCAGCAGCGTTCCAGATCACACTCCAATGGTCGCACCAACATTTTGTGCGTCTTCGGTCGTTGTTTTGCGTAGAAGATCGGAAGTATAGATACTTACGTTTATATGCCAAATCTTATGACTATGAATTTATCATACGTATAAATTTAGGCGCTTAGTATCGCGCTAAAATGACATTGCAAGCAGAGACGGAAGATTTCATTTCCGCTAAACCGCCAAAAGAGCCAGCGCCTCAAGAATCCTATAAAAGATGAAGGGTTTCGGTGCTGGCTCCCCCTCTTATGAGGAAGTGCTTATGCCCGATTCCTCACAGAAGAATCTTGGGCTCCACGACAACTTCAGTGCCGATGACGAGCTGAAGACGGGTGCGCTTGCCGATGGCGTAGCGACGAACACGTCCAGCAGGTCGGTTGCCGGTGGCAGCACCAGTCTCACCGAGACCGCCGGGGGCGACTTTGCCTTCTCCCTCGGCGACGGCTTTTCCTTTTCCCTTGACGTCGACAATGTTCTGGGCAATGGCGCCAGCATCTACGAAGCCGGGTTCAGCCTCGCCCAGGCCAATAGCCTCGCCGATCAGGACCGTGCTTATGACGTCAGCAAGAGCGGCAATGCCGATCCCGGGGCAGGTAGCGGAGAACCTGGTGGCGACGGCCTCGCCCCGGATGGTTGGGATCTCAAGGGCGAGGATGCGTCCCACCCCTCGACGGAGACGCCGCCAAGCCCGGTAAATCCGGACTTCCACCACGAAATCGTCCAGGGCGCGAACCTTCTCAGCAACGCCGACGTCAGCACCACCGTTGGCGATCCGGGCGTGATCCCGGCGGGGTCGGATGGCGACGTCGAATGAATGACCGGATGCTCCGGCCGTGCAACGGGGAAGACCGATCGCGGGCGAACGCCCGCACGTTTCCTTCACTCGTATCCGTTTGAAGAAAAAAGAGGTCGAAGGCACCCTTTGCTGCGGAAAGGGGAAGGATCGGACAATGCACTCGGAGAAGATCAACGAGATCGTTGCGCATTTCATAGGGCTGTTCAACACGGCTATCGATGACGCGCGTATAAGATTTGAATACCTGCAGGGACATGAAACCCCGAAGACTGTGCAAAAGGAAGATTCCGACTACGTACAATCGCCTGATTTCCAGTCTGACTTCGCGTTAAAAAGCTACGATCCCGATATCTCCTACGAACTCCGGGCTTACGACATCGCCCGGCTCGACTCCGCCGATCATGTCGCCCCGTCACGGCATCACCTCGACCAACCGGCCGGCGCGGCGCAAGCCGGACAGGTGGATGTCCGGTCCCGGGAGGACCACGGCATCTCCGGCAACGGCCCCGAAGCGTCGGGTACGATGCCTCCTGCGGGTCCCGACCCGGTGTTCAGCCATATCTATCAGGCAAGCACCCTTCATGACGACGATGTCGTGAACCTGACCGGCATGCTTGTGGAACCGCGCAACCTGACGCATGTCGACCAAACGCTCGAAGATTTTCTCGCGGAAGCCCTTGAAGCCTCGCCCTTCGCGCAGATCGGCGCCGCCGATGCGCCCGCCTCTTTCGCCGCAGGGGTGGCGAACCTTGAAGCACTTGCCTCCATGGCGGGCACCAGCCAACAGGCCGTTCCGGCCGCGCCCGCGACAGGCGGACCGGAGAACCTTCCGCAAGCCGCCTCTCCGGACGAACTGGTGAAGAACGAGTCGGGCGATGCCGTTCTCATCGCAGAGCGCATTGAAGGCACCTATGTCAACGGCACCCGCGCCGAGACCGCGCCGGAACTGCGCGACAATCTTCCCGGGCGAGAGCACACCGCGCACCCCGCCGAGACGCCCCTCGACAAACCGCTTCAGAACGGCGACCTCGACATCGACGCGGGGACCAATGTCGTCGCCAATGTTGCCAGCGTCGTCGGCACTGCCGCGGCCGCACCCGTGACCGCCGTGATGGGCGACCACCATCAAATCGATGTCATCTCGCAATCCTACGTCTATGCCGACAGGGACACGCTCGACGGCGCGATCTCCGGTACATGCGCGACGATGACCACGACCGTCGCACTGAACATCGCAAGCTTCGGGGGAGGCGAATCCGGGGCGAGCCTTCCCGGGGAACCGGAGATTCCGGCCGAATCTCCGACATTCCCAAAAAACTGGCAGGTGAATGTCGTCGAAGGCGACCTTTCCCTCGTCCATTGGATCGAGCAGTACAACTTCGTCAGCGACAATGACAGGCTGACCGTCACCAGGACGGGTGCGGAGACGACCGTACTCAGCGGCGGCAACACGGCAGTGAACGTCGCATCGTTCCTCGGCATTGCCGAGCATTACGATCTGGTCCTCGTCGGCGGCCGGCTGGTCGATCTCAACGTCATCAGCCAGATCTCCATCCTCTACGACAATGACGAGATCGCAGGCATATCCGCCGGCAAGGGCATCGCGCTGGACACGGGCGGCAATCTCGTCTGGAACATGGCCTCGATCGAAAACGTGAGCTCCGGCGTCCGCTTCGAGGCAATGCCGGACTACTTTCATGAGGCCGCCGACCAGATGCGCGAGGGCGACGGTACATTGCCGGACGAACTCCTGCGAGACCATGATTTCGAGGGCTATGCCGACCTGCACATCCTGTTCATCACCGGCAATCTCTACGACATCACGATCGTCCAACAGGTCAGCATTCTCGGCGACGCCGATGCCGTCTCGTATGCCGCCGGCAAGGTGCTCGAAGATGGATCGGAGGCCTCGGTCACGGTGCATACGGGAAACAATGCCGTCGTCAATGTCGCCGAAATCATCGACTTCGACGGTTCCAGCGGGACGACCTATGTCGGAGGCGGATCCTATTCCGACGCGGTGCTCATTCAATCGGGAATAGTCGACGGGATGCCGGACCTTCAGCGGGAAAGTGGCGGTCTGACGACCGAACTCATCGCCTTTATCGGCGAGGATACGGCGCAGCAAGGCAAAGACATGGACGGCGATGTCGGCACCGACCAGTCCGGGAGCCAGTGGAGCGACGTCATGCATACGATACTGGCTTGAAGCCGATCCGCTTCGAGCCCTTGGGACTGCACAGGTTCGAGCGGAAGACCCGTTGGACGGTTCGAACCGAAACGACTTCAAGCGCAAGCGCAGGGGAGCGAGCATGAACGACATGTCGAAGTGGTATGCCGGGCGAGGCAAGCCGCAGCGCCACGATGTCGCACGGCTGGAGCTGCCCGGGACGGCCGAAGCCGAGGCTGTCACACGCTTCGGAAAGCGGTCAGGGTCGGACGGAAAGGCAGCCGCGGCAAGCTTCTCGGAGCGAGAGCAAGCATCGGCATCGACCGATGCGTGCCGCAACGAGGGCGAGGTTCCCAAGGTGGGACGACGGCAACCCCCAGGGCTGCCGCGAACGATCGACAATGATCCGGGCCCGATGAAGCAAGGCGACCTTCGCCCGGTTGAACCGAGCGCAACGGGTGAAGGGCAAGCGAGTGAAAACGGCGGTGGCCGGAGCACGCTTCACAAGCGCATGGGACCGGCGAACTTCGCCGCCAGCCTGCACAACGGCATGGCCGCTGTCCGGCGCAACATGCTGATCGTCATCGCTTTCACCCTGGCCATCAATGTCCTGGTCCTGGCCATCCCGATCTATCTGTTCCAGATATCCGACCGGGTCCTGACCAGCCGCTCGCAGGACACGCTGGTCATGCTGACGATCGCCGTGCTCGGCGCCGTGGCGCTCCAGGTTATTCTCGACGCGATCCGCCGCTTCATCCTGATGCGCACCGCCGTCGAAATCGAGGTCCAGCTCGGCACACCGATCCTCAGTGCGGCAGCCCGAGCCTCGCTGCACGGAAGCGGCCGGGACTACCAGATATTGGGCGACCTGCAGCAGCTTCGCGCCTTCATCACCTCCGGCACGCTCACCGCTTTCCTCGACGCTCCGCTGACACCGCTCTTCGTGATCGTGGTCTACCTCATACAGCCACAACTCGGCATGATCGTCATCCTGTGCTGTACGGTTCTCTTCGTCATCGCCTATCTCAATCAGAAGGCGACCACAAAACCGTTCAGCGAAGCCAATGCCTCGCTCGGCCGGGCCAATTTTCATCTCGACTCGATGGCGCGCAACGCCCAGATCATCAATGCCATGGCGATGATTCCGGAAGCGGTGAGGATGTGGGGCCAGGAGACGGCGGCCTCGCTCAAGGCGCAGGTCTACGCTCAGGACCGCAACATAATGTTCACCGGCGCCTCCAGGGCCGTGCGGATGTTCACCCAGGTGGCACTTCTCGGCTGGGGAGCGCATCTGGCGATGGAAGGGCAACTGACCGGCGGCATGGTGATCGCCGCTTCGATCATTGCCGGGCGTGCGCTCGCGCCCGTCGAAGGGGCTATCGAAGGCTGGAACCAGCTCAATCACTCGCGTGCCGCCTATCAGCGCATCAGGCAGCTCTTGCTCACCTCGCCCTTGAACTTCCCGCGGCTGCGCCTGCCGAAGCCGGAAGGCAGGCTCGACGTCGAGCGCATCCTCTTCGTCCCGCCGCCGCAGAAGCGGGTGATCCTGAACGGCATCTCCTTTTCGCTGGCAAAGGGGGAATCGCTTGCGGTCATCGGCAATTCCGGCTCCGGCAAGACCACCCTCGGCAAGATGCTGGTCGGTTCGATTCTGCCCACGTCCGGCAGTGTCCGCCTCGATCTCATGGACCTGCGCAACTGGGATCAGCGCCAGTTCGGCGAAAGCATCGGCTACCTTCCCCAGGACGTCCAGCTCTTCCCGGGAACGATCAAGGCCAATATCTGCCGCATGCGCGACGATGTCGACGACAGCTTGGTTTATGAGGCGGCGGTGCTCGCCGACGTGCACGAACTGATCGCAACCTTTCCGCAAGGCTACGAGACCGTGGTCGCCGCTGACGGCGCCCCGCTGTCGGGCGGTCAGAAACAGCGCATAGCTCTGGCGCGCGCCTTCTTCGGCAATCCGAAATTCGTCGTCCTCGACGAGCCGAATTCGAACCTCGACAGCAATGGCGAGGCCGCACTTGCCCGCGCGCTGTTGCATGCCAGGAAGGAGGGCATCACCACCGTCACCATCACGCAGCGCCCTGCTCTCCTGCAATGTGTCGACAAGATCATGGTGCTGCACGAAGGCACCGTGGCGATGTTCGGCGCCCGAAACGAGGTGCTCGCCGCGCTTGGAGCAAAGGCCGAAGGCGACCGCGGGCAATCCCGCATTCACGGAGAGTGACGATGCAAAGCGACAAGCGGAGCGGCGAACCTCGAAATCCGGCGGAGTGGTATGCCGAGGTCCCCCGTTCGATCCGGTTCCACACTCTGCTTGGCCTGGCGCTGATCGCGATCTCCTTCGGCGGCTTCGGCTACTGGGCTTTCGCGGCACCGCTCGCCGCGGCAATCATCGCGCAGGGAAGCTTCGTCGCCAACGGCAACAACAAGATCGTCCAGCATCTGGAAGGCGGCATCATCGAGGAACTGCTGGTCGCCGAGGGCGACAAGGTCAAGGCCGGCGACATTCTCGTGAAGCTCGACCAGACGGTCGCCCGGGCCAACGCACGTATGCTCAACCTCAAGCGCCTCCGCCTGGAGGCAGTCGTCGGGCGGTTGAGGGCGGAGGCGGTGGGCGAAGACGCCTTCAGCGTACCCCAAATTGTCGCCCGACAGGCCGACGATCCCGACGTTCGCGCCATCATGGAAAGCCAGAACGTCAATTTTCAGAGCAAGAAGATCAAGCTGCGCGACCAGCTGAACCTGATCGACCAGAACATCCGTTCGCTCGAATTCCGGGCCAGGGGATACGCTCTGCAGCAGGCATCGTTCAACCGGCAGCTGGAGATTCTCAACGAGGAGCGGGAGGCCAAGAGCAAGCTCGCCGACAAGGGCCTGATCCGGCGCCCGGAACTCATGGCGTTGGACCGCGCGATCGCCGACGCGATCGGCGAGATCGGCCGGCTCGAATCCGAGGTCAAGGAGAGCTACACGCAGATCGACCGCTACCGCCAGGAGGCGGTCATCGCCGTCAATACCAACAAGCAGGCGGCGCTCGACGGCCTCGAAGCGGCCGAGGCCGATCTCGACAGCGTACGCGAGCAGGTTCGGGAGGCGTCCGAAGTGCTCGGCCGCGCCACCATCCGTTCGCCTGTCGACGGCACCGTCGTACGCAGCTACTTCCATACGGCCGGCGGCGTCATCGCAAGCGGAAAGCCGATCATGGAGATCCTGCCGGCCAATGTGCCGCTGATCATCGAGGCGCAGTTGCTGCGTACCGCCATCGATCAGCTCAAGGTCGGCGAGGACGCGACGATCCGGCTTTCGGCACTCAATCGCCGCACGACGCCGGTGCTGAAAGGCAAGGTCTTCTACGTCTCGGCGGATTCGATCGAGGAGGAAGTAGCCGGCGGCCAGCAGCGCGACGTCTATATCGTGCGCGTCGAAGTGCCGGCGAGCGAGATCGGACGCATCCACGGCTTCCACCCCGTGCCCGGCATGCCGGCCGAGGTGCTGATCACCACCTCGGAGCGCACCTTCTTCGAATATCTGACGAAGCCCATCACAGACAGCATGTCGCGCGCGTTCAAGGAGACCTGAATGCAGGACATCGATGGAAGCCGGTTTCGATCGGCGGAAAATGCAATTGCGCAAATCCGGTCCTGGCGCATCATTCTCGGGACTGCTTGGAGATCGCCATGGCGGCTGCACAGGATGTGCTTTTGCTCGTTGGTCGCCTGAACTACGTGTGGACCAACACCGAAAGCCTGCTGATCTACGTGATCGCCCACCTTCTGGGGGTGGAAAAGGACGCGGCCATCGTCGTTTTCCTGACGCTGAATACGACCCGCGCGCGTATCGATCTGACAGAGCGTCTGGCGAAGCTGCCGCGGATCCCCGTGGCGACTCGCGACGAGGTGCTCGCCATAACCCTGCGCCTGAAGCAGCAATCGAAGATGCGCAACAAGTACAATCACTGCATCTACTCCGTCGACGAGCAGGGCGAGATTTCGAGCACGCAGCTGATGCGGCTCGTCGAAGGCGAGAAGGATGTGCGCTACGGCAAGGTCGAGCAGCTCGATGCCCGCGAGATGGCGCGTCTCGACAATGCGGTCCGCGAGATCACCGATATCAGCAAACGTCTGTGGACGTTCATTCGATCGAGACCGAACTTCGACGAGCGCTCCATATAGGGGAGCAGCCGAATACCGGCACTCGGTGGTTGTCCTGCGCAGTTGGACGGTGTATACTGAATAGAAGCATTATTATATTCAATTATTCACTAACGTAACGATTTTGGCGAGTATCGAGTATACTGCCTCAAAGAGGCGACAATGACAGTCCACGTTATCGACTGCATCGAAGAATTTAAAAAAAATCATAGAAACTGGAACAAGATATATCGTTCAGATCCGGAAGCGCACGCTTTTCTCTCCTGGCCCTGGCTGCAGGAATACCTTCCGCACCGCGAGAGGTGGCTCATTCTGGCCTGGAAGCACCGCGCCGCCGGAAAACGGTACGACGCGTTCTTGCCGCTCGAGCTGGCGACCTCTCAGGACGAGGACACGGGACTCTTCGTCGACGAAATCCTGATGATCGGCAATCACGGAACCGGACGCACCGGTTTCCTCTGCACACCTGGCCTTGAAAGCGAGGCGGCAGACGCATTCGCCGGCATCCTCGCTTCCGAAAACTGGACAAGCATCCGGTTCGACCGTTGCGGCGCGGCCTCGGCGCGGCTCGACCGGTTGCTCGATGCCTTTCCCGAAGGGGAGTTTGCGCGCGTCGACACCGCCGACGAGGGAGAGAGGATCGACGCCTGCGGGCGTCGCCTCCGCAGTATGCTTCTCAGAACCCTCACGGGCAGGAACCTGCGCGACTGTCTCAATCGCCGCAGCCTCGGCATCGTATTGGAGCGGGCGGTGGCGCTGCACGCCTTCGGCGACTTCGACGGAGCCGAAGCGGGGTATCGGCAGCTGATCCGCACCGTTCCGGGACATATCGAGGCACGCTGTCGCCTTGCGCATCTCTTGAGCGACGTTGGCGCCTATGTGGAGGCGGAGCATCTCTATCGCACTTTGCTGCCGGCGGTGCCGAACGCGGACGACGTTCTCCACTGGCTCGGCGACACGCAAATGGCGCAGGCATCCTACCGCAAGGCGGGCAAGACGTTTCAAGAGCTGCTTGCCCGCTATCCGCATCGAGGCATCCTGCGCTATAAACTCGCGGTCGCGCGCTTGGCTTCAGGCCAAAGGGATGCCGCTATCGCCACCTTCCAGAGCTTCCACGACATCGTATCCGATGACGCGAACCACTTCCTCTGCAAGACAAGGGCACAGGAGATATTGATCCGCCTGAAGGGTGTCGCCGGCATGGAGCAAGAGACGGAGCCGGAACAGGAGACGCAAGCGCACGAGGATGCCATTCGGCTGACGGCGGCTGCGCAGCCGCTCCTGACACCTCTGCTGCCCGCGGGCTCATCGGCCCATCTTCATGCGACACCCTCGACATATGGCTGGAAGGCCTCGAAATTGAAGCACTGAAGCCGGTTCCTGTTTGCACCCCGCCACAGCGGCGCGCCCTGCCGGGGCGCGCGCAGTCGCTGTGAACGAGTCCAACAGGTTGGAGGGGGATGCGGGCGGAAAACCGCACGCACTCCCGCTCTGCCTTATGAACGCTTTTGAATGATGCCGTAGACGACGTTACGGTTCGCACCGAACTGCACGCGCGCTTCGATGGCTTCCCTGTCAGCGCTGGCATGGATGATCTGCCACATGTCGAACTCCGATCGAAGCAGCAGCGCCCAGTTCATGAAAGTTTCCATGTAGCCGTCGACATGGATGTCGCGCGCGAAATTGGCAAAGAGGAAGACCCCGTTCGGCTTCAGCATTTCCAGGCATCTGCGCGTGAGCTTCACCGCCACCTTTTCGGTAAGGTAATCGTAAAGCCCGGCGGCGTAGATGAAATCGAACTGGCCGAGCTCCTGTGACCTGGTGAGAAGACTTTTGACCGACCCGTCGACTGCCTCGATGCGTGTTCCCATGAAGTCGCGCGCGATCGAACCGACGCTCAGCGGATCCTGATCGAGGGCGACCCACCGTTTCAGGCTTCCCTCCCGCAAGGCTGCCGAGCGGTTGGCCTCGCGCAGGTGCCCGGCCGCGATCGTCAGGATCTCGGCCTCCCCTCCCCGTGTCGCCGCAATCTCATCGACATGGCGCGTCAGCAGGTCGCGCCGCTCCCGCACGGCCACCGAAGACGAGGCCTCCTTGGTGTAATCGTAGAGCGCTCGCCCGAGCGGCGTGGCCTTTGCGACCTCCCCGGCAATGCTCGGATGTCCATAGATGAAGTCGAGCAACTGGGCGTCGCCGGAATAACCTCGGGGCTTTTCGAACGACCAGCGCGTAAACGGGTCCTGCAGGAAGAAGTCCGATACCGCGTGATTCTGCACCAGTGGTATCAGCTCCTGCCAGACGCTCGGCTGATACTTGTTGCGCGCCTCATGAAGAGACCCGGCAATCCTATGTATTATTTCCGCAGGGTCTCGCCTTTGTCCGAACTGTTGCTGCGCGATGTTCAAAATCAGCGCAATCTCGGCCTTTCCTGTCGCCAGCTGTTCTTCGTAAAACTCGATTCTCTGGGAATTGAATTCGGTTGCGATGGCGGCGGGCGTAATGAGGCTCTCGCCGTCTAGTACGATCTGAAATTGGCTCACGCGTTACTCATCCGTTAACTGTTTGTTAACATTATGCGCAGGACGCGGCACCGCGCCAGCCGGGTTTCAAGTTTTCGAATAATATGGTTAATAAAAACAGCCATTGGATTGTTTCAATACACTATTGAACGCTCTTCTGATCTTTGCCAATTCAGCAAAACTTAATTTGCCTCGACTATTGTGCCGGACGTTTCTGGCTGTCTTCGTAGGGCTTGTTGGGATTGGATGGGGCGTGAAACGACAAGAGCGGGATAAGGAAAAGTGTGTGCGGTTTTCCGCCCGCGCCCCGCGTCTCAACTTTTTAGAATCGATCACGTTCATGGTTTCAGGTCGATCCGATCTAAATCATCGTGATCCAGAACGCGCCGATCGCCGCAAGGAGTTTCAGCCTCGCGGCGGGCGGCGCAAAGCGATTGGGATCGGTGCATGAGGCACACGTTGGCCGAGGTAATTGAGATCGATCTGCAGGCGCAGCCGCCCAGACTGCAATCTGTAGAGCTGCAAGCGCTCTACCGGAGAGAAGGCGAAGTCACGCGCCGGATGGCAAGCCGCCAGGGCCTCTGGGTGGCCGTGGCCGTCTATCTGCTGTTCGCGGCCACGGATATCCTGCTCGTTCCGGATGTCGCGTTTTATGCAATCCTGGCACGCCTTGCGGTGGGCGCTACGGCGATTGCCGCCATCGAGATATTGTTTCGGCTGGATGCCGAGACGAAGTGGTTCGATCTCACCTGCGCAGGGGCACTCGTGGCGGGCTATTGGGGTTGGCTGTTCCCGTCGCTGATGACCAGCCAGACCGAGAGTATTTCCTATTACATGATTTTTGGCGCGATATTCATGATGGGCGCCAATCTATTCTTCAGTTTTCACTTTCGCCTGTCGGTCGTAACCTCGGGAATCGTCCTCGCCACGTTCTTTCTCGCCTTGATTTTCTATATACCGAAAAGCGTGTCCTATCAGGTCGCCTTCGGAACCTTCTACGTCTCGTGCTTCGTCTTCACGTCCTATGTGAACTGGAAGCTCAACCGGGAGCGCTACAAGGTCTTTCTCAATGCCTTCGAGGCGAAGATCCAGCAGAAGGAAGCCTCGGACCGCGGAAAAGCGCTGCTGCGGCTGTCGCATACCGATTCGCTCACGGGCCTCGACAACCGTCGCGCGGTCGACCAGAAGCTCCGGGACTATTGGAGCGACTGGCAAAGAGGCGGGAAGAGCTTCGCAGCAATCCTTATCGACGTCGATTTCTTCAAGCGGTACAACGACTTTTACGGCCATCAGGAAGGCGATCGCTGCCTCGTTCTCGTTGCCAATGCACTGAAGGAGTCGATCGCGCCCTACGATGGCTCGATCGGCCGTTATGGCGGCGAGGAATTCATCGTGCTCGCACGGCTGAAGACGCGGGAGCAGGCTGCGGATCTGGCGGAAGCCGTACGGCACAGTGTCGAGACGCTCGCGCTGCCGCACGAACAGCGCCGCGACGGCATGTCGATCGTGACGGTGAGCGTCGGCGCGGGTTTCACCCGGAACCAGATCGGTTCGAAGCTCGAGAGGCTGATCCATGAAGCGGATCGCGCTCTCTACGGGGCAAAGGCCAACGGCCGTAACTGCGCGCGCCTCTTCGATCCGAACGACCCGCAAAGCAGCGACGAAAGCGAGAACATCGCCGCGCTCCTGAAAATTGCGATCGACCAGAATCTCGTCTCGCTCGTCTATCAGCCCATACGTGACGTCGCCACCGGCCGGGTAGACGCGGTCGAGGCATTGATGCGGCTCAAGATGCTGGATGGCACGTCCGTCCCTCCGAGCCTCTTCGTGCCGATTGCCGAGAGGACCGGGGCCATTCTCGATCTCGGCCGCTGGGTCATAGGCATGGTGTGCCAGGAACTCCTGGCAAGCGAGCATGTGCCCGTCGTCAGCGTGAACGTCTCGCCGATCCAGCTCAGATCGCCAGGCTTCGCAGCTTCGGTCGCGGCCATTCTCGGCGAAACCGGAGTGGCCGGCAGCAGGCTCGCCTTCGAAATCACCGAGGGGCTCGAGATGGAGATGCATTCCGATATCCTGCGTTGCATCGCCGATTTGAAGACGCTGGGCATCAGAATATGGCTCGACGATTTTGGAACCGGCTTCGCCGGCCTGTCATGGCTGCGCCTGATCGACTTCGACACGGTGAAGATCGACCGATCGTTCCTTCACGATTGCGACACGCCCAAGGGCAAGGCGATGCTCAGGGACATTATCGGCCTGGTGCGAAACCGCGGGCACAAGATCCTGGTCGAGGGTGTCGAGACGGAGGAACAGCTCGCGCTCATGCGGCAATTCCGGATCGACCACGTCCAGGGCTTCCATGTGGGGCGACCCGCGCCTGCGCGAAATTTCCAGACCCCTCCGCCGACGGACAAACGCCGGAGCCGCGCGAGGCCGCATTAGATCACGATGTTTTTAGGGTCGGGTCGACCTAAAAGCATGAACGTGACCGGTTCCAAGAGGTGGAGACGCGGGATGCGGGCGGAAAACCGCACACACTTTTCCTCATCCCGCTGATTGGGCCGACCGGCAAGGGCGGAGGGAAGGACGCTTCCCTCAAGATCTTCGCAACGCTGTGCGACCCCGGATCGCTATTTCCGCGCGAGGCTGAAGGAAAAATGGCTGCCGCGGTGGTAGTCGACGGAATAAACGACCGGCACGCCGCTCGCATTGAAACAGGTCTCGCGGATCAGCAGCGCCGGCCCGAAATCCCGCAGATCGTTGCGCTCCACCACGTCCTCCGGAAGCATCACCGCCGTGACCGTAGCAGCGGACATGCGCGGCCGGTGTCTATACTGGTCGAGCAGATCGAGCAGCGAGCCGCCCCATTCGATGTCATAAAGGCGGCTCGGAATGATGCTGCGCGGGATGTAGTCGAGACAATAGAGGATCGGCTCGTCCTTGTGCAGACGCAGACGCTCGAGACGGATGACACGTTCGCCGCTTGCGAGCCGCAATTGCCCCGCCGTGACCGCGTCGGGCATTTCCTCGGCGATCGAGAGTACCTTGTTGACGGTCGCATAGCCGTAATGGCGCGTCATGTCGGTGACGCTCTCGAAGACGGTGATCGGCCTTTCGACATGGACCGCAGACGCCGCCGAAACGAACCGGCCGCGGCCGTGTTCGACATAGATGACGCCATCCTGTTCCAGTAGCTTCAATGCCTCCCGCAGCGCCGGGCGGGATATCCTGAAACGCTCCGTCAGCTGCGCCTCCGTCGGAAGCTTGTCGCCCGGAGCGAGCCCCTGCTCCCGGATCAGATCGGCGATGCGGTCGCGAAGCTGTATGACCAGGGTGCGCGTGTCGCGAAGGGGCTCGGGCAATTCCTCTCTCCCAATGACGGCAAAATATGATCCTTCTTGTCTGACAAATCCAGGAAGGTCAAGGGACAGCTCTTCTAGCTTATACCCTTGCTGGAACTCGCTGGCAGAAGGTGCATTCGGCCGATTATCTCCCTTGACATTTTCATGCGATGTTGTCAGTTGTCTTACAACATTGTTGGCACCAGCCGGCGATCGCCACCACCTGTCGAGAGAGAACCATGCTGAATTTTGACGAACAGAGATTCCTACGCATCCAGTCGGGCGCCGTTGCCCTGCGTCAACGCCTGGACGACGTCGTCGTCTCCTGCCTTGAAAAGGGTGCGGAGAACGTCTTTTTCCTCGGGACCGGCGGTGCCGCCATTCTCATGCAGCCGGCCGCCCAGTTGCTCCAGCGCAGGTCGCGCTTTCCGGCCTTCATCGACCTGCCGGCTGAGCTCTTCATCACCGGTTCGGTCAACCTGACGGAAAAGTCGATCGTCGTCATTCCGTCGCTCTCCGGCACGACCAAGGAGAGCGTGGCTCTGCTCGCAAAGGCGAAGGAGGCCGGCGCGACGGTCCTGTCGCTGGTGGGTCACGAGGAAACGCCGCTCGGCAAGGGCGGCGACCATGCCTTCGTCAACTTTGCCGAAGACGACACGTCCTGCGAGTCCTTCTACCTGCAATCCCTGTTCATCGCGCTGTCGATCATGCGTCACCGCGGCGAGATCGAGAACTACGACCAGATCGCCGGTGAGCTGGAAAGACTTCCTGGGCTTCTCCTCGAAGTGAAGCGCGGTTACGAGGACAAGGCCGAGACCTTCGCCCGCGTTCTGGCGGGCTCCGACTACCACATCGTCACCGGCGCCGGAAACGCCTGGCCCGAGGCCTTCTACTACGGCATGTGCATCCTCGAAGAGATGCAGTGGATCCGGACACGCCCGGTCCATGCCTCGGACTTCTTCCATGGGACGCTCGAGCTCGTGGAAAAGGGCGTCAGCGTCATCCTCTTCAAGGGCGAGGACGCGCTGCGGCCGCTTGCCGACCGGGTGCAGAATTTCGCGCCCAACTACACGGACAGGCTGACCGTGCTCGACACGGCCGACTTTGCGCTGCCCGGCATTTCGCAAGAGGTACGCGGCCTCGTCTCGCCGATCGTTCTCGCAACCGTGCTCGAGCGCATCAGCGCGCACCTCGAAGTGATGCGCAACCACCCGCTGACGACGCGGCGTTACTACAAGCGCGTGGCCTATTGAGCATGGACGCCCGATAAACTAGCACGGCCGCAATTGCTTCCGCATTCGCGGCCGTGACGCCGCAGGACAAGAGATCGCCATGACTTCCTTCCGATTTGCCGCAGTCGGCGACAATTGCATCGACCGCTATCGCGCGCCACTTCGCCAATCCTATGTCGGCGGCAACGCGATCAATGTCGCCGTTCAACTTGCAAGGCTCGGCCACGGCTCCTTCTATTTCGGCGCCGTTGGCCGCGATTCCGACGGCGCCCAGGTTCGCCGCCTGCTGCTTGCAAACGGCGTCAATGTCGATCACCTGCTCGCGCGCGACACCAACACGGCCTACACAGATATCGACGTTACGCCTGCCGGCGACCGCATCTTCGTCCATGAAGACTTCGGGGCCTGCGCCGGATACCGCCCCGATGCCGGCGAGATCGAGCTGCTGAAGACCATGGACCATGTGCATATCGGCTGGCTGGACGACGGCGGCCTGTTGCGCCGTGCGCTATCTGCCGCAGGCGTCAGCGTCTCCCAGGACGTCTCGGTCAATGCGGCAGCCGCAGATCTCGAAGTCGACGGCCTTTCGATCGCCTTCGGATCGGCCGGCGAGGACGAAACGAGTGCAGAGAGGCTGACCGGCGAATTTCTCGCGCGCGGAGCCCGCCTCGCGGTGGTCACGCGTGGTGCGCTCGGCTCGCTCGCGAGCGACGGCGCCGAGGTTGCGTCCGCGGGCATTCGTGCGGTCGAAGTCGTCGACACGACCGGCGCCGGCGACAGCTTCATCGCCGGCTTCATCGCCGCCCGCTTGGAAGGGCGCGCCCTTGCCGCATGCCTCGAGGCCGGCAGGGACCTGGCCGCGGATACATGCACGCATGTCGGCGGCTTTCCGCAGGAACCGCAGTCGATCTGACGGCGCGGCGAATGGGACGGATTACTCCTATGCCTCGCCCCCTCCCAACAATGACTCCAGCAACGTATGACGCGGAGACGCAAAGGGATTGACGACTGTTACGCCGCCCGATGTGAAGCCATCCTGAAGGTCTTCGGACAGCAGCAGCCGGCAACCGGCCTGCGAGGCGGCGGAAAGGATCACCGCATCCCAGATGCCGAAATGATGATCGGTTGCGAGGTCGGCCGCCGCCACCATGATTTCGGGCGAGGTCCCGACGATCGAAAAGGCGTCTCGCCAGCCTAGAATGGCCTCGCGGGCGTCGGCCCGTGACCTTCCTGCCTTGCGCACGAGAACATTGAACAGTTCTCCAAGCACCTGAACGGGAATGACGGCAGCCTCCTGCGGCAGATTGCGCACCAGTTCCAGAACGATATCCCGCTTCTCGATACCGTTGACGCCCTCCGCATAGGCGAGGACGTTGGTGTCGAGCGCGACCCTCACCGCTCGTCCTCGTAAAGCTCATCGCGGGTCCAGCGCCCGGCAATCACGGCGGGCTGACGTTCGAGGCGCGACAGCAGCGCTGTTCGCGCACCGGAAACCGCGTTATCGCTTTTGGCAGCGGGAACGATGCGCGCGACAGGCCGTCCGTGGCTCGTCACGACATAGCTGTGCCCCTCCCGCACGCTGCGCAGGATAAGAGAAAACTTGCGGTTGGCATCCGCTGCCGAAACGGCTTCTTCCACGGCAATACCTCATCAGTAGTTATATTGCCTACAATAATGGAAGGCGACGCGCTCCGCAACTTCATATGATCGGTATCGCCAGCCAGTGCCTGCCTCGGTGAAAGCTTGCCCGAGCAGCGATGGGTGCGCACAAATCCTGCCATATGCATCAGTGCAGGAGCTGGCTGAGGAACAGGCTCGCCCGATCCGTCTTCGGATGCGCGAAGAATTCGTCCGGTTCGCCCTCTTCGACAATGCGGCCCTGGTCCATGAAGATCACCCGATCGGCGACCTGGCGTGCGAAGCCCATTTCGTGGGTGACGCAGACCATCGTCATGCCGTCGTTTGCGAGCGCCACCATGGTGTCCAGCACTTCCTTGACCATTTCAGGGTCGAGTGCAGAGGTCGGCTCGTCGAAGAGCATGACCTTCGGATTCATGCAGAGCGCCCGCGCGATCGCCACGCGCTGCTGCTGTCCGCCCGAAAGCTGGCCCGGATATTTGTTCGCCTGCTCCGGAATGCGCACGCGATTGAGATAGTCCATCGCGATCTCCGTCGCCTGGGCGCGCGGCATGCGCTTGACCCACATCGGCGCCAGAATGCAGTTTTCGAGGATCGTCAGGTGCGGGAAGAGATTGAACTGCTGAAACACCATTCCCACTTCGCGCCTGATGGCATCCACCTTGCGCTCATCCTCGCCGACTTCGACGCCGCCGACGACGATGCGGCCCTGCTGATGCGCCTCGAGCCGGTTGACGCAGCGGATCAGCGTCGACTTGCCGGAACCGGAGGGTCCGCAGATGACGACCTTCTCCCGCGGCGCGATGGACAGGTTGATATCGTCAAGGGCATGATACTGGCCGTACCACTTGTGTACGCCGCTGAGCGTGATCTCCGGCGAAGCGATGTCGATCGATGTTGGCATTGTTGTCTCCAGGATTATTTCAGGACGAGCCAGCCGGAAAGCACGATGACGAGCGCGCCTGCGACCGTGTGCAGTTCGATGGGGGCGGCAAAGAACAGCGCCCCGTAGAGGCAGCCCCAGACGATCTGGCTGTATTGGAAAGGCGCAACCACCGAGGCGTCGCCCATGCGGAAGGCGCGCACCAGCAGCAGATGACCGCCGAGCATGAAGAGGCCGGCGAAGAAGGCTATCAGCAGATCGCCCGGCCCGACCGGCGCCAGTCCGCCGCCGATCGACGCAACGGCCAGCGCGACCGCGGCGAGCACCACGAGCAGCGTGGAGACGAGGGCAAGGTCGCTCTCCGTCGCCTTGGCGCGGCGCAGCAGCACGAGCGAGAGCGCGAAGACGAGAGCCGACCCCGCCGCCGCGGCGTGACCGAGATTGAGCGGGGCGATCCCCGGCCTGAGCGCAACCGCAACACCGAGGAAGCCGACGACCACGCCACACCAGGCAAGCATGGACAGGCGTTCCGCAAGCAGGGCGAAGGCCAGCACCGCCACAAGAATCGGAGTGAGGAAGGCGAGCAGATAGGCTTCCGACAGCGGCAGCACCGAAAATGCGTAGTGGATCAGAAGCGTATCGACGGCGAGCAGGAACGCCCTCAGGAGCGCGAGCCCCGGATGACGCGGCCTGAGCGACGCCGTTGTGCCGGTGACACCGGCGTAGACGGCAAGCATCGCGAGCGCTGCAAGCGTCACCATGAAGGTCACCTGCGGCACCTCGAAGCGCTCTGCGAGAAGCTTCACCAGCACATCCGTGCCCGAAAACACGGCGAAGGCCAGGAAGCCCAGGGCGGCAGCGCGCAGGTTGCGCGGCATGCCGCCCGCGGCCGGCGCGACAGTCGCGTCAACGGACATTGAAGCGTCCGAACCGTGCCTCGACACGGGACTGCATATATTCGAGGCCGATCGAAAGGATCCAGTAGATCATGGAGGCCGTGATCAGCATTTCGATGTGACGGAACTCGGTCTGTCCCTGGGTGCGGGCGAGATACATCAGTTCCCAGACGCCGACGACGGAGATCAGCGAGGAATCCTTCAGCATCGCGATGAACTGGTTTCCGGTCGGCGGAATGATCACACGCATCGCCTGCGGGAGGATCACCAGCCCCATCGTCTGGCTCGGGCTCAGGCCGAGCGCGGTCGCACCTTCCGTCTGCCCCCGCGGAATGCTCTCGATCCCCGCCCGGAAGATTTCGGTCATATAAGCGCCGTAGCAGAGCGAGAGCGCAAGGATGCCGGCCGGCACGGCGCTGATGACGTAACCCACCTGCGGCAGACCGAGATAGATGATATAGATCTGCATCAGGAGCGGCAGGCCGCGAAAGAGCGACGTGTAGAAGGTGGCGAGACCGTAGATCACACCGTTCTTCGACAGTTTCGCAATTGCGCCCACAAGCGCGATGACGGTCGCGACAGCGATCGAGATCACCGAAATGTAGAGCGTGGTGACGACGCCCTGCGAGATCAGGAAGCTGATCTTCTTGGCGATGAAGGCAAAGGAAAGATTGAAGGAATAGAAGAAGAGCATCAGGAGCGCGAAGAGCTCCAGCCAGACGCCGGCCACCTGCCAGCGGCGAGGCAGCTGCCGCAGGGCCTTCCAGTTCAGCGCCGCTATCACCGCGATCATCACCGCGCCGACCAGTCGTCCGAGCGCGGGATTGGCGGCCAGCCACTCCGAGCTCGTCGGCAGAACAAGGCCGATCCAGGCCGGGCTGACACCCAGGCTGTAGACCGTCAGGGTTATCAGCGCGAGCAGGAGAAACGTCCCGGTGCGCCGCGCTGCATCCGGATAAGTCAGAATCATACGACCGATCATTTGGTTCTCTCCGGCATTCAGGCCGCGCGCTCGCGCCACCAGTCTTGAGCTTGCAGTTTCCAGTAGGTGAGCTGGGCTACCGCCAGACCGGCATAGCCGCCGGCCCAGACGAGCCCGAATGGCTTGAACAGCTTGTAGCGGTCGGACTGACCAAGGATGCCTTCGGCCACCAGCTTCCCGCCGATGGCGGTCGTGTTCAGCCCATGGCCGCCAAAGGCCGTGCAATGCCATACGCCGGGTTGCATCTCGCCGATCTGTGGCATGAGGTGGCGCGCGTAGGACATCAGTCCCGACCAGGCGAGCTCGGTCTTCAGATCCTTGAGCTGCGGATAGGTCCCGACCATTTCGCGCCGGAGTTCCCCGGCCAAGGCTGCCGGTGAGGCCGCACGGGTGGTGATGCGCCCGCCCCAAAGCAGGCGCTTCCCGCCCTCGACCAGGCGGTAGTAGTCGCCGGCGCGGCGGTTGTCGCCGATCGCGTCCGTGGTGGCGATGGCGGTACGAATGAGTTCCGGCGCTTCCTCGCTCAGCATGACATAGGTCGCGATCGGCAGGAACGAACGTTTCAGCCGCCCGTTCAGGGGGCCCGTATAGCCGCCGGTGGTGAACACGACATGACGCGCTCTGACACGGCCGCCAGACGTGGACACGGTCTTCTCGGCACCGTCGAGCACGCTCCCGGTCGCCGCCGAACCTTCATAGATCCGTCCGCCCAGCCGTTCGATCTCGCGCGCCAGTCCGCGAAGATAGTTGAGCGGATGCATGTGGAAGGCTTTGGGGTCGCGCAAGGCGTGGAAATATCGATTCGACTTCAGCACCGAACGGACTTCGCCGGTGGAGAGATAGTCGAGCTCATAGCCGTAGATGCGCCTCATCTCGTCGGCATGCGCTTTCAGGCTGCCTCCGTCGTCGTAGCGCAACACGCTCGTGATGCCGGGCTGGGGCCGTGCGCCGTCGATTTTCAGCGCCTCGATCGTCTCGCGGACGAATTCGACGCCTTCGATCGAAAGCCGGTGTATCTGCCGCGCCGCCTCGGTCCCGGCCATGCGGGCGATGTTGTCGCTGCCGGTGGCAAAACCCGGGCTGACGAAACCGCCATTGCGGCCGGACGCCCCGAAGCCTACGCTTTCCGCTTCGAGAACGACCACCGATTGCCCGGCGCGCGCCAGCTGCAACGCCGTCGTCAGACCGGCGAGCCCGCCGCCGATGACCACGGTATCGCATTCGACCGTCCCGGAGAGGGGCGGTCTGACATTCGTTTCGGCTATTGTCTGCTTGTAATAGGTATTGGGATAGGACATTTTCTCTCGCCCGTCGACCGCGGTGGCAAGCGGAGGGGCGGCGAGCCGCCCCCCGTAGGTATCGGTTCAGTCGGCGCTGTAGTCCTTGCCGTACCACTTGGTGGTCAGCGTCGCGAGCGTGCCGTCCTTCTTCATCTCGTCGATGATGGAACCCACCTTCTTCGTCCAGTCCGGATCGACTTTTTCGGCGATGACCACAAGCGGCTCCCTGAAGGCATACTCGCCCTCGAGGACGCGCAGCGGATAGCCGTTCTTCACCGCGTTGAGCGCGGTCTGCTCCGGCGCGATGACCGCATCGAGGCGCACCCCGTCGCCAAGGCGCAAATCGTCGAAGGGCAGCATGGAATCGGCGAAGGTGCGGATCTCGCCCGGCTCGATCTTATATTCGATCGGCGGCAGGCCCGGCGCATCGATCTCCAGCTGGCGGCGGATGAAATCTTCCGACGTGGTCGCCGTTTCGACCCCGATGATCTTGCCGTTCAGGTCCGCGACGGATTTCGCCTGGCTGTCCTTGTGCAGCACGTAAACATAGGGGCTGAAGTAATAGATGCCGGCGAAATCGATGACCTGGGCACGCGCCTTGGTCGGGGTGACGGAGCCAACACCCAGATCGTAGCGCCCTTGCCAACGGCCGCCGGTCAACGTCGCCCAGTCGGGCGTTTCGAAACTCACTTCGACGCCAAGACGCTTGGCGATCTCCTTGGAGACGTCGATGTCGAAACCGACCAGCTCGTTGCTGTCGTCCAGATAGCTCTGGGGCGGCCAGCCGCTGTTGGTGGCGACCACCATGGCCTTCTTACCCATGACCCGGTCGAGCGTCTCACCCGCCTGTGCGGCGGTTACGAACGCCAGTGCGGCAACGCCGATAGCGAGCTTTGCAAACAGTCCTTTCACGCAATCCTCCTCTTCGATAAGCCAGCCCTCCAGCGTCGCGTCTCTCGCAAGGCGCGCAATGGTCGCTGTAGCACTTCGACTTGCTGCATGATCCACGGAACATGCAGCGTGCTCCCAGTTATAAGATGTCTGACAACTGAATTAGTAAATCCTACTGACGCGGTGTCAAGGCCGCATGGCGCACGCGGCCATGAAACGAAATGATGAGACTATGCGAATCGGTGATGGACTCGGCCGGAGTGCGAAGGAATAAGGCGGCGTTCAACGCGACGGCGTGGAGCCAGGCTCTACACACTATCCTGAAAGCGCGCCAAGGGCTGGACGCGGAAAGGCGGAGCCCGGCATCCGCCAGAGCCCCGCCTTCGCAGCAATGACAACTTCAGATCGCGATCACTCGGCAGCCGTTGCGGTGCGGCCGCCATTGAGCAGCATCAGCCCTTGAGCACGCTTCAGGCATTCGGCCTGCTCATTGCGATAGCGCGGCCCGATCTCCATCATCAGCACTGTCTCGGGCAGGAAATCCAGTTCACCGAAAATATCTTCCCAGTCGATGTCGCCCCAGCCGAGCGGCATGTGCAGGTCGCCGATACCGAGTGCCGTCGCCTCCTGCGGATAGAACGCCTGATAAAAGGCCTGCGGGCGGCCGAAGGAATCGTGGACGTGGAGGTGCCCGGCAACGGGCGCCATGGCGCGGATCTGCTCGCGAAAATTCAAGCCGCGATAGGTGGACTCGATATAGGCATGACTGAAGTCGATCAGCGCCACCAGATTGGAATGGTCGACGGCCCTCACCGTCTCGGCGATTTCGGCCGGCGTCTGGCGATACTGCCCCGGCGCTGTTGAAAAGATATTCTCGAGCGCGATGCGCACGCCGTAGGGGCGTGCGAATTCCGCGAGCTCGAACAAAGCGTCACGCTCGCGCCGGTCTGCCTCCGCCCGCTCGAAAAGCTGCTCGGCGCGCAGGTGACCGCCGTGCTGAACGATGATGCCGGCGCCGATGCGATCGCAGATCTCGACCAGCGCCTTTGCCGCCTCCAGCTGATAGCCCGCGGTTGCCGGATCCATGAAGTTCGAGGAAACGAGGCCGTGAACCGTGTAGCGAAAGGGAAACTGGCGGGTCAGCGCCACAAGCCGCTCCACGCGCTCCTTGATCAGTCTTCCGCCGGCGATGAGGTCGATGCTGGTCAGGCCAAGCTCGACCGTGTCGACGCCGAGTTCCCTCAGTCGGCGCAGGTCGGCCTCGAGGCTCTCCAGTTCGCCGTCGACGGAACCCGAACTAAAGCCCGTTGCGATGATATTGCTCATTGATTGTCCCCATTGAGATGACCGGCTACGACCGGACTAGAAAATACGCGTTTCCGGTCGGAAACCGCTATAACTTTTCCTGTAAGCGCATTGATGCGACTTCGGCGTCACGGAGGCCGAGCGCCAGATCGGGACTGTCCGAGGTCAGATGCCCGATTCCCCTTTCGAGCCAGCGGCGGATGCCCGCTTCCTCGTTGAGGGTCCATACGCAAAGCCGCTCCAAAGGCACCGAGCTACGGATGAGTTCCCACTCGTCCGCCATCAGTTCATGGTGGATCGCTACGATGTCCACGAGGTCGTCGGCGGCCGGGAGAAAGGCAGAGAGACCGCCTTGCCGCGCCGCCCAGTCGGCATTGACGGAGACGAGACGCCCGACATGCGGCGCATGGAGGCGGCACTCCTCGAGGACCGATATATCGAAAGACGTGAGATGGGAGCGGTGGTCGACGCCGAAGCGCCGCAGTTCCTCCGCTACTCGCGCGGCGATACCGGGGTAAGGCGTTCCCGTTTCGTCGGACTTGATCTCGACGTGCAAGTGAAGTCCGTCCCTGGCCGCAAGCATGCCCAGCACGTCGCTCAATGTCGGGATGCTCTCGTCCGTATCGCGCAACCGCGTCGCGAGCCGCCCCTCGGGAGAAAGCCGGCGCACCGGTCCGGTCGCGTGTACGGTCCTGTCGAGCGCGGCGTCGTGAATGACGAGCAACTCTCCTGAATCGGTCAAGTGCACGTCGAACTCGATGGCATCGACGCCGAGCCGCAGCGCATTGCGGAAACCCGTCAGCGAGTTTTCCGGCCAGAGATTGCGGGCGCCGCGGTGGCCGATGATTTTCGTCATGGGATTGGTCCTCAACGCACGGTGGGATCGAGCTTGTCGCGAAGCCAGTCGCCGACAAGCGAGATGGAAAGGGTCGTGAGCATGATGACGGCGGCCGGAGCGAGCATGATCCAGGGAGCGCGGGTCAGATATTCGCGCCCGAAGCCGACCATGTTGCCGAGGCTCGTTTCCGGCGGCTGCACGCCGAGACCTAGGAATGACAGCCCGCTTTCCATCAGGATGATCTCCGGAAACGTCAGCGTCATCGACACGATCAGCGTCGATGCGACATTGGGCAGGATATGGCGGAGATAGACCCGCGCCGGAGTGGCGCCGAGTTGCACCACCGCGGCAGCATAGCCCTGCGCCCCGGCCGAGATCGCCAGGCCGCGGGCGATGCGCGCGTAGCGTTCCCAGCCGTAGAAGCCCATGAGACAGACGAGCAGCACCATGGAGGAGCCGAAGAAGGCCAGCACCGCGAGCGACATGATGAGAAACGGCAGGGCCGCCTGGAAATCGGCAAGCGCGAGTACCAGATGCTCGGTCAAGCCCCGAAACCGCGCTGCCGCGAAACCGAGCGCCGTGCCGAAGACCGCTGAAAGCACCGTCGCACTGAAGGCGATGATCAGCGAGACGCGGATCGACTGGATCAGCCGCGACAGCACGTCCCGGCCGAGCTCGTCGGTGCCGAGCCAGTGCTTCAGCGTTCCGGGCCCCGACAGCCGGCTCGTCAGATCCATCGCCGTGATGTCATAGGGCCGCAGGTAGCCGGCGAAAAGCGCGATGACGATCATCGCTGCGAGCCAGAGGAAGCCGAACGCCACCGAAAGAGGCAATTTGCGCCGAAGGAAGGAAAGGGAGCCTCGTAGCCATCCTGCAAGAGGCGATCTCTCTGCCAGATCAACGGAAGCCATAGCGCATCTCCTTGGATCTAATGCCCGGCATGCGAACGCAGCCGCGGGTCGAGCCAGCCGTAGAGCAGATCGACGACGAGGTTCGACATCACCATTGCCGCGGCGATGATCAGCAGAATGCACTGCACGACGGCGAGGTCGCGATTGCTGACCGAAACGATCAGCAGCCGCCCGATGCCGGGCCAGGAGAAGATCGATTCCACCACGACCGCGCCGGCGATCAGCGACCCGACCATGAAACCGACGATGGTGACGATCGGGACTGCGGCGTTGGGAAGCGCATGGCTCCAGATGACGTCGCGCCATTTCAGCCCCTTCGCCGAGGCCGTGCGGATGTAGGGCTGCCCAAGCACTTCGATCATGGCGCTGCGCGAGAAACGGGCAAGAATGCCGATCCCGCCGATGCTCATCGTGATCGTCGGCAGAATCCCGTGCATCCAGGTATCCTGGCCCCCGGACGGCAGCACGCCCAGAAGAACCGAAAAGATCAGTACGAGCACGAGGCCCATGACGAAGGACGGAACGGTAAAGCCGATGATCGCCAGCGTGATCACGCCGCGGTCGGCGAAGCTCTGGCGGTGGAGCGCGGCATAGACGCCGGCGGGGATACCGATCATCAGCTTCAGGATCAGCGCCGGAAGCGTCAATTGCAGCGTCGCGGGCACCCGCTCCAGAACCAGTCGCAGCGCCGAGGCCTTGTCGCGCATCGACACGCCGAAATCTCCGGTGAAGATGGACTTGATATAGGCGAGGTATTGTACCCAGATCGGCTGGTCGAGACCCCAGGTTTTGCGGAACGCGTCGACGGCGTCCTGAGGCACATCGGGACCGAGCATCACCTGGGCCGGATCGCCCGACATGCGCAGCACGACGAAAGCGAAGGTCACGACGGCGAGGATCGTAATCACGGCGCGCATCAGACGCACGAGAACGAAGCGGATCATGCCCGTCTCCTAAGGGTCTCGACCGACGCGGTTTCGCCCGCCACCGCATGACAGGCCGCCGTCCGGCCGTTGCCGGTCCGGCGAAGCGCAGGCACGCTCGTGCGGCAGATGTCGCGCGCAACGGGACAGCGGGGATGGAAAGCGCAGCCCGAGGGACGATCGGCCGGGTTCGGCGGTTCGCCCTGCAGGATCACCCGGCCTTCGAGCGGCTTGCCCGGGACCGGGACGCTCGAGACGAGCGCCTTCGTATAGGGATGCTGCGGCGCCCGGAAGATCACGTCGGAAGAAGCCTCCTCGACGATCCGGCCGAGATACATCACCGCAACGCGGTCGGCGATGTTGCGCACGACCTTCAGATCGTGGCTGATGAAGATCATGGCGATGCCGTTCTTTTCCTGGAGATCGCGCAGCATGTTGACGACCTGCGCCTGGATCGAAACGTCGAGGGCGGAGACGGGCTCATCGCAGACCAGGAGCTTCGGCCGCGAAGCAAGGGCGCGGGCGATGACGGCCCGCTGCCGCTGGCCGCCGGAAAGCTCATGCGGGAAGCGCCCGGCCTGGTCGGAGCGAAGCCCGACAGCCGCCATCAGTTCGGCAATGCGGGCGGCCTGGTGTTCTTTCGGGACGAGCCGGTGAATATCGAGCGGCTCGCCGATCTGCGCTGCAATCGTCAGGCGCCGGTCGAGTGCCGCAAGCGGATCCTGGTAGACGAGTTGCATCTTGGCGCGCAGCGCCCGCCATCCGGCCGTACCGTATTTCGGCATAGGGCTTCCCTCGAAGCGCACCTCGCCGGCCTGCGCCGGATCGAGCCCCAGAAGCATCCGCCCCAATGTCGATTTGCCGGACCCCGATTCGCCGACGATTCCGAGCGTCTCGCCGGGCATGACCGCGAGCGAAATCCCGTCGACGGCGCGCACCGGGCTTGGGCGGCCGAAGAGCCCGCGCCGGACTTCGTAGATGCGCACGAGTTCGTCCGCTTCGATCAGCGCAGTCACGACATCAGCCCTTCGGGAACTCTTCTCTCAGCGTCGCCGCGCGTGACCGCTGGCACGGGGCGCATGCAGGCAAGGCGGCGTCCGTCGCCTTGGGGCTCGAGATGCGGGTAGTCGCTCCCGCAGGCATCGACGGCGCGGGGGCACCGGGGCGAGAAGGAACAGCCCGCAGGCAGATGTTTCGGGTTCGGTACGGTCCCCGGGATAGGGATCAGCCGGTCGCGCGGCCCGTCGATCCGCGGAATGGCATCGAACAGTCCCCGCGTATAGGGATGCCGCGGCTCCGAGAAGAGTTGCGCCACGCTTCCCTCTTCGACGATCCGGCCGGCATACATGACGCATACGCGATCGCAAACCTGCGAGACCGCGCCCAGATCATGGCTGATGAAGACGAGCGCCATGCCGGTCTCTGCCCGAAGCGTGTTCAGAAGATCGAGGATCTGCGCCTGGATGGTCGCGTCGAGCGCCGTGGTCGGCTCGTCGGCGATCAGCAGGTCCGGCTCGCCCGCGAGCGCCATCGCGATCATCAGGCGCTGGCACTGCCCACCGGAAAATTCGTGCGGATAAAGATCGAAGCGCCGCGCCGCATCGGGAATGCCGACCATGTCCATCAACCGCAGGGCCTCGACGCGCGCCGCATCTCCGCGAAGACCGCGGTGAATGTAAAGCGCTTCGACGATCTGGCGGCCGATGCGCAATACGGGATTGAGAGAGCTCGAAGGGTCCTGGAAAATCATTGCGATCCGCCCGCCGCGGACCTCCTCGAGAGCGGCGCGGCGTGCCCCGCACAGTTCCCGGCCGTCGATCCGGACCGAACCCGTGACCGCCGCCTTGCCCGGAAGCAGCCCGAGCGCCGCGAGCCAGGTCACGGACTTGCCGCATCCCGACTCGCCGACGAGGCCGAGAGCCTCTCCCTTGGCAACATTGAGATCGATGCCATGCAGAACCTGAACGCCATCGAAAGCGACCTTCAGGTCCCGCAATGCTACGAGATCCGGCTTGGCAGCGCCCATTTCTCATTCCCGGTGTTTTGACCGCGGCATCGCCGCCCGGTCCTCAAAGGATTCCGGCAGCCGCCGGGCTGCCGGAACACGGCGTAGTCGAATTCAGCTGGCCCAGTTGGCGGCGCGGAAGTCCATGGCGAAGGCGGGCGCCGCCTTCCAGTTCAACGAAGACTTCATGCCGGTGAAGACCGCGTTCTGGTGAAGCACCTGGTAGACCGGGTCCTCGCGCTCGCAGATCTCGAGCATGCGGGCGAATGCCTTCTTGCGTTTCGCATGATCGGTTTCCGTTTCGAGGATCTGGGCCATCTGGTTGGCCTCGGCATTTGCCCAGTCCTTCTTCTGCTGAACCTCGCCGTTAGGCCCGAACTGGGCGACGATCGAGGAGACCGGATCGCTGAAGGCGGCGCCGGCCGACCAGTCGCGCACGCCCTTCGCGCCGGACGGGTCGTGGATCTGACCCCAGTTTTCCTTCATCTGGATTTCGACATTGAGGCCGACCTGCTTCCACATCTCGACCATGATCTGGCCGTTCGCAGTCTGGTTCGTGTAGTAATTGTTGAGAAGTCGGAACGGGATCGCATCGCCCTTGTAATTGGCCTGCTTCAGGAGATCCTTGGCGAGCTGCGGATTATATTCCGGAACCGCCCAGCCTTCGACGAACATGTCACCGTAGAAGGGGAACTGCAGGCCGGCCGGCACGGTCGTCTGACCGGACCAGAGCGCATCGACGATCGCCTGGCGGTCGATCGAATGGGTCATCGCCCGGCGGACGAGCGGGTCCTGAAGCGTCGGATTCTGGACATTGAAGACGGAAATGCGGTGGTTGTGGATCGTCGAGCCCTGGACCTCATATCCGGGTGCGGCCTGAACCGCAGCGATCTGGTCCGGCGGGAGGTCGCAGGCGAAGTCGTATTCGCCGGAGAGCAGGCCGTTGACGCGCGACGAAACCTCCGGAACCTCGACGAAGCGAATCTGCTCCAGCGGCGGGCGGCCGCCCCAGTAGTCGTCGAAGGCGACGAGCGTCAAGGAAACGTCCGGTTTATGTTCGCCGACCATATAGGGGCCGGTGGTGATCGGCTTGCGTGCCCAGTCCATATAGGTCGCCGCCTCGTCCCAGGCGCGACGGTTGGCAATCTGGCTGCCGAAGGCATAAAGGCGGCCCTCGATGGTGACGTCCGGCGTCGCGTTGTGGAAGCGAACGGTATGTTTGTCGACGGCCTCGACGCCGGCAAGCGCCGGCCAGAGGCGGCGCCCGGTGCCCGGCACGACTGCCGGCAGTTCCTTGGCGGTGGCCGGCTTGTGCTCATCCTCGAAGACCGTCTTGCCGCCTGCGGGCTGGGTGTCCCCGAACACGCGCTGCGCGGAGAAGCTGAACACGACGTCGTCGGCCGTGAGCTCGTCGCCATTGTGGAACTTCACACCCTGGCGCAGCTTGAGCTCGAGGGTCTTGTCGTCGATACGCTTCCATTCCGTCGCAAGGCCGGGAACCGGACCCTGATTGCCCATCCAGTCGCGCAGGATCAGACCCTCCCAGAGGTTTGGGAAGAACACGCGCTCACCGACATTCGACTGCTCGTTCCAGACGTCGAGCGTATTATTGATGGTGATCTTCTGCACGGCGATGGTGACGGATGGGCGCTTGCCTTGGCTGAACGCGAAGCGCGGCAGGACCAAGCTGCCCGCAGTCGCGCCCATGAGGCCCAGCGCGCCGCGCCGATTGATTGAAAGCATGAGACTCTCCTTTTGGATGGAATCGAGCACCCGCGCGGATGCTGTTCAGCGTCGGGTGTAGTTCCGCCAGACGTCGTCTTCCTGATGTTTGGGTGAAACTTTCGTGACAGGGGCTCGACGACCAAACTGTGGACGGTCTTGCCGACAGAGGTCCCTAGGAGACATCGCTTGCGTAACTCCGCGCCCTGTCGGCGCGCAGTGGAAAGCGATGATGAATGAAGCTGCAGTCATTGGGGGTAAGCGTCCAACCGAATGTCGTCAGACGCCAATTAGTTCACATGTGTAACACTGATGTGACGTATGTAACTCTTCTCCGTGTCGCCTTGCCCGATTAAGGATGACATGCGGTCTAACAGACGCGCAGCGTTGCAGGGGGGGGTGCATGGGGCAGCAGAAACTGATGGCCAAGGCCGCTTGGCTCTACCACGTGGAAGGACTGACGCAGGCCGAGATCGGCGAGCGCATGAATCTCACACGCCGGAGGGTGAACGAGCTTCTTGCCGCGGCGCTGGAGCAGGGCATCGTCCGGATCAGCTTTAGTTCACCCCTTGTCGAGAGTGTCGAGCTGGAATCGCGGCTGCGCGACCGTTTCAGATTGGATGATGCCGTGGTCATGCCCGCCCCGGCAGATCCGCGCCTTCTCCACGCGGTCATCGGGCGCGGCGCCGCCGCCTATCTCGATCGCCTGATCCAGACGCGGAAACCACACTCCATTGGAGTTGGCTGGGGAGCGACCTTACGCGAGACGATGCAGCATATGACGCCCGCCAACGAACCCCGGATCGATGTCCGATCGATGATGGGCGGGCTGACGCATGGTTCGGAGATCAACACCTTCGAGATCGTCCGCGGCTTCGCGGAGGTGCTGAAGGCGCAATGCCACTACTTCGTCGCGCCTATCTATGCCGAAACTCCGCAATCGCGCGAGGCCCTGATTGCGCAGTCGGTGTTCCGCAAGACCTTCCGCCAGATCTGCGACGTCGACATATCCTATCTCAGCGCCGGCGACATGTCGCAGCACTCCCTGCAGGTGCGCTATGGCCTTCCGGAAGGGACGAAGGTGAGCGAACTCATAGCCCGCGGTGCGGTCGGCGATCTCCTCGGCCGGTATATCGACGCCGAAGGCAACCCCGTCGATCACCCGCTCAACCGCCAGGTGCTCTCGCCCGAGTTCGACGACTACCGCCGCATCCCCTGCCGCATCATTGCCTCGGGCGGTTCGCACAAGCACGACATTCTCCTGGCCCTAGCACGGGCAAGGCTGCCCACGATCATGATCACCGACGCCGAGACCGCCATGGCGATGCTGCAGCGCGCGGAGGAAAGGTGATGGACATCGACTGGAAACGACGCTGCAAAACGGGCGCCCTATCGGCGCTGGGAGGCCCTCAAACGCCAAAAGGCCCGCTGCTGCGGGCCTTTTGGCGTGTATATGTGTGTGTGTTTGGTTGCGGGGGCAGGATTTGAACCTGCGGCCTTCAGGTTATGAGCCTGACGAGCTACCGGGCTGCTCCACCCCGCGTTATCCGAGTTTTGCGAAGCAAAATCTTGTCCGAGTTTTGCGAAGCAAAATCTCGCCGAGTTTGTCCGGCTTATGAGAGATGATGTTCGGTTTTGTTTATCCTGCGTTTTGCAGACCTGGCAGCGACCTACTCTCCCGCGTCTTAAGACGAAGTACCATCGGCGCTGGGGCGTTTCACGGCCGTGTTCGGAATGGGAACGGGTGCAGCCACCCCGCCAGAACCACCAGGTCGGCAAAGCGCAAGATTGAGCCTGCGCTGCAGGCTCGAACCGATTTTGAGAAGCTGGTGAAGCGATTGCTTCGTTTTGAACACGTCTTCTGTCTGTCGCCCCGGCCGTGAGGCCGCAAGCGCAGAGCGCGTCGCGCCTTGTGGCGCGCGCCGTCCGCAGCGCTACGCGCGTGAGGACAAAGAAAGTTGCGATGCTCATCTTCGATGAGCATAAGCAATGGGAACGATCAAGCCAATCGAACGATTAGTACCGGTAAGCTTCATGCGTTGCCGCACTTCCACACCCGGCCTATCAACGTGGTCGTCTTCCACGGTTCTCAAGGGAATACTCGTTTTCAGGTGGGTTTCCCGCTTAGATGCCTTCAGCGGTTATCCCTTCCATATATAGCTACCCTGCTATGCCCTTGGCAGGACAACAGGTCCACCAGAGATATGTCCATCCCGGTCCTCTCGTACTAGGGACAGATCCTGTCAATATTCCTACACCCACGGCAGATAGGGACCGAACTGTCTCACGACGTTCTGAACCCAGCTCACGTACCGCTTTAATTGGCGAACAGCCAAACCCTTGGGACCTGCTCCAGCCCCAGGATGCGATGAGCCGACATCGAGGTGCCAAACAACCCCGTCGATATGGACTCTTGGGGGTCATCAGCCTGTTATCCCCGGCGTACCTTTTATCCGTTGAGCGATGGCCCTTCCACGCGGGACCACCGGATCACTATGACCGACTTTCGTCTCTGCTCGACTTGTCAGTCTCGCAGTCAGGCGGGCTTATGCCATTGCACTCGACGAGCGATTTCCGACCGCTCTGAGCCCACCATCGCGCGCCTCCGTTACTCTTTCGGAGGCGACCGCCCCAGTCAAACTACCCACCATACACTGTCCCGGATCCGGATGACGGACCGCGGTTAGACATCCATGACGATAAGGGTGGTATTTCAAGGATGGCTCCACGAGAACTGGCGTCCCCGCTTCAAAGCCTACCACCTATCCTACACATGCCGACACGAATGCCAGTGTAAAGCTATAGTAAAGGTGCACGGGGTCTTTCCGTCTGACCGCAGGAACCCCGCATCTTCACGGGGAATTCAATTTCACTGAGTCTATGTTGGAGACAGCGGGGAAGTCGTTACGCCATTCGTGCAGGTCGGAACTTACCCGACAAGGAATTTCGCTACCTTAGGACCGTTATAGTTACGGCCGCCGTTTACTGGGGCTTCGATTCAGAGCTTGCACCCCTCCTCTTAACCTTCCAGCACCGGGCAGGCGTCAGACCCTATACGTCGTCTTGCGACTTCGCAGAGCCCTGTGTTTTTGATAAACAGTCGCTACCCCCTGGTCTGTGCCACCCCATCCTACTTGCGTAGAAAAGGGTCACGCTTCTTCCGAAGTTACGCGTGCAATTTGCCGAGTTCCTTCAACATAGTTCTCTCAAGCGCCTTGGTATACTCTACCTGACCACCTGTGTCGGTTTCGGGTACGGTCTATACGGTGGAGCTATTTCCTGGAACCGCGTCCCCGCCCGGACAATCCA
>NZ_CP120365.1:1947500-2385000 GCF_030064585.1 Ensifer meliloti
GATGCTCGAGCTTTGAAAATGGGCGCGCAGCCCCGGCTGTATCTCGCCGAGATAATCGAGCCCCGGCGTGAAGATCATGTCGTCGATATAACCGACGAAGCGGTGGGAGCCGAGATCGCTGCGTGTGCGGATCGGCGGCTGACCGGCGAGATAGCTGCGTGCCCCATAGACATGCAGCGTATAGGGCGTCAGCACTTCGGCATGGTAAGCTCCGGCTTTCGGTGCGGCGAGCGCTACCGCGATATCCGCCTCCTTGCGCGACAACGACATGATCTGTTGGATCGCCACGAGCTCAAGCGAGATGTTCGGATAGCGCTCGGCGAACTCCCCAAGCCGGTCCGCGAGGAAGAAGTTGCCGAAACCCTCAAGCGTACTCAGCCGTACGACACCGCGTTGCGCCGTCATGCCGTCGCTGATGTCGAGCTGCAGTTGCTCCGTCTCCCGCTCCATGCGCTCGGCCGTTTCGACGAAGCGTTGGCCCATGGTCGTCAGCACGTATCCGCGGGGATTGCGCTCGAAGAGCTTGACCTTGAGTGCGAATTCCAGCCGGTCGATGCGGCGCGAGACGGTCGCGTGGCTCGTCCGCAGGCGTCGCGCTGCCGTCGAGAGCTGGCCCGTTCGCGCGACCGCGAGGAAGAACTGCAGATCGTCCCAGGTAAAATTCGGATTCATGTCCCTCCCCTTCTGTTCAAAAATGAACAGATGCTGTTTGCAATTTACGGGTCGACCGACTTGCTTCCAAGCAGAATTTTCTGGATGGTAAACATCCGGCCGACATTTGAGGAGCATGTCTGGTCAAATTTGAACAGAGCGATGTGGGGAGACGGCCGAGGCCTCGAAAGGACACGGCCGAGCCCTATGTGTTTCCGCACGAGGGCTTCGCATCGCCCTTTAGAACATAGAACCTTTGGGAGGAGGACAAATGCACAAGAAACTGATCGCCACGCTCGCGATGGTGCTCGCCGGCAGCACCGCCGCCCTTGCCGACGCATCCGACGGCAAGGTCAAGATCGGCATTCTCAACGACCAATCCGGCGTCTATGCCGATTTCGGCGGCAAATCCTCCTACGAGGCGGCGCTGATGGCTGTCGAAGACTTCGGCGGCAAGGTGCTCGGCGTCCCGGTCGAGGTGGTGACGGCCGACCATCAGAACAAGCCCGATATCGCCTCCAACATTGCGCGGCAATGGTACGACACCGAGCAGGTCGACAGCATCATGGAGCTGACCACCTCCTCCGTTGCGCTTGCCGTGCAGGCGATCTCGAAAGAAAAGAAGAAGATCGACATCGTCACCGGGGCCGCAACGACGGAGCTCACCGGCAAGCAGTGCAGCCCCTACGGCTTCCATTGGGCGTATGACACGCATTCGCTCGCGGTCGGCACCGGCGGCGCGCTGGTCAAGCAGGGCGGCGACAGCTGGTTCTTCCTGACCGCCGACTATGCCTTCGGCTATTCGCTGGAAGAGAACACCGGCAACTATGTCAAGGAGAACGGCGGCACCGTCGTCGGCGCCGTCCGTCATCCGCTTGCAACCACCGACTTTTCCTCCTTCCTGTTGCAGGCCCAGTCCTCGGGAGCCAAGGTGATCGGTCTTGCCAATGCCGGTCTCGACACCTCGAACGCCATCAAGCAGGCCGCCGAGTTCGGCATCGTCCAGGGCGGGCAACGCCTGGCGGCCCTGCTCTTCACGCTGGCCGAAGTCCACGGTCTCGGTCTCGATGCGGCGCAGGGGCTGACGCTCACCGAAGGCTTCTACTGGAACCGCGACGAGGAGAGCGCCAAGTTCGGCAAGCGCTTCATGGAGCGCACCGGCAAGATGCCGAACATGGTTCATGCCGGCACCTACTCGGCCGTACTGCAATATCTGAAAGCGATCGAGAAGGCCGGAACCGACGAGACGGAAGCTGTCGCCAAAGAGCTGCACGCTCTTCCGGTCGACGACGTCTTTGCAAAGAACGGGACAGTCGCGCCGAACGGGCGGATGATCCACGACATGTATCTGCTCGAGGTCAAGAAGCCGGACGAGAGCAAGGAGCCCTGGGACTACTTCAAGGTTCTCGCGACCATTCCCGGTAAGGAAGCCTTCATCGACCCGGCCCAGAGCGGCTGCGAGCTCGTGAAGTCCTGACCGGCAAGACGATGACCGTCGCCATGCCTTTGGAGAATGGAGCGCCGCGGGTGGTTCTGTCCGCCCGCGGGCTCCGCCGCGACTTCGGCGGCTTCACCGCCGTCAAGGACGTCGACCTCGATGTCCACCATGCCCGCGTGCATGCGCTGATCGGCCCGAACGGGGCCGGCAAGACCACCGTCTTCAATCTCCTCACGAAGTTCCTGCAGCCGACCCATGGCACGATCACCCTGCTCGGCGAGGACATCACCAGGACCGCGCCCGACAAGGTCGCCCGCATGGGCCTCGTACGCTCGTTCCAGATCTCGGCGGTGTTCCCGCACCTGACCGTGCTCGACAACGTCCGCGTCGCGCTGCAGCGGCCGAACCGCCTGGCGACGCAGTTCTGGAAATCCTTGTCGTCGCTCGACACTCTCAACGGCAAGGCCGAGCAGCTGATCCGCTCCGTCGGTCTCGACAAGGAGGCGAACGCCGTCGCCGCGGACCTTTCCTACGGCCGCAAGCGCGTGCTCGAAATCGCCACGACGCTGGCGCTCGAGCCGAAGGTGCTGCTCCTCGACGAGCCTATGGCCGGCATGGGGCATGAGGACGTCGGCATGGTCGCCGAGATCATCCGCGAAGTAGCGCGCGAGCGGGCAGTGCTGATGGTCGAGCACAATCTCTCGGTCGTCGCGACGCTCTGCCACCACGTCACGGTCCTGCAGCGCGGGGAGATCCTCGCGGAAGGAGACTATGCGACAGTCTCGGAGGATCCGCGCGTCCGCACAGCCTATATGGGCACGGAGGAGGCCTCCAGATGAAACCGCTTCTCAAGGTGGCCGGCCTTAACGCCTGGTACGGCGAAAGCCACGTCCTGCACGGCGTCGACATGACCGTCGGCGAGGGCGAAATGGTAACGCTGCTCGGCCGCAACGGCGTCGGCAAGACTACGACGCTGCGCGCGATCATGGGGATCGTGCGCGAGCGCAGAGGTGAAATCAGCTTCGCCGGCGAGGACCTGATGCGCGTGCCCCTCCACCGCGTCGCCCATCGCGGCCTGGGATTCGTCCCCGAGGAGCGCGGCATCTTCTCGACGCTTACCGTCTACGAAAACCTCTTGCTGCCGCCGGCCGTCGCGAAGGGCGGCATGACGATCGACGAGATATTCGAGCTGTTTCCCAATCTCCACGAGCGCCGCAACAGCGCCGGAACCAAGCTCTCGGGTGGCGAGCAGCAGATGCTGGCGATCGCGCGCATCCTGCGGACCGGAGTGCGGATGATCCTGCTCGACGAGCCGACCGAGGGACTTGCCCCGGTGATCGTCCAGCGCATCGGCGAGGTGCTGAAGAAGCTGAAGGAACGCGGCATGACCGTTCTCCTGGTGGAGCAGAACTTCCGTTTCGCGAGCAAGGTCGCGGACCGCTTCTACCTGATGGATCATGGGCGTGTGGCCGGCGAGTTTCCGGTTTCGGAACTTTCCGGGCGCATGGATATGCTGCATGATGTGCTCGGGGTGTAGGCCATGACGATGATTTTCGGAATTCCCCTCCAGGCCTTTCTCGGGCAGCTGCTGATCGGGCTCATCAACGGCTCCTTCTATGCGCTCCTGAGCCTCGGCCTCGCCATCATCTTCGGGCTCCTGCGCGTCATCAACTTCGCCCACGGTGCGCAGTATATGCTCGGCGCCTTCATGGCCTGGCTGCTGCTCTCCTATTTGGGCATCGGCTATTGGCCGGCGCTCATTCTCGCGCCCCTTCTCGTCGGCCTCATCGGCGCCGTTATCGAACGCACGATGCTGAGACGGCTCTATACGCTCGATCCGCTCTACGGCCTCCTCTTCACCTTCGGCCTGGCGCTCACCATCGAAGGCACCTTCCGCTATCTCTACGGCGCGTCCGGCCAGCCCTATGCGACGCCGGCGCTGCTTATGGGCGGGGCCAATCTCGGCTTCATGTTCCTGCCAATCTATCGCGGCTGGGTCATCGTCTTTTCGCTGGTGATCTGCCTCGGCACCTGGCTCATGATCGAGAAGACCAAGCTCGGCTCCTATCTGCGCGCCGCTACGGAGAATCCGGTCCTGGTGCAATCCTTCGGGATCAACGTGCCCTTTCTGCTGACGCTGACCTACGGGCTCGGCGCGGCGCTCGCCGCAATTGCCGGAGTTCTCGCGGCGCCGATCTACCAGGTTTCGCCGCTGATGGGATCTAACATCATCATCGTCGTCTTCGCAGTGGTCGTCGTCGGCGGCATGGGCTCGATCATGGGCGCGATCGTCACCGGTTATCTGCTGGGCATCGCCGAGGGACTGACCAAGGTCTTCTATCCGGAGGCCTCCAACATCGTGATCTTCGTGATCATGGCCATCGTTCTCCTGCTGAGGCCCGCGGGTCTCTTCGGTCGGGATGCTTGATATGACGCTGACACTTGAACTCGCGAAGCGGAAGGAACGCTCGCCGGCCATCGTTCAGACGGTGTTTCTCGGCGTCGGCCTTGCCTGCCTGCTGCTCGCGCCCCTGTTCTTCTACCCCGTCTTCCTCATGAAGATCTTATGCTTCGCGCTGTTTGCCTGCGCCTTCAATCTGCTGCTCGGCTATACGGGGCTGCTCTCCTTCGGCCATGCCGCCTTCTTCGGCGGCGCGGCCTATTTCACCGCGCATGCGGTCAAGGAATGGGGCGTGCCGCCCGAACTCGGCATCCTCCTCGGCGTCGTCGGCGCTGCCCTTCTCGGCGCGGTCGTCGGCTTCTTCGCGATCCGCCGGCAGGGCATTTATTTCGCCATGATCACGCTGGCGTTGGCCCAGATGTTCTATTTCTTCTGCCTCCAGGCCGGGTTCACCCGCGGCGAGGACGGTATCCAATCGGTGCCTCGCGGCCATCTCCTCGGTTTCATCGATCTCTCGCAGCCGACGAACATGTATTATTTCGTGCTCGCCGTCTTCGTTATCGGCATCGCCATGATCTGGCGGATCATCAATTCGCCCTTCGGAATGATCCTGAAGTCGATCCGCGAGAACGAGACGCGCGCGATCTCGCTCGGCTACTCGGTCAGGAACTACAAACTCGCAGCCTTCGTGATGTCGGCGGCGCTGACCGGGCTTGCCGGCGGTCTGAAGGCACTCGTCTTCCAGTTCGCGACGCTGACCGACGTCAGCTGGCAGATGTCCGGCGAAGTCATCCTGATGACGCTTCTCGGCGGCATCGGAACGCTGATCGGGCCGCTCTTCGGCGCGGGTCTCGTCGTGACGCTGCAGAACTATCTGGCGACCTCGGAATTTCCGGTCACGATCATAACCGGCATCGTCTTCATGGTCTGCGTGCTTCTGTTCCGCCGCGGCATCGTCGGCGAGTTCTACAACTCCCGGCTCGGCCGCAGGCTCGGCTTCGAGCATCGACACAAGCATTGACCATGCATCGGTCCGAACCACGTCGGGCCCCGACATAGAGAAAACCAATGGACACGTTCGACTACATCATCGTCGGAGCGGGTAGCGCCGGCTGCGTGCTCGCCAACCGCCTGTCGGAAGACCCGGACCGCCGCGTGCTGCTGCTCGAGGCCGGCGGCAGCGACAACTATCACTGGATCCACATTCCGGTCGGCTATCTCTATTGCATCAACAATCCACGCACCGACTGGTGCTTCACCTCCGCGGCGGAGGAAGGCCTCAACGGCCGGTCTCTCGGTTACCCGCGCGGCAAGGTGCTCGGCGGCTGCTCCTCGATCAACGGCATGATCTACATGCGCGGGCAGGCGCGAGACTACGACCTCTGGCGCCAGCTCGGCTGCCCCGGCTGGAGCTGGAACGACGTGCTGCCGTTCTTCAGGAAATCCGAGAATCATTACCGCGGCGCCGACGACATGCACGGAGCAAGCGGCGAATGGCGGGTCGAGAAGGCACGCGTCCGATGGGCGGTGCTCGATGCCTTCCAGAAGGCCGCGACCGAGGCGGGCATTCCGGAGACCGACGACTTCAACCGCGGAAACAACGAGGGCTCCGGTTATTTCGATGTCAATCAGCGGTCCGGCATCCGCTGGAATACGGCCAAGGCCTTTCTGAAGCCAGCCCGGAATCGGCGGAACCTTACGATTCTGACGAAGGCCCATGTCCGCCGGCTCATTCTCGAGGACGGCCGCGTCGCCGGCGTCGAGTTCCAGCATGACGGCACCGTAAAAAGCGCCCGTGCGCGCCGCGAAACGGTGCTTTCGGCCGGAGCGATCGGCTCGCCGCATATCCTCGAACTCTCCGGAATCGGCCGGCCCGACGTGCTTCATGAAAGCGGCATCGAAGTGCGCCACGAACTGCCGTCAGTCGGCGAAAACCTGCAGGACCACCTGCAATTGCGCCTCGCCTACAAGGTGACCGGCGTCCCGACGCTCAATGAAAAGGCGACTTCACTTTTCGGCAAGGCGGCGATCGGCCTCGAATATCTCGTCCGCCGCTCCGGCCCGATGGCCATGGCGCCAAGCCAGCTCGGCATCTTCACGCGCTCGGGCCCGGAGAAGGAAACGCCGGATCTGCAGTATCATGTCCAACCGGTGACGCTCGAAAAGTTTGGCGAACCGGTACACCCCTTCCCCGCCGTCACCGCGAGCGTCTGCAATCTGCGGCCGGAAAGCCGCGGTTCGGTACATCTGAAGGGCCCGGATTTCGCAGCGGCGCCCGACATCCGTCCGCGCTACCTGACGGCCGAGGCCGACCGGGATGTGGCCGTGAAGTCGATCCGGCTCACCCGCCGCATCGTCGCGCAGCCCGCTTTCGCCCGTTACAAGCCGGTCGAGTTCAAGCCCGGTCCGGACTACCAGACGGATGAGGAGCTGAAACGCGCGGCGGGCGACATCGGCACGACGATCTTCCATCCCGTCGGCACCTGCCGGATGGGCAGCGACCCGGATAGCGTCGTAGATCCCGAGTTGCGGCTGCGCGGCATCGCCGGCCTGCGCATCGCCGATGCCTCGATCATGCCGACGATCACCTCCGGCAACACCAATTCCCCGACGATCATGATCGCGGAAAAGGCGGCTGAGATGATCCTGGCTGCAGGCCGATAAGCGCTGGGATTGTTCTGCAAAAACAGTGCACTAACATTCCGGGGAGCGCGCCGCTCGTTCCTTCTCCCCATCGAAATGCTACGGCATGCACATATCTCTTGCGCGCCGGTGCGGCGGATACTGCTCATGAAGGGGATCCCTCGTGAACCCAACCGGCTCAACCCCGCTCGGTCGGGCTTGCCCCTCAACCGGCTGCCGCCACCTTCTCCCCGCAGGCGGGGAGAAGGGATATGCCGCGCCCGCTCGCTCCCTCGGGCGGGCGGTGAATGCGGGGTTCAGTCGGCGCCGCTTGTCCCTTCTCCCCGCCTGCGGGGAGAAGGTGCCGGCAGGCGGATGAGGGGCAAGCGGCGGCAAACCCCATATTCGTCCACCCTACTCCGCCGCTTCCGTCTCCGGCATCGGCACGTAATTGAGGATCGGCGAAAGCCAGCGCTCGACCTCGCGGACACTCATGCGCTTGCGATCGGCATAGTCCTCCACCTGATCGCGCTCGATCTTTGCGACGCCGAAGTAATAGGAATCGGGGTGGCCGACATAGAGGCCCGATACCGAAGAGCCCGGCCACATCGCATAGCTCTCGGTGAGCCGGACGCCGATAGCGGCTTCCGCATCCAGGAGCCGGAAAAGCGTCTCCTTTTCCGTGTGGTCGGGCTGCGCCGGGTAGCCGGGCGCAGGGCGGATGCCGGCATAGGGCTCGGCGATCAATTCCTGCGGCGTGAAGGCTTCGTCCGGAGCATAGCCCCAGAGCTCCTTGCGGACATATTCATGCATGCGCTCGGCAAAGGCCTCTGCGAAGCGGTCCGCAAGCGCCTTGACCATGATCGAGGAATAATCGTCGTTCGCCCGTTCGAAGCGTTCGGCGATCGCCACTTCCTCGATGCCGGCCGTCACCACGAAACCGCCGACATAGTCCCGCTTGCCGCTCGCCGCCGGGGCGACGAAGTCGGCAAGGGCGACGTTCGGCCGGCCGTCGCGCTTCACCATCTGCTGGCGGAGCGTGAAGAAGGTGGCAAGCTCGGCTTCGCGCACCTCGTCGGCAAACAGGCGGACGTCGTCGCCCATGCTGGCGGCCGGCCAGAAGCCGATCACGGCCTTCGGAGCGAACCATGCCTCGGCCACGATCTTTTCGACCATCGCCTGCGCGTCCTCGAAGAGCTGGCGAGCGGCAGCCCCCTGGCGTTCGTCATCGAGGATTTTCGGGAATACCCCCTTCAGCTCCCAGGTCTGGAAGAACGGCGTCCAGTCGATATAGCGGGCGAGTTCGGCGAGGTCCCATCCCTCGAAAACACGCGTGCCGAGGAAGGACGGAACCTTCGGCTGGTGGGCGTCCCAATCTATCCGAAAGGCATTCGCCCGCGCCTGGGAAAGCGGCAGACGGCGCTTCTCGGCTTCGTTGCGGGCATGTGCGTCGGCAACCTTCAGATACTCCGCGCGGACCGTTTTCTTGTAGGAGTCGCGGACTTCCGGCGAGAGCAGGCTCGATACGACGCCGACCGCTCGGCTGGCGTCGGTGACATAGACCGTCTGGCCGAGGCTGTAACGCGGATTGATCTTCACGGCCGTGTGCACGCGGCTGGTCGTCGCCCCGCCGATCAGCAGCGGGACATCGAAGCCCTCCCGTTCGAGCTCGGAAGCGACATGCGCCATCTCGTCCAGCGACGGCGTGATAAGGCCGGAAAGACCGACGATGTCGACCTTCTGTTCGCGCGCCACTTCGAGGATCTTAGCCGAGGGCACCATGACGCCGAGGTCGATGATCTCGTAATTGTTGCAGGCGAGCACGACGCCGACGATGTTCTTGCCGATGTCGTGCACGTCGCCCTTGACGGTCGCCATCAGGATCTTGCCGGCACTCTCCCGCGCCTCGCCGCCGCCATTGGCGCGCTTCTCCTCCTCCATATGGGGGAGCAGCACCGCAACGGCCTGCTTCATCACCCGGGCGGACTTGACCACCTGCGGCAGGAACATCTTGCCGGAACCGAAGAGATCGCCCACGACGTTCATCCCGGCCATCAGCGGCCCTTCGATGACATGCAGCGGCCGCTCGGCGGCAAGCCGGGCTTCTTCCGTATCGGCTTCGATAAATTCGGTAATTCCATTGACGAGCGCATGTTCGAGCCGCTTCTCCACCGGCCATTCGCGCCAGGCAAGGTCCTTCTCCTTGCCCTGGCTCCCGCCCTTCCCGCGATAGCGCTCGGCGATCTCCAGGAGGCGCTCGGTCGAATCGGCCCGGCGGTTGAGCACCACGTCCTCGCAGGCTTCGCGCAGTTCCGGGTCGATCGCATCATAGACGGCGAGCTGTCCGGCATTGACGATGCCCATGTCCATGCCGGCCTGGATCGCGTGATAAAGGAAGATGGCGTGCATCGCCTCGCGCACCGGCTCGTTGCCGCGGAAGGAAAAGGAGAGGTTCGACACGCCGCCGGAGACGTGGACATGCGGCAGTGCCGCGATGATCTCGTGCGTCGCCTCGATGAAGTCGACGCCGTAATTGTTGTGCTCCTCGATGCCGGTCGCGACCGCGAAGATATTCGGGTCGAAGATGATGTCCTCCGGGGGGAAGCCAACCTCCTCCGTCAGCAGCCGATAGGCCCGCCGGCAGATTTCCACCTTGCGGGTCTTCGTATCGGCCTGGCCCTTCTCGTCGAACGCCATCACCACGACGGCGGCGCCATAGGCGCGCACGAGGCGCGCATGGTGCAGGAACGCCGCCTCGCCTTCCTTGAGCGAGATGGAGTTCACCAGCGCCTTGCCCTGGACGCATTTGAGCCCGGCTTCGATCACCTCCCATTTGGAAGAATCGATCATCACCGGTACACGGGCGATATCCGGCTCGGAGGCGACGAGGTTCAGGAACTCGACCATCACCTGCTTCGAATCGATCAGGCCTTCGTCCATGTTGACGTCGATGATCTGGGCGCCATTCGCCACCTGATCACGCGCCACATCGAGTGCGGCGGCGTAGTCCCCGGCGGTGATCAGCTTGCGGAACTTCGCCGAGCCGGTGACGTTGGTGCGTTCGCCGACGTTGACGAAGGGAATCTCGTCGGTAAGCGTGAAGGGTTCGAGGCCGGAAAGCCGCATGCGGCGATCGATCTCGGGCACCCGGCGCGGCGGATATTTGGCAACCGCTTCGGCAATGGCGCGGATATGGGCCGGCGTGGAACCGCAGCAGCCGCCGACGATGTTGACGAGACCGTCCCGGGCGAAGCCCTCGACCTGCGCCGCCATCTGCTCGGGGCTTTCGTCATAGCGGCCGAACTCGTTCGGCAGGCCGGCATTCGGATAGGCGCAGACGAGCGTGTCGGCGACCGCCGAAAGCTCGTCTATATGGGCGCGCATCGCATTTGCGCCGAGCGCGCAGTTGAGCCCGATCGTAAACGGATCCGCATGGCGCACCGAATACCAGAAGGCCGTGGGCGTCTGGCCGGAGAGGGTACGGCCGGAGAGATCGGTGATCGTTCCGGAGATCATCACCGGCAGACGGACGCCCTTTTCGGCAAAGACTTCCTGCGTCGCGAAGATCGCCGCCTTGGCATTCAGCGTGTCGAAGATCGTCTCGATCAGGATGATGTCGGCACCGCCGTCGATGAGGCCCCGCACCTGCTCGGCATAGGCGAGCCTCAGATCGTCGAAGCTGAAGGCTCGATAGCCGGGGTTGTTGACGTCCGGCGAAATCGAAGCGGTGCGGTTGGTGGGGCCGAGCGCGCCTGCCACGAAGCGCCGCCGGCCATCCTCCGCCTCGGCCCGCTTCGCGGCGCGCCGCGCCAGCCGCGCGCCATCGCGATTGAGATCGTAGACCATGTCCTCCATGCCGTAATCGGCCTGGGCGATCCGCGTCGAGGAGAAGGTGTTGGTTTCGAGGATATCGGCGCCGGCGATGGCGTAGTGGTAATGAATATCCTCGATCGCCTTCGGCTGAGTGAGCGTCAGGAGGTCGTTGTTGCCCTGCTGATGGCAGGCGCAGCCACCGAAGCGCTCGCCGCGGAAGTGATCCTCCACGAAACCGAGCTGCTGGATCTCCGTTCCCATGGCGCCATCCATGATGAGGATGCGTTCAGCCGCCGCCTGGGCGAGCTGCCGCAAGACTTCCGAACCATCCGGCTTGGGCGAGACGTTTCCAAAGAGGGCGTCGGCGGACATGGGAGATCTCCCGTTCTGAAAACGACAAAGAATTATCGATTTACTCACATAAAGATATCTTTATGTCAACATACGAACCGGTCACAATTGCAGATTGGCAATAAAAACGGCCCGCCGCGGGTGCGGCGGGCCGAATAATGGCGCTCTCGATGAGGACGGAAGGTCTGCCGACGCCGGTCACATCCGCTTAAGGCAATCCTCCAGTTCATAGATCGCGCAAAGAATATGATAGAAGGTGCTTGCTGGCGCCGGCTCTTCGACGAAGCTGCCATCCGCCTTCTGCTTGTCGCGCCAGAGGCCGCGGACAGGCACGTCCAGGAAGCGCTGCAGCGCCGCTGCGGCGCGCCCAGCCGAAGCCAGATAACGCTCTCGCTCCGCACCTTCCGTCAGAGCCGAAAAGCGGATCGCCGCCTTCAGCCACTCCGTCTGCGGCCAAAGCCGCGCTGTCGGATCGGCAACGGAGAAATCGTCAAGGAGCGTCATGACGACCACGTCCCGGTCGTGGCAGGTTCCGTCTTTCTCGCCGATCTCGAAAAGCCGCCGCGCCTTGACGATCGCCTGCGCGTTGCCGCGCCGTTCCGCCCAGCGCAGGAGGAGCCACGCCCATTCGAAAAGGTGCCCCGGCTCCACGATACGGCCCTTTTCGCCGGGGAACGGCGCCCAGTCGTGATCGAAGAATTCACGCAGCGCCCCGCTCTCGGCGTCGATGAACCGGTCCATGGCCAGATGCGCGATCTCGTCGGCGAGATTGGCCCAGGCGACGCGGTCGAAGCCTTCCACCTCCTCGCTCGCAAGACAGGCCTCGAAAAGGTGCATATGCGGATTGGAGCCGAGCGGCAGGCGCGGCGGGTCGTCCTCCTCGAAGCCGGCGAGCGGATGCTTGCAACGGGCCTCGAGCTGCCGCCTGAGATTGTCGCTGCGCCCCACCATCTCGGCTCCGCGCTCCGGCAGGACTTCCGCCAAATGGGCGAAGGCAAGCAAGGCGAAAGCCTGGTTGTAGAGGTCGAAGGAAGCGTCGATGAGCTTGCCGTCGGCATTCGCCAGCGCTCCGTAGAAGCCGCCCGGCTGCCCGTAGACGCGATCGAAATAGAGAAGGCCGCCTTCGGCGGCGGTGCGCCAGTCTCCATCCCAGCCGCGCCGGCCCGCCGCGGCGAAGCAGTAGACCTGCCGGGGCTGCACGCGGGAGCGGCGATCGGCGCGCGTCGGTTCGCCTTTCATGTCGATCGTCTCGACGAAGCCGCCACCCTCCCCGTCGAAGCCTTTCTGCCGCCAGAGCGGCAAGGCAGCATCGTTCAGCCAGCCCGCGAGTTCGCCTGCCTGGAGATGAATATCCATGCCCACCCGCTTTCCGTCAGCTTTCCAGCTTCAGCGCGTCGTGATCCGCGCCGAGAAGTTCTGCCAGCGCCTCGACCACGAGATTGTGGTCCTCCCGCTGCGGCAGGCCGGAGACCGTGACCGCGCCGATGCAGCCCGTTCCCTTGACGACGATCGGGAAGCTGCCGCCGTGGGCGGCAAACTCAGCATCCGGCAGGCCGAGCTTCGCCTGCAAATTCGTTTGCTGCTTGAGCAGGCTGAGCCCCGTGGCGTAGCTGCTCTTGAACAGGCGGAACACCGTGTTGCGCTTGCGGCGCACCCAGTTCGGATTGTCCGGCGTCGCCCCATCGAGGGCCGCATAGAAGACCTGCATGGAGTAGAGCGTGATGTCAACGACGCAGCCGAGCTTGCGTTCCCCGGCCATCCGGCGAAGCGTGGCGCCTAGCTTCCAGGCCGTATCGAGATCGAAGCGCTCGAACTGCAATTGCTGCTCCTGCAGCGCAATCCGGCGCAGATCATTGTCTATGTTCATGATGCCTCCGCTTGGTCAGTGGTTCGAACTGGACGAGTGCGATGCGCTATCCGGCAAAATTCCCCGCCTGGCCGGTTAATCCTTCCAGAGCCATGCGGCGCCGCGCACGCCGGAACTGTCGCCGTGCACCGCCTTGCGAATCGGCGTCTCGAAACTGTCGCCGAAGAGATATCTGGTGATCGACGCCGGCAACTCGCCGTAAATCTCGTCGACATTGGACATGCCGCCGCCGAGCACGAAGACGTCGGGATCGACGATGTTGGTCAAAAGCGCGAGGCTGCGGGCCAGCCGGTCGACGAAACGCCCGTAGACACCGATTGCCACCGGATCGCCGGCGCGCTTCGCCTCGATGATGTCCCGCCCGCGCTGGTCCGTCCCGGTCGTCATGCGGTAGTCGAGCTCCAGCCCGGTGCCGCAGGCATACATGTCGAGGCAACCGAGCTTGCCGCACCAGCACCTGTGCCCCGGATATTCGTCCTTCGTCATCCAGGGCAGCGGATAATGGCCGATCTCGGCCGCAACGCCCTGGTAGCCGGCGTGAACCTTCTTGCCGATTGCCAGACCCCCGCCGTGGCCGGTACCCACGATCACGCCGAAGACGACGCCCGCGTCCTTGCCCGCCCCGTCGACGGCTTCGGAGACCGCCAGGCAATTGGCGTCGTTGGCCAGGCGCACCTCGCGTCCGAGCGCCGCCGCAAGATCCCGCCCGAGCGGCTTGCCGTTGATGAGCACCGCATTGGAATTGCGCACGATGCCGGTGCGCGGATTGGGACTGCCGGGTATGCCGATGCCGATCGAGCCGCGCTCGCCGGCCGTGCTTTCGGCCGAGGCGACGAGCTCTACGACGGCACGGATGCAATCCTCATAGCCGCTGGTGGGTGTCGGGACACGATGGCGGGCACGCGTCTCGCCATCGCGATCGAGCGCGATGACCTCCATTTTCGTGCCGCCCCAGTCAATTCCGATGAACATGTATCTGGTCTTTGGGATAAAGATCGTTGGCGAGGAACGCGGCAGCCTCTCCTCCGGCGCCGCGGGCCCTGCTTAGCATCCACGGCGCCGGGGACGCTAGCCCCCCTCTCGGGAGCGCCTGCAAATCGGCTGCGATCGCCGAAAAACACTTGGCGAAAGTGCCTCGCTTTTGTATGGGTCTATTCTAAGTGGTCCCGTAGCTCAGCAGGATAGAGCACCAGATTCCTAATCTGGGGGTCGCGCGTTCGAATCGCGCCGGGATCACCAAGAGGCGCCGCGGCTGCCACTGGCGAGCACTACGGTGAACGATATCTGCCCGAGATGCGTCGCGCTGTACGGCCCACGGCAGGCTGTCTCCACCCTCATGCGGCAATCGCCAGTCCTCACGCTGAGGAGCGACTTCGCTAGTACAACTCCTTCAGCCGCAAATCTTTCTCCTCATTGCGATTTCAACCTCAAGCATAGCGATGTCAATCGCAGGTAGCTGAAAGCTTTACGATAGACGGGAAAAACGTTATCCACACAACTGCCGCCTTTTTCCTTTTGCGTAAACAACAGCTTGCTTCCAAGCGCGCAAGTCCGGCGTAAGGCGTGTCACCGTTATGCCTCATTCGAACTTCACCACCCCCGCCGTCAGAACAGCAGGGAGTAGACGAATGAACATCAATGGAACCAACGTTGCCAACAAGCTCATCGGTACGAATCTTGCGGACACGATCCGCGGCTATGATGGCAGTGATTCCATTTGGGGTAATGCCGGTGACGACTATCTCGATGGCGGGCTCGGCAACGACTTCCTCTATGGTGGGCTCGGCAACGACTTTTTCAAGGCCGGAGCGGGCGATGACTATGCGGAGGGCGGCGACGGCAATGACAGCTTCGACGGCGGCGCCGGCGCCGACACGCTGATCGGCGGGCTCGGCAACGATATCTTCTCCGGCGAAGACGGCAATGACATCATCAACGGCGGCGATGGCCATGACCATATCCTGGGAGACGCCGGCCACGACCAGATCTATGGGGGCGCCGGCGAGGAATACATCGACGGCGGAGCGGGAGACGACATCATCTATGCCGGCTCGGGAAACGACGGCTTCAACAACCGCATTGATCCCGCAACGGGCAAGCTGACGCAGCAGGCGGTCGGTGGTGGCGCCGGCAACGATACGATCTACGGCGAAGAGGGCAACGACGCTCTGAAAGGCCAATCCGGAAACGACCGGGTCTATGGCGGCATCGGCGACGACATCGTCGATGGCGGCGACGGGAACAACTACCTCGATGGCGGTGATGGGAATGACGTGCTCGACTCCGAGGGCGGCATCGACGAAGCCCGCGGCGGCAACGGTAACGATCGGATTGCCGCGGGCGCCGGCAACGATCTGGCATTCGGGGATGCCGGCGACGATATCCTGTCGGGCGAAGCCGGCGACGACGTCCTTAATGGCGGTCTCGGCAACGACCTGGTCATTGCCGCAGAAGGAAACGACACGCTTCGCGGTGACGCGGGGAGAGATGCCCTTCTTGGCGACGCGGGAAGCGACATCCTGTGGGGTGGCGCCGATGCCGACCGCTTCGTCTTCAAGGGCGCGGGTTCGCTCGTCGGACGGGACTCCGTCATGGACTTTCAGGACGGCACCGATCTGCTTGTCCTGGAGAACCTGGGAATCAAGCAATATTCGAGCTCCGGCGCGGCTGGTACCATTTTTGCGTATGATGACGCCAGCGGAGACGTGATGTTGAAAGGCTATGATTCGACGGGCAATGCGCTGTCGATACATGTCGACGACCCGACGAATACCCTCGCTGCCTCGCACTTCAGCAGCGCCGATTTTCTCTTCGCCTGATCGAAGTGGATGAAAGTTCGAGCGCCGCGCGTATCCACGCGCGGTGCTTTCTATAAGACTTAAGTCCGATATTAAATGGCCGATAGTCTTAGCCCATTTTGGCTTATCCCATTGAGCACGCTCCGTAATCCTTGACTGCAACCTGTGCTGTGAGACCCTTCTATCTCGTGGTTGTACTGTGCAGGTGAGGCGATGATCTTCGAGGATGATGTTGAGTTGGCCCTCGCTCTGGCCTGCGAAGAACTCCAGATGACCCGGGACGAGATAATCCGCCTCATTCTTCGTGAGTGGCTGGAGCAATATGGCTTTATCGAATTACATGAGTTGGACGAAGGTGGCGACACAAACAGCGGCGCGTGAGCCCGCATGGTGCCCCATGCCGGGCCACTCTCCACACCTGGAGCAATTCCACGAAAAGTACGCAGCGGTTTTCCGGCCGGCATTGCGGAAAAACAAAGGGTTAGAGAGTTCCGCGATTCGGAGAAAAGCGGAAATGCTCTAGCCTACCCTCAAGCTTGCTCCCCGAAGCCGAAGGCCGAGGCGGGCGGCAACCCGCTGCGATGCGTGATTTTCGCGATCCGTGCTGTAGAACAGGGTGCGGGAGCGCAGCTCAGGCAAGCGGGACCAGCCGGCGGTAGCGGCTGCCCCGAGGCCCTGCCCCCTGAAGGCCTTCGCCGTTACCAGACCGAGTTCGGCTCCAGCATCCGAAAGCCGCGCTGCAAAGGCGATCGAGGCGATCTCGTCGCCCGCAGCCGCAGCACACCAGGGCTCCCAGAGGTCTGTCACGTCGTGAAAGCCGAGGTCGAACAGACCTTGGGGGACTCCGTTTGCTGCCCAGGTACGCGTCAGCTCCCGGCCTTCCCCGGTGCCGCTTTCGATCAAGCGCGCACGGCCCTCATAGGCCAAGGCGTGCGGCAGCTCGTAGATCAAGCCGAAATTGTACTTCACGGGCCCGCTTCCGCCGAGCAAAGGCAGATAACGACCAAGGTGTTTTGGAATGCCCGGATGGGTGAATGGCGGTTCGTCGGCGACAAGCCTCTCGAGCTCTTCGGCAATGTCTTCGGGCACATCGGTCCGCACCCCGAAAATATTTCCCTCGGCGCATCCTGCCAGCCAAAAGCCCGGCCCGGGCGACCCCTCCGGATCGTTCTCCCGTTCTATCCGGCCTCCATCTCCCAATCGAAATAGCGTGCGGTAATCGATATCGAGCCAGTGCAGCATGGTTCAGAAGTACAATCCCGTCCGGCCTGTGTCGAGGCGGCCCCGCTATTCCACTTCCTTGCACGCTATCCCCGGATCCTCGTCGCCTTTCGTCGTGTCGAAAAGCGTCGCCTCGCCGCCCTTCGTCCACCAGATATATCGGCCGCCGGCATATCTGGCGCCCGATCCGGAAATCACGTTCGATGCCACGATGAATGTGCCGTCGACGGTGAAGGTCGCGAGCGACACGGACCCGGCGTCGATGTATTCGGCCTCGATCGTCCTGTCGCCGCAGGCATAGCGGACCGTCCGCCGGTCGACTGCGCCGGCGTCGGGAGTTTCGATCGTCAGCTCTGCCCGGTTGCCGTTCCGCGACTGCATAGAGGCTAGCTGCAGCAAGCTCTTCCCGTTTCGCCCGCCGAGAACGAGCTTGGATCCCTCTATTCGCCAGGTAAGCTCCGTCTTCAGAGCTTCGAAGAACTTCCGCTCCTGGTCCATGACCGCCGGTACGCACATCTTGCGGGTAGCTGCAGCCGGCCCGAAGGTGATCGCCGCGCCGGAGAGGCTGAACGTTCCGGTGAAATGATTGCAGCCGGCCATGCCGCCATAGGTGCCGTCGCCGCGGATCTCGAGCGTCGTCTGAAGATCGTCGATCACGCCCCGGCCGCCTATGTCCTCGGCAAGCCACGAACCGACGAGCGCCTCCGGCACCTTTTCGGCAGCCACCGTCCGCATGGAGGCAAGCTCGATCAGCACGCAGGCGCAGGATGCGGCGGTCAGGGCTTGCAGCATCCGAAAAACTCCTCATGCAAATCATCGTTCGGCGGTGCTATCGATTCTTACCTGAGCACCGTCTCTTAGAGAAGGGCTATGACTCCACCCTTGTTGCCGGTAGCTTTCGGCTGTAGAGCCTAGTTAAATCGTTAAAACGAGAAGAATACGGGATTTGGCAATGGCATCCGGCGATGACTTGAAGCGCCGTCTGACGATATTGGGCTCCACCGGATCGATCGGGACCAGCACGCTCGACGTGATCGAGCGCCTCGGCGGACGCGATCGTTTCGAGATCGCCGCCCTGACCGGCAACGGCAATATACCGCTGCTGGCCGAGCAGGCGCGCCGCATCGGCGCCGAGCTCGCGGTAACCGCCGACGAGGATCGCTATGGCGAGCTCAAGGATGCGCTGAGCGGCAGCGGCATCGAGGTTGCCGCCGGACGAAGCGGCCTCACCGAAGCGGCCGAGCGGGATGCCGGCTGGGTCATGGCGGCGATCGTCGGCAATGCCGGCCTCGGCCCCACCCTGGCGGCTGCCCGCCGCGGCGCAGACATCGCGCTTGCCAACAAGGAATGTCTCGTTTCCGCCGGCAGCCTTTTCATCGATGCCGTGGCCGAGGGCGGCGGCCGGTTGCTGCCCGTCGACAGCGAACACAATGCGATCTTCCAGGTGCTGGAAAACGATCAGCGCCACGCCGTGGAACGCATTGTCCTCACCGCTTCCGGCGGCCCTTTCCGCACCAAGACGCTCGACGAAATGCGGCACGTGACCGCGGATGTGGCCCGCGCCCATCCGAACTGGTCGATGGGCCTCAAGATATCGATCGACAGCGCCTCGATGTTCAACAAGGCGCTCGAGATGATCGAGGCGCGCCACCTCTTCCGTCTCAGGCCGGAGCAGATCGAGGTGATCGTCCACCCGCAATCGGTGGTTCACTCCATGGTCGGCTATACGGACGGCTCCGTACTCGCACAGCTCGGCTGCCCCGACATGCGCACCGCAATCGGCTATGCCCTGTCCTACCCGAAACGCTGCGACCTACCGGTCGAGCGCCTCGACTTCGCCAGGCTCGCCCGGCTTGATTTCGAGGCGCCGGACGAGGTCCGCTTCCCGGCGATCAAACTCGCGCGCCGGGCAATGGAGGAAGGCGGCGTGCAGGGCGCGGTGCTGAACGGCGCCAAGGAGACCGCCCTCGATGCCTTCATCAAGGGCCGCATCGGCTTCCTCGCCATGGCGGAAATCGTCGAAAAGGTGATGGACGGGCTCGCCGGCCTGCCGGCCGCCACGAGCATGGACGACGTCTTTGCAGCGGATGAAAGAGCCCGGCGGGCGGCTGCCGAGATGATCCGGTAGAGAGTCAGTTGTTGCGGGCGAATCCGCTCCTCATCCGGCCTGCCGGCCACCTTCTCCCCCGCAGGCGGGGCGAAGGGACAAGTGGCAGCGCCTTGCACCATACGAGCGCTGCTACGAAACAGAGGTTCGGGCGAGAAAGTCCCTCTCCCCGTCAGAGCTCGCCGGAGCTTACGCGACCGCCCTCGCCAGCGCGCAGCGCGACCAGAGCGAATGCAGCGCGCCCACCAGATGGTCGATATCGGCATCCGAATGCATGGGCGTCGGGGTGATGCGCAGTCGCTCGGTCTTCTTCGGCACCGTCGGATAGTTGATCGGCTGGACGTAGATGCCGAAATTGTCGAGCAGCAGGTCGGAGATCCACTTGCACTTGGCGGCGTCGCCGACGATGACCGGCACGATATGGCTCGGATTGACCATATGGGGAATACCGCGCTGGTCGAGCAGCGAACGAAGCCGGCGCACGCGCTCCTGGTGCGCGAAACGTTCGACCTGGCTTTCCTTCAGGTGGCGAATGGAGGCGAGCGCGCCGGCGGCGAGCGCCGGCGGCAGCGCCGTCGTGAAGATAAAGCCGGAAGCGAACGAGCGGATGAAGTCGCAGAGCGCCGCCGATCCGGTGATGTAGCCGCCCATGACGCCGAAGGCCTTGCCGAGCGTGCCTTCGATGACCGTCAGACGGTGCATCAGCCCCTCGCGTTCGGCAATGCCGCCGCCGCGCGGGCCGTACATGCCGACCGCGTGCACTTCGTCCAGATAGGTCATTGCGCCGTATTTGTCGGCGAGGTCGCAGAATTCCTTGATCGGCGCGATGTCGCCATCCATCGAATAGACAGATTCAAAGGCGATGATCTTTGGCGCGCGCGGATCGGCGGCCGCAAGCTTAGCCTCGAGGTCCGCCACCGAATTGTGCTTGAAGATGACCCGCTCGCATTTCGAGTGGCGGATGCCCTCGATCATCGAAGCGTGGTTGCCGGCATCCGAAAAGACGATGACGCCGGGAATCTTGGAACAGAGCGTCCCGAGTGCGGCCCAGTTCGAAACGTAACCGGAGGTGAACAGAAGAGCCGATTCCTTGCCGTGCAGGTCGGCGAGTTCGCGCTCGAGCAGCACATGATAATGGTTGGTGCCGGAGATGTTGCGGGTCCCGCCGGCGCCGGCGCCGCATTCGTCGATCGCGTTCTTCATCGCCTCGGTGACGATGGGACACTGGCCCATGCTGAGATAGTCGTTCGAGCACCAAACGGTCACTTCCTGCGCGCCATCGGCCGTGTAGCGCGTGGCCTTGGGGAAGCTGCCGCGATGGCGGGCGAGATCGGCGAAAACCCGGTAACGGCCTTCCTGATGCAGCCCATCCAGCTCGTTTTTGAAGAAACTCTCGAAATCCATCATCATCTCCAGTGCCCTGCCGCCTTTCTTCCTTCAAAGCGATCAGTGGTCAACCCCGGACAGGCTCCGACGCGCGGGCTGCGGCAAAAGGCCTCTCGGCCCCAGACCTCGGTCATTCTGCGCGGCGCGTGTCGTGCCTGGCAAGCAGGAAAGGCGATGGAAAATGACGACACATTTTCAAACCTTTCCGCCGTAATCAGGCGCGGCATCACACCGAGTCCGAGTGCCCAGTTTTGAACCATTCCAAAATGGCTGGCAAAACTTCATTCTCCCGAACATCGATCGAAGTCAAGCAATTGCGGAAAAAGGACGGCCGCTGCCGCCCTTTTTCGATACCAAAGTTGGCCTGTCAGGCGGCCGCCACGGCGCGTTTCGTCATCACGTTGACGAGATTGGCGCGATAGGCGGCGCTTGCATGAATATCGGAAAGCAGGTCCGAATCGTCCACCTGCACATTGGCGACCGCACCGGGAGACCAGTTGGCGGCAAGCGCCGCCTCCAGGTCCCGGTGGCGGAAGACGCCGTCCGACCCGGCTCCGGTCACGGCAACGCGCACGCCGCCATCGTCACGGCGGACGACGAAGACGCCGGTCATCGCATAGCGCGAGGCCGGATTGGGGAACTTCTGATAGGCCGCTTTCGCCGGCGCTTCGAAGCGGACTGCGGTCACGATCTCACCATCTTCGAGCGCCGTTTCGAAGAGACCGGTGAAGAAGTCTTCGGCCTTGACCTCGCGCCTGTCGGTGACGATCACCGCATCGAGCGCCAGCATCGCCGCAGGATAGTCCGCAGCCGGATCGTTGTTGGCGATGGAGCCGCCGATCGTACCCATGTGGCGGACATGCGGATCGCCTATGTGGCTGGCAAGCCCGCAAATTGCCGGACAGGCCGCGGCGAGCGCGGCGGAGGTCGCGACCTCCTCATGCGTCGTCGCCGCGCCGATCCTGACCGACCGGCCGTCGACGATGATGCCCTTCATCTCGGCAATGTGCCTGAGATCGACAAGGTCGCTCGGGGCGGCCAGCCGCTGCTTCATCGTCGGGATGAGCGTCATGCCGCCGGAGAGATATTTTCCCTCCGCGGCGGTCCCCATCAGGTTCGCCGCCTCTTCGACCGAGGAGGCCCGATGATAGTTGGTCTCATACATCTTAAGTTCTCCCGATCAATGCGCGCTATGCACCGCGGCCCAGACCTTCTGCGGGGTCGCCGGCATGGTGAGCTCGTTGGTGCCGATCGCGTCCGTGATGGCGTTGATCAGCGCCGGCGGCGAGCCGATCGCGCCCGCCTCGCCGCAGCCCTTGACGCCGAGCGGGTTGCTCGGGCAGGGCGTATTCGAGGTTGTCACCGTGAACGAAGGCAGGTCGTCGGCGCGCGGCATCGCGTAGTCCATGTAGCTCGCCGTCAGCAGCTGACCGCTCTGGTCGTAATGCACCCCTTCGAGCAGCGCCTGGCCGATGCCCTGCGCCAGCCCGCCATGCACCTGGCCCTCGACGATCAGCGGGTTGATGATATTGCCGAAATCGTCCGCCGCGACGAACTGCACGATCTTCGTCCGGCCGGTTTCCGGATCCACCTCCACTTCGCAGATGTAGCAACCCGCCGGGAAGGTGAAGTTGCTCGGATCGTAGAAGGCGCCCTCCTTGAGGCCGGGCTCCATTCCGGGCGGCAGGTTATGGGCCGTATAGGAAGCAAGCGCCACCTGCGACCAGGGGACTGACCTGTCGGTACCGGCCACCTTGAGCGCGCCGTCTTCGATGACGATGTCGCTCTCGTCCGCCTCCATCATGTGGGCCGCAATCCTTTTCGCCTTGGCCTCGACCTTGTCGAGCGCCTTGAAGACGGCCGACATGCCGACGGCGCCGGAGCGGGAACCATAAGTTCCCATGCCCATCTGCACCTTGTCCGTATCGCCATGGACGATGTTGACGCTGTCGATCGGCACGCCGAAACGCTCCGCAACCACCTGGGCGAAGGTCGTTTCGTGCCCCTGGCCGTGGCTGTGCGAGCCGGTCATCACCTCGATGGTGCCGACCGCGTTGACCCTGACCTCGGCCGATTCCCACAGGCCGACGCCGGCGCCGAGCGAACCGACGGCGGCGGAAGGCGCCAGTCCGCAGGCTTCGATATAGCAGCTCATGCCGATGCCGCGCTTCATTCCCCGCCGCTCGGCTTCCGCCTTGCGCGCGGCGAAACCGTCCCAGTCGGCCGCCTCCATCGCCCCCCTGAGCGACGCTTCGTAATCGCCCGCGTCATAGTTCATGATCACCGGCGTCTGGTGGGGGAAGGTGCGGATGAAGTTGATGCGCCGGAGTTCCGCGGGGGAAATGCCGAGTTCGCGCGCGGCCGTCTCGATCGTGCGCTCCAGGAGGTATGTGGCCTCCGGCCGCCCGGCGCCGCGATAGGCGTCGACCGGCGCGGTATTGGTATAGACGGTGCGGACATTGGCATGGATCGCCGGGATTGCATATTGTCCGGAGAGGAGCGTCGCATAGAGGTAGGTCGGCACGCAGGAGGAGAAGAGAGACATATAGGCGCCGAGATTGGCTATAGTGTCGACCTTGAGCGCGGTGATCCGGTTGCTGCTGTCGAAAGCCATCTTCACCGTCGACACATGGTCGCGGCCGTGTGCGTCCGTCAGGAAGGCCTCGGTGCGGTCCGCGGTCCATTTCACCGGCACGCCGGTGCGCTTCGAGGCCCACAGACAGACGATCTCTTCCGGATAGATGAAAATCTTGGACCCGAAGCCGCCACCGACGTCGGGAGCGATCACCCGGAGCTTGTTCTCCGGCGCGACATTGTAGAAGGCGCTCATCACCAGCCGGGCAAGATGCGGGTTCTGGCTGGTGGTGTAGCAGGTGAAATGGTCGTCGCCGGCATCATAGATTCCGAGCGTCGCGCGCGGCTCCATCGCATTCGGCGACAGGCGGTTGTTGATGATCTTCAGTTCCGTGACGTGCGCCGCCGCAGCGATCGCCTGATCGGCCGCGCCCGCGTCGCCAAGCTCCCAATCGAAGATCAGATTGCCCGGCGCTTCCGGATGGATCTGCGGCTCGCCCTCGCCAAGTGCCTGGAGCGTATCGGTGACGACCGGCAGGGTTTCGTAATCCACGACCACAGCCTCCGCCGCGTCGCGCGCTTGCGCAACACTGTCGGCGACGACGATCGCCACCGCATCGCCGACATAGCGCACGGTCTCGTGGGCAAGCGGCCGCCAGGCGCCCATGCGCATCGGCGAGCCGTCCTTCGAGTGGATCATCCAGCCACAGATGAGATTGCCGATCCCATCCGCCAGCAACTGCTTGCCGTCGAGCACGTCGATCACGCCGGGCATGGACTTGGCCGACGTTGCGTCGATGCTCCTGATGGTCGCATGCGCATGCGGGCTGCGCACGAAAACCGCATATTTCATGCCGGGCACGACCATGTCGTCCGTATAGCGCCCCTTGCCGGTCAGGAAGCGCTTGTCTTCCTTGCGCGCCACCCGCGCGCCGATGCCTTCAACGCCCATTGCCTATCTCCTCCCGAAGTCCTGCAACGAATTTCCGCTTGAGCGGAATGACGAAAATCGCGTGCGATGCTCCGTCAGCATCGCGCTCCCTTTGGGTTTCCTCATTCTGCCGCCTGGCGAGCGCCGCCCGTCTCGGCCGCGGCGGCGAGGATCGCCTGGACGATGTTGTGATAGCCGGTGCAGCGACAGATGTTGCCTTCCAACTCGGCCCGTACCGTCGCCTCGTCAAGATTGCCGCCATGTCGCCGAATCATGTCGACGGCGGTCATGACCATTCCCGGCGTGCAGAAGCCGCATTGCAGTCCGTGATACGTCTTGAAAGCCGCCTGGACGGGGTGAAGCTCGCCGTTGGACGCCAAGCCCTCGATCGTCGTGATCGCCGAGCCGGCCGCCTGGGCGGCAAGGATGGAACAGCTTTTCACCGATTGCCCGTCCATGTGAACGACGCATGCGCCGCACTGCGTCGTGTCGCAGCCGACATGCGTCCCGGTCAGGCCGAGATTTTCGCGGATAAAGTGCACCAGCAGCGTTCGGTCGTCGCAGGTACCACTTACCTGGCGGCCGTTGACCGTCATCGTTATTTTCGCCATTTCGCTCCTCCGGGTCGGTCCAGAGTCGAGCGCGGCTTCAAATCGGGTGAGATGCGTTCACGCGACTCGAAGTACGCGCCGACCGATATCGATTGCCCTTCCGCCAGCGGTCCGCTCCTCCCGAGCCCGCATGGCGACGTTGTAACATTTGTCTTTTTTTCGGGCTGCCGCAACCGTTTCGCGCCGCAAGGGGCAAAAAAATGCGAGCGCGTATGTAACGCCGGAAACAGCGCCTTCATGTTCCGTTCAGGAAAGATCGCATTATGTTGCATAAGAACGATCTCGCCGTATCCGTGCATTTTCCTCGGCGGCGGGTTATGTTCCGAATGCAAGTCCAAGTGGAGGGCCGCGGTTCGCACCCTCCCATCACTATGGGGCGGACGAGGCGGCACGCTGAATCCGTCGAAATCGGAGAGGACATCATGAAGAAAGCCATCGCGCTTGTGTTGGTCGCCCTGTCGGTCGCGAGCTGCACGCAAACCGAAAAGGGTGCCGGAATCGGCGCCGTATCGGGGGCAATCATCGGGGGCGCGGTCACCGGTGACGTCCGCGGCGCGGCAGTCGGCGCGGCGATCGGCGGCGTATCCGGCGCCGTGATCGGCCACGTCACCGACCAGCCGGGCCAGTGCTACTACCGCGACCGCTACGGCCGCCGCTACATCGACCGCTGCTGATTGCAGCTACTGCATTGTCCTTTGATCGTAACCGGTCAAAGGACAAAACCTCATCTCTGTGCTTGTCGCAGAGATGAGAGCAGCGCCGCGTCTGCGGTGCGGGAAGAGTTCTTTCAGCCCAAGGACTTGGTCTGGCTGGATCCCTGTGACAAGCACAGGGATGAGGGATCAAACGAGCCGCGGCGGGTATCCCGAATCTCAACAGGCCTTAGTCTAAGACGGGCTCCGGAACGATCCGAGGCCTTCATGTCCGTCAGAATGTTCCCGAAGGGCCGCTATTGCGCTGCAATTCCGTTCGCCGCCGCCGATCCGCCCTTCGCTCCCGCTTTGACAAGCCCTTCGCTGAGGTGTTGCAGGTCCGATTCCTGGACGTAATGCTGCGTGGCGAGAAAGGCGTCGAGGTCGAAATCCGAGGCGAGCGTCCGGACCTTCTCCATATGCGCATGAGCCGCAATGTCATCCCCGAGCCAGCCGTAGCAGGCCGCGACGAATGCATGCTGGGCGTGGTCCAGCACCGAGAGGTGCATGAAGGCCTCGATCGCCTCTCCATACTGCCGGGCGGCGAAGTGAGCCTTGCCGAGATGGCTCCAGAAGCGTTCCGGATGATGGGGGTTGAGCTGCATGGCCTTGCGGATCCACTCCACCCCCTCTTCCGGTCGCCCCAGCCAGGTCAGCAATTCGCCCTGCTGGACCACCACCAGGTCGTAATTGGGATTGAGGGAAAGGGCACGCTCCTGGTGGTAGCGCGCCGTCGTCAGCGCATTGTTGTTTACGTTCACCGCGGCGAGGATGCGATGGACGTCGGCGTCGTTGTCGTCGAGCGCCAGCGCCCGGTCAAGCTCGGCAACGATCTCGGCCCAGACCGCATCCTTGTCTTCGCACCAGCCGTGGACCCACGCTTGCCCGAGGATGCAGGCCCGCCAGGCATGGGCATGCGCATAGCCGGGATCGAGCGCGACCGCCCTGTCGATGAGGGCCCGGGCCTGCTCGTTATCCGCGACCGTGCTCCGGTGATGCAGCACCTTGGCGGCCAGGGCGCATTCGTATGCGGCCATGTTCGCCGGCTTCGTCCGGGCGAGCAGGTCCCGCTGCGCGGCCTCGACGCGCCCCGGGAGCGTTGCCGCTATCGCCGCCGTCACCTCGTCCTGGATGGCGAAGATGTCGTCCAGTCTCCGGTCGTATTTGTCGGCCCAGATATGAGCGTCGTTGGCCGCATCGATGAGCTGGACCGTCACGCGCACGCGGTCGCCGATCTTGCGGACGCTGCCCTCCACCAGGTATTGCGCTCCGAGCTTCTCGGCCACCTCACGCACGTTTACCGGCTGGTTCTTGTAGACGAAGCTGGAGTTGCGCGAGATCACGAACAGCTCGTGCCGGCGGGACAGCTCGGTGATGATGTCCTCCGTCAGGCCGTCTGCGAAAAACTCCTGGTCGGGATCGCCGCTCATATTGTCGAACGGCAGCACCACTATCGAGGGTTTGGAAATGGCGCGCGGCGCATCCGTGGCCTCCGGGAAGGGCGGCAGGACAGGCCCCTCGATCCCGACTCGGAAGAGATGGATCGGGCGGCTGATGTTCTTCAGCATCTTCTCGCCCAGATCCTCGATGGGGACATCGATCCGGTCGGCGACTTGCGTCGCCACCGCAGCCGTCACGCAGATGCCGCCCACATCGGCCAGTTGCTCGATACGGGCGGCGATATTCACGCCGTCGCCGAAGATGTCGTCCTCCTCGAAGATGATGTCGCCGAGATTGATGCCGATCCTGAATTCGATCCGCCGGTCCTGCGCCACGTCGGCATTGCGCCGCTTCATGCGGCTCTGGATTTCGACGGCGCATTTTACCGCGTCGGTCACGCTCTGGAATTCGACCAGCATGCCGTCGCCCGTGGTCTTGATGAGGTGGCCCTTGTTCTTTGCTATGGCCGGATCGATCAGTTCTATCCGGTGAGTCCTGAGGCGGGCGATCGTGCCCGCTTCATCGGCCTCCATCAGGCGGCTATAGCCTGCCATATCGGCTGCCAGCACTGCGGCTAGTCTCTGTTCCATCGGTTTGCCAACAAACGTTTGGCGGGAGCACCTTCTTCCGGACTCCCGGGTTCAAGCGGTCCAGGGCGACTCTATCGCACCCCGATGTGATCGCCTATCTAAATTAGCATCAACTTGAAAAGAAGCTGCCGAGCGGCCAGCCGACAGGCATGGAACCATCGCATGCGCTCATTGTTCGGCACCGGTCAGCGCATGCGAGGTGCTCCTATGACCAATTCGCCAGATTCCGTGAAACACCGCTTCCTCGATCTGGACGGCATCCGGGTCTTCTATCGGGAAGCCGGACCGCCGGACGCGCCGGTCGTGCTCCTTCCCCACGGCTACCCGTGCTCGTCCTACGAGTTTCGCAATTTCATGCCGCTGCTGGCCGACCGGTGGAGGCTTGTCGCTCCGGATTTCCCTGGATCCGGATACAGCGACACGCCGGACGACTTCGCCTATGGCTTCGACGGCTTCGCAGATTTTCTGGAGGCCTTCGCCCGGCGCCTGGGCCTGGATCGTTTCGCACTTTATCTACATGACTTCGGCTCTCAGATCGGCCTTCGGCTGGCCATTCGCCGGCCGGAGCGGATTTCCGCACTGATCATCCAAAATGGCGACATCTACGAGGATGAGCTCGGACCTAAATACGCGCCGTTGCAGGAGTATTTCCGCAATCCCACGCCGGAGGGCCGGACCAAACTCGGCGAAGCCGTAAGCGAGGAAGGATACCGCGACGAGTTCCTCAACGACGTCCGGCCCGAGCTTGCCGAGCGGATTTCTCCCGACCTCTGGAAGCTCCATTGGTCGCTGACAACGGCCAAGCGGCGTGAGATCGCCATAGACGTGATCGCGGGGCTGCGGGAGAATCTCGCCTGGTTCGATCGCTACCAGAGTTACCTGCGCGAACATCGGCCGCCGGCGCTGATTGTCTGGGGTCCGCAGGACGGCTACATGCCCGAAGGCTCCGCCCGAGCCTATCTCCGCGACCTGCCGGATGCCGAACTGCATCTCATCGACGGAGGCCATTGGTTGCTGGAGACCAACCTGTCCGAGGTCGTCTCTCTCTGCCGAAATTTCCTCGCGCGCGCGTCGGCGAAATGAGACCCTCGCTTCCAGCGGTCGCTACTTGAGCTGACCGTCGATGCGGGCCCGCTTTGTGGCAGAAGCCGCTTACGCCGTATAAGTGAACGCATATACGTTGTGCCTGAAGCACCACAGGCCGAGTCCTTTCTGCCAAAAAATCGTCTTCGAATCGCCGCTTCGGGGTGGATGCGGCGGGCGGTCATCGTTAACAGATGGAAAACTATGTCCTGCTACGGTGGCCGACGCCGCGTATGCAGGCAGTTGGTACAGAGTCGCCTGAAACGGGATGCGGAGAGGAATGTCTCCACCACGATCGAGTATTGCGCACTGGAAGACAGCGACCGCGCTCACAATCGTGGCCTCGGCCGTGCTCGGCCCGGTTTCCGTCGAGCAGGCCCACGCGTTCAAGATCTTCGGAATGCGCTTCTTCGAAAGCGCGGAAGAAGAAGTGCAGGTCATAGACCCGGTTCGCTATACGCTGACTTTCGAGCCGGGAACGGATGACGAGGAGCTCCGGGAGGCGCTGGAAAACGGCTCGCAGCTCGTTCAGGATCAGGAAGAACCGGTCTCGGGCGATCTTGGCCTGGCGATCAAGGCGCGCGACGACCGCGATCGGCTCCTCGCCGTCCTCTACGAAAAGGCGCGTTACGGCGGCACGGTCAGCATCCTGGTCAACGGCCAGGACATTGACAGCCTACCCCCGGACCCGGCTTTCCCCGACGGCCAGCCCGTGCCGGTCGTGGTTCGCGTTGCTCCCGGGCCGGCATTCACGCTGGGCACGGTCAGGCTCGAGGGAGACGCGGCGCGGCTCGATCCCGCCGCCTACGACCTTCAGCGCGGCGCCCGCGCCGACTCGACCTTGATCATCAAGGCGGGCGAGCAGATCGTGAACGATCTCAAGGAACAGAGCAGGCCCCTGGCCAAGCTCGCCGAGCGCAGCGTCGTTGCCGATCACGCGACTTCCACGGTCGACGTGACGATCCGCGCCGATGGCGGGCCGGTCGCGCCCGTCGGCAACCTGACCGTCAGCGGCGCCAGAACGGTCGATCCGGATTTCGTCAAGGATTATTCCCGCCTGAACCACGGCCGTCCATATTCGCCGGAGAATATTCGCAAGGCCGCCGAGCGGCTGCGGCAGTTGAATGTCTTTTCCAGCGTCACCATCAACGAAGCCGACGGGCTCGCGCCCGACGGCACGATCCCGATGAACATCCAGGTATCGGAAGGCAAGCACCGCTATTTCGGTTTCGGCGGACAGGTCTCGACCACGGACGGCCTTGGCCTCCAGGGCTATTGGGGCCATCGCAATCTCTTCGGACGTGCCGAATCGCTTCGGATCGAAGGCTCGGTCGATCGCCTCGGCGAGACCACCGATGTCGCCGGCCTCGATTATTCGGCCGGCATTCTCTTCGCGAAACCCGGCGCCTTCGGACCGGCCTCGACCTTTACCGCAAGCGTCAAGGCGGCGATCGTCGATCCGGATGCCTATAGTGCCAAAACGGTTACCGCCGCGGCCGGCGCCGCCTTCGAGCTTTCGCCCGAAGACACGTTCTCCGTCGGCGCGGAAGTGGGCTGGGCGGATGTCGACGACGCTTTCGGCTCGAATTCCTATATCACCGCCGCCCTCCCGTTCGAATATGTCCGCGACGCACGCGATGACAAGCTGAACCCGACGGAGGGCTACAGGGCGCTGATCAATGCCAAGCCGAGCTACGAGATCGAGGGAAAGACCTTTTTCAGCTCCTTCGAAGCTTCCGCGTCCGGCTATTACGCGTTTGGGACCGAAAAGCGCTTCGTGCTGGCCGGCAAGCTCGGCGCGGGCGTGCTCGTCGGTGGCGACGAACTCTCCGATATTCCAGCGACCCGGCGGTTCTTCCTCGGCGGCGGCGGGTCGGTGCGCGGCTATTCCTACCAGGAGATCAGCCCCCGCGACGCCGATGACGAACTGACCGGCGGCCGCTCCTATGTGAGCGGCTCCCTCGAAGCCCGCATCGCCGTCACCGATACGATCGGCGTCGTGCCCTTCATCGATGCCGGTACGGTTTCGGATAGCACAGCGCCCGATTTCTCCGACATCCGGGCCGGCGCGGGCATCGGTCTGCGCTATGCGACGCCATTCGGGCCGATCCGGCTCGACTTCGCCGTGCCGCTCAACAAGTATCCGGGGGGCACCGATTACGGAATCTATGCCGGTATCGGCCAGTCCTTCTGATGCCCGGACTATTTGCTGCATGCGCGCTACACCGTGGTAAGATGAGCGAAGTCCCGCCTGTCGGGCAATGTGCCGGCACTCTACCGATTCCAGAGCGGCGCAACATGGACTATGGATAGGACATGAATCAGGTCACCCTTTTCCTTCGATCTGCGCTGCGGTACTTCTTCGCCGCTCTCGGCACTCTCGTGGTCGTGCTCCTCCTGCTCGTCGGCTTTCTGGGCTTCACGGTGCCCGGCGCCCGCGTTGTCGCCTGGGCGATCGAGAAATATGCGGCGACCCCCGACCAGATCGTACGCATCGCCGACCCGGGCGCGCTTCTGACCGGCGACTTCACGGCCGGCACGATTACGCTCTTCGATGGCGAAGGCATTTATGCCGAGGTCCGCGACCTTTCGGTCGACTGGTCGCCGGCCGAACTATTCTCGCTTCGCTTCGACTCGAGCAGGATTTCGGCCGGCTCGGTCCGCGTCGAGCGGCTGCCGGTCCCCTCGACCGAAACCCGGGAAGTGCGCTCGACGTTTGCCCTTCCGGTTGACGTGAAGATCGATGCGTTCGATCTCAAGGAAATCGTGCTCGGCAAACAGATTGCCGGCGAGGATCATTTCCTGACTGCCAGAGGCAAGGTCGACGCGACGAATTCCAGCATCGCTCTCGTGCTCGATGCCGCCGAACGGGACCGCCCGGATGCGCGCGCGACCGCCGATCTCGTCTTCAACCCGGCCGGCAACCAGCTGAAGCTTGAAGCCGAGCTCGCGGAGCCGAAGGGCGGCCTTCTGGCGAGACTGCTCCGCCTGCCGGGAGAACCTGCCGTCAACATGACCGTGACCGGACAGGGACCGCTTTCCGACTGGGCGGGCTCGGGTACGGTTACGCTCGGCGGAAGCGAGATCCTTCGGCTCGACGGCCAGCACGTGCTCGCGGCGGAAGGAATGCACATGCTTACCGTATCCGGCGGCGGCGCTTTCGCCACGCTGATGCCACCGGCCTTCAGGCCTCTCTTCGAAGGGGAGAGCAGGATCAACCTGACGGCCGCCTTCGACGGCACGAGCAAGGTCCGGATCGATGCAGGCAAGGTTTCGACCGGCGCCATGACGCTCGATGTCTCCGGCACGGTCGACAGCCGCGGCGAGAACAACCTCCAGGCAAGGCTCGCCGGTACGAGCGGGCCTTTCGATTTCCGCTGGCCGCTGAAAGACGGCGAGTTGCAGGCGCTTGTCGACACCGCAAACCTGTCGCTGATCGGCGACGGGCAGTCGGCAATCCTCGATATCGCCGCCAATGTCCCGTCCGTGAACCTGCCGCAGGGACGGCTCGGCGGCATCCGGCTGTCGGCACGGAGCGACGCGTTCAACCTGGAGAGCCGGTCGGGTCCCCTGAAGACGACCGTCGAAGTCGCCGAGAGCCGCTTTACAAATGCCGAGCTCGATCGGGCGGTGCAGGCGCCCCTTAAGCTCGACGGCACCATCGCCGTCACCCCGGAAGACATCCGTTTCGACCCGCTGGAGATCGAAAGCGCAAGCATCGGCGGCACGGGCAGCGGCAGCTTCGATCGCATCGAAACGACGCTCGAGGCGGCATTCAAGGTCTTTGCCGTGCGAGAGGTCCTCCCGCCGGGGCTCGCCGACAAGTTCGACAGAACCATCGCCCTTGCGGGCAACGCAGTCGTGGAACAGGACGGCAGCGTCCGGCTGAGCGAACTCGACATCAAGTCCGGTGCGGTCGACGCCTCCGGCTCGGTTGCGCTTGCCGGAAGCACTTTGAGTGCGGACATCCAGGGAACACTGCCCGAACTCGGACGGCTGCTCGCCGATGCGGAGGGCTCGGCCGCCTTCCACGCGGTCGCCTCCGGCCCACTGAACAAGCTCGGCATCGAAGCAGAGATAACCTCAAGCGGAGCGACGCTCGCCGGTCGCACATTGGACGATCTCGTCGTCAATGCCGATGCCACCGTGACGCCGGGGAGCCCCGAAGCGAAACTGACGGCAACCGGCACCCTCGACGGTCAGGCGATCGACGTCCGCGCCGACGTCGTCACCCGGGACGGCCGCACCTCGATCCCCACCCTCGAGGCAAAGATCGGCGACAACCGCCTCACCGGTGCGATGGAGCTTACAGCCGACTTCAAGCCGAACGGGACGATCGACTTCAACCTGCCCGATCTCGGCCTCCTTGCCGCCATGGCCGGGCAGCAGGCATCAGGCGATCTTGCCGGCTCCGCGACGATCCGGACCGCCGACGGCGTCACGTCGCTCGCGCTGACGGCCCGCGGCGAAAGCATCAGGCGTGACGCATTGACCGTTGCCAAGCCCGTGGTCGACGTTACCGTCGCCAATCTTGCCCGGCTGGCGATCAAGGGCGGTGTCCGGGCCGAAAGCGTCGTTCAAGGCGAAAACCGCCTGACGGACATCGATATCGCCTTCGAGCAAGAGGCGGAAAGAACGGGTTTCTCGGTCGGTGCCGAATTTGAAGGCGCTCCGCTTGCGGCGACCGGCGATCTCGCGAGCCGCGACGGCCGGACCGAGATAAGCCTTGCATCGGCCTCGGCGACAGCCAGGCGCATCCCCCTGCAGCTTGCCCGGCCGAGCGTCATCGCCATCGAAAACGGCGTCGTGCATATCGATGGGCTGACGATCCAGGCATCGACGGGCACGGTCGCCGTCACCGGTACGGCAGGCGAGACCCTCGATATTTCGGCGGATATCAGCGACCTGCCCGCCACCTTGATCCATACCGTCGCGCCGACGCTCGGGGCCGAGGGCAAGATTACAGGCAAGGTGGACATTGCCGGGAATGGTGCGGCACCCGTCGTCCGCTACGATCTCACCTGGAGCGGCGCCTCGATCGCCTCCGTGCGGTCGGCCGGCATAACGGCAGAGGACCTGTCGGCGAAGGGAACCGTGACCGTCGCTGAGGACAGCATCCGCCTCGACCCTTTGGCCATCGAACGCGCGGGCTTTCGCGGGGACGTGACGGCCAGTCTCGACCGCGCCGACAACACGGCCGAGGCGAATTTCCAGTTCGTTGCCGAACCCGCCGTGCTGCCGCCCGGCATCGGCGCAAAATTCGATGCGCCGATCACCGTCTCCGGCAAGGTCGAGACAGGCGCCGGCGGCACCGTCGAACTGAGCGCGCTCGAAGTCAAATCCAGTACTGTCAACGCCACCGGTTCGGCCGCACTTGCCGAGGGCGCGTTGACGGCCGAGATAGCGGGCGCATTGCCGGATCTCGGCAAGCTGCTCGCTGAAGCCGAAGGCAAGGCCGCCTTCAGCGCCGACCTGTCCGGGCCGCTCGACGCGCTTGGCGTCAAGGCGGAAGTGACCTCCAGCGGCGCGGTCCTTGCGGGACGCACGCTTTCGGATTTCGTGATCACCGCCGATGCAACGGCGAAACCCGGCAGTCCGGAGGCGAAGCTGACGGCGACGGGGGCTCTGGACGGCCAGGCGATCGACGTGAAGGCCGAGGTGGTCTCGAAGGACGGCCGCACCTCGATCCCGACCCTGGAGGCGAAGGTCGGCGACAACAGATTGACCGGTGCGATCGACCTGACGGCAGACTTCAAGCCCGAGGGCACGATCGACTTCAATCTCCCCGATCTCGGCCTTCTTGCCGCCATGGCCGGCGAGAAGGTCTCGGGAGACCTCTCCGGTTCGGCAGCGATCAGAACGGCGAACGGTGTGACCTCCCTTTCGCTGAAAGCGAACGGCAGCGGCATCAAGCGCGGCGATCTGACGATCGCAAAGCCGGTCGCCGATATCAGCATCGCCGATGTGGCGGCACTCGCGGTCAGGGGAAGCGTCAGGGCGGAAAACGTCGCTCAGGGTCAAAACCGTGTCACCGGCCTCAATCTCACCTTCGATCAGCAGGGCGGCAGGACCGGCTTTACCGTCGATGGCAGATATGACGGCGGTCCGCTTTCCGCAAAAGGCGACATGGTCGCAAGCGGCGGCCGCACCGAAGTCCGCCTCGCCTCTTTCGCGGCAACGCCCAAGCGGATACCGCTGAAGCTTGCACGCCCGACCGTCGTCGCGATCGAGAACGGCACGGTGCTCCTCGATGCCCTGACCATCGAGGCTTCCAAGGGCACCATCACGGTCGCCGGCTCTGCCGGACCGACGCTCGACATTACGGCAAGACTCAATGCGCTGCCTGCCGCACTGATCAACACCTTCGCCCCGACGCTCGGGGCGGAAGGCACGATCGCCGGGACGGTGGACGTGGGCGGAACGGCAGCGGCTCCGGTGGTCGTCTACGACCTCAGATGGAGCGGCGCCTCGGTCGCAGCAGCGCGCGGCGCCGGCGTATCGTCGCTGGAGATTGCTGCAAAGGGGCGCTTCGCCGACAACCGGGTGACCGTCGATGCCACGGTCTCCGGGCCGGGAAACCTTTCTTTCCGGGGTGGCGGCAATGTCGAGCTTGGCGGCAACATGCCGATCTCGATGAAATTCGCCGGCGACGTACCCTTCGCGCTGCTCGCCAATATCATGGCGGAACAGGGCTTCACCCTGACCGGATCGGCCAAGGTCGACCTTTCGCTCTCCGGCCCGGCAAAGGCGCCGCAGATTGCCGGCACGGTCTCGACCGCCGGAGCCCGGCTCGTGGACGTTCGCCGCAATCTCGCCCTCAACGACCTCACCGCCAATGTCGCACTCGACGGCAGGCAGGCGACGATCTCTCGCCTCTCGGCCAATCTCGCCAGCGGCGGATCGATCGAGGCGAGCGGAACCGTGGGCATCGTCCCCGGCTCCGGTTTCCCGGCGAATCTCAGAATCCGGCTCAACAATGCGACCTATGTCGACGGCACGCTGTTCACCGCCAACCTTGCAGGCGACCTTACGCTCAACGGCCCCCTCGTCTCGACCCCCGTGCTTGGCGGAAGGCTGACGATCCGCAGGGCCGCGATCACCATACCGGAGAGGCTGCCGGCTTCGCTCTCGCAGATCGACATCAAACACCGCAACGCCCCGCCCCGGGTGCGGCAGATGACCAGGGACCTGCGCCGGGATACGTCCGCCGGCACCGAGGCAAGCGGCGCGATCGCCTTCGATCTCGCCGTCAGTTCACCGGGCCAGTTCTTCGTGCGCGGACGCGGCATCGATGCCGAACTCGGCGGCGATCTGACCATCCGCGGCACCGCCGTCCAGCCGATCGTTTCCGGTGGGTTCGACATGCGCCGCGGGCGCCTGGAGATCCTCGGCAAGCGGCTGACCTTCACCGACGGTCATATCGGTTTCGGCGGCGACCTCATTCCGACGCTCGATCTCGACGCGACCTCGAGCGCCGGTTCGACGACGATCACCGTCAACGTCGCCGGCCCGGCCAACAACCCGACGGTGACCTTCTCCTCGTCGCCGGCCCTGCCGCAGGACGAGATCCTGGCGCAGCTCATCTTCAACCGGTCGCTGAACAATCTTTCCGCCTTCCAGATCGCCCAGCTCGCCTCGGCCGTGGGCCAGCTTGCCGGCGGCGGGTCGACCTCGCTCCTCGACGGCCTGCGCAACAAGCTCGGCGTCGACGATCTCGACATCACGACCGACGAGAGCGGCGGCGCCCAGGTCCGCGCCGGCAAATATCTCAACGACCGCACCTATCTCGAACTGCAACAGGGCTCGGACTCCGCTTCCAGCAAGGCGGTCATCAACCTCGACATCGGCCGCGGCGTCAAGCTGAAGGGCGAAGCGGCCGGCGACGGTTCGGCCGCCGGAGGCATCTTCTTCGAGAGGGAATATTGATCCCTGACGATGCCGCCCGCCCGCCGATCTCGGCGGGCGGTTCATCGTCTCGGCCGTTCCGTTATTTTTGACCAGGAGTCTTGACCTCAAGCACGGTTGAGGTCGCAGAAATCACTCCGTGTAACGGACACGGAGGTACGACATGACCGAGCAGATACTCTTCCGGAACGTAATGAAGATCACCGAGGGCAGCTTGGAACCCTTTCGCGAAGCGGTGAGGCAGGCGATCGAATTCGTCGAGCGAAACGGACCTCAAATCATGGTCCGGACTTTCATCGACGAGCAGGAGATGCGTGCGGTCAGCTTTCAGCTCTACCGGAATTGCGAAGACGTTCTGCGCCATTGGGAAATATCGGACCCCCACATCCGGGCGGTATCGAAACATTGCAGCGTCGAGAAGTTCGAGGTTTACGGCAATCCGAGCGACGAGGTCGCAGCCGGCCTGTCCCAGTTCCTCAGCGACGGCCGCGGACAGATCATGAACCCACTTGCGGGCTTCACGCGCTTCTAGCAATCCCATAAAAGTGCCTAGCGGGTTTTCCGTCCCGGAATTGCGTAGTCTCGAGGCTGGATCATTTCGCCGTCTCCGTGAAATGGTCCAGATTCTTTAAAGTACCCATCATAGAGGCCGCTCATGGACGTGAGAGAATTGGACCTGCCACCCGCCTTCCGCGGCCTGCTTTCGGGCTACGGCTTCGAGAGGGACGCACTGGGCCAGTCGGCATCCACCATCTTTCTCCTCAAGGCGCAGAGCCGCCCTTTCCTTATCCTGAAGCATGAACCGTCAGGGCCGTTCGCCGAGTTGACCGGCGAGGCGGCGCGCCTGCACTGGCTCGCAGCCCAGGATATGCCGTGCCCGCGAGTTCTCGGCCATGACGATCATGCAGGAGAGACCTGGCTGTTGCTGGAGGCCGCCGAGGGCATGGACCTTGCCTCCTGCCGGCTGCCGCACGCCGAACGCATCGCCATTCTCGCGGAAGCCCTTCGCCGGCTGCACCGGCTCGATCCGGCGGCTTGCCCGTTCGACCGACGGCTGACCGACAGCATTGCTGCGGCAGAAGCGCGGATGGAGGCCGGCCTTGTTGACGAGAGCGATTTCGACGAGGAGCGGCAAGGCAGGCAAACGAGAGAACTCTTTGATGAGCTTCTCGCGCGCAGACCGAAAGAGGAGCAATTGGTAGTCACCCATGGCGACGCCTGCCTCCCCAACTTCATCGCAGCCGGAAATCAATTCTCCGGCTTCATCGACTGTGGCCGTCTGGGCGTCGCCGACATCTACCAGGATTTGGCACTCGTCTGCTGGAGCATCACCCACAACCTGGGAGAGGAATGGGTCGCCCCGTTTCTGGATCGTTATGGGCTGGCCGCGCCAGACCCTGAAAAGCTCGCCTTTTACCGGCTGCTGGACGAATTTTTCTGAAGCGAACAGGCGAGCTCGGGGCAGGAGTGAAGGGGTCCCCCTCACGCCGCGTTGCGGTCGACGCCGAATGCATCCAGCGCCTCGCTCTCGTTCGTCGCCGTGAACAGCGCCCAGATATGACCGAACGGGTCGATGAGGGCGCCGACCCGGTCGCCGGTCGGCAGCGTTTCGGCGACATTGCGCAGACTGGCGCCGGCGCCCATCGCCCTTTCGAGCACGCGGTCCACATCATCGACGTGCAACTCGAGGATTGCCGCGGTCGTTCCGAGCGCGTGCGGCGATCGCGGCCCGCCGAGCCTCGGTTCGGCGTCCCGGCGCGGATTGGCGCCGGCCACCCGGAAGACCGAGTCGCCGATGCACAGATCGGCACTCGTCAGAATGCCGCTCCACTCGTGCCGCTGCAGCAGCTCGGCGCCGAAGACATCGCGGTAGAACGCAATCGCCCGCTCCTCGTCACCATGCCTGACGAAGAGCTTTATGCAGATCTGCCGTACCGACGGGCCGCCGGAATAACTAGCCATGGCAATCTCCCTGGACCGCAATGATGTCGGGCGGGTGGAACCCGCGATCAAATACGCCATCGTTCAAAATGAGACCGAATGCCGCGGAGACCGCGCCCGTGCTCATGCCTCTCTTGTTTGCTGAGAGGAACATCTTATCGGAACATAAGAACAAATCAAGAACAAAAAGCAGCCGTGAGTTGCCGATCTGGACCGAGGGCGGTCGCCTCACGAAGACCCGGTCAACTTGCTGGTCTTCAGCAGAATGTTCGTTTCGGTCACGGTGATACCATCGATCAAACGGATGCGCCGCAAGGTCTCGTCGAAGCTCGCAAGGTCCCGGTCCTCGAGCTCGGCAATGAAGTCCCACCTTCCGTTCGTGCTGTGCAGCGCCCGCACCTGCGGCAGCCCGCGCAATTGCTCGGCGACGCGGTCCGCCATCTTTCCGTGAACCTCGATCATCACCACGGCCCTGACGCCGGAGGCGGGGATTTCCGCGCCGGTGCGGATGGTGAAAGCGGCAATCGTCCCGTTCGCGACGAGGCGGTCGATGCGCGCAGCGACCGTCGCACGCGAGACGCCGGTCATTGCCGAAAGCGTGGAGACGGGCATGCGGGAGTTTTGCCGGAGAGCGCTGATGAGCGCCTGATCGAGATCATCCATCTTGTCACTTCGTCAAAAAAGACTTTACACTTTGCGCATCTTATCTTCCCAATCGACAGTTTTCCATCTTTTTGCCGCCACGCTTTTTGACGATAATCCGCCGGACTTCACGGGAACCGAACTTCCCGGCAACAGGGCGAAGGGACGAGGCGGACATGAAAACCATCACATTGATCGGCGCACCCATCGAGGAAGGCTCGGGCCGCCGCGGCGCAGCCATGGGGCCGACGGCGCTCAGGATCGCCGGCATAGATACGGTCCTCGCCGAACTCGGCCATACGGTCAATGACGAGGGGGATCTGAGGCCGCTGCCCGCACGCGATCTCGCCAACCATCCCGGCGCCAACAATCTGCAGTCCGTTGCAGCTTTCGCGCGCGCGCTCGACGAAGCCGTGCACGATACCGCGCGCAAGGGACATTTCCCCATCATTCTCGGCGGCGACCACGCGCTGTCGATGGGCAGCGTCTCGGGCATGGCGCGTCACGCCCAGGACGTCGGCCGGCCCCTCTTCGTCCTCTGGCTCGACGCGCATGCCGACTTCAACTCGCCTGCGACCTCGCCCTCCGGAAACATGCACGGCATGCCGGTCGCCTTCTTCTGCGGCGAAGCGGAGTTCGCCCCGATCCTCCCGAAGGACCGGCCGCTGGTCGACCCGAAGAAGGTCTATCAGGTCGGAATCCGCTCGGTCGACGCGCGTGAGCGCGAGGAAATCGCCGAGCACGGCGTCAATGTCTTCGATATGCGGGCCATCGACGAGATGGGAATGGCCCACATCATCCGCCAGATCGTCGACGAGGTTCGCGCCGCCAACGGCCTGCTGCATGTGAGCCTCGACGTCGATTTCATGGATCCGGAACTTGCCCCCGGCGTGGGCACGACGGTGCCGGGCGGCGCGACCTTCCGCGAGGCTCACCTCATCATGGAAGTTCTGTGCGACAGCGGCCTCGTCTCTTCCCTCGATGTGGTCGAGCTCAACCCGTTCCTCGACGACCGGGGCAAGAGCGCGCGCATTCTGGTCGAACTGACGGCAAGCCTCTTCGGCCGCCGTATCCTTGATCGTCCGACCCGCGCGGCCTGAAGCCGCGTCCCCACCTCGCTCTCCTGCGAGGGGCGAACGTTCAGCAAAGGTTTAACGAATCCGCGCCTAGTATAGGCATACGGAGCGCAAGGCGGATTTTTCCGTGCATGAAGCGGCTTGCGCCTCGCCGGATGTCATCGGCGGACCACCACGACCGGAAAGCTGGAAGGACCTTCGATGACAAGCACGCAGAGAGCAGCCGGATTTGACGGCGAGACGCTCGAAATCATAGCGTTTCGCCTCCACGACCAGGAATTTTGCGTCAAGACCACGACGATCCGCGAGATACGCGGCTGGGCGCCCTCGACGCCCATCCCGCATGCCCCGCCGGAAGTGATCGGCGTGATGAACCTGCGCGGCACGGTGATCCCGATCATCGACCTCGCCCACAAGCTCGGCATGAAATCGACCGTCACCAACGAACGCAGCGCGATCGTGGTCGCAGAGGTCCACAACATGGTCATCGGTCTCGTCGTCGACCGCGTTTCCGACATTCTGACCGTTCAGGGCAGTCAGGTACAGCCTGTGCCGGAAGTCACCGCGTCCTTCGACAAGAGCTTTGCGGAAGGCATCATCGCCAATGAATCGGGCATGATCTGCTTCCTCAATCTCGCCCGCATGTTCAAGGAGCGGGAAACGGAAGAGCTAGCGGCCTGAGCCTGCGCATCAAGCATATCCAGAGCGATTCACTGTTTCCTGCAGTGAGTCGCTCCAGTGACGAAGGAATACATCATTTTACGAGTAGATAAGAAGCAATTTCTATTTTAACGAGAAATTAATTTCGCTTTACTAATTTAGATTGAACAGCGGCATGACGCCCTTCGTGATTTCGAAATCTCCCCAGCAACCGGCAGCCGCCCTTTCCTGAAGGACGGCGAAGCAGATCACAAACGTCCGCTCCGCGGCCGTTTCTTCGCGAAAATTTCAGAGGGGATCATGTTTTCTTTCACCAGGAGCCGTGACGCACGGCAGATCATCGACGCCTTGTCCAAATCGCAGGCAATCATTCAATTCGATCTCGCCGGCAATGTCCTCGATGCCAACGAGAATTTCTGCAAGGCGCTCGGCTACAGTCTGCAGGAAATCGTCGGACAGCACCATCGCATCTTCTGCGCGCCGGAATTCGTGGCGACTGAGGAGTATCGTGAGTTCTGGGCGCGCCTCGGCCGCGGCGAACTCGACAGCAACAGCTACCGACGCCTCGCAAAGGGCGGACGGGAGATCTGGATCCAGGCGAGCTACAACCCGGTCTTCCGAAACGGCAAGCCCTGCAAGGTCGTCAAGTTCGCAACCGACATCACCGCAGCCAAGATGAAGGCCACGGAAGATGCCGGCAAGCTCGATGCCATTTCCCGCTCGCAGGCGATGATCGAGTTCTCGCCTGCCGGCGAGGTGATGACAGCCAACGAGAACTTCTGCAACACGCTCGGCTATCAGCTCTCCGAAATCCAGGGCCGGCACCACAGCATGTTCTGCGAGCCCGGTTATACCGGCACGGCCGAATATGCCGATTTCTGGAGGCGGCTGGCCCAGGGTGAATTCATCGCCAACGAATTCGTCCGCTACGGCAAGGGCGGCAAGGAAGTCTGGATCCAGGCGGCCTACAACCCCATTCGCGATCCGAACGGCCGGGTTTACAAGGTGGTCAAATTCGCGACAGACGTTACCGAACGCATGGCCGCGATCAATTCGCTCGGAGCCGGCCTGCGTGCGCTTGCCGAGGGCGATCTGGCACAATCGATCGACACGCCCTTCGTTCCCAGCATGGAAATGGTGCGCAAGGACTTCAACGAAGCGCTTGTCCGCCTCTGTCGGGCCATGCAGACGGTCGGCGAAAATGCCAGCGCGATCGCTGGCGGCGCGCGCGAGATCCGGTCTGCCGCCGACGACCTGTCGAAACGCACCGAACAGCAGGCGGCCTCCGTCGAGGAAACGGCCGCAGCGCTGGACGAGATCACCACGACTGTCGCGGATTCCAGCCGCCGCGCCGAGGAAGCAGGCAATCTGGTCGCAAAGACGAAGGACGGCGCCGAGCGCTCCGGACTTGTCGTCAAAAGCGCGATCGGCGCCATGGGCCAGATCGAGCAATCCTCGCGGGAAATCAGCAACATCATCGGCGTGATCGACGACATCGCCTTCCAGACGAACCTGCTGGCCCTCAATGCCGGTGTCGAGGCGGCGCGTGCCGGAGAAGCCGGCAAGGGCTTTGCCGTCGTAGCTCAGGAGGTCCGCGAACTGGCGCAGCGATCGGCCAGCGCGGCAAAGGACATCAAGACCCTGATCACCGCTTCAGGCGAGCATGTGAGGAACGGCGTATCGCTGGTCGGCCAGACCGGTACCGCCCTGGAAACCATCCTGGCGCAGGTGCAGGAGATAAATCACAACGTCTCGGCGATCGTGGAAGCCGCCCGCGAACAGTCGACCGGGCTCAAGGAAATCAACCAGGCGGTCAATGCGATGGATCAGACGACGCAGCAGAACGCCGCCATGGTGGAGGAAAGCACGGCCGCGAGCCATCGGATGTCGCAGGAGGCGGACGCGTTGCACGCCCTGCTGCGTCAGTTCCGCATCGGGCGGGACGCTTCGCCCGCAAGCGACAACAGGATGGAAGCGCCTCATTCGCCCACGCGGCTCCACGCAACGGCAAAGGCGCTGCGCAGCGGCACGAAATCCAATCTCGCGCTCGCTCCCGCCGCGGACGACTGGGAGAATTTCTGACCGCACGCCCACCCGCGCTCATTTTTCGAGCCTAACGGCTCCCCCGTCGGGAAGAGCATAAGCTCTCCCTCACACACTTGCCTGTCAGAGGATGGATTCCTGTGACAGGCACAAGAATGAGGATCGAAGGGCAAGCCTTTCCTGTCAGTGCTCTAGGACCTGCGGACACTTATGGATAGGGGTTTGATTTTGCACAAATCGGTCAATGCCAAGGATTTTTCCGCAGCAAAGGGTTGCCCCCTTTGCAAGGGAAAAGCCGCCGGCAGTGGGCGATTTGTGCAAAACCCTTCGGGCGGACCATATTGCGGTGCCTTGTCGCGAAAAATCCGGCTTGCAGGCGGACGCGGCGCCGGATTTTCCACGAAAGTCCCTCGCAATATGGGGCCGTCAAATCCCTATCCATAAGTGTCCACAGGTCCTAAACCGCCTCCGGACGGCGGATCTTCTCAGCCGCCTCGAGAACCAGCGGGTTCAACCCTTCACCGCCATGCGCGATATGCTCGAAGAGCTTGCGGCGCATGCGCGGCTCCCAATATTTGTTGATATGCGTGGCCACGCCCTCGGCTGCCCCCGCCGCCGGCTGGGTCAGGAAGAAAGTGGCAATCTGGTTTGCCATATAGACGAGCTTCGCGTTGGGGTCAGACATGAACGATTGCTCCGGATTCAGAATAGCGGCACGCGGGCGGATAAGGACGCAGGCTCCTCGTCGTTTCGGATTATGCGCTCCGCATGCGTGAAGATTTCAAACTCGTCACCGCGGACAAGTGCGATGAGGGTCATGCCCGCCCCTTCCGCCGTGCGGATGGCGAGCGCCGTCGGTGCGGAAATGGCGATGATCACCGGGCTTCCGACGATCGCGGTTTTCTGCACCATCTCGACCGACACCCGCGACGTGACGACAACCGCGCCCTGGGCGCCCCTGAAGCCGGCGCGCGCGGCCGCTCCGGTGAGCTTGTCCAGCGCATTGTGACGCCCGACATCCTCGCGAACCGCGATCAGCCCGCGTCCCGGCACGTAGAAGGCCGCACCGTGCACGGCGCGTGTCTCGAAATGCAGCGGCTGCTGTCCATTGAGAAGCGCGACGGCGTCCACCACGTCCTGCTCGGAAAGGCGAAGCAGGGAGCCGGAGACGTCCGGCGTCGGGCGGACGGCCTCATCGATCGACTCTATCCCGCAGAGACCGCAGCCGACCGGCCCGGCCATGTGGCGACGTCTGAGCCGCAGAGCATCGTTCTGTTCGTCCTCGAGCCTGATCTGCAGGTCGATGCCCTTTTCCTCGACGACGATGTCTATGTCGTCGATCTGTTCGGGACCGGTGATGATCCCTTCGGTCAGGCTGAAGCCGATGGCGAAATCCTCGAGATCGGCAGGTGTCGCCATCATCACCGCATGCGTCGAACCGCCATAGGTGAAGGCAACCGGCGTTTCCTCGGGCACCACGCGCGACTGCGCGACGAGGATGCCGCCGCGCCGCGCAGCCTCCGGGACCGTCGCCGTCGTTCCGGATGGAGAGGACGAAACTCGCTTGCCCGCCATTCTCGCTCCTATTCCGCCGCCTCCAGCTTGCCGGCAATGCGACGCGACTGGCGAGCCTGCTCGTCATAGTCGCGCTGCCAGTCGGAGGGACCGTTCGACGGCGAGACCTGCACCGCGGTCACCTTGTATTCCGGGCAGTTGGTCGCCCAGTCGGTAAAGTCCGTGGTGATGACATTCGCCTGCGTCGACGGGTGATGGAAGGTCGTATAGACGACGCCCGGTGCGACGCGGTCGGTGATCAGCGCGCGGAGCGTCGTGTCGCCCGAGCGGCTGGCGAGCCTGACCCAGTCCCCGTCGCGGATGCCGCGCTGCTCCGCGTCGTGCGGGTGGATTTCCAGCCGGTCTTCCGCATGCCAGACGACGTTCTCCGTGCGCCGCGTCTGGGCGCCGACATTGTACTGGCTGAGAATACGGCCGGTCGTCAGAAGCAGCGGGAAGCGCGGGCCGGTCCTCTCGTCGGTCGCCACATTTTCGGTGCGGATGAACTTGCCCTTGCCGCGCACGAAACCGTCGACATGCATGATGGGCGAGCCGAGCGGCGCCTTTTCATTGCACGGCCACTGCACCGAGCCCATCTTGTCCAGATAGTCGTAGGAGACCATGGCAAAGCTCGGCGTCGTCGCCGCGATCTCGTCCATGATCTCGGACGGATGGCGGTAGTTCCAGGCAAGCCCCATGGCTTGCGCCATCTTCTGCGTCACCTCCCAATCGGCATAGCCGTTCTTCGGCCGCATGACGCGCCGGACGCGGTTGATGCGGCGCTCGGCATTGGTGAAGGTTCCGTCCTTTTCGAGGAAGGTCGATCCGGGCAGGAAGACATGGGCGTAGTTGGCCGTCTCGTTGAGGAAGAGATCGTGCACCACGACGCATTCCATTGCGGCAAGGCCGGCGGCGACGTGCTTCGTGTCCGGATCCGACTGCAGTATGTCCTCGCCCTGCACGTAGAGCCCCTTGAAGGTGCCCTCGACGGCGGCGTCGAGCATGTTGGGGATGCGCAGGCCCGGCTCATGATTGAGCGTCACGCCCCAGAGCTTCTCGAATATCTCGCGCGTCGCATCGTCCGAAATATGCCGGTAGCCGGGAAGCTCGTGCGGGAAGGAGCCCATGTCGCAGGAGCCCTGGACGTTGTTCTGGCCGCGCAACGGATTGACCCCGACGCCAGGCCGGCCGATGTTGCCGGTGAGCATGGCAAGGTTGGCGATCGCCATCACTGTCGTCGAGCCCTGGCTGTGCTCGGTGACGCCGAGGCCGTAATAGATCGCGCCGTTGCCGCCCGTGGCGTAAAGCCGCGCGGCCCCGCGCACCAGTTCCGGCGGAACGCCGGTATAGGCTTCGGTCGCTTCCGGGCTGTGATGGGGCTCGGCGACGAAGGCCGCCCAGTCTTCGAATTCCGACCAGTCGCAGCGCTCGCGGATGAAGGCTTCGTTGGCAAGGCCTTCCGTGACGATGACATGCGCAATCGCCGTCAGGATGGCGACGTTGGTACCGGGCTTCAGCGGCAGGTGGTACGACGCTTCGACATGGGCCGAGCGGACGAGGTCGATCCGGCGCGGATCGATGACGATCAGCTTGGCGCCCTGGCGCAGCCGCTTCTTCAGCCGCGAGGCGAAGACCGGATGGCCGTCGGTCGGGTTGGCACCGATGATGACCGCAACATCCGTGTGCTCCACGCTGTCGAAATCCTGCGTACCGGCGGAGGTGCCGAAGGTCTGGTTGAGGCCGTAGCCGGTCGGCGAATGGCAGACGCGGGCGCAGGTGTCGACATTGTTGTTGCCGAAACCGGCACGCACCAGCTTCTGCACCAGAAAGGTTTCCTCATTGGTGCAGCGCGAAGACGTGATGCCGCCGACGGAATCGCGGCCGTACTGGTACTGGATGCGGCGGAACTCGGAGGCGACATGCGCGAAAGCCTCTTCCCAGGTGACCTCGCGCCAGGGGTCGGTGACCTTCTCGCGGACCATGGGATTGAGGATGCGGTCCCTGTGGTTGGAGTAACCATAGGCGAAGCGGCCCTTGACGCAGGAATGGCCGCGATTCGCCTGGCCGTCCTTCCAGGGCACCATGCGCACCAGCTCCTCGCCGCGCATCTCCGCCTTGAACGAGCAGCCGACGCCGCAATAGGCGCAGGTGGTGACGGCCGAATGCTCGGGCTGGCCGATCTCGATCACCGATTTTTCCGTCAGCGTCGCCGTGGGGCAAGCCTGCACGCAGGCGCCGCAGGAGACGCATTCGGAGGAAACGAAATCCTCGTTCATGCCGGCGGAGACGCGCGAATCGAAGCCGCGGCCGCTAATCGTCAGCGCGAAGGTGCCCTGCACTTCCTCGCAGGCCCGCACGCAGCGCGAGCAGACGATGCACTTGGCCGGGTCATAGGTGAAATACGGGTTCGATTCGTCCTTCGGCGCCCATTTGGCGTTGATCTCGCCATTGTTGCGCGCCGTCACATGGTTTTCGCCGTCATAGCCGTAGCGCACGTCGCGCAGGCCCACGGCACCGGCCATGTCCTGCAGCTCGCAATCGCCATTGGCCGCGCAGGTGAGGCAGTCGAGCGGGTGGTCGGAAATATAGAGCTCCATGACGCCGCGGCGGACATCCTTCAGCCGCTGCGTCTGCGTCGAAACGCTGATGCCCGCCGCCACCGGCGTCGTGCAGGAGGCCGGCATGCCGGCGCGCCCGTCGATCTCTACGAGACAGAGCCGGCAGGAACCGAAGGCATCCATCATGTCGGATGCGCAAAGCTTCGGCACCTCGATGCCCGCTTCCATTGCCGCGCGCATGATCGACGTGCCTTCCGGCACCGTGATCTCGCGTCCGTCGATCGTCAGCGTCACCAGCTTTTCGGATTTGGAAGCAGGAGTGCCGTAGTCGATTTCATGAATGAGAGACATTAGCGGGCCTCCTGAAAAATTGCGTTCGGGGCGATTGCCGACTCTGCCGTCCGCCCCTCATCCGGCTGCCGCCACCTTCTCCCCGCTCGCGGGGAGAAGGAATATGCCGCACCGTCCTGCGCAACCGCAGCCGCCGCACATGGGCTGTCCCCTCTCCCCGCTTGCGGGGAGAGGGTTAGGGTGAGGGGCTTCCGAGAATAAAGCGTGAGGGGCTTCCCAGCATAAAGCGTGAGGGGCTTCCCAGCATAAAGCGTGAGGGGCTTCCCAGCATAAAGCGTGAGGGGCTTCCCAGCATAAAGCGTGAGGGGCTTCCCAGCATAAAGCGTGAGGGGCAAATCTCGACGTGCAAGGCTCATCATTCCGCAGCCTCCACCACCGGCACCGGTGAAAAATCCTCCGGGAAGTGCGTCATCGCGCTCATCACCGGATAGGGCGTGAAGCCGCCAAGGGCGCAGAGGGAACCGAACTTCATCGTGTTGCAGAGATCGGCGAGCAGTTCGCGGTTCTTCTCCGGCTCGATGCCGGCGGCAATCCTGTCGGCCACCTCGACGCCGCGTGTCGAACCGATGCGGCAGGGGGTGCACTTGCCGCAGCTTTCGACGGCACAGAATTCCATCGCGAAACGCGCCTGCTTCAGCATGTCTGCCGTGTCGTCGAAGACGACGATGCCGGCATGACCGATGAGCCCGTCTCTGGCGGCAAATGCCTCGTAGTCGAAGGGCGTATCGAACAGCGCCCGCGGGAAATAGGCGCCGAGCGGGCCGCCGACCTGGACGGCCTTGACCGGCCGGGCGCTCGCCGTGCCGCCGCCGATCTCGTCGACGATCTCGCCGAGCGTCAGGCCGAATGCGGTCTCGAAGAGCCCTCCATGCTTGACGTTGCCGGCGATCTGCAGCGGGATCGTTCCGCGCGACCGGCCCATGCCGAAATCGCGATAGTAACCGGCGCCCTTGTCGAGGATCACCGGCACGGAAGCAAGCGAGATGACGTTGTTGATGACGGTCGGGCGGTCGAAAAGACCCTTGTGTGCCGGCAGCGGCGGCTTGGCGCGCACGAGCCCGCGCTTGCCTTCGAGGCTGTTCAGGAGCGAGGTCTCCTCGCCGCAGACATAGGCGCCGGCGCCGGTGCGCACTTCCATGTCGAAGGCGTGCGCCGAGCCGAGCACCGAAGCGCCGAGCACACCGGCGGCCCGGGCGATCTCGATCGCCGCGCTCATCACCGCGATCGCATGCGGATATTCCGAACGGGTATAGATGTAGCCCTTGGTCGCACCGGTCGCGATACCGGCGATCGCCATGCCTTCGATCAGCACGAAGGGATCACCTTCCATGATCATCCGGTCGGCAAAAGTCCCGCTGTCGCCCTCGTCCGCATTGCAGACGATGTATTTCCGCGGCCCTCGCGCCTCCAGGACGGTCTTCCATTTGATGCCGGTCGGGAAGCCGGCGCCGCCGCGGCCGCGAAGGCCGCTTTCCGTGACCTCGGCAACGATCGCCGCTGGTTGCATTGCGATCGCCCGCTCGAGACCGAGCAAGCCCCGATGAGCGCGATAATCTTCGAGCGAGAGAGGATCGATGACGCCGCAGCGGGCAAAGGTAAGCCGCGTCTGTCGCTTGAGAAACGGAATCTCCTCGGTCTTGCCGAGGCAGAGCGGATGCGCGCCACCCGAAATCAGCCCGGCATCGAGAAGCGAGGCGACGTCGCTCGCCTTCACCGGGCCGTAGGCGACGCGCCCTCCGGCCGTTTCGACTTCGACCAGCGGCTCCAGCCAGTGCATGCCGCGCGAGCCGTTGCGGACGATCGTGGCGTCGAGCCCGCGTGCGGCAATCTCGCCGGCCATCGCCTCCACCACCTTTTCGGCGCCAAGCGCAAGGGCCGCCGCATCCCGGGGAATGTAGATCCTGATGGTCATCGGCGCGCCTCCGCAACCAGCGCCTCGAGCACTGTTTCGTCGAGCCGCGCATGAACCTCGCCGTCGAGCATCGCCGACGGCGAGCAGGAACAGAGCCCGAGACAGTAGACCGGCTCGAGCGTCACGGCGCCGTCCGGCGTCGTCTCATGGAAATCGATCCCGAGAAGCGCTTTGGCGCGCTCCGCAAGCCGGTCGCCGCCCATCGACTGGCAGGCTTCGGCGCGACAGAGCTTCAGCACATGGCGCCCGGCCGGGTGCTCGCGAAAATCGTGATAGAAGGTAACCACGCCATAGACTTCGGCGCGCGACAGATTGAGTTCCCGCGCGATCACCGGCAGGCTCTCCTCCGGCACATAGCCGAACTCGTCCTGGATTTCGTGCAGAATGGGAATAAGCGGGCCTTCGAGCCCCTTGAGTTCGCCGACGATCGCCAGCGTCCGTTCGGTCACGTCTGCACGCGGCAGATGGATATTCACTGAAAGAGCCCTCCCGGCTCGCGGCCGCACCGCCAAGATCTCCCTGACCGTCGTCGCGCCGCTGTCTCAACCACTTGGCAAAGATCGGAGATTTCACGCTCTTTGCCCATGAAACAAGCTTCGCGCTTATGCTTCCATGGGTCAATAAGGCTGTTCCGTCGATCGATAGAAAATTTCTATTGAACCTGGTTGCGCTCACCGAGGATACGGGCCTCGTGCAACAGCGCGGAGACGAGCGGCGTGAACGGCTCACGATAGGTGGCGACCAGGCCCACCGTATGGCGGACGTCCGGATCGACGATCGGGACCATCCGTATATCCTCGTGAAAACCGAATGATTTCGCAACGTTATAAGGCATGATGCTCGCCCACCGGCCCGTCCGGACGTGGGAGAAGAGCACGATCATCGAATTCGATTCGAGGGTCGGCTTCGGGACCGCGCCCGCCTCGGCAAAGTGCTGATTGATGATGCGCCGGTTCTGCATGTCGGCCGTCAATAGACAAAGCCGAATGTCGCTCACTTCCTTCCAGGTCACGCTTTCGCGATCCGAAAGCGCCGTACCGGCGGCCGTAACCAGATGATATTGCTCGATCTGCAGGGGCACGCTCGTCACCCGGCCGAGCGGCTCGTTCTCCAGATAGGTCAGACCGGCATCGATCTCGAGGTTTTCGAGGAGCGCGAGGATCTGCAGCGATGTGGTCGAAAGCACCGAGAAGGTGACGTCCGGATGCTTCTCCTGGAAGGGCGCAGTGATCAGCGGCACCATGGAGAGGGTCGTCGGCACCGCGGCGAGGCGCATATGCCCCGAGAGACCTTTTCGCGCCGCACGCATCTCCTCGCGCATCGTACGGCTGTCACTGACGATCCGCCGTGCCCATTCCAGCACCCGCTGCCCTTCGGGCGTCAGCCCCTGAAAACGTGATCCGCGATTGACCAGAATGACGCCGAGCTGTTCTTCGAGCTGCCGGATCGCTGCCGAAAGCGTCGGCTGCGTCACCCCGCACTCCTCCGCCGCCCGGCCGAAATGCCGTTCGCGGGCCAGTGCGAGAAAGAATTCCAGCTTGTCGATCATTCGTGGCCTTTAGATTTGCCCTTCTCCCCGGGTTTATCCCGAGGACTAGCCCTCTCCCCGCAGCGCGGGGAGAGGGGACTGAAGACGCCGCGAGTCTCTTCTCCCCGCGGGCGGGGAGAAGGTGCCGGCAGGCGGATGAGGGGCGGACGCGCGCTCAAGCGATGAGCTGCCCACCGTTCACCTCCAGGACCTGGCCGGTGATATAGCCCGAAAGCGCGTGTGCGGCGAGGAAGAGATAGGCCGGCGCGCAATCCTCCGCCGTCCCCAGCCGGCCGAGCGGGATCGTCTTGCGCGTCGCCTCCAGCTTCTCCGGCGTCGAATAGCGCTCGTGGAAATCCGTCGTGATCGTGCCGGGCGAGACGCAGTTGACACGGATACCGTCCGGCGCAAGTTCACGCGCCAGCGCCTTCGAATAGGTTGTGACGAAGGCTTTGGTGGCAGAGTAGATCGAAGAGCCCGGACTGCCGCCCATGCGCGCCGATATCGAAACCGTGTTGACGATCGCAGGATGCGTGCCCTTGCGCAGGAGCGGCAGCATCGTCCGGGTCATCTCCACGACCGAGGTCTGGTTGAGCTGCACGACCTTGCGGTATTGCTCATCGGTGAGATCGGCCGCCGGAAAACGGCCGACCATCGTGCCGGCATTGTTGACGAGGACATCGATGCTGTCGAAGCGGCTCCTCGCGACATCGGCGAGGCTCTCGACGCCCCCCTCTGCAAGGAAATCCGCCGCCGCGAGGAATGCCCTGCCCTCGACCGCTGCAAGATCGAGAAACTCCGGGCGGTCGGCGGCGATCGTCCGCCCCATATGCACCAGCACGCGCGCACCGCAGTCGAGGAACTGCCGTGCGACCTCGAGGCCGATGCCCCTGCCGCCGCCGGTGACCACCACGTTCATGCCCTTGAACAAGGCCGGATGATACATGCGCTTTCTTCCTCCCGATAACGTCGGACTGGCGTGCCCCAGCACCGATTACAGCGCAGATCGGGCGCGAGCCGCAACGAAAATCGAACGCGCTGGATATTTCTAATCTGAAATTGCGTCGCTTTCGTTTTCGCATATTATGAAAGAAAACGAAACGCGAGGGGCGGATGTATCTGACCGGACGACAGGCGGAGATTTTGGAACTGGCGAAAACGGAAGGCCGCGTACTGGTCGAGGATCTCGCCCAGCGCTTTTCCGTTACGCCGCAGACGATCCGCAAGGATCTGAACGATCTCTGCGACGCCAGGGTTTTGAACCGCATTCACGGCGGCGCCATTTTTCCGAGCGGCAAGGAAAACGTCAGATACGAATCCCGCCGCCAGATCGCCGCGGCGGAAAAGCAGGCGATCGGCCGTGCCGCGGCCGCGCTCATCCCGGACAATTCTTCGCTCTTCATCAATATCGGCACCACGACGGAAGCAGTGGGAGAAGCGCTCCTCGACCACCGGGAACTGATGATCATCACCAACAACATCAACGTTGCCAACAGGTTGCGGGTCTTCCCCTCGATCGAGGTGGTGATCGCCGGAGGGGTCGTCCGCGGCTCCGACGGCGGCATCGTCGGAGAGGCCGCCGTCGACTTCATCAAGCAGTTCAAGGTGGATTTCGCGGTGATCGGCGCCTCGGCGATCGACTCCGACGGAGCCCTGCTCGATTTCGACTATCGCGAAGTGAAAGTGGCGCAGGCGATCATCGCCAATGCGCGCCATGTCATCCTCGTTTCGGATTCGACGAAATTCGAACGCACCGCGCCGGTGCGTATCGGCCATATCTCGCAGGTGCAGACGTTCATCACCGACCGGTGCATCATTGAAAACGTTCGGAAAATCTGTGCTGACCAGGATGTGAGGCTGGTCGAGACCGAGGTCTGATCCGGTCTCCGATTCCCTGGCGCGGAGCCCGGAAACATTCGTTTGACATTCGAAATATTTTCGCTTTAACTGCTTTCACTTTCGCGATTGCACAAATTGTGCGCCGCGGAGTGTGGAGGGGAAAACAAGAGTGTCAGAGCAGACGATCTTCGACGTCTTCGTCATAGGCGGCGGCATCAACGGATGCGGTATCGCGCGTGATGCGGCTGGCCGCGGATATTCCGTCGCGCTTGCGGAGATGAGCGATTTCGCCTCCGGAACATCCTCCGGCTCGACCAAGCTCATCCATGGCGGCTTGCGGTATCTCGAACATTATGAATTCCGCCTCGTGCGCGAAGCCCTGATGGAGCGCGAAGTCCTCTGGGCGATGGCGCCGCACGTGATCTGGCCGATGCGCTTCGTACTGCCCTTCCACAAGGGTGGTCCGCGGCCGGCATGGCTGATCCGCCTCGGCCTCTTTCTTTACGATCACATAGGCGGCCGTAAGCTTCTGCCGGCGACGAAGACGCTCGACATGACGCGCGATCCCGCGGGCGCACCGCTGAAGCGCCTCTTCACCAAAGCATTCGAATATTCGGACGGCTGGGTCGACGATGCTCGCCTCGTGGTGCTGAACGCGCGCGACGCCGCCGACCGCGGCGCGAGGATCATGGCACGCACCCGCGTCGTCTCGGCGCGCCGCGAGGGCGGCCGTTGGGCGATCGAAATCGAGAGCACGGAGACGGGCGCGCGCGAGACGATGCGCGCCCGCATGCTCGTCAATGCCGCGGGCCCCTGGGTGGACCGGGTTCTCTCCGAAGCGGTCGGCAACAACGACGTCCGCAATGTCCGCCTGGTCCAGGGCAGCCATATCGTCGTGAAGAAGAAGTTCGACGATCCGCGCGCCTATTTCTTCCAGAACCCGGACGGGCGGATCATGTTCGCCATTCCTTACCAGGACGAGTTCACGCTGATCGGAACCACCGATCGCGATTTCACCGGCAATCCGGCTGACGTGCGCATCAGCGATGCGGAGATCGATTATCTCTGCAGGGCGGCGAGCGAATATTTCAGCGACCCGGTCGGCAGAGAGGATATCGTGTGGACCTATTCCGCCGTGCGCCCTCTTTTCGATGACGGTGCGAGCAAGGCGCAGGAGGCGACCCGCGACTATGTGCTGCGCATCGAGAACGGCGATGCACCGCTGCTCAACGTCTTCGGCGGCAAGCTCACCACCTACAGGCGGCTTGCGGAATCGGCGCTCGAGAAGATCGGCGAGACCATCGGGGAAAAGGGCAGGAAATGGACGGCCGGATCGCATCTGCCGGGCGGCGATTTTCCGGCCGCCGGCTATGACGACGAGGTCGCGAAGCTCAGGATGCGCTATCCTTTCCTGGCCGCTTCCCACGCACGCCGGCTGGTACGGCTCTACGGCACGCGGGCGGCGCAGCTTCTCGGCAATGCCGGGAGCGAGGCCGACCTCGGAAAGCACTTCGGGGCGGATCTCTATGCGGCGGAAGTGGATTGGCTCATCGGGCAGGAATGGGCATTGCGCGCGGAGGACGTGCTTTGGCGCCGCACGAAGCTGGGACTGAAGTTTTCGCGGGCGCAAACCGCGGAACTGGAGGAATATATGCGGGGCGCGGTCAACGCGGCCGCCTGAGGTACCACGGCTGAACTGCCGTTGGGGTGGAGAATTCAATGCTTGAAATGAAGAAGATATCCAAGGTCGTGGGCGGAGAGACGCACATCCACCCGACCGACCTTGTGCTGGAGAGGGGGACGCTCAACGTGCTGCTCGGCCCGACGCTCTCCGGCAAGACGTCGCTGATGCGGCTGATGGCAGGCCTCGACAAGCCCGCCTCCGGTTCCATTTTTTTCGACGGTGCCGACGTTACCGGCGTTCCGGTTCAGAAGCGCTCGGTTGCCATGGTCTATCAGCAGTTCATCAACTATCCGGCGATGACGGTGTACGAGAACATCGCCTCGCCGATGCGGATCAAGCGCGCCGACGGCGCCACCGTCGACCGCGAAGTGCGCAAGGCGGCGGAACTCCTGAAGCTCACACCCTATCTCGACCGCACGCCGCTCAACCTGTCCGGCGGTCAGCAGCAGCGCACCGCGCTCGCCCGCGCCATCGTCAAGAATGCCGATCTGGTGCTGCTCGACGAGCCGCTTGCCAATCTCGACTACAAGCTGCGGGAGGAACTGCGCGAGGAACTGCCGAAGATCTTCGCCGCATCCGGCGCGATCTTCGTCTACGCGACGACAGAGCCGTCGGAAGCGCTTTTGCTCGGCGGCAATACCGCCACCCTGAGCGAGGGAAGGATCACCCAGTTCGGCCGCACCATCGACGTCTATCGCCGCCCGGTCGACATCGTCACGGCCCGCACATTCGCCGATCCGCCGCTGAACACCATCGGCCTGCTGAAGACGGGGTCGCAGTTCGTGCTTGAAGGTAAGCCGGTGCTCGCCGTTCCGGCCCATCTTCGCTCCCTCGCCGACGGTCCTTGCACGGTGGCCTTCCAGCCGCATCACCTTTCTTTCGGCCAGCCGGACGGCAGCGACGAGCCGCTGACCGTCAAAACGGCGATCTCGGAGATCACCGGATCCGAAAGTTTCATTCACGTCGCCTTCGCGGGCGCCCGCTGGGTCATGCTCGCACCCGGCATTCACGAGATCGAACCGGACGCAATGCTAAAGGTCTTCGTCGATACCCGCCACCTCATGGCTTTCGGGCCGGACGGCAGGGCTGTCGGCGGGATGGCCTGAGAAAAGGCGTCGGGGAGGAAACCATGGCACGCATCAATCTCGAACATATCCGCCACGCCTACGGCGCCAGGCCGAAGTCGGAGTCCGATTACGCCCTGAGAGAGGTCCATCACGAATGGAACGACGGCGGCGCCTATGCGCTGCTCGGCCCTTCCGGCTGCGGCAAGACCACGCTGCTCAACATCATTTCGGGGCTGATCAACCCTTCCGAGGGTCGCATCCTTTTCGATGGAACCGACGTCACGCATCTGACGACGCAGCAGCGCAACATCGCCCAGGTGTTCCAGTTCCCGGTCATCTACGACACGATGACCGTCTACGACAATCTCGCCTTTCCGCTGCGCAACCGGCATGTGCCCGAAACCGAGGTCTACCGCCGCGTCAAGGAAATCCTAGAGATGACCGGGCTCGGCAGCTGGGCCAAGAAGACCGCGCGCGGGCTGACCGCCGACCAGAAGCAGAAGATTTCGCTCGGCCGCGGCCTCGTGCGCTCGGACGTCAGCGCCATCCTCTTCGACGAGCCGCTGACCGTCATCGATCCGGAAATGAAATGGGTCCTGCGCTCGCAGATCAAGCGGCTGCACAAGCAGTTCGGCTTCACCATGGTCTATGTGACGCACGACCAGACCGAGGCGCTCACCTTCGCCGACAAGGTCGTCGTCATGTATGACGGCCAGATCGTCCAGATCGGCACGCCGGCCGAGCTTTTCGAGCGGCCGCGCCACACCTTCGTCGGTTATTTCATCGGCTCTCCCGGCATGAACGTGCTGCCGGCCGAGATCGCCGGCAACACGGCAGCCGTCGGCGACCAGAGGATCGCGCTCAATTTCCAGCCGCAGATCAAGCCCGGCGCCAGGACCGAACTCGGCATCCGTCCGGAATTCATTTCCCTCGGCCGCGAAGGCATGCCGGTCGCCGTCACGAAGGTCGAGGATATCGGCCGCCACAAGGTCGTGCGCGCGCGCTTCGCCGACCGGCCGATCTCGATCATCGTCGACGAGGACGGCGAGATCCCCGCCGAGCCGCGCGTCACCTTCGATCCGAAGGCAATCAACATCTACGCCGATTCCTGGCGCGTCGGCGGGGAGGCCTGACATGGAAAAGACCTGGAACAACAAGGCCTGGTTCATGGTCCTGCCGGTGCTGGTGCTAGTCGCCTTCTCGGCGGTGATCCCGCTGATGACCGTCGTCAACTATTCGGTCCAGGACACATTCGGCAATAACGAGTTCTTCTGGGCCGGCACCGACTGGTTCCTGGACGTGCTCGAATCCGACCGCTTCTGGGATGCGCTCACCCGCAACCTGATCTTCTCAGCGATCATTCTGGCGATCGAGATCCCGCTCGGCATCGTCATCGCGCTCAACATGCCGAAGAGAGGCATCGGCGTGCCGATCTGCCTCGTTCTGATGGCGCTGCCGCTGCTCATTCCGTGGAACGTCGTCGGCACCATCTGGCAGGTCTTCGGCCGCGTCGACATCGGCCTGCTCGGGCGCACGCTCGCCTCGCTCGGCATCAACTATAATTACGTGCAGAATCCGCTCGACGCCTGGGTCACGCTGATCGTCATGGACGTCTGGCACTGGACGAGCCTCGTCGTGCTGCTCTGCTATGCCGGCCTCGTCTCGATCCCGGACGCCTACTATCAGGCCGCCAAGATCGACGGCGCCTCGCGCTGGTCGGTCTTCCGCTACATCCAGCTTCCGAAGATGAAGCGCGTGCTCCTGATCGCCTTCCTGCTGCGCTTCATGGACAGCTTCATGATCTATACGGAACCCTTCGTCGTGACCGGCGGCGGCCCGGGCAATTCGACGACCTTCCTGTCGATCGATCTCGTCAAGACGGCGATCGGCCAGTTCGACCTCGGCCCGGCCGCAGCCCTCTCGATCATCTACTTCCTCATCATCCTGCTCCTGTCGTGGATCTTCTACACGGTGATGACCACGAGCGACGCGCAAGGCTGAGAAAGGAGGGAGGAGACATCATGATGACCAACAAGCAACCACTTTCGCAGCGCCTCTCCTGGCTGGTGCCGACGATCTACATCGTCTTCCTGCTCCTGCCGATCTACTGGCTCGTCAATATGAGCTTCAAGGAGACGAGCGAGATCCTCAGCACCTTCTCGCTGTGGCCGCAGAATCCGACGCTTCGGAACTATGCGGTGATCTTTACCGATCCCTCCTGGTACAACGGCTACATCAACTCGATCACCTATGTCGTCCTGAACACGCTGATCTCGGTGACGGTGGCGCTGCCGGCAGCCTACGCCTTTTCACGCTACCGCTTTCTCGGCGACAAGCACCTGTTCTTCTGGCTGCTCACCAACCGGATGGCGCCGCCGGCGGTTTTCGCGCTGCCCTTCTTCCAGCTCTATTCCGCCTTCGGTCTCATCGACACGCACATCGCGGTGGCGATCGCGCATTGCCTGTTCAACGTGCCGCTCGCCGTCTGGATCCTGGAAGGCTTCATGTCCGGCGTGCCGAAGGAGATCGACGAGACCGCCTATATCGACGGCTACTCCTTCCCGCGGTTCTTCGTGAAGATCTTCGTACCGCTGATCGCGTCCGGCATCGGCGTGGCAGCCTTCTTCTGCTTCATGTTCTCGTGGGTCGAGCTGCTGATCGCCCGCACCCTGACGACGACCGACGCCAAGCCGATCGCCGCGACGATGACGCGCACGGTCTCCGCCTCCGGTCTCGACTGGGGCGTGCTCGCCGCCGCCGGCGTGCTGACGATCATCCCCGGCGCGCTCGTCATCTATTTCGTTCGCAATTACATCGCCAAGGGCTTCGCCCTGGGGAGGGTCTGATGGCAACCATCGCCACTCGCAAGAACCGCTGGCCCGTCGCGCTTGCCGCCGTGCTCGTCGTCTATCTCACCGCAGCCGGCCTGCTTTTTTCCGTTCTGCCGGCCAAGGACGGCAAGACCGACTGGTTCGCCCCGCTGATCCCCGGCGGCTGGATGGCCTGGTCTTTCCCGACCGCCATGTTCTTTCTGACGATCTTCGCGCTCCTGTCGCTGATGGCCGTCTGGGAATATGCCCGGCCGGGCGGAAACCCGCGCGTCGGCATCCTGCGCTTCGAGACGACCCGCGGCGACCGGCTCTTCGTCTCGCTGCTCGGAAGCGCCTTCATTCACCTCGCCTGGCTGGGGCTGGTCGGCGCAAATCTCTGGTGGGCGGTCGCCCTGTCGGTGATCTATGCGGTCGGCGTCTTCCGCTACGTCTGAGGAACCAAACGAAGGGCGCTCACCGCGGGCGTCCTTTGAAACTGCAAGTGAAAGCAATCGCAAAACCCAAGGGAGGATTTCATGCGAAGGCACCTTTTGACAACGACGGCGGCTATGCTGCTGGCATTTACCGGCTCGGCATTTGCCGGGATGGACGAGGCAAAGCAGTTCCTGGACAAGGAAGTCGGCGACATGTCCTCGCTCGACCGCGCTGCCCAGGAAGCGGAAATGCAATGGTTCGTCGATGCGGCAAAGCCCTTTGCCGGCATGGAGATCAAGGTCGTTTCCGAAACGATCACCACGCATGAATATGAATCGAAGGTGCTGGCCCCGGCTTTCACCGCGATCACCGGCATCAAGATCACCCACGACCTGATCGGCGAAGGCGACGTCGTCGAAAAACTGCAGACGCAGATGCAGTCGGGCGAGAACGTCTATGACGCCTATATCAACGACTCTGACCTGATCGGCACGCACTGGCGCTACCAGCAGGCGCGCAGCCTGACCGACTTCATGGCGAACGAGGGCAAGGACGTCACCAACCCCAACCTCGACATCGACGACTTCATCGGCAAATCCTTCACCACCGCTCCGGACGGCAAGCTCTACCAGCTTCCCGACCAGCAGTTCGCGAACCTCTACTGGTTCCGCTACGACTGGTTCAACGACGAGAAGAACAAGGCGGACTTCAAGGCGAAGTACGGCTACGAACTCGGCGTTCCGGTCAACTGGTCGGCCTATGAGGACATCGCCGAGTTCTTCACCGGCCGCGAGATCGACGGCAAGAAGGTCTATGGCCACATGGACTACGGCAAGAAGGACCCGTCGCTCGGCTGGCGCTTCACCGATGCCTGGCTGTCGATGGCCGGCAACGGCGACAAGGGCATCCCGAACGGCAAGCCGGTCGACGAGTGGGGCATCAAGGTCGACGAGAACTCGCGGCCCGTCGGATCCTGCGTCGCGCGCGGCGGCGACACCAACGGCCCGGCCTCGGTCTACGCCATCCAGAAATATCTCGACTGGATGAAGGCCTATGCGCCGGCTGCTGCCCAGGGCATGACCTTCTCGGAATCCGGCCCGGTACCGTCGCAGGGCGAGGTCGCCCAGCAGATGTTCACCTATACGGCCTTCACCGCCGACTTCGTGAAGGAAGGCCTGCCGGTCGTGAACGAGGACGGCACACCGAAGTGGCGTTTTGCCCCGAGCCCGCACGGCGTCTACTGGAAGGACGGCATGAAGCTCGGCTACCAGGACGCCGGGTCCTGGACTCTTCTGAAGTCGACGCCGGACGACAGGGCCAAGGCTGCGTGGCTCTACGCGCAGTTCGTAACCTCCAAGACGGTGGACGTGAAGAAGAGCCATGTCGGCCTCACCTTCATCCGCCAGTCGACGCTCGACCATCAGAGCTTCACCGAACGCGCGCCGAAGCTCGGCGGCCTGATCGAGTTCTACCGTTCGCCGGCCCGCCTGCAGTGGTCGCCGACCGGAACGAACGTGCCCGACTATCCGAAGCTGGCACAGCTCTGGTGGCAGGCGATCGGCGACGCTTCCTCCGGCGCGAAGACCGCCCAGGAAGCGATGGACTCGCTCTGCGCCGAGCAGGAGAAGGTGCTGCAGCGCCTGGAACGTGCGGGAGTCCAGGGCGACATCGGTCCGAAGCTCGCCGAAGAGCACGACCTCGAATATTGGAACGCGGAAGCCGTGAAGGCCGGCAACCTCGCACCGCAGCTCAAGGTCGAGAACGAGAAGGAAAAGCCGACCACCGTCAATTACGACGAGCTGGTTAAGAGCTGGCAGACGAACTGATCGATAGACGCCGCCGATCCGTCGGCGGCGTTCTTCAGGGGAGATGCGGCACCGGGGCTGGAAACGGCCCCGGTTTTTTCGTTTCGAATCGGGTGCCACCCCGCGCTCGCCGTTGCGATCACCGCAGCATTACCGCCCGCCAGGCGAAAACTGTTTCCCCAATTTCGGTAAGGCAGCGCCCCATCGCCGCTGCCATTATTTGCCACCTTCTTCGTAGGAAGTGGATGACATGCAAAGGTATTGGAGGAGATTACCTTGGCAAACAGTGCAGAGGAAACCGTATCACCAACGCGCCCGGAGGATGAGAAGCTCGGCATCGGCGCCAATCTGGCCTATGGCCTGCAGCACGTACTGACGATGTATGGAGGCATCGTCGCCGTGCCCCTGATCCTGGGCCAGGCCGCAGGCCTCGGCTCCGGCGACATCGGCCTGCTCATCACGGCATCCCTGTTTGCCGGCGGCCTCGCCACCATATTGCAAACCATCGGCCTGCCCTTCTTCGGAAGCCAGTTGCCGCTGGTCCAGGGCGTTTCCTTTTCCGGCGTGGCGACGATGATCGCCATTTCCGGCAATGGGGGGCTTCAGTCGGTGCTCGGCGCCGTCATTGCCGCCTCGCTGATCGGCCTGCTGATAACGCCCATATTCTCGCGGATCACCCGCTTTTTTCCGCCGCTCGTCACCGGCATCGTGATCACCACCATAGGACTGACGCTGATGCCCGTTGCCGCGCGCTGGGCTATGGGCGGCAACAGCAGTGCGCCCGATTTCGGCAGTCCCGCCAATATCCAGCTTGCAGCGGTTACGCTCGTCATCGTGCTGCTGCTCAGCAAGCTCGGAAGCGCCGCGATCTCGCGGCTCTCGATCCTGCTCGCCCTGATCATCGGTACGGTGATAGCCTATTTCGCCGGCATGGCTGATTTCTCGCAGGTGACCGAAGGGCCTTTCTTCGCGCTTCCGCTGGTCTTCCACTTCGGCTATCCGACCTTCGAAGTCGCGGCGATCGCTTCGATGTTCATTGTCATCATGGTGACGCTGGTCGAGACTTCGGCGGACATTCTGGCGGTCGGCGAAATCATCGAGACGAAAGTGGATTCGCGCCGGCTCGGCGACGGCCTCAGGGCTGACATGCTGTCGAGCCTGCTCGCACCGATCTTCGGCTCCTTCACCCAGAGCGCCTTTGCCCAGAATGTCGGACTGGTGGCGGTCACCGGCGTCAAAAGCCGCTATGTCGTTGCAACCGGCGGCCTGTTTCTCGTCACGCTCGGTCTTCTGCCTGTCATGGGCCGCATCGTCGCGGCGGTTCCGAGTTCCGTGCTCGGCGGCGCCGGCATCGTGCTCTTCGGCACGGTCGCGGCGAGCGGCATCCGCACCCTGTCGAAGGTGGACTACGCCAACAACATGAACCTGGTCATCGTCGCGACCTCGATCGGCTTCGGCATGATCCCGATCGCCTCGCCGACCTTCTACGAGCATTTCCCGGCCTGGGTCGAGACGATCTTCCATTCCGGTATCAGCTCCGCCGCGCTGATGGCGATCAGCCTCAACATGATCTTCAACCATATGACCGCCGGGAACTCGGACCAGCAATCGGTGTTCGTCGCCGGCACGGAGCGGACGCTGCGCTATCAGGACATCGCGCGGCTGCACGACGGCGACTATTTCCTCAACGGCAAGCTCTACGACGCCAACGGCACGGAAGTGCCCGTGCTTGCCGCGGAAGCGCATTGACACACGGCAATCCGTTCCGCTGAACCGGCGAAAACGCGATCCGGGCACATGCTCGTCCGGATCGCCCCCGATGCGCCCGATTACCCTCGAAAACCCGAAAGTGTTTTCACTTCCTGCACCCTTGCGGCATGCTCCCGCCGCACGAAAAGTTCCCCTCCCCGTTGGAGGACGGGAACGGACGGTCGCGGCGATGGAGGAGGAACCATGAACGACGCATCCAGCATACATCCCGTGGACGAGCGCCTGCCGATCGGCAGGCTTGCGACGCTTGGGATACAGCATGTTCTTGTCATGTATGGCGGCGCCGTCGCGGTGCCCCTGATCGTCGGCCGGGCGCTGCAGCTGAGCCCGGAAGACGTCGCCTTCCTGATCTCGGCGGACCTGTTCGTCTGCGGCATCGTCACCATCATCCAGTCGCTCGGGCTGACCAGGGGCATAGGCATCCGCCTTCCCGTGATGATGGGCGTCACCTTTGCCGCCGTCGGCCCGATGGTCTCCATGGCCGCCATGACGCCCGGGATCGACGGGGCACGGACGATCTTCGGCGCGATCATCGGCGCCGGCCTCGTCGCGCTTCTCATCGCGCCTATCATGGGACGCCTGTTGAAGTTCTTCCCGCCCGTCGTCACCGGCACCATCATTCTCGTCATCGGGGTGACCCTGATGCGCGTCGGCGTCAACTGGATATTCGGCAATCCCTTCGGTCCGACGGCGCCGAAACTCGTCGATCCGGCCCACGCACAGTGGCTGGCCGGGTTGAAACAGCTCGCCGCAACCGGCGGGCCGGCCGTGCCGGATGGGCTGGTCCTCGGCGCCACGGTTCCGAACCCGATCTATGCCGAACCGGCCCATGTGGCGCTTGCCGCCTTCGTGCTGGTCTCCATTCTCGTGGTGGCCCGTTTCGGCAAGGGGCTCATCAGCAACATCGCGGTTCTGATCGGCATCGTGATCGGATGCGTCGCGGCAGCCCTGCTCGGCATGATGCATTTCGATCGGGTTGCGAGCGCCGGCTGGTTCGCCGTCGTGACGCCCTTGCGCTTCGGCATGCCGATCTTCGATCCGGTGCTGATCGCCACCATGTCGCTCGTCATGATCGTCGTGATGATCGAATCGACCGGCATGTTCCTGGCACTCGGCGAGATGACGAACCGCGAGGTCAAGCAGCAGCAATTGACCGCCGGACTTCGGGTGGACGGTCTCGGCACCATCATCGGCGGTCTCTTCAACACATTCCCCTATACGAGCTTCTCGCAGAATGTCGGCCTCGTCGGCGTCACCGGCGTCAAGAGCCGCTACGTCTGCGTGATGGGCGGAGTCATCATGATCCTGCTCGGCGTTATCCCGAAGACGGGCGCGCTGGTCGAGGCGGTTCCGACCTTCGTTCTCGGCGGTGCGGGGCTCGTGATGTTCGGCATGGTGGCGGCAACCGGCGTCAGGATTCTCTCGACGGTCGACTTCAAGTCCTCGCGCAACAACCTGTTCGTGGTCGCCGTCTCCGTCGGCTTCGGCCTCATTCCGATGATCGCACCCAACTTCCTGATGTGGATGCCGCACGCGATCCATCCCATCATCGAGTCCGGCATAGTGCTGGCCGCGGTCTCGGCCGTCGTGCTCAATGCCTTCTTCAACGGCCTCAGCATCGAGCGTTCCGCATGCGTTGAGGCCGCGCGGCTGGCAGACGGCCATTGAACCGCAATACCCCGCGGGCAAAAGCCCGCGGGGTATTGCGCCACACTTCGATCGGCACCGAAGCATCGCCGCGGCTCCGGACGCTAGGAATGGTCCGATGAACAACGATTCACAAGGACCACATTCATGGACAGGCCACGTCTCGCTCTCGAACTGCTTCTGCTTGTCGCCCTCGCAACGCTCTGGGGCGCCTCCTACACCTTCATCAAGATCGGCGTCGAGACCATCCCCCCGGTTACGCTGATCGCCGCGCGAACGCTGATTGCCGGCACGGTTCTTCTGGCGCTGATCGCGTGGCGCGGCCTGACATTGCCGCGCGACGGGGCGATGTGGCGGCGGTTCCTGTTCCAGGCCTGCTTGAACAGCGTCGTTCCCTTCACCCTGATCGCCTGGTCGGAGCGCACGATCGATGCCGGCGTCGCGGCCATCCTCAACTCCACGACGCCGATCTTCGCCTTTCTCCTGACGGCGCTGATCACCCGGCACGAGCCAGTTACCGCCCGCAAGTTCCTGGGCGTCCTTGCAGGCATCGCCGGAATCGGGCTGATCATCGGTCTCGAGGCCTTCCGCGGCATCGGAGATCAGCTCATCCCGCAGCTTGCGGTTGTTCTTGCGACGGTCTGCTATGCCGGCGCGGCGATATTCGGGAAGGGCTTCAGGGGGCTCGATCCGATGATGCCCGCTTGCGGATCGCTTCTCGCGGGTGCGGCCCTGCTCATCCCGGCGAGCCTCGTCGTCGATCGACCCTGGACGCTCGATCCCTCGCCGGAATCGCTGATTGCGCTCCTCTGCCTGTCCGTCTTCTCGACCGCGCTCGCCTTCGTCATCTATTTCCGCCTGATCCACACGCTCGGTTCCGTCGGCGCGACGGCACAGGCCTATGTGCGCGTTCCGATCGGCGTTGCGATCGGAGTGGTATTTCTCGGGGAAATGCTTTCGACCACTGCATGGCTCGGCCTCGGCTGCGTCATCGCCGGCGTCGCCGCCATGACCATGCCTACGCGGCCCAGGGTTGCCACTGTCGGGGGGTAATTTCGCTCAGTCCTTGCGCTTCCGGCAATAGAGCTCCAGCCGGTGGCGCACCAGGTCATAGCCGAGTTCGGCAGCTATCTCCGCCTGCAGCTGCTCGATCTTGTCGGAGCGGAACTCGATCACCGCCCCCGTTTCGATATCGATCAGGTGATCGTGGTGGGGCGCATCCGCCGTCTCGAAGCGGGCAGTCGCGTTCTCGAAGGCATGCCGCTGCACCACCCCTTGCTGCTCCAGTGCGGAAAGGGTCCGATAGACGGTCGAGAGCGACACGGTCGCGTCGATTTCCTTCGCGCGCCGGTGAAGTTCGCTGGCATCCGGGTGGTCTTCGGCCTCGGCCAGGATCTTCAAAATCGCGGCGCGTTGGCGCGTCACGCGGACGCCGCCTTCCCGCAGGATTCCTTCCAGTTCCTCGATCCGATTCTTGCTCTGGCTCATCCCGCGACACTAGCCAAGGGGACACCTTTTGGAAATAGCTAGTTGCAAATGCTTCTCATTTGCATTGACTTATGCAGACCATTCGCCTACCCATATTATGGTTCGCAAAGAGGAGAGCCGGATGATCCATCCAACGAGGCGCATGATCGTGGCGGCAGCAGCGGCGATGGCCGCTCTATCGCTCATGCCGGCGGCGGCCCGGGCGGCGGAAAAGCTCAAGGCCGTCACCACCTTCACGGTCATCGCCGATATGGCGCAGAACGTCGCGGGCGACGCCGCGGTGGTCGAATCGATCACCAAGCCGGGCGCCGAGATCCACAATTACCAGCCGACGCCCCGCGATATCCTCAAGGCGCATGATGCCGACCTCATTCTGTGGAACGGGCTGAACCTCGAGCTCTGGTTCGAAAGGTTCTTCCAGAACTTCGACGGCGTTCCCGGTGTCGTCGTCTCCGAAGGCATCGAGCCGATGGGCATCGCCGAGGGGCCCTATACCGGCAAACCCAACCCGCATGCCTGGATGTCGCCGTCGGCCGCGCTGATCTATGTCGACAATATCCGCGACGCCTTCGTGCAACACGATCCCCCGAATGCCGAGGTCTACAAGGCAAATGCCGAGGCCTACAAGAAGAAGATCGAGGCGGCGGTCGCACCCATCCGCACCGAGCTCGAAAGGATACCGGCGGAAAGGCGATGGCTCGTTTCGAGCGAGGGCGCATTCAGCTATCTCGCCCGCGATTTCGGCATGAAGGAGCTTTATCTTTGGCCGATCAATGCCGACCAGCAAGGCACGCCGCAGCAGGTGCGCAAGGTGATCGACGTGGTTCGGGCCAATCGGATACCCGTAGTCTTTTCCGAAAGCACCATTTCGCCCGACCCCGCCGAGCAGGTCGCGCGGGAGACGGGTGCAAAATACGGGGGCGTGCTCTATGTCGACTCCTTGAGCGAGGCCGACGGCCCCGTTCCGACCTATATCGATCTGCTGCGCGTTACATCGGAAACGATCGCGAAAGGCTTGTCGCAATGAACCTTCAGGAAAAGGCCCGCGCCTATCCGGGAGCAGCTCCGCAAGAGGAGGATGGCGGCATTCGCGTCAGCGGCGCTACGGTGACCTACCGCAACGGCCACCGGGCGCTGCGCGACGCCTCCTTCGAAATCCCGACGGGCACCATCGCGGCCCTCGTCGGCGTCAACGGCAGCGGCAAGTCGACGCTGTTCAAAGCTATCATGGGCTTCGTCCGGCTGGCCAAGGGCGACATCTCGATCCTGGGCCTCACCGTGCCGCAGGCACTGAGACAGAACCTCGTCGCCTATGTCCCGCAGGCCGAAGAGGTCGACTGGAATTTTCCCGTCCTCGTCGAAGACGTGGTGATGATGGGCCGTTACGGCCATATGAACATGCTGCGCATCCCGAAAAAGGCCGATCACGAGGCGGTCGAGACGGCGCTGGCGCGGGTCGGCATGAGCGAGTTCCGCAAGCGCCAGATCGGCGAGCTTTCCGGCGGTCAGAAGAAGCGGGTCTTCCTGGCCCGGGCGCTTGCCCAGAACGGCCGCGTCATCCTGCTCGACGAGCCTTTCACCGGGGTCGACGTGAAAACGGAGGACGCGATCATCCGCCTGCTCGTCGTGCTTCGCGAAGAAGGCCGTGTGATGCTCGTCTCCACCCATAATCTCGGAAGCGTACCGGAATTCTGCGACCGCACCATCCTTCTGAAAAATACGGTGCTCGCCTACGGTCCCACGGAAACCACCTTCACCCGCGAAAACCTGGAGCTCGCCTTCGGGGGCGTCCTGCGTCACTTCGTGCTCGGCGGAGAGAACCTCCATGACGATGCCGATCCACGCCAGCTCTCGGTCATCAGCGACGACGAGCGTCCGCTCGTCATGTATGGCGCCCGCGACCGCATGGTTGCGCAGCCGGCCAAGCCGGAATCGGAATCCGAGGCGGACTCCGAATGATCGCCACGCTCATCGAGCCGTTCGCCTATAGCTACATGGTGAATGCCATGTGGGTAAGCGCGCTGGTGGGCGCGGTCTGCGCATTTCTTTCGGCCTATCTCATGCTGAAGGGCTGGTCGCTGATCGGCGATGCCCTCTCCCACTCGATCGTGCCGGGTGTCGCCGGGGCCTATATGCTCGGGCTTCCCTTCTCGCTCGGCGCCTTCTTTTCCGGTGCCCTTGCCGCCGGTGCCATGCTGTTCCTCAACCAGCGCACGCGGCTGAAGGAGGACACGATCATCGGTCTGATCTTCACCTCCTTCTTCGGCCTCGGCCTGTTCATGGTTTCTCTGTCGCCGACCTCGGTGAACATTCAGACGATCGTGCTCGGCAATATCCTCGCCATCACGCCGGCCGACACATTGCAGCTCGCCATCATCGGCGTCGTCTCGCTCATGATCCTGTCCGCGAAGTGGAAGGACCTGATGGTGACCTTCTTCGACGAAAGCCACGCCCGCTCCATCGGCATCAACACCACCTTCCTGAAGGTGCTCTTCTTCACGCTGCTCTCGGCCTCGACGGTGGCGGCGCTGCAGACGGTCGGCGCCTTCCTGGTGGTCGCCATGGTCGTCACCCCCGGCGCGACCGCCTATCTCCTGACCGACCGTTTTCCGCGGCTGATCGTGATCAGCATCGCGATCGGGGCCCTGACGAGCTTCGTCGGCGCCTATGCGAGCTACTTCCTCGACGGCGCAACCGGCGGCATCATCATCGTTCTGCAGACCGCGATCTTCCTGTTCGCCTTCGTATTTGCCCCGAAACACGGGCTGCTCGCCGCCCGCCGCCGCGCATCCGAGGCTCTGGAGGCCGCATGATGCCTTCGCTCGACATGCTCCTTGCCGTCTTCGAGTTCGAGTTCATGCGCAATGCGCTGCTGATCTCGATCCTGGTTGCGATTCCGACGGCGATGCTCTCGTGCTTCCTGGTCCTCAAGGGCTGGTCGCTGATGGGCGACGCGATCTCGCATGCGGTCTTCCCCGGCGTCGTCGTTTCCTACATCGTCGGCCTGCCGCTCGCCGTCGGCGCCTTTACGGCCGGCATGTGCTGCGCGCTTCTAACCGGCTACCTGAAGGAAAACAGCCGCATCAAGCAGGACACGGTGATGGGCGTCGTCTTTTCCGGCATGTTCGGCCTTGGCCTTGTGCTCTACACCAAGATCCAGAGCGACGTGCATCTCGATCACATCCTCTTCGGCGACATGCTCGGCATCGGCTGGGGCGACATTCTGGAGACGGGCCTCATCGCGCTTTTCGCCGCCGGCATTCTCGGCCTGAAATGGCGCGACCTGCTGCTCCACGCCTTCGATCCGGCTCAGGCGCGCGCCATCGGTCTGAGGGTCGGCTGGCTGCATTACGGACTGCTCGCGATCCTGTCGCTGACGATCGTCGGTGCCCTCAAGGCGGTCGGGCTGATTCTGGCCATCGCCATGCTCATTGCCCCCGGCGCGATCGCCTATCTCGTCACGCGGACATTCGGCGCCATGCTGGCGGTCGCGGTGATGGTCGCCGTCGCCGCCTCCTTCTGCGGCGTCTATCTCTCCTTCTTCATCGACAGCGCACCGGCACCCACCATCGTCCTTCTGATGACGGCGATGTTCCTGCTCGCCTTCGCCTATTCCACCTGGAAGATTGCCCGTGCCGAGGCGCAGCGGACAAGCGTGGAATAGACGTAAGACCCCTCCCCAACCCCTTCCCACAAGGGGGAGGGGCTCCCTTGCGGCACCCACAGTTTAAGCCCCTCCCCCTTGTGGGGAGGGGTTGGGGAGGGGCCCATCAAACGCCTCGTCAGCCCCTTGGACGCCGGCGCCATGATCCCTTATGGTGCGCCACGACTGAAGGTTTGGAGCGGTCCGGTGTAATGCCGTGATCTCCGTGGCGGAGCAACGACGCAAGATGGAGAGGAAACAGCAAGGCCGTTCCGGCATCGCTTTCTTCTTCGTCGCCGTGGGGCTCATCTTCACGGCGATCGCCGCGACCGTGCTCCTGGCCAACGAGCAGCGCCACCTGAAGCAGCTGCTTGCCGGTCTGGGTTTCGCGATGACGCCGCCGCAAACGGAGCGGCCGCCGGAGGCTGCCCGCGGTCCACGTAAAAAGCCCGAACCGCCAAAGGCACTCCTGCCCGCCCACATCTTCGCGGATCTTGCAACGCCGGAACAGCAATTCATCCGTCAGATCCGCAGCGACCCGAGGGCACTTTGCGAGGGACTGAGGGAGGCCGGCTTCCGCGACCTCGAATGGAAATCCGCCGAGAGCGGCCGCTGGGAATGCTCATCGCTCGTTCCCTTTGCCCGCCCCGGCCAGGAACCGAGCTCTTCCATCTTCATCCTGGTCAAGGGCCGTGGCGAGGAGGAGATCACCTCCTTCCGCGTTAAACTCAATATCGAGCACAGCGGGGACACGCCGGTCGTCACCAGCGCTGCTGCGAAGGCGGCATCCGTCTTCTTGAGCGAGGTCCGCTGGGCGGGCAGCGCAAGCATCACTCTCAAGATCCAGGCCCTGCAGGAATTCGATCTCAAGCGCTTCGGCAGTCGTATCCAGTTCAAACGGGAGATGGGGGACACGCCCCGCTACAACTTCCTTGCCAATCAGGCCGCACGCGCGCGGCCGAAGAGCATCGCCGAGCTCTATTTCGACCGCGAAAAATGGCTGATCCCGGGCGACGGAGCGAGCGTTTCCTTTATCCGGGGCCCGAGCGCCTGGGCGCGGCCCGATGCTCGGGCAGAACCGCAGGCGGCAGCGCGGCAGCCTGCCGGCCGGGGCGCAATCCCGGACCATTGATGCGAACCTGACTATCAGCGGTCGATGCGCGTTGAAAGGATGATCGACGACAGGGTCTTTTCGACACCCTCGATTTCGCCGATGCGGTCGATCAACAGGTCCAGCTCGCTGATCGAAGCCGCAGCGACGACCGCGATCAGGTCGAAGCTGCCGCTGACCGAGTGCAGCATGCGGATTTCGCGGATGGCGGCGAGCTCGGGCGTGACCCGGCTCAGCGCCCGCGGTGCGATCGTGATCAGAACATGCGCGCGCACGAGGCCCTTCTCATAGTTTTCCGAGAGGCGCACGCCATAGCCCGCTATCACCCCCTCGCGCTCCAGCCGCTCGATGCGCGCCTGCACGGTGGTGCGCGACAGGCCCAGCCGGCGGGCGATCGTCGCCGTCGGCATGCGGGCGTTCTCGCTCAGTATGGCGAGGAGTTCGCGGTCCTTGTCCGTCACATGCATATCGTCGACCTTTATCGGCATAATGCCGAATATAGACCGACGATTTAGCCATATCGACGCTTCAAATCAATATACGGCCGCGGGACAATGGTGGTGAAAGAGGCTCATACCCCGGGGATACAAAATGAAAGACATCGTCGTCATCGGCGCCGGCAAGATCGGCTCCACCATCGCGCGCATGCTGGCCCATAGCGGCGACTACCGCGTCTGCGTCGCCGATCGCAGCGCCGAGCAGTTGCAGCAGGTCGAGAAGCACGACGCCGTCTCGACCGCGGTCGTCGACATCGCCGACAGAAAGGCGCTTGTAACCCTGCTCTCCGGCAAATTCGCCGTGCTCAGCGCCGCGCCGTTCCATCTGACGGTGGCGATCGCCGAAGCCGCAGCCGAGGCGGAAATCCACTATCTCGACCTGACGGAAGACGTCGAATCGACCCGGCAGGTCAAGGCGATCGCCGCTGAGGCCAGGACCGCCTTCATTCCGCAATGCGGCCTTGCACCTGGCTTCATATCCATCGTCGCCAACGATCTCAGCCGGCATTTCGATACGCTCGAAAGCGTACGCATGCGCGTCGGCGCCCTGCCGCAATACCCGTCGAATGCTTTGAACTACAATCTCACCTGGAGCACCGACGGCGTCATCAACGAATATATCGAGCCCTGCGAGGCGATCGTCGAAGGTTCGCTGATCGAAGTTCCCGCCATGGAAGAGCGCGAGGAGTTTTCGCTCGACGGCGTCACCTACGAGGCCTTCAACACCTCCGGCGGCCTCGGCACGCTTTGCGAGACGCTGAAAGGCAAGGTTCGGACGCTCAATTACAAGACGATCCGTTATCCCGGCCATGCCGCGATCTTCAAGGCGCTCCTGAACGACCTCGGCCTGCGTCATCGCCGCGAGGTGCTGAAGGACATCCTCGAAAACGCCCTGCCGACGACCACCCAGGACGTGGTCGTGATCTTCGTCACCGTTTCGGGCTTCCGCGAAGGCCGCCTGGTGCAGGAGACCTACGCCAACAAGGTCTATAGCGGCGTCGTTGCAGGACGCATGCAGAGCGGCATCCAGATCACCACCGCCGGCAGCATCTGCGCCGTTCTCGACATGCTCGCGGAAGGCAAGATCCCTACCAAGGGCTTCGTCCGCCAGGAAGACATCGCGCTCGACACCTTCCTCGCCAACCGCTTCGGCCACTACTACGCCCAGAAGCACGAGACGGAACGCGCGGCGAGCTAAGCCCGAGTTCAGTTGTTTATCGAAATGCCCGGACCTCGTCCGGGCATTTTTCATTCCTGCTTGAAGCGCCCTCATCCGCCTGCCGGCACCTTCTCCCCGCAAGCGGGGCGAAGGAGACTCGCGGCGCCGTCCTGTCCTCTTTCCCTCGAAGCGAGCAGCGGCCAGCGGGATGGGGCTGGGAGTTCGCGGCTTGCCCCTTCTCCCCGCCAGCGGGGAGAAGGTCGCGGCAGCGGGATGAGGGGCGGCCACGGACGGAGAGAGGGATATTCAGCGCAAATAGACCGATATCCGGAGACGAAAAACCCCGCTCGAGGCGGGGTTCGTTAGGCATTATCCCTTATCGGGATGTCCCTCATCCGCCTGCCGGCACCTTCTCGTCCCAAGCGGGGGCGAAGGAGACTCGCGGCGCCGTCCTGTCCTCTTTCCCTCGAAGCGAGCAGCGGCCAGCGGGATGGGGCTGGGAGTTCGCGGCTTGCCCCTTCTCCCCGCCTGCGCAGGGCTGTCCGGGGAAAGTTCCGGGTGAATCGAAATGTCGCAGGCGCATGCCCCGTCAGACGGCGTTTTTCCGTCTATTTTCTGGTTGTCGAGACTCAGAAAAGGAGACGGAGCATGCGGTTCACCCCTAGCATTTTCGCCCAGCTGCTGAAAGCGATTGATCGCCGCAGCTTTCAGGCGATTGTGGATCGTCATGCCGGGGATGCCTACGACAAGTGCTTTACCAGCTGGGATCATCTGGTGGCACTGATCTATGCCCAGTTGAGCGCCACGACCAGCCTGCGCGGGTTGGAGGCGAGCTTCAACGCCAACAGTCAGCATCATTACCATCTCGGCAGTGGCCGGCTGATGCGCTCGACGCTGTCGGACGCCAACCGCCGCCGCCCGGTCGCCGTCTTCGCCGAGACCTTCGCGCTTCTGGCCGGTCAGCTCGACCGGCAGACGCGCCGGGAGGGCACCAAGATGCTGCGGCTGATCGATTCGACCCCGATCCCGCTGGGTAAGCTGTACGATTGGGCCAAGTCGAACGGCCGCATCCGCGGCATGAAGCTGCATGTCGTCTATGATCCCAAGGCCGATTGTCCAGGCATCCTCGACATCACCGACGCCAACGTCAACGACGCCCAGATCGGCCGCACGATCACCATCGAAAAGGGCGCAACCTATGTCTTCGACAAGGGCTACTGCCATTACGGCTGGTGGACGGCGATCGCCGAAGCCGGCGCCAGTTTCGTCACCCGGCCGAAGACCAACATGGGACTGGCTCTGGTCGCTGAACGCCCCGTTGAGCAACCTCAAGGCGATGGCTTCCTGGTCCTCGAAGACAGCCAGGTCAGCCTCGCCAGCAAGGGCGATTCCAAGCTGCCGATCGGCTTGCGCCGGGTAATCGTCAAGCGCCAGGACGGCGATACGATCACGCTTCTGACCAACGACCTCGAGCGCTCCGCCGTCGAGATCGGCCAGCTCTATAAGGATCGCTGGCAGATCGAGCTTCTGTTCCGCTGGATCAAACAGCACCTCAAGATCCGCAAGTTCCTCGGCAACAACGACAACGCCATCCGCCTGCAGATCTTCGCGGCGATGATCGCCTATGCACTGTTGCGCATCGCCGCCCGCCTCGCCCGCGTCCCTCTACCGATCCTGCGCTTCACCGACCTCGTCACCCAGTGCCTGTTCCAGCGCAAAAGCATCGCCGAAATCCACAAGCCGCCGCAGGTCAATCCAAGCCGACCAAAACCCCGGACCATCCCAAACCAAATGGTCTTCCGCTATGCATGAATTTTCCCCGGACAGCCCTGCCGCCTGCGGGGAGAAGGTCGCGGCAGCGGGATGAGGGGCGGCAACGGACGGAGAGAGGGATATTCAGCGCAAATAGACCGATATCCGGAGACGAAAAACCCCGCTCAAGGCGGGGTTCGTTAGGCATTATCCCTTATCGGGATGTCCCTTTCAGGCCGGGATCACGATCTCCCCGAGCTTCGTAAGTTCGGCGATGAATTGTTCCAGACGGGTCTTCTTCTCATCGCCGGCGCCTTCGAGTTCCGCGCGTGCCGCTTCGATGCGGTTCTCGAGAACCGTGGGATCCAGCTCGTCGACATGGACGGCGGATTCGGCCAAAAGCGTGCAGCCGGAAGGCAGGATGTCGGCAAAGCCGCCGAAGACGGCGTAACGTTCTGTCTTGCCGGCAGCCGTCTTCACCGCGACGACGCCCGGCTTGATGGTCGTCATGGTCGGCGCGTGATTGGCCATCACGGTCATCTCGCCCTCGGTCGCCGGAATGACGACTTCGGTCACCTTCTCCGAGACAAGTAGACGCTCGGGGGAAACAAGCTCAAAATTGAAACTTTCGGCCATGACCATTCACTTCTGGTGAGCGCGCCGCTGGACGGCGGGCTGTGCACGTTCTCCGCCATCATTTGCCGCGGCGGGATGAAAGCCGTGGCGCGAAAACTCCGCGCCACGGTTCCTGATGCAGATCAGGCGGCTTCGGCAGCCAGCTTCTTGGCCTTCTCGACGGCTTCCTCGATGGAACCGACCATGTAGAAGGCGGCTTCCGGCAGGTGGTCGTACTCGCCGTTGACGAGGCCCTTGAAGCCCTTGATCGTGTCTTCGAGCGCAACCAGCTTGCCCGGCGAGCCGGTGAAGACTTCGGCGACGAAGAACGGCTGCGACAGGAAACGCTCGATCTTGCGGGCGCGGGCGACGGCGATCTTGTCCTCTTCCGAAAGCTCGTCCATGCCCAGGATCGCGATGATGTCCTGGAGGGCCTTGTAACGCTGCAGGGTCGACTGCACCTTGCGCGACACTTCGTAATGCTCTTCGCCGACGATCATCGGGTCCAGCATGCGCGAGGTCGAGTCGAGCGGATCCACGGCCGGGTAGATGCCCTTTTCGGCGATCGAGCGCGACAGAACCGTCGTCGCATCGAGGTGCGCGAACGAGGTCGCCGGTGCCGGGTCGGTCAAATCGTCGGCCGGAACATAAATCGCCTGAACCGAGGTGATCGAGCCCTTGGTCGTGGTGGTGATGCGCTCCTGCATCTGGCCCATGTCGGTTGCCAGCGTCGGCTGATAGCCCACGGCCGAAGGAATACGGCCGAGCAGAGCCGACACTTCCGAGCCTGCCTGGGTGAAGCGGAAGATGTTGTCGACGAAGAAGAGAACGTCCTGGCCTTCGTCACGGAACTGTTCGGCGACCGTCAGGCCGGTCAGCGCGACGCGTGCGCGGGCGCCCGGCGGCTCGTTCATCTGGCCGTAGACGAGCGCGGCCTTGGAACCTTCGCCGCCGCCATGCTTGTTCACGCCGGACTCGATCATTTCGTGATAGAGGTCGTTGCCTTCGCGGGTCCGCTCACCGACGCCTGCGAAGACGGAGTAACCGCCGTGCGCCTTGGCGACGTTGTTGATCAGTTCCATGATCAGAACGGTCTTGCCGACGCCCGCGCCGCCGAAGAGGCCGATCTTGCCGCCCTTCGCATAGGGAGCGAGCAGGTCGACGACCTTGATGCCGGTGACGAGAATCTGCGCTTCCGTCGACTGGTCCACATAGGCCGGCGCTTCCTGGTGGATGGCGCGGCGGGCGGAAGTCTTCAGCGGGCCGGCTTCGTCGACCGGCTCGCCGATGACGTTCATGATGCGGCCGAGCGTTTCCTTGCCGACCGGAACCGCGATCGGGCCGCCCGTGTCGGCGACCTTCTGGCCGCGAACGAGACCTTCGGTCGAGTCCATGGCGATCGTGCGGACGGAGTTTTCGCCGAGATGCTGCGCAACTTCGAGAACGAGGCGGTTGCCGTTGTTGTCGGTTTCCAGCGCGTTCAGGATCTGCGGGAGCTGGCCTTCTTCGAATGCGACGTCGACGACGGCGCCGATGACCTGCGTCACGCGGCCGACAGCACCCGTAGCCGCAACGACTGTCTTGGCGGAAGCTGCCTTCTTCGGAGCAGCCGGCTTCTTCGCCGCTGCGGTTTCTTTCGGGGTAGCTGCCTTAGCCATAATTCTTACCCTCTTCTCGTAACCTTAGAGCGCTTCCGCGCCAGAGATGATTTCAATGAGTTCCTTGGTGATCTGCGCCTGCCGCTGACGGTTGTAGCTGAGCGTCAGCTTGTCGATCATCTCACCCGCATTGCGCGTCGCATTGTCCATGGCACTCATCTTCGCGCCCATTTCACCCGCGACGTTCTCGAGCAGGGCCCGGAAGATCTGCACGGAGATATTGCGCGGAATGAGATCGCTCAGGATCGCTCCGGCTTCCGGCTCGTATTCGTAGATCGCCGATGCGCCCTCGCCTTCGGCAGCGGCCACTTCGCCGGCCGATGCCGGGATGAGCTGCTGGGCGGTCGGAATCTGCGAAATGACGGACTTGAACTCGGAATAGAACAGGGTGCAGACGTCGAACTCGCCCTTGTCGAAGAGCTCAATGACCTTGTGGCCGATCCGGTCCGCGTTCTCAAAACCGATCTTCTTGACTTCACGCAGGTCGACACGGTCGATGATCAGCGACGCGAAGTCGCGCCGAAGCATATCGAAGCCCTTCTTGCCGACGCAGATGATCTTGACCGTCTTGCCCTGGGCCAGAAGCTTGCGCACATGGTCGCGGGCAAAGCGGGCGATCTGCGAGTTGAAGCCGCCGCAAAGGCCGCGCTCGGCCGTGCACACGATCACCAGGTGCGTGTCGTCCCTGCCGGTTCCCGTCATCAGCCGCGGCGCGCTGTCGTCCGCGCCGACCGCCTGGGCGATATTGGCGAGAACGGCAGCCATGCGTTGCGAATAGGGCCGGGCGGCCTCGGCCGCCTCCTGCGCACGCCGAAGCTTCGCCGCGGCGACCATCTTCATCGCCTTGGTGATCTTCTGCGTCGCCTTGACGGAGGCGATCCGGTTCTTCAGATCCTTAAGTGAAGGCATCCGTTGTCCGTCCTAGTTGAGGTCCGCTCAGGCGAAGGATTTGGCGAAGCTGTCGATTGCGCCCTTCAGCTTGGCCTTGGTGTCGTCCGAGATAGCCTTTTCCGTACGGATGGTATCCAGAACGGCCTTGCCCTCCGAACGCAGGTAGGAAAGGAGACCGTGCTCGAACTTGCCGACGTCGCTGACCGGCAGCTTGTCGAGATAGCCGTTGACGCCGGCGAAGATGACCGCGACCTGCTCTTCCGTCTTCAGCGGCGAGAACTGCGGCTGCTTCAGGAGTTCGGTCAGGCGGGCACCGCGGTTGAGCAGACGCTGCGTCGCGGCATCGAGGTCCGAGCCGAACTGTGCGAAGGCCGCCATTTCGCGGTACTGGGCGAGCTCGCCCTTGATCGAACCGGCGACCTGCTTCATCGCCTTGATCTGGGCGGAGGAGCCGACGCGCGAAACCGACAGACCGACGTTAACGGCCGGGCGGATACCCTGGTAGAACAGGTCGGTTTCAAGGAAGATCTGGCCGTCGGTGATCGAGATCACGTTGGTCGGAATGAACGCGGACACGTCGTTGCCCTGCGTCTCGATGACCGGCAGAGCCGTCAGCGAGCCGGCACCACGCTCGTCGGAGAGCTTGGCGGCGCGTTCCAGGAGGCGCGAATGCAGGTAGAAGACGTCGCCCGGATAGGCTTCACGGCCCGGCGGGCGGCGCAGCAGCAGCGACATCTGACGGTAGGCGACGGCCTGCTTGGAAAGGTCGTCATAGCCGATCAGGGCGTGCTTGCCGTTGTCGCGGAAATATTCGCCCATCGCGCAGCCGGCGAAGGGAGCCAGATACTGCATCGGCGCCGGGTCGGAAGCGGTGGCAGCGACGATGATCGAGTACTGCAGCGCGCCGCGCTCTTCGAGCACCTTGACGAACTGGGCAACGGTCGAGCGCTTCTGGCCGATAGCGACATAGACGCAATAGAGCTTATCCCCTTCCGGGCCATTGTCGTGAATGGCTTTCTGGTTGAGGATCGTATCGAGAATGATCGCGGTCTTGCCGGTCTGGCGGTCGCCGATGACGAGCTCGCGCTGACCGCGGCCGACCGGGATGAGGGCGTCGATGGCCTTGAGGCCGGTCGACATCGGCTCATGGACCGACTTGCGCGGAATGATGCCGGGCGCCTTGACGTCGACGCGGGCGCGCTGCTTGGCATTGATCGGGCCCTTGCCGTCGATCGGATTGCCGAGCGCGTCCACGACGCGGCCGAGCAGCTCCGGACCTACGGGAACGTCCACGATGGCGCCGGTCCGCTTGACCGTGTCGCCTTCCTTGATGTCCCGGTCCGAGCCGAAGATAACCACACCGACATTGTCGGCTTCGAGGTTCAGCGCCATGCCGCGAATTCCGCCCGGGAATTCGACCATCTCGCCTGCCTGGACGTTGTCGAGGCCGTAGACGCGGGCGATACCGTCACCGACGGAAAGCACCTGGCCGACTTCGGAAACTTCCGCTTCCTGGCCGAAATTTTTGATCTGATCTTTAAGAATTGCGGAAATTTCCGCGGCGCGGATATCCATCAGCCGACCTCTTTCAGTGCAAGCTTAAGGGTAGAGAGTTTGGTGCGAAGGGAGGTGTCAATCTGGCGGGACCCGACCTTGACGATCAGACCTCCAAGAATAGACGGGTCGACGGTGACGTTTACCGCCACGTCTTTGCCGGTGACGCCTTTCAGCGCCGCCTTCAATTCGATTTCCTGCGCCAGCGTCAGCGCATGTGCCGACGTGACGTCGGCGGTGATTTCGCCCTTGTGGCGGGCAGCGAGCAGACGGAACGCCTTGATAATGCCCGGCAGCACGAAGAGGCGGCGATTGCGCGCGACGACCTTCAGGAAGTTGCCGACCAACCCGGAGAAGCCGAACTTCTCGACGAGGGCGGAAATCGCCTTGAACTGGTCGTCGGCGGAAAAGACCGGGCTTACGATCAGCCGCTTCAGATCGTCGCTGCCGTCGATCAGCGCCTGGATGCGCGTCAGATCGGCACCGACCGCTTCGATCGACCCGGCGTCAAGGGCAAGCTCGAAAAGCGAGGAGGCATATCTTTCTGCAACACCGGAAATGAGCTGGGATGTGTCTGCCACGGGCACAAGCTTCTCTCAAAATCATCCAGGAATGTCAGGGCCGGCGAACCGTCGACCTAACATCTTGAATTTGCTGCAATAACTCGCAGGATATCGAGGCCGGTCGACCCACTTCCCCCGCAGTTCGCGGTTCGTCTAGCATAGGATGTTTGGACTCGCAACACGCCAACGGCAGGAATGCGGCATTACCCGGCCGGTTCGGCCGAATTTTGCCGTAAATAGTGTCGCAGGCCCTTGTCGGCGATCAGATCAGCCCGAAAACATAGGCGAGCGGCAGGATCGCGAGCGCCGCCTGGACCAGGAGCGCGAGCCAGTTGAAGAGGGTCGCACCGTTGTCGCTCATGATCGACAGGATGCGACCGAACGCCGCGAGCGCGAAAGCCGCGCCGACGGCGAGATAGACCATCGGCTGGGCAAGCAGGATGGCGCCTAGGCCCAGGCCCAGATGCATGCCGCCCATGGTGGAGCGGGCCTCCGCCAGTCCTCCCCGCCGCCCCTCGGCGATGCCGATCCCGGCGGCACGAAAGGTCAGGCGCGGCGCAAAGAGCATGACGAGCCCGATCAGCGCCGCGAGCGCGGCCGCACAAAAGGCCAGCAGCTCCCCGGTTTCCGTCGGTATGTAGAACTCCATCGCCGTCCCCGCCCGTTGCTGTGGACCCTCCGCCTCGCGCCGAGCCGACGCAGTGCGTGGAAGAGGTCTAGCCTATGTCCTTCCGGATGTGAATCGGTCGAAGGACGAAGATCCGCCAGTGATCACAAAAAACTCTGCGGATCGATGTCGAGCTGGACGCTGACCGATCCGCGCTCCTTCGGGCCGGCGGCGATCATCGCCCGGACGAAGGACTGCATGTCGCTGTTGCGCCGCCCATGGACGAGAAGCCGGAAGCGATGCCGGCCGCGGATAAGCGCGAGCGGCGCTTCCGCCGGTCCGAGGATCGCGATGCCGTCGACGCGCGGCGCGGCATTGCGCAGTCCGCGGGCGTGGCCCTCGGCATCGCCGCGCGTATCGGCCGAAACGATGACCGAGGCGAGCCGGCCGAAAGGAGGCAGCACCGCCCTTTCCCGCTCATGGATCTCGCGTTCGTAGAAAGCGTCGGAATCGCCGGACACGATCGCCTGCATGACCGGATGCTGCGGCTGATAGGTCTGCAGAAGGCCGAGGCTTTTGAGGCCCGTCCGCCCGGCACGTCCCGTCACCTGTGAAAGGAGCTGGAACGTCCGTTCCGCAGCGCGAGGGTCGCCATTGGCAAGACCCAGATCCGCATCGACGATGCCGACCAGGGTCATGTTCGGGAAGTTGTGCCCCTTGGCGACGAGTTGCGTGCCGATGACGATGTCCGCCTCCCCGCGGGCGATTGCCTCGAGCTCCAGCCGCAGCCGCTTGACCCCCATCAGATCGGAGGAGAGCACGATGGTGCGCGCGTCGGGAAAGTGCCGCTCGACCTCTTCGGCGATGCGCTCGACCCCGGGGCCGCAGGCAACGAGATGATCGAGCGTGCCGCATTCCGGGCAGGCTTCCGGAGTCCGTTCAGAGTAGCCGCAGTGATGGCACTGGATCTGGCCGCGGAAGCGGTGCTCGACCAGCCAGCTCGAGCAATCCGGGCATTGGAAGCGATGGCCGCATACGCGGCAGAGCGTCAGCGGTGCGTAGCCGCGCCGGTTCAGGAACAGGAGCGCCTGCTCGCGCCGGCCGATCGTCTTGCCGATCTGGTTCACGAGCACCGGCGAGAGAAAGCCGCCGCGTTCCGGCGGATGGCGGCGCATGTCGACTATGCCGAGATCGGGGAGCGCCGCATCGCCGAAGCGGGTGGGCAGATGGATCGGCCGGTAACGCCCCACCTCGCCGTTCACCCGGCTCTCGACCGAAGGCGTGGCGGAGACGAGCACGACCGGAAAGTTGCCGATCCGCCCGCGCACCACGGCCATATCGCGCGCATTATAGAAGACACGGTCCTCCTGCTTGTAGGCGGGGTCGTGCTCCTCGTCGACGATGATGAGGCCGAGATCCTCGAAAGGCAGGAACAGCGCCGAGCGGGCACCGGCGACGACGCGCACCTGGCCCGTCGTCACCTGCCGCCAGACCTTTTCCCGCATGCGCGGCGCGAGATCGGAGTGCCACTCCGCGGGCTTCGCGCCGAAGCGGTCCTGGAAGCGTTCGAGGAAGCTTGCGGTCAGCGCGATCTCCGGCAGCAGGATCAGGACCTGCTTGCCGGCGCGCAACGTCGCCGCTATCGCCTCGAAATAGACCTCCGTCTTGCCGGAACCGGTGATGCCGTCGATCAGCGATACCGAGAATTTCCGCTCCTCGACAGCCGCCAGAAGATCCGCAGCCGCCTGCTTCTGGGGGCCTTCGAGGCGCGGCGCGGCGAAAGCCGGATCCGGCGCGGCGACGACGGGCGGCGGCGGCATGAAGACGGTTTCGAACACGCCCTGCGACGTCAGGCCGTCGATGACGCTGGACGAGACCCCGGCGGCATGGGCAAGCCCCGAGCGGGTCCAGGAAAGCCCGTCGCTCGCCGTGGCGAGGACGCGCTCGCGCGCCGCAGTCATCCGTTCCGGCCGCATCTCGGTCAGGCGCAGGGCTTCCACCATCGGCTCCGGATCGAAGGCGGTCGGCGCCCGGAGCGCCATCCGGACGACGAGGCCAGGCGGCGTCAGCGTATAGGCGGCCACCCAATCGAGAAAGGCGCGCATGTCCGGGCCGAGCGGCGGGCAGTCGAAGACCTTCTCGATCTGCTTCAGCTTCTTCGGATCGACGCCGCCGTCGTCTTCGCCGTCCCAGACGACGCCGACGACGAAACGGGGGCCGAGCGGCACCTGCACGATCGATCCCGGCTCGACCGCCATGCCGTCGGGCACCGCGTAGGAATAGGCCCTCGGCGCCGGCATGGGCACCAGGACGGGTACCACCCGGCGGTCGAGTACGGGGCCGAATAAATCGGTTGAATCAAGAGTCATTTTGCCGTGACCTTGCCACCGCTTTCAGTTAAAGAAAACTCGCAGCGAACCGCTGCCTTGCAGAAAGCAGGGTTTGTCACGGTTCCAACCGAGTTTCAACGCGCGCGATATCCGCCATGGAATTTCCTGCTGCGGAGATGCGCCCGAAACGGCTGAGTGCCAAAGGAAGACTCCGATGAAATTTTTCGTTGATACCGCCGATGTGAAGGACATCCGGGAACTGAACGATCTCGGCCTGCTCGACGGCGTCACCACCAATCCGTCATTGATCCTGAAGGCGGGCCGCGACATCGTCGAGGTTACCAAGGAAATCTGCTCGATCGTCGAAGGACCGGTGTCGGCCGAAGTGACCGCGACCGAATACAGCGCGATGATGAAGGAAGCTGCCGCACTTTCGAAGATCGCCGACAACATCTGCATCAAGCTGCCGCTGACGCTCGACGGCCTCAAGGCCTGCAAGGCGCTGACCTCGGACGGCCACCAGACCAACGTGACGCTGTGCTTCTCGGCAAACCAGGCGCTGCTCGCCGCCAAGGCCGGCGCGACCTTCGTCTCGCCGTTCATCGGCCGCCTCGACGATATCGCCGTCGACGGCATGGACCTGATCCGCGAAATCCGCCAGATCTTCGACAATTACGGCTACGAGACCGAGATCCTCGCCGCCTCGGTGCGCACGGTCAACCACGTGAAGGAAGCCGCCCTCATCGGCGCCGACGTCGTCACCGCGCCGCCGGCAACGCTGAAGGCCTTGGTCAAGCACCCGCTGACCGACAAGGGCCTCGAAATGTTCCTCGCCGATTGGGCCAAGACCGGCCAGAAGATCGCCTGACTTTAATGGCATGGAGTGGAAGGGGCCTCGCAGCGATGCGGGGCCCTTTCGTTTCGCCCGTTTGCTGACCGCGAAAGCCCTCATTCCAGCCGATGTTCGAGAAATCCGCGATAGAGGCCAATCACTGCCTCGAAGTGAGCATGGTAGAGCAACTGCCCGGCATTGGGCAGCGTTACGACCGGAACGCCGCCCAGCGATTGCGCCAGGGCGCGCACGTCAGTGGCGGAGTGTATGAAATCCTGCGCACCGTGAAGAAAGATCGTACGGCAGCCCGGTGCCGGGAAACCGCTCCAGTCGGGTAAGGCTTGATGATAGAAGTCGTGCTTGATCGATTGCACCGACGAGGTGAAGAACTTGCGCAGCCGTTCGCCGCCGAAGGGCGCTCCATATTCGGCACCGATGATGGCCACATCTGCCAGATTGGGTCGATAAACGCTTAAGAGCAGCTGTTTCAGCGTTTCCGGCCGACGGATGCGCCGCACATAGAAATCCATGAGCCGTGAGTAGACGTGCCATTGGTTCATCGAGAGAGTGAACAGGCCGGACCGCAGCCGCCCCGCCGTGGTACGCGATGTCGTCGGCTTCACGGTGGCGCCCACGAAAGCCAAGGAAGCAACGCGATCGGGATGACGGCGGGCATATTCCAATCCATAGGCCGTTCCGCTGATGCAGGCCATGATATCTGCCTGCTCGCCGCAGAAATGCCTGCGAGCGAGATCAATCCCCTCACAGGCGTGGTCGAGATGAGCGGAGACTCCCAGTGCAACCGTTTCCTGCGACATCGCGCCATGGCGCAACGGGACGATCAGGCGCAGGGCGAGGGTATCGAGCGCCCCGAGATCCCCGTTCCTGAAGTCAGGCAGAACCATGGGATGCAGCATCACGACGGGCCGCCCACCGATCGGCCCTATCTCCACGAAGCGGTGGCTCCGACCGGCCCGGCTGCGCAGGCGCAAGGTCCGCGCTCCGGGTGCGAACTCCCGCAGCAGATCGTCGAAGTAGTCGTCCTGCGATACGCCCGTACCGGAAAACGAAGCAATCTCGAGGAAGACGCGCGAGAGCGCCCTGCCGGCGATCTCCGCCTGCGAACCGCCGCCAAGCTTGCGGGCGAGAGACTTGAACTGCGAGCGCTTCGTCTCATGGCTGACACCATCGAGAGTCGCGGCCGCGGCCAGGTTGAAACCGCAGACAAGTTGCTTCAGGAGGCGTTGCTCCGAAGGGTAGAGCGTCAGGCCACCGGTAACCTCGCCCGCGGCATCGAAAAGGGTTGAATCCCTCAAGACGATGAGGCGGGCAGGACGTTCGCTGCCGCCGGGCACGAACAGCGCCAGGCCATCGTCGAGAAGAATCCCGCCGCGCAGTTCCCCTTGCCGGTTCAACGCATGGGTGAGGTCCCGCCACAGCGCGCTGTGCCGGTCTGCCTGTTTCAGCGGATGCGGAACGCGGCCGGTAAGCTGGCAATCGATGATCTGCCATGCCCCGGCCGGATCGCCCGGATCGCTCCGCCCGGACCCCACGCTCTTCAGGAAGGAACCGGTCAGCCCATCCTGCAGCGTACCCAATGCATGCGCCAGTGCTTCCGTCAGTTCTTCCGATGCCGCGTCGTCCACTTCGCCCCTCCCGTGTCTGCCAACCCATAGGCCCGGCAACAAAATCAAGCACTCACCCATTTGGGTGATTGCCTCAACAGGACCCGCCCGTAAGGTCCGTATAGCTAAGTTTCTCTCCAGAGAGAACAATTAGCCCGGTAGAAACACCAAAGTGCAATTTCGGCATGCGTCGATCGGAAAGGGCATTCTCTATTGCAGTTTGGCCTCCTTGATTGGAGGTAATACTACAGGAATAGGCAACACGTTGAGGGGCATTGGAATTAATTCTTCGGTTACAGTCAGATTTTCGGTTCTGTTGGCAGCGTCACTGGCACTGGCCGGCTGCGGAGGAGGCTCCGGCGGTCCAGGCGGTCCAGGCGGTTCAGGCGTTCCAGGCGGGACGACCAACTTCATGAAGTTTCCGCTCGAAACGGGCAAGACCACGACTTTAAAAGGAAACGGCCGGGAAGCCACCGTTACGAAAAGCGGTGCCGTCTCCGCGTTTGGCGCTTCCGCTCCTTTGGAAGCGGAGTTGGCGAGGGACGCGACGAGTGGCGACATCAGCTCGACTACCTTGAAGACGGCGACCACGACGAAAACCTGGGACCACACCAATTCCGAGCTCGCCTATTCCCAAAACGGAAAGCTTGTGATCGCCAGCGCCGAGGACGACAGCGGCAGCATCGGTTTCGCCGATCCGGAAAAGAACGGGTTCGCCTATCAGACCTATGGCGGCTGGGTCGACGAAAAGGGCGGCCGTTTGGGGGCCTTCAGCCTCGGCAGCGAAACGGCCAAGGCGGATGTTCCCACCAGTTCAACCGCGACGTTCAAAGGAACGGCGGGCGGCATCTACGTCGACACGGTCGGCTATGACGTCATGAGCGCGGACGCCGCATTGGATGTCGACTTCGGCGACAATACGGCCAGGTTCAGGACCAACAACACCAGGCTCGAAGCGGGCGGCACGGCTGCCAACCTCGACATGTCCGGCAAGCTCGATATCGCAGCCGGCGGTCTCTCCGGCAATATCGCTACTGCCGACCAGTCGATGTCCGGCACGGTAGACGGCCGCTTCTACGGATCGGGCGCTCAAGAAGTCGGCGGCACCTTCGACTTGAAGGGAAACAACGCGACGATGGTTGGCGGCTACGGCACCGTCAAGCAGCCATGATTCGCATCGGGTTCATGGCCGGGATGCTCTTCGCAGGCGTGGCGACGAACTCGGTCGCCGCCACGCCTGCCGAGATCGACGCCAGGTTCAAGCAAGCCCTGGCCGAAGCCGGCGCCGGTCGGCCGGACAGCGCGATACGAAGCCTCCGCCTCCTTGTAACTGAGACGGCGGCACCCCGTATCAAACTCGAACTGGCACGGTTACTCCTGCGCACCGGCGACAATGCCGGTGCGCTTGCATTGTTTCGGCAGGTCTATCTGGAAAAAGCCACGCCACAAAAGGTTCGGCGCAACATTCTTCCCTTTATCGAGCAGGCGGAACTGCGTGTGCGGCGTATCCGTTACGGCGCCAGAATCATTACGGACAGCAACCCGTCCAAGGTTGGGGAGGGCGGCACGGTCTATTTCAACGGCATTCCGCTGGAGTATCAACCGCCGGCCCGGAAAGAAGTTTCCTACGGGATAGAACCGTGGTTTTCCGCCGAGAAACTCTGGCAGAACGGTTACCTGACAAAGTTCCAACTGTCGGCGAGGCTCTTCGAGGACGACGAGCTGCGAGCGGGCCATCTTCAGCTTGCAGTCGGCAAGCAGATCACGACCCTGCCCGGCCTCTTCATCCAAGCGAACCTCGATACCGGCATCGCCCGGCCGAACTCCTATGTGCTGCCCACCATCGAATCGTGGAAACGCTTCCGGCTTTCCGACACGGCGGGTGCCGGGCTTGGCGGCCAGGCCGGATACATGTTTTCGCGAGAGGCCGACGTCTCCGGACCATTCCACCGAGCCTATGTTTTCGGGGACTGGACATTCCAGCCAAACGCGACCGTGTTCGGCAAGTTGTCGGCAGAAACGCTCAACAGTCGGAACGATTACTACAGCTATATTTCGACAAAGGTCGATTTCGGCGTCAATTTCAGTGTCGCCGACATACAGCTGACGCCGCAAGTGAGCTGGAAGCAAACGCGTTTCGCCGAATACAGCCCCTTCTGGGGCAACCGGCGTAGAGATGCAACGGTAAGGCCCGAGATAGCCCTGTCGGCCGAACGGCTGGAGTGGAACGGTATCCGCCCGGAGGTGAGCGTCTTCTATGAGAAGCGCAGCAGTAATGTCGGCATCTACGATTATGATCAGTTCGGCGGCTATGTGAATTTGCGCAAGCTTTTCTGACGGCGTCCGCACGGCGGATGAAGGGGCGTCCTTATTCGTCTTCCTCGTCGATCATGCCGGTAAGCCGCATACCCTCGATCCAGGTGGACCCGTCCCTGCGGATCACCCGGCGGGGCCGGACGCCGCACCGCTCCTGAACGAGTGCCGCCAGTCTTTCGGAATGGGTGACGATCCAGATCTGGCTTTCGCGCGCGGCGCTGGCGACCATGGCGGCCAGGGCCGGCAGCATATCGGGATGAAGACTGGTCTCCGGTTCGTTCAGCGCGATGAACCTGGGACGGCGATAGGATAAAAGCGCAGCCGCCAGCGCCAGGAAGCGCATCTGCCCGTCCGAAAGCTCGCGGGGCGAAAACAACCGGTGCGGAAAGTCAGGAAAGACCAGGGAGAAATCGGCGTATTGACCAGGTTCAGGAACCGCGAGACGGGCGCCTGCAAAGGCGTCGGCAATCGCGCGATCGAGATCGGCCGTATCCTGTCTCGTGTGCCGAAGCGTCGCGAAGACGGCGGCCATGTTGAAGCCGGTCTCGTCCAGCAGCGGCGCGGTGATCGCGAGACAGGGCATTCGCAGCGGCGATTCGCGGTCGGTGCGAAAGCCGTGAAAGAACCGCCATTGGTCGACCGCCCGGCGGAAGTCCCCGATCTCCGGATAGTGGCCGGCATCGCCGAGCAACGAAATGGCCGTTTCCGATGTCATCGCCTGTTCCGGATAGTCCACCATCCGGCCGCCCTCGCCGCGCACGAAGATACCGGGGCCGATACGCTTCATCACCGGAACCGGGCGCCGGCCCGTCTCGATCGTGAGCTCCTCCTCCTTGACCTGCGGCTCATGAGCGAAACCCGCCGCCCCTTTTGGCGGGCGGAACCCCGCCTCGATCCGGTAGCGGAAGGTGATCGCTCGCTCCTCGTCGATCAGTTCGGCGTCCAGGCGAATACGCGCCGGCTTGCCGACGCGTTGCGGGCCGCTCCAGATAGCGGACACCATGCCGCCTTCTTCGGCGATCTCGCGGGCGAGATGGCCTCGCACGGCAGCCTGAACCAGTTGCAGGGCACGATAGAGGTTGGACTTCCCGACGCCGTTCTCTCCGATGAACAGATTGACGCCGGCCAAATCCATACGGATCGAGCGCAGCGACCGGTAGTTCTCGGCGAACATCGAGCGAAGCATCATGATGACGGCTTAGCCCGCTACAACCGCCCTGGCAGACAGCTCGAACGCCGCGTCGCTGTCGGCAGCCAGTGCGTGTACCGTATGACGTTCCAGCGCACGTGTCACTTCCATCGGATCGCCGTCGAGCGCGTCCGCCGGAATGAGATTGCCGATCCGGAAGTCGAAGCGGTCGCCCTTCTTGTTCAGGAGTTCGTGGAACACCGTCATGTCGCGCAGTTCCGTCGACCATTTGGCGAACCAGTAGAAGAGGCCGGAATTGCGCGCGCTCATATGCACCGGCAGGATCGGCAGGCCGTATTTGCGTGCGAAGCCGACCGCCGAGCTCTTCCAGGGGCGCTCGTTGAGGCGTCCCTCGGCCCAATAGGCGATGCGGCCGGAGGGGAAGAGCACGGTCGCCTTGCCCTCCTCGATTGCCCTGTTCGTGACCTGCAGCGTTTCGCGCGCCTTCAGCTTCGACTTGTACTCCTCCCGCCATTCGACCGGGATGACCATCTCGACGAAACGCGGATTGACGCGGATCGCGTCGCGGTTCGCAAAGAACATCATGTCCGGCCGCCGGCTCTTCAGGAGGTCGAAGACGGCGATGCCGTCGGCGATCCCCGTCGGGTGATTGCTGACGAGCAGGAACCCGCCCTTCTCGGGAATACGCTCCGGCTTGTCGGCGCGGATCTCGAGATCGAGAAGCGAACTCAGATGCTCGAAGGCCTGGAAGCCCGGCATATTGGCGACGGCATTGGCGAACTCGATCGCCTTGCGGTAGTTGAGCAGCGTGTAGAGAAAGGGCCGCATTGCGGGCCACAGGGGATGGCGGACGATCTTCTGGCCGCGCTCCGCTATCAGCGTATCGACGATATGGCCGGGACGCCCTTGCGAGACCAGCGCAACCGCCTCTGCAAAATGCGCCAGAGCGCTCGCCGAATCACGTCTCGACATTGTCCCATCCGCTGTTGCTGGCCGAACATTGCAGTTCAATATGATCGAACAATGACAAATTCCAAGGGGCCGCCGCAGCAAACTTCAGCACGTTAGGAAAAACATAACACGCCCGATGCGATGCTCCGAGCCTGGATCAGCGAGCTCACCGCGCTGATGAACCCGCCGGGCCCGATGATGAACGAACTTCTTGCGATAGGCCATCCGGAAGTGATGGCGGAACGAAGGCGCTGGCTTGCGAGCCTCGCCGAGGAACGCCGGTTGTCCGAAAAGACGGTCGACGCCTATGAGCGCGACACGCGGCAGTTCCTGACGTTCCTGACCGGGCACCTCGCGGGGCCGCCGCGGCTCTCGGATATTCGCGCCCTGCGCCCGGCGGATCTGCGCGGCTTCCTGGCGCAGCGCCGCAAGGGCGGGGCCGGCGCGCGCACGCTCGGCCGCGGGCTGGCAGGTCTGCGTTCCTTCCTGCGCTATCTCGAGAGAAACGGGCTCGCCAATGCGGCGGGCGCAGGGGCGGTGCGGTCCCCGAAGCAGCCGAAGTCCCTCCCCAAGGCATTGACCGACCGGGAGGCCCTGAAGGTCGTCACGGCGGACGCGCAACTGGCCGAGGAACCCTGGATCGCGGCGCGCAACGCCGCAGTGCTGACATTGCTCTATGGCTGCGGCCTGCGGATAGCGGAGGCGCTGGACCTGACCCCTGCCGATTTCTCAGGACCGGTCACGTCGCTCAGGGTCACCGGAAAGGGCGGCAAGACACGGATCGTGCCGATGATCGCGGCCGCCGCGGAAGCGGTCGAGACCTATCGGAAGCTCTGCCCCTACCATATCGAGCCCGAAGAGCCGATTTTCCGCGGCGCTCGCGGCGCGAAGCTCCAGCCGGCGATCATCCAGCGCGAGATGCAGAAGCTGCGCGCCGCACTCGGCCTGCCGGATTCGGCGACGCCGCACGCGCTGCGCCACTCTTTCGCGACGCATCTTCTGGCAGGCGGAGGGGATCTCCGCACCATCCAGGAACTGCTCGGCCATGCCAGCCTGTCGACGACGCAGGTCTATACCGGCGTCGATTCGGCGCGGCTCCTGGAAATCTACGACCGTGCCCACCCGCGCGCCTAAAATCCGACGCGCCCAAAATCCGACGTGCCCAAAATCCGACGTGCTTGACGGTTAACCAAGCGCGTTAAGGAACCCGTGACCGCGGGGGAGTAGGGTTCCGCCAGAGCGCTTCCAGGAAAAGTGTGCAGCGGTTTTCCGTCCGGAAGTGCGCAGCTTCAAAGAGTTAGAGCGCATCTGCGTTTCAATGAAACGCTGACATGCTCTAAATGCGGGGGGCACCCATGAACACTTTCACCGGACCGGTCCGCGATCTGGCGGCCAAGGCGGCAGACGGCCTGCTGTGGCTGATCGCGCTGTTGAATGCACTGACGGCAGCAAGCCTCCTTGCCGCCCTGCTCTATGTGTCGGATGCACGCGCGGAAGAAGTCGATTGCGCCGGCAGCAACATCTTGACCGGCCTCGAACTCTCGGACCCGGCCCGCCTGGCGGCGCTGCGCGCGGAAGCGGCGGCGGTGCCCAACGGAAAGGGCCTGCTTTGGAAAATCGAAGGCCACGGACAGGCGCCCTCCTTCCTGCTCGGCACCATGCATGTCACCGATCCTCGCGTGCTGGCGATGCCCGGCGGCGCGACGGAAGCCTTCGCAAGGGCTGAGACCGTGATCGTCGAGTCCGACGAGATCGTCGACCAGAACAGGGCAACCGCTGCGATCATGATGCAGCCCGAACTGACCATGTTCACCGGCGACAAGACGATCAACGACTTCCTGAAGCCGGAGGACCGCGCGCTTCTCGAAAGCGGCCTCAAGGCGCGCGGCATCCCCCTGCCGCTCGTCACCAAGATGAAGCCCTGGATGATCGCCAGCTTCGTGGCCCTGCCGGCCTGCGAATTCTCGCGCAAGGCGGCCGGTGCCTCCTTCCTCGACAAGAAGCTCGCCGAGGACGCGGTGAAGGAGGGCAAGACGCTCAAGGGGCTCGAAACGCTGGTCGAGCAGCTATCGGCGATGGATTCGCTGCCGGTCGAGATGCATCTCAAGGCGCTGATCGAAACGCTTGCTCTCGGCAAGACGATGGACGACGTGATGACGACGACCACCGATCTCTACCTCTCCGGCGAGACGGGCACGATCATGCCGATGATGAAACTCGTCTCCGCCGGGCTGTCGTCCGACGACGCCGGCTACGCCGAATTCGAGCAGCGCATCATCATCGATCGCAACAGGATCATGGCAGATCGCGCCGCGCCCCTCCTGAAGGGCGGCGGCGCCTTCATGGCCGTCGGCGCGCTGCACCTTCCCGGCAGGGAAGGCCTCGTCGAACTCCTGCGTCAGCAGGGGTTCACGGTAACGCGGGTGGAATGATCGGCCGGTCAATGCGATGAGAATGCCCCTCATCCGCCTGCCGGCACCTTCTCCCCGCGAGCGGGGCGAAGGAGACTCGCTGCGCCGCCGCTTGTCCCTTCTCCCCGTCAGAACGCTACGGCATGCACATATCTCTTGCGCGCCGGTGCGGCGGATACTGCTCATGAAAGGGATCCCTCGGGAACCCAACCGCCTCAACCCCGCTCGGTCGGGATTGCCCCTCAACCGGCTGCCGCCACCTTCTCCCCGCAGGCGGGGAGAAGGGATATGCCGCACCCGCTCGCTCCCTCGGGCGGATGGTGAATGCGGGGTTCAGTCGGCGCCGCTTGTCCCTTCTCCCCGCCTGCGGGGAGAAGGTGCCGGCAGGCGGATGAGGGGCAGCGCCGCCCTCCAATAATCACATGTGGATCGGCTTGAAGAAGGTGGAAAGCGCCGCTTCCTTTACCGCCTCCGACATCGTCGGATGGGCGTGGCAGGTGCGGCCGAGGTCCTCCGACGATCCGCCGAATTCCATCAGCACCGCGATCTCGTGGATCATTTCGCCGGCGCCGAAGCCGATGATGTGGCCGCCGAGCACGCGGTCGGTCTCCTTGTCCGCGAGAATCTTCACGAAACCGTCCGTCTGAAGCATGGCGCGGGCGCGGCCATTGGCGGTGAAGGGGAACTTGCCGATCTTGTAGGCGACGCCCGCAGCCTTCAGCTCTTCCTCGGTCTGGCCGACGGAGGCGACCTCGGGCTGGGTGTAGACGACGCCCGGAATGACGTCGTAGTTCACGTGGCCGGCCTGACCTGCGATGATCTCCGCCACGGCGACACCTTCATCCTCGGCCTTGTGCGCCAGCATCGGCCCACGCACCACGTCGCCGATCGCGTAGACGCCGGTAATGCTCGTCTGAAAATGCCGGTCGATCTCCACGCGGCCACGCGAATCGAGGACGACGCCCGCCTTGGCGAGACCCAAGCCGTCCGTCGAGGGCTTGCGTCCGGTAGCGATGAGCACGACCTCGGCATCGAGCGTAGTGGCCTCGCCGCCCTTAACGGGCTCGAAGGTGACCTTGGCACCGTCGCCCGATTTCACGACGCCCGTCACCTTGGCGCCGAGCTTGAAGTCGATGCCCTGCTTGGTCAGCATCCGCTGAAGCTGCTTGGCGACTTCGCCGTCCATGCCGCCGAGAATCGTGTCGAGGAATTCGACCACGGTCACCTTGGCGCCGAGGCGCGCCCAGACCGAGCCGAGCTCGAGGCCGATGACGCCGCCGCCGACGACGATCATGCTCGCGGGGACCTTTTCGAGCGCGAGCGCCCCGGTCGAGGAGACGATGGTCTTTTCGTCGAACGCGACCTCCACGCCCGGGATGCCGGCGACATCCGAGCCGGTGGCGATGACGACGTTCTTCGCCTCGAGCACCTGCTCCTCACCCTTTTCGTTCGTGACCGAGACCTTGCCCTGGCCGAGAACCTTGCCGGTGCCCTGGAAGCCATCGATCTTGTTCTTCTTGAAGAGGAAGGAGACGCCGTCGACGTTGGACTTAACGGTCGCGTCCTTGTGGGCCATCATCTTCTGAAGGTTGAGCTTCGGGTTTGCGACCTCCACACCCAGCGCCTCCAGGCCGTGCTGAGCCTGATGGAACATTTCGGAAGCATGCAGCAGCGCCTTGGAGGGGATGCAGCCGACATTCAGGCATGTGCCGCCATAGGTGCTGCGCTTCTCGACCACGGCAACCTTCATGCCGAGCTGCGCCGCCTTGATGGCGCAGACATAGCCGCCGGGGCCGCTTCCGATAACGATGAGATCATAGGCCATTTGATAATCCTTCTTGGGAGGACAGTCTTGGGAGGGCTACCGCCCGCCGCTGACGGTGAGAATGGTTCCCGTCACGTAAGTCGCCTTGTCGGACAGGAGATAGAGAATTGCATCGGCAACCTCACCGGCCGTTCCGGGCCGCTGAATCGGGATCGTGGGTGCGAGGTCGCGGGCGCGGTCGGGCAGCCCGCCGGAGGCATGAATTTCCGTATCGATGATGCCGGGCCTGACCGCGTTCACGCGTATGCCCTCGGTGGCGACTTCACGCGCCAGTCCGACCGTGAAGCTGTCGATCGCGCCCTTCGTGGCGGCGTAGTCGACATATTGCCCGGGCGCACCGAGCACGGCGGCGATGGAGGAGAGATTGACGATCGAACCGCCCCGCCCGCCGTGGCGCGTCGACATTCGCAGCACCGCCTCGGCGGCGCAACGGATGGAGCCCGTCACGTTGACGCGGAACAACTGCTCGATCCGCTCGGGCGAAACCTCGTCTACGCGCTGCGGCGGACCGACGATCCCGGCATTGTTGACGAGGCCGTCGAGACGGCCGAAGGCGGTGTCGACAGCGGCAAAGATCGCCTTCACGCCCTCTTCCCTGCCCACGTTGCCCTCGACGGAAACGGCCGTGCCGCCGGCTTCCGCGATGCGGCGGACCACGTCCTCGGCCGCATCGCGATTGGACGCATAGTTGACGGCGACCCTCCAGCCTTCGCTGGCCGCGGCAAGCGCGACCGCGGCGCCGATGCCGCGGCTGCCCCCGGTGACGAGAAGCACGGGTCCGTCGCTCATGATCCACACCCCTTGAACTGGAAGACATCGGAACTGTCGGTGGTACCCTTGCCTTCGCCCCAGGCGCTCGATTCGCGCAGCGACGGTCCGAAATCCGGAAGCAGGATCCGATCGGCTGCGGGCGCGTCCTCCGGCTGAAGCAGTCCGATCTGGCCGGCCTTGTCGACCGCATAGATCGGGCCCTGCCAGACGGTGCAGGCCTCGAGTTCCGCGCCGGTCACGTCGCCGGTCGGGCAATCGTTCATGACGATCCCGTTCGCCCGCAGTGGTTCGCCCGACGGCATCACGACGCCATCGAGCAAAACCCCGGTGTCCCCGATCCTGACCTTGAAGTGATTGCTGGTGACTGCCGCCTCCGATCCGACGGGCTCGAAGTGCAGCTCATAGGTTCCGGCCGGATCGGCATAGACCGCCTGCGCCTGGGTGCACTCGTCCGCAAGCGCCGGTGCTGCCGAAAGCATAAGCGAAGCGAAAAGAACGTTGCGGCCGCAGATCATCACGCGGCCTTTTCCGTCGCCAGCTTCAGTCCGAGCGCGATGAAGACCATGCCGCTCGCCCGGTCGATCCATTTGCTCGCACGTGTGAAGGCCGCCCGCATCCGCGGCGTCGTCATGAACAGGCTGACCCCGACGAACCAAAGGATCAGCGCGCTCGCCATGACGAAGCCATAGCCGAATTTGACCGTCATCGGCGTATGGGCGCTGACGACCGTCGAAAAGATCGACAGGAAGAAGAAGACCGCCTTGGGATTGAGCGCGTTGGCGGCAAAGCCGAGCCCGAAGGCCTTCAGCGCCGACTGCTGCCGGCGGGCTTCGCCGGACTCGGCCGCTTCTTCGACCGCGATTTCCGTCTGGCCGGCGCGAAGGGCTTTGATGCCGATGTAGATCAGGTAGGCGACGCCGCACCATTTGACGATGTTGAAGAGGTAGATCGACTGCGAGATGATCAGCCCGAGGCCGAGAATGGTGTAGGTCACGTGGAACATCAGCGACGCGCCGATGCCGAAGGAGGTGATGACCGCCGCGCGGCGGCCGTGCACCAGCGATTGGCGCAGCACCATGGCGAGGTCGGCGCCGGGCGAAACGATGGCGAAGGTGAAGATCGCCATTAGCGAAGCGAGTTCGATCAGATAGCTCATCATGTTTTGCGACCGGTGCTTACGATGCCCAAACTGTCCGGGATGCGCGCATAGCGTGCCCCCGAAACCTAACCTCTGGTTCCGTGGCTGTCGATGCCCGTCAGACGCGCGTCCCGGCACGGGCATCGGTGGAGATGGAAACGGGGGCACGCGGCCCCCGCCATTCCCCTGGAGCGGGATGAGGAAAAGCGTGTGCGGTTTTCCGCCCGCATCCCGCGTCTCATGACTTTGAGTCGACCCGACCTAAAATCACCGTGATCTAGAGATCCAGCACCAGGCGTTCCGGATCCTCGAGGCTTTCCTTGACGCGCACGAGGAAGGTCACCGCTTCCTTGCCGTCGACGATGCGGTGATCGTAGGAGAGCGCCAGATACATCATCGGGCGGATGACGACCTGACCGCCGATCGCGACCGGGCGGTCCTGGATCTTGTGCATGCCGAGGATGCCCGATTGCGGAGCGTTGAGGATCGGCGAGGACATCAGCGAACCGTAGACGCCGCCGTTGGAGATGGTGAAGGTGCCGCCCTGCATGTCGGCCATGGACAGCGTACCGTCACGCGCTGCCTTTCCGAGACGGCCGATTTCCTTCTCGATCTCGGCGATCGACATCTGGTCGGCATCGCGCACGACCGGCACGACGAGACCCTTGTCGGTGCCGACGGCGACGCCGACGTGGCAGAAGTTCTTGTAGATGATCTCGGTGCCGTCGACCTCGGCGTTGACAGCCGGCAGCTCCTTCAGCGCATGCGTCACGGCTTTGGTGAAGAAGCCCATGAAGCCGAGCTTCACGCCGTGCTTCTTCTCGAAGATGTCCTTGTACTTCGAGCGCAGGCTCATGACGGCGCTCATGTCCACCTCGTTATAGGTGGTGAGCATAGCCGCGGTGTTCTGCGCGTCCTTCAAACGCCGGGCGATCGTCTGGCGCAGGCGGGTCATCTTCACGCGCTCTTCGCGGGCGGCATCTTCCGCCGGCGCCGGCGCGCGGGCCTGGACCTTGGCCGGTTCGGCTGCAGCCGGAGCCGAAATGCCCTTGGCGACGGCCGCGAGCACGTCACCCTTCAGCACCTGGCCGCGCTTGCCCGAGCCGTCGATCTGATCGGCGGAAAGATTGTTCTCGGCGATGAGCTTGGCGGCGGCCGGGGCCGGCGGCATCGACGTGGACGTCTGCGTCGCGGCAGCGGCGGCCGGCTGTGCGGCCGCAGCCGGAGCAGCGGTGGCGGCAGCAGGTTCAGGCTTCTTCTCGGCCGCAGCCGGCGCAGCGGCGGCAGCACCCGCGCCCTCGGCGATCTGCCCGAGCAGCGCGCCGAGACCCACGGTTTCGCCCGCCTGCGCGACGATTTCGCTGAGCGTGCCGGCGGCCGGGGCCGGAACTTCGATCGTCACCTTGTCGGTCTCGAGCTCGAGGATCGGCTCGTCGGCCTTGATCGGGTCGCCGACCTTCTTGAACCAGGTGCCGACGGTCGCTTCGCTGACGGATTCGCCAAGGGTGGGAACGCGGATTTCTGTTGCCATGAGTTTTGTTCCGTTGATCAGATTTCTGTTTCTAGCTCTTTGAGTTACGCGCTCCCGGACGGAAAACCGCTACGCACTTTCCTGGAAGTGCTCCAGCGATCGGCAGACCGTGAGGGGCTTCGTCAGCCCCCCAGCGCATCCTCGAGGAAGGCGGCAAGCTGTGCCAGATGCTTGGACATCAGGCCCGTCGCCGGGGAAGCGGCGGCCGGACGGCCGGTATAGCGCACCCGCTGGTACTTGGCATCGATATGGGCAAGGACCCATTCCAGATAGGGATCGATGAACGACCAGGCGCCCATGTTCTTCGGCTCTTCCTGGCACCAGACCATCTCCGCGTTGCGGAAGCGGCTGAGCTCGTTGATGAGCGCCTTGGCCGGGAACGGATAGAGCTGTTCGACGCGCAGCAGGTAGATGTCGTCGATGCCGCGCTTCTCGCGCTCCTCCAGAAGGTCGTAATAGACCTTGCCCGAGCACATGACGACGCGACGGATCTTCGAATCCTTCTGCAGCTTGATCGGACCGTCCTTGATAACCTCTGCATCGTCCCAGAGGAGACGGTGGAAGGAGCTCTCGCCGGCCATTTCCGACAGGCTGGAGACCGCCCGCTTGTGACGCAGCAGCGACTTCGGCGTCATCAGGATCAGCGGCTTGCGGAAATCGCGCTTCACCTGACGGCGCAGGATGTGGAAATAGTTCGCCGGGGTCGTGACGTTGGCGACCTGCATGTTGTCTTCCGCGCAAAGCTGCAGGAAGCGTTCCAGCCGGGCGGAGGAATGCTCCGGCCCCTGGCCCTCGTAGCCGTGCGGCAGCAGGCAGACGAGGCCCGACATGCGCAGCCACTTGCGCTCGCCCGACGAGATGAACTGGTCGAAGACCACCTGCGCGCCGTTGGCGAAGTCGCCGAACTGGGCTTCCCAGAGCGTCAGGGCGTTCGGGCGGGCGAGCGAATAGCCGTATTCGAAGCCGAGCACCGCCTCTTCCGAGAGCATCGAATTGATGACCTCGTAGCGTGCCTGGGTCGGCGACAGGTTGGCGAGCGGAATGTATCGCTCTTCGGTCTCCTGATCGTAGAGAACCGAATGGCGCTGCGAGAAGGTGCCGCGCTCGCAATCCTGACCGGAGAGGCGGATCTTGGTGCCCTCGGTGACGAGCGTACCGAAGGCGAGCGCTTCCGCCATCGCCCAGTCGATGCCCTCGCCGGTCTGGATCATATTGGCGCGGTTTTCCATGAAGCGCTGGATGGTGCGGTGCGCGCTGAAGCCGGCCGGAATTTCGGACAACTTGCGGCCGACCTCCTTCAACTGCTTCATCGGCACCGAGGTCCGCCCGCGGCGCTGCTCATCCTGGTTGTCGGCCGTGCGCAGGCCCGACCAGGCGCCGTCGAGCCAGTCGGCCTTGTTTGGCTTGTAGGACTGGCCCGCCTCGAATTCCTGTTCGAGATGGGCGCGCCAATCGGCCTTCATCTTCTCGACTTCGCCTTCGCTGATCAGGCCCTCGGCGATCAGCCGGTCCGAATAGAGCTGGACGACGGTCTTGTGCGCACGGATCGCCTTGTACATCTTCGGCTGCGTGAACGCCGGCTCGTCGCCCTCGTTGTGACCGAAGCGGCGGTAGCAGAACATGTCGATGACCACCGGCTTGTGGAACTTCATCCGGAATTCGGTCGCGACCTTGGCCGCATAGACGACCGCTTCCGGATCGTCACCGTTCACGTGGAAGATCGGCGCCTCGATCATCTTCGCCACGTCCGACGGATAGGGCGAGGAACGCGAGAAGGCCGGGTTCGTGGTGAAACCGATCTGGTTGTTGATGATGAAGTGCACCGTGCCGCCGACACGATGCCCGCGCAGGCCGGAGAGGCCGAGAATTTCGGCGACCACGCCCTGGCCGGCAAATGCCGCGTCGCCGTGCAGGATCAACGGCATGACCTTGACGCGTTCGCGCAGCGGAATGATGTCGCCTTCGAATACGGTCGCCATCTGGTCCTGCTTGGCGCGCGCCTTGCCCATGACGACCGGATTGACGATCTCGAGATGCGACGGGTTCGCCGTCAGCGACAGGTGGACCTTGTTGCCGTCGAACTCGCGGTCCGAGGAAGCGCCCAGGTGATACTTGACGTCGCCGGAGCCTTCCACGTCATCGGGCGTGTAGGAGCCGCCCTTGAACTCGTGGAAGATGGCGCGGTGCGGCTTGGCCATCACCTGCGAGAGAACGTTGAGGCGGCCGCGATGCGCCATGCCCAGCACGATCTCCTTGAGGCCGAGCTGGCCGCCGCGCTTGATGATCTGCTCGAGCGCCGGGATCAGCGATTCGCCGCCGTCGACGCCGAAGCGCTTGGTGCCCTTGTACTTGACGTCGATGAACTGCTCGAAGCCTTCCGCCTCGATGAGCTTCTGCAGGATCGCCTTCTTGCCCTCGGGGGTGAATTCGACGCCCTTGTCCGGACCTTCGATGCGTTCCTGTATCCAGCCCTTCTCTTCCGGGTTGGACATGTGCATGAATTCGACGCCGATCGTCGAACAATAGGTCCGTTCGAGGATCTCGACCATCTCGCGCACGGTCGCATATTCGAGGCCGAGCACGTTGTCTATGAAGATCTTGCGGTCGTAGTCCTTCTCTTCGAAGCCGTAGGTCTTCGGGGAGAGTTCGTCGTAATCCTCGACCGGATCGGCAAGGCCGAGCGGGTCGAGCTTGGCGTGCAGGTGGCCGCGCATGCGATAGGCGCGGATCATCATGATGGCGCGGACGGAATCGCGCGTCGACTGATGCACCTCGGCCTCGCTGAGCGCCACGCCGGCAACGGCTGCGGCTTCCTCTGCCTTCGCCTTCACCTTCTTTTCGATGACCTTTTCGACCGTGCCCCAGTCGCCGTCGAGGGCCGAGACGAGTTCGCCATTGGCGGGAATCGGCCAGTTCTGCTTCTTCCAGGAGGCGCCCTTGGCCGCCCTCACCACATCTTCGGGCCGGTCGGCAAGCGCCTTGAAGAAGGACTGCCACTCGGCCGAAACGGATGAGGGGTCCGCTTCGTAGCGCGCATGGAGCTGCTCGATATAGGCGGCATTGGCGCCGTCCAGAAAGGATGTGAGCTGGAATTGCTCGTTGGCCTCTTGCCTTGTCATGGTCTATCGCGGACTTCAGCCCGCCTCCTGACTTAAGTTGGTGTGCCGGGTTGTCCCGGTCATGTTTGCCTTCTGCCGGATCGGCGCCTTCAACGGTCAGGCGCGTCGCTCCGGCTGCGTCGGCCCGGTTCCGGCTGTTCGCCATCTGCACCGGACTTGACGCTCATCATCGTATCTTTCGTGGCTCCAATGGGGCGGCATGGTCTGCCGCCCCGCTGCAAAGTGCCACGGCGACCTTTATGCGTCCGACAGGACGCGCGGGCGCCGTAGGATCGTTCGTCAGCCCTTCAGGACTTCGACCAGCGTCTTGCCGAGGCGTGCGGGCGAAGGCGAGACGCGGATCCCGGCCGATTCCATAGCCGCGATCTTGTCTTCCGCACCGCCCTTGCCGCCGGAGATGACGGCGCCGGCATGGCCCATGGTGCGGCCGGGAGGCGCGGTACGGCCCGCGATGAAGCCGACCATCGGCTTCTTGCGGCCGCGCTTTGCCTCGTCTTTCAGGAACTGCGCCGCTTCCTCTTCGGCCGAGCCGCCGATCTCGCCGATCATGATGATCGACTTGGTCTCGTCGTCTGCGAGGAACATTTCCAGCACGTCGATGAACTCGGTGCCCTTGACCGGGTCGCCGCCGATGCCGACTGCCGTCGTCTGGCCGAGGCCTTCATTGGTCGTCTGGAACACCGCCTCGTAGGTCAGCGTGCCGGAGCGCGAAAGCACGCCGACCGAGCCCTTGCGGAAGATGTTGCCCGGCATGATGCCGATCTTGCATTCGTCGGGCGTCAGCACGCCCGGGCAGTTCGGGCCGATGAGGCGCGAAGAGGACTTTTCGAGCCGGGCCTTGACCTTCACCATGTCGGCGACGGGAATGCCCTCGGTGATGCAGACGATGAGCGGGATTTCGGCGTCGATGGCCTCGATGATCGCCGCGGCGGCACCGGCCGGCGGGACATAGATCACGGAAGCGTTGGCGCCGGTCGCGTCGCGCCCTTCGGCAACGGTAGCGAAGATCGGCAGTTGCTCGCCCTTGGCGCCGGTCCAGGTCTCGCCGCCCTTCTTCGGGTGGATGCCGCCGACCATCTTGGTGCCGTTATAGGCGAGTGCCTGCTCGGTGTGGAAGGTACCGGTCTTGCCGGTCAGGCCCTGAACGAGAACCTTGGTGTCTTTGTTGATCAGGATGGACATGAAACCTCAGGCTCCCTTCACGGCTGCAACGATCTTCTGGGCGGCGTCGTCCAGATCATCGGCGGAAATCACGTTGAGGCCCGATTCATTGATGATCTTCTTGCCGAGCTCGACATTGGTGCCTTCCAGGCGCACGACGAGCGGCACCTTGAGGCCGACTTCCTTGACCGCTGCGAGCACGCCCTCGGCGATGACATCGCATTTCATGATGCCGCCGAAGATGTTGACGAGGATGCCCTTCACCGCCGGATCGGCCGTGATGATCTTGAAGGCCTGGGTGACCTTTTCCTTCGAGGCGCCGCCGCCGACATCGAGGAAGTTCGCGGGCTCGGCGCCGTAGAGCTTGATGATGTCCATCGTCGCCATGGCAAGACCGGCGCCGTTGACCATACAGCCGATATTGCCGTCCAGGGCGACATAGGCGAGGTCGTATTTCGACGCCTCGATTTCCTTGTCGTCCTCTTCCGTCGTGTCGCGCAGCGCGACCACGTCCTCATGGCGGAAGAGCGCATTGCCGTCGAAGGAGACCTTGGCGTCGAGGACGCGCATCCGGCCGTTCGTCATGACGATCAGCGGATTGACCTCGAGCAGGCTCATGTCCTTTTCGACGAATGCCTTGTAGAGGATCGGGAAGAGCTTCTCGGCGTCGGCACGCGCTTCGCCTTCGAGCTTCAGCGCGTCGGCCAGCGTCTTCAGATTTTCTGCGGTCACACCCTTTTCCGGATCGATCGCAACGGTGACGATCTTCTCCGGCGTATGTTCGGCGACCGCTTCGATATCCATGCCGCCCTCGGTCGAAACGACGAAGGCCACCTGGCCGACGGAGCGATCGACGAGGATCGAGAGATAGAGCTCGCGGTCGATATCGGCGCCGTCCTCGATATAGAGGCGGTTGACCTGCTTGCCGGCCGGACCGGTCTGCTTGGTCACCAGCGTGTTGCCGAGCATGTCCTTGGCATTGGCGACGACCTCGTCCACCGACTTGGCCAGGCGCACGCCGCCCTTCGCATCGGGGCCGAGTTCCTTGAACTTGCCCTTGCCGCGGCCGCCGGCGTGGATCTGGCTCTTCACCACGTAAAGCGGCCCCGGCAGCTTCTTCGCGGCCGCCTCGGCCTCGTCGGCGGAGAAGATCGCGACGCCTTCCGCGACCGGCGCGCCATAGCTCTTCAACAGAGCCTTGGCCTGGTATTCATGGATGTTCATGGGTTCTTTCCTGTCTGATAGGCCGGATGGCGGTTACTTCAGGCTGGGTGCGATGTTGATGCAGGCTTCGCAAAGGCCGGCGACGGCCGCAACCGACTTGTCGAAGGCTTCCTTCTCGCCCTTGTTGAGGTCGATCTCGATGATGCGCTCGATGCCGCCGGCACCGATCACGGTGGGCACGCCGACATACATGTCCTTGACGCCATACTGGCCGGAGAGATGAGCGGCGCAGGGCAGCACGCGCTTCTTGTCCTTGAGATAGGCTTCGGCCATTTCGATCGCCGAGGCGGCCGGCGCATAATAGGCCGAGCCGGTCTTGAGCAAGCCGACGATCTCGGCGCCGCCGTCACGGGTGCGCTGAATGATCTGGTCGAGCTTTTCCTTGGTGGTCCAACCCATCTGGATCAGGTCGGGCAGCGGGATGCCGGCAACCGTCGAATAACGCGCGAGCGGCACCATGGTGTCGCCATGGCCGCCGAGCACGAAAGCGGTGATGTCCTTGACAGAGACGTTGAACTCCTCGGCGAGGAAGAGCCGGAAGCGCGAAGAGTCGAGCACGCCGGCCATGCCGACGACCTTGTTCTTCGGCAGGCCGGAGAACTTCTGCAGCGCCCAGACCATGGCGTCGAGCGGGTTGGTGATGCAGATGACGAAGGCGTTTGGAGCGTATTTCTTGATGCCGGCGCCGACCTGTTCCATGACCTTGAGGTTGATGCCGAGCAGATCGTCGCGGCTCATGCCGGGCTTGCGCGGCACGCCGGCGGTGACGATGCAGACGTCGGCGCCCTCGATCGCGGAATAGTCGCTCGCACCGGTCAGCGATGCATCGAAGCCCTCGACCGGGGAGGACTGCGCGATGTCGAGACCCTTGCCCTGGGGAATGCCGTCGGCAATGTCGAAGAGGACGATGTCGCCCAGTTCCTTCAGGCCGGCGAGATGCGCCAGCGTGCCACCAATCATCCCCGAACCGATAAGTGCGATCTTGTTGCGCGCCATGAAAGTGCTTCCTTTGTGATCCCAAAATGATCAAGGCCTGAAACGCGGCAAACGCCAAACCTTCGCGAAAGCCCTTAAACGGCAAAGGGAAAAATATCAATCGATACTTTTTGGCAGAGCAATTTCAATCGGTTAGATCGTAAAATTCTTACGTAAACGTAAGAATTGATGTCGCCGGACCGTCATTCCGCCGCTGAATTTTGCGGGTGAGCCGCGGCATATTCCTGGCTTTGCATCTCGATCAGACGCGAAACCGTACGGTCGAATTCGAAGCCTTCGGTGCCCTTCCTGGCGGTCAGCAGATGCTGCGGTTCCGCGGCAGCCGAGGCGAACAGGCGGGCGCCCTGGTCGTAGAGGGCATCGACAAGAATGATGAAGCGCTTCGTCTCGTTGCGCAGGTGCGGCCCGAGATGCGGAACATGGTCGAGGAAGATGGTGCTGTACTGCGCGACGATCGCAAGATAGTCGGCGGCACCGAGCGGCTGCGCGCACAGGTCGGCAAAGGTGAACCGCGCGGCCCGGCCGGCCGCCGCCGGCACGCGGATCGTCCGCCCCTTGCGGCCGATCTCGGCCGAGGCGGCCGGCGCTCCGCTCGTCTCCCGATACCAGGCACGATCCATGGCGGCTTCCGTTTCGGGCCCGAGCGGCGACAGCCACACGGGCGCGCCATCGGTCTTGCCCAGGCGATAATCCGTTTCCGTATCGAGCGAGATTATCTCGGCATTCGCCTTCAGGAGATCGATGAACGGCAGGAAGAGACCGCGATTGAGGCCGTCGCGATAGAGATTGTCCGGCTCGACGTTTGAGGTCGCGACAAGCACGCAGCCCTTGGCGAACAGTTCGCCGAAGAGCCGCGCCAGGATCATCGCATCGGCAATGTCGGTGACGGTGAACTCGTCGAAACACAGAAGCCGCGCTTCGCCGAAGAGATCGGAAGCGACGGGCGGGATCGGATCGGCCTGCTTCGTCTCGCCGTTCTTGAGCTTCTGCCGGTGCCTGTAGATGCGCTCATGCACATCGGCCATGAATTCGTGGAAATGGGCGCGGCGCTTGCGCTGGATCGGCACCGCATCGAAGAACATGTCCATCAGCATGGTCTTGCCGCGCCCGACGCCGCCGTGGATATAGAGGCCCTTGACCGGCGGCTGGTCCTTCTTGCGCGCCGCAAAGAGCCAGCCGAGCGCATTGGTCTTGCGCGAGGGGCGGCTTGCCAGGAGATTTGCCGTCAGGCTGTCGAGCCTTCTTGCGATTGCGAATTGAGCGGGGTCACGCTGCCGTTCGCCGGCGGCAACGAGCGCCTCGAGCTTGTGAAGAATGCTGTCGTCAGGATTGAGCACGATGCGCTTCTATCGTTTCGTGGTTTTGCGGCTCTGGTCCATCATGCGGCGTGAAGCGGAGAAATGCTCAGATCACCTGCGGCATCACGCGCGCGTTCCAGTTCATAATGGCTTTGGAGATTGATCCAGAATTCCGGCGTCGTACCAAAGGCCTTGGAAAGCCGCAGAGCCGTATCGCCGGTAATGCTCCGGCGTCCCTTGATGATCTCGGTGATCCGGTTCGCCGGAACGCCGATATGGCCCGCCAGCTTGCGGGCGCTGATATTCATCGGCTCAAGAAACTCGCTGGCGAGGATTTCGCCGGGCATGATCGGATCAATGATAGTCGCTGATTTCGACATCGTAGGCGTCTCCGTTCTCGAAGCGGAAGCAAATCCGCCATTGCTGGTTAATGCGGATCGAATACTGCCCCGCCCGATCACCTTTCAGCGCTTCCAGCCGATTGCCGGGCGGAACACGCAAATCCTCGATGCGCGTAGCCGCGTGAAGCATGAGAAGCTTCACGAGAGCGGGTTTCTGAAACGCGCCAAAGCGGCGCGTTCGCTGCCGCTTGAACACTGCTTCAGTCTCCTTGTTCCCGAAGCTTTGAATCATACGCGATACGTAACACGCTGCACATGGAGAGCGCAACAGAGGGGTTCGAGAACGTTATCGGATGAGGCAACGCGGGCGGAAAGCCCACGCACAGCTAGCTCAAGCAGCGCTAATCACGATGATTTTAGGTCGGATCGACCTAAAATCATGAACGTGATCGATTCCTGCAAGTTGAGATGCGGGATGCGGGCGAAACCGCACACACTTCTCCTCCGCCCTAGCGGCTGAGGCTGACCGGCTGCCCGCCATTGGTCGAGCCGTCGAAGCGCGCATCGGCCGTCTTGTAGAGCCGGGCGATCGGATTGCCGCTGCGATCCTTGAGCACGACCTGCTTGCCCGCCACCTCCCACGACCCCATGGCCGTCAGCTCGCCGGCGCAGCCGCGCGTGCCGCCGCGCGAACCGCTGCCGAGATTGGTGAGCGTCAGGAACATGTCGCATGAACTGCCGGCACTCGAAACGCGCCAGTTGCCGACCATCGATTCCTTCGTCACGTCGAGCGCATTGGTGGCTGCGGCCACTTCCGTGCCGGCAGCAGCGCCGGGCGCTGCGGTGCCTGTCGTCGGTGCGGCCGGGAACTGCGACGCCCCGGCCGGAGGCGGCAGCTGCCCCGCCGAGACGGAGGGTACGGGCTGCGCCTGCAGGGGAGCGGGAGCGCGAGAAACATCCTGAGATCCGAAACCACCGAAGGACGTCCGCTGGCATCCGGTTAGCGCAAGTACAACCGCCAACCCGGCCGCCGCATGTGAAACCCGCATATCTTTACCCCCGATATTGTCCGCGAACCATAACGCAACGCGATAATATAGGCCGAATTACAGCAAAACCACCTTTCAAATCAAGGCAAGCCATTTCGCGCCCGGCAGTTGCAGGATTGAGACGCCCGACGAATTCGCTCGCATGTGCCTTCACACGGACACGGGCCCGCCCCGGCGGGCGGCCGGGCGCGATGCTCAGAGTGCCGCGCCCGTCTGCCGGTCGAAGACATAGACCTGGCTGCGGTCCATCGCCGCCCTGAAGAGGGATCCGTGGCGGGCCGGGTGATCGCCGTCGACGACGGCGGTTATCTGTTCGCCGGCGAATTCGAAGAGCACATGCGTCTGGGCACCGGTCGGCTCGACCAGCAGCGTCTGGCCGGCAATGGCATTGCCGTCCCCGCCTGCGACGAAATGTTCCGGGCGCAGACCGATCCGGACCGCCTGCCCGGGCCGCACCTTGCGCTCGGGCGCGATGCGGATCGCCGACCCGTCGCCGAGGCGCACCGCCGGCTCCCCGTCATCGGCATCGACCGTTCCGTCGAGCACGTTCATGGCCGGCGAACCGATGAAACCCGCGACGAAGAGGTTGGCCGGGGTGCGGTAGAGCTCCAGCGGTGTGCCCACCTGCTCGATCCTGCCGCCGTTCAAGACGACGATGCGGTCGGCGAGCGTCATCGCCTCGATCTGGTCGTGAGTCACGTAGATCGAGGTGGTGGCGACCTTCTGGTGCAAGGCCTTGATCTCGGTGCGCATCTGTACCCGGAGCTTGGCATCCAGATTGGAGAGCGGTTCGTCGAACAGGAAGACGGCCGGATCGCGGACGATCGCCCGTCCCATGGCGACGCGCTGGCGCTGGCCGCCGGAAAGCTGACTCGGCTTGCGATCGAGAAGCTCCGTCAGCGCCAGCATGCGCGCCGCCTCGCCCACCTTTTTGTCGATCTCGGGACGGGAGAGACCGGAGAGCTTGAGGTTGAAGCCCATGTTCTCGGCGACCGACATGTGCGGGTAGAGCGCGTAGGACTGGAAGACCATGGCGATGTTGCGCTCGCGCGGCGTCAGCGGATTGACCACCTTGCCGCCGATCAGCACCTCGCCGTCGCTGATCTCTTCCAATCCGGCGATCATGCGCAGCAACGTGGATTTGCCGCAGCCGGAGGGACCGACGAGCGCGATGAATTCGCCCTCCGCGATCGAGAGAGACACGCCGTGGACCACTTCGAGCGCAGCGTAGCTCTTGCGGATGTCCCTGAGTTCGACCGATGCCATATGCTTTCTCCTTGGAACGATGCGTCAGGGAAGGGCTCAGGATTTCACCGCGCCGGCCGTGAGGCCTGCGATGATGTGCTTCTGGGCGAGAAAGAAGACGATCACCGTCGGCAGGATCGTCAGCGTGATGAAGGCGAGCACGAGCTGCCAATCGGTGCCGAACTCGCCGCGATAGACCATGATGCCGAGTGGCCAGGGATATTTCGCCTCCGTGTTCAGCATGATCAGCGGCAGGATGTAGCTGTTCCAGCTATGCACGAAGGTGATGATGCCGACCGTCGAGACGATGGGGCGCGAAAGCGGCAGGGAGATGTACCAGAAGAAGCGGATGTAGCCGCAGCCGTCGACGAAGGCGGCCTGGAAGAGTTCTTCCGGCAGGTTCCGGAAATAATTGCGGAAAAGCAGGATGCTCATGCCGAGGCCGAAGGCCACCTGAGGCAGGATCACGCCCCAATAGGTATCGAGCAGACCGAGATCGCGGATCCGGATGAAGAGCGGCAGGATCGCCGTTGCCGCCGGGAACATGAGCCCGATCAGGAAGTAGTTCAGCAAATGGTTCGAGCCGAAGAACCTGACATGGGCGAAGGTGAAGGCGGCCATGGCCGAAACGATGACGGTCAGCACCACGGTTATGGCCGCGATGAACAGCGAGTTCAGCATCTGCCGCCAGTAGCGGTCGCCGAAAAGGATATCGAGATAGTTCGACCACAGCCATTCGGAAGGCAGGCCGAAAGGGTTGACGCGCAGGTCGCCGAGCGACTTGAAGCCGCCGAGCGCCGTGGTGACCAAGGGCAGCAAGACCAGCATCGCCACCAGCGACAGCGACACATAGAGATAGAGGCGGGTGGCTGCGGTCATGCGAACGGAAGAAGTCGTGTCAGTCATGGCGCATGAATATCCGTTTGTAGCCGAAGGCGAGGGTGACGCAGATGACGAAGAGGACCACGCCGACCGCGCTTCCGAGCCCCACCTGCATGCGGGTGACGCCGTAGGTGTAGAGGAAGGTCACCATGGTCTGCGTCGAGTTCGACGGCCCGCCGCCGGTGAGCGGCATGACGAGATCGAAGAGTTGCAGCGATCCGATGACGGCGAAGAAGATCGACAGCCTGACGGTCGAACCGAGGAGCGGCAGGGTCACGTATCGGAATTTCTGCCAGCCGGTCGCCCCGTCGATCTCGGCAGCTTCGAGCACGCTCCTGTCGACCGCCTGCAGGCCGGCGATGAACAGCATCATGTGGAATCCGAAATATTTCCAGATGATGACGGCAAGCACCGCATAGATGGCAAGGCTGCGGTCGGCGAGCACGTAAGGGGTGGCCACGCCGAAGAAGCCGGCGATCGCCGCCACAAGCCCGTAGTCGCCATCATAGACGAAGCGCCAGATGAGCCCGGCCGCGACATCCGCCAGCACGTAGGGCAGAAAGAAGATCAGCCGGAAGGCGACGACGCCGGCGATCCTGTGCGCGAGCATCATCGCAAGCCAGAGGGCGAGCGGAATCTGCAGGAGCACCGAAACGAGAATGATGATGCCGTTGTTGATCAGCGCCCGCGAGAAGGCCGCATTGTTGAACAGCACCTCGAAATTGCGCAAGCCCACGAACTGCGTCGGGGTTCCGTAGCCGTTCCAGCGGTAGAGGCTGTACCAGGCCGCCTCTCCCATCGGCAGGATGACGAAGACCGTGAACAGCAGCAGGGCCGGCGGCAGGAAGAGGATGAGCACCGGCAGGCGCCCGCGCACGGTCGGGCTCTTGTAGCGCACATTCTTGCGGCTTGCCGTGGCCGGCACCGCGGTCATCGTCGCAGTCGCGTCGGTCATCTGGTCCTCGCAAAGGTGGTTCCGAATGGTCGAAGGAAGGCCGGGCGGCGGGGTCCCCCGCCGCCGCCGCTTACGCACTCATTCGAGTTCGCGGGCGTCCTGGATCATCCGGGCGCCCTCTTCCGAGGACATCTGTCCGGAGACGATCTCGACGGAAGCATCGTTCACGACGCGGCCGACGGAGGGGCCGAGATCCTGGTCGAAATAATTCTGGTGCCAGGTCGAGGCCGCGAGTTGGTCGGCCGAAGCCCGCACAAGCGGGTTGGTGACTCCATCCTCGGCACCTGCCGCCGCCGGGACGATCATGCCGACGCTCGCCATCAGCCGCTCGTTTTCCGCATTGGTCAGGTAGCGCAGGAAATCGAGCGCTTCGGGCGGAGCATTCTTGGTTACCGCCCACCCGTTGAGACCGCCCAGCGTGTCGGTGGCGGCACCCGCCCCGCCCTCGACGGCGGGGAAGGGAAAGCGGCCGATATTCTCGGCTGCGAGGCCCTTGCCGTCGCCGGAATTGGCGCGCTGGGTGGCTTCGGTATTCTCGAAGCTCAGGATCATCGCCGCCTTGCCGTCGCCGAAGAGGCCGAGCGTCTGCGGCCAGTTCGCTCCGAGATAGCCGCCCTGGAACGGCTCGAGCTTGCCGAGTTCGGCGAGCTGCTCGCCGGCCTTGATGATCGCCGGCTGCAGGAAGCCTTCGCCCTCGTTGTTCTTGGCATCCTCGAAGACCTGCTGGCCGCCGTTGCGCATCACCAGATAGCTCCAGTAGAAATGCAGCGGCCACTTGTCGCCGCCGCCGCCGGCGATCGGCGTGATGCCGGCCTCCTTCAGCGTCTTCACCGCCGTGAGGAAATCGTCCCAGGTCTTGATATCCTCGGCCTTGACGCCGCCCTTCTGAAAGAGCTCCTTGTTGTAGAAGAAGCTGATCGTTCCCATTTTGAAGGGAACCGCATAAATTCTGTCGTCAAAGGTGAAGCCCTTGAGCGCAGCCGGATTGTAGCTCTTCTCCCAGGCTCCGCCATCGGCGCGCATCGCCTCCGTCAGATCCATGAGCGCGCCGGTCTCGGATTGCTGTTTCAGCACGCCGCCGCCCCAGCTATAGAAGAAGTGAGGCGCGTCGTCCGACTGCAGGAGCGTCGGCAGCTTCGCCTTGAATGCCTCGTTTTCCAGGAACTGGAGCTGAATATCGACGCCCGCATGTTCCGATTCGTACTTTGCAGCGATGTCCTCCCACATCTTCACATAGGCCGGCACAGTCTCCAGATGAAGCCACTTGACCACCGTATCGGCGGATGCGTGGCTCGCATCGAAGAGAAGCGCCATGCCGGCTACTGCAGCAAGCGCAGAAAGTCTGGTTGCGCGCGGAGGCGCCGACCCACGTTCGAGCATCATATCTTTCTCCTCCCATATTTCCTTCAGAAGGGGGCAAAACGTCCTCTTCATTTTGTCCCCGATGCGGATTAATTCAGAGGAGATGCCGACAAATGTCAACAGCCGCCGCGAATATTTCGGGCGCTCGGCTTGACAGGGGACGCTAATTGCCCGTTATTTAATTCGTATTCCTGCTAAATGATTTGACCCCGCCCAGCCAGCCAATCGAGCACGCGAGCATCCTGCAGACCGATGAAGACCGCCGATCCCGAACTGATGCGCGCGATAAATCGCTTCAACGTGCTCGATACGATCCGCCGGCACGGCCCTATCTCACGCGTCGAGATCAGCGAGCGCACCGAACTGTCCACGACCACCGTTTCCGCGATCACCGCGTCGCTGCTTGACGACGGCCTCATCCTGACCCGGCACGAGGGCGATATCCGCAATGCTGCCGCAAGGGGCCGCCCGCGCGTCATGCTGGAGCTCGACCCGGAGGCCGCTCGCGTCGTCGGCGCCAAGATCGCCGCCAACCGTATGGTATTCGCCGTCACCAACTTCCGCGGCGAGGTGCTCTCCGATCTTACTTTGCCGATCCGGGTCGATCGCCAGCCGATCGCCGTCATCGCCGATCTGATCGAGGACGGCGTGCGCCGCTGCGTCGTCGACGCCGACCTTTCGCTCGACGACATCGATTCTATCTGCATCGGCCTGCCGGGCGTGGTCGAACACCGCACCGGTCATGTCCGCTCGAGCCCGATCTTCCGGGAAACGGACGTCGATTTCGCAAGCGAGATGACGAGCAGGCTCAACGTCGCGACGATCGTCGAGAGCGACGCGCACGCCATCACGCTTGCGCACCACTGGTTCGGGCGCGCCCGCGACCTCGACGACATGGTGCTCGTCTCGCTGGAGCAGACCCTCGGGCTCGGCGTTCTGCATGGCGGCCAGCTTTTCCGAGGCGCCGGAGGCTTGAGCCACAATCTGGGCGATCTCGTGCTCGGGGTCGGCGAGAGCCGCACCGTCCGCCTTTCGACGCTCGCCGGGGAGAACGCGATTCTCGGCGAACACCCGATGGACGGGCGGTTCGCCGAGGCGGTACGCCTCGGGCGGGGCATGACGCATGCGCAGACGCTGATCGCAGCCGAGGACGACGCGCTGATCGCGACCGCCTCGCGGGCCGGAGAAGCGATCGGGCTCGCCGTCGCCAACATCGTCACGCTGTTCGGACCGCCGCGCGTCGTCATCGTCGGTTCGAGCCTGTCGCTCGGCACCGTCTTCGTGGAGAGCATCCGCCGATCCTTTCAGAACGCGATCCCGCCCTCGATCTCGACGGTCGCCGAACTCGTCTTCGACGAATCGGCCGACGAGACCTGGGCCCAGGGAGCAGCCGTCGTGGCGCTCTGTGAACTCTACGAGTCCCCCTGGGGGACGACCGGACCGGCGCCGGCGCTTTGATGCGCCGCGCCGAACTTATCTATCCATTTCGGGAGGAGACTGATGGAAAAACTCGGTATCGGCATCATCGGCTGCGGCAACATCTCGTCGGCCTATCTGAAGGCGATGGCAGCCTTTCCGATCCTGGACATCCGCGGGATCGCTGATCTGAACCGCGGTCTCGCCGAAGAGCGCGCTGCGGAGTTCAAGGTCGAGGCCCGCAACGTCGCCGATCTCCTCGCGGACCCTTCGATCGAACTCATCGTCAACCTGACCGTGCCGAAGGCGCACGTGACAGTCGCCATGCAGGCGCTCGAGGCCGGCAAGCACACCTATTCCGAAAAGCCGCTCGCCACCGATTTCGCAGACGGGCGCAAGCTGGTGGCGATGGCTCGCGAGAAGGGCCTGCGGATCGGCGCCGCCCCCGACACCTTCCTCGGCGGCTCGCATCAGACGGCGCGCGCAATCGTCGATTCCGGCGTGCTCGGCACGCCCGTCGGCGGCACCGCCACCTTCATGTGCCCCGGCCACGAGCGCTGGCATCCCAATCCGGACTTCTATTACGACGTCGGCGGCGGGCCGATGCTCGACATGGGTCCCTACTACATCACAGACCTCGTCAACCTCCTTGGCCCGGTCTCCAAGGTTGCCGGCTTTGCCACGGCGGCCCGGAAGGAGCGGACCATCACCAGTGAAGCGCGCAACGGCGAACGCATCCCCGTCCGCGTGCCGACCCATGTCGCCGGCATCATGGCCTTCGAGAATGGAGCCGTCGTGCAGATCGGCATGAGCTTCGATGTCGCGGGCCACAGGCATGTGCCGCTCGAGCTCTATGGAACCGAGGGCACGCTGATCGTCCCGGATCCGAACCATTTCGGCGGCCAGATCGAACTGCTGAAAAAGGGCGGCGCCTTCGAGCAGACTGCGACGAGCGAGCCCTATGCCGACGGCAATTACCGCTCGATCGGGGTGGCCGACATGGCACACGCCATCCGCTCGGGCCGGCCGCACCGGGCAAACGGAGATCTCGCCTTGCACGTGCTGGAGGTCATGGAAGCGTTCCACAAGGCGGCCGACACCGGCACCACCGTCAGCATCAGCACGAAAACCGAGCGGCCGGCACCTCTGTCGGAATCGCTCGTCGACGGCCGCATCGGCCGCTAACGCATAAATCGCATTAGGAGGAGTTCGACATGCGCGAGGCACTGATCGTCTGGGGCGGCTGGAGCGGCCACGAGCCGCAGGAATGCGCCCATATCATCCGCGACATACTGCAGGAGGACGGGTTCAAGGTCTATCTGGAACACACGACCGAAGCCTTCGCCGATCCGTCGATCCACGACCTGTCGCTGATCGTTCCGATCATGACGATGTCGAAGATCGAGAAGGAAGAGGTGAAGAATCTCGCCGCGGCCGTCGAGGGCGGCGTCGGTATCGCCGGCTATCACGGCGGCGCGGGCGATGCCTTCCGCGAGAGCGTCGAATACCAGTTCATCATCGGCGGCCAGTGGGTGGCCCATCCCGGCAACGTGATCGACTATCGCGTGAACGTCACGCGCCCCGACGACCCGCTGATGGAGGGCATCTCCGATTTTCCCTATACCTCGGAGCAATATTACATGCATGTCGACCCGTCCAACGAGGTGCTGGCAACGACCACCTTCTCCGGCGAGCATGCCTCCTGGATCGAAGGCGTGGTGATGCCGGTGGTCTGGAAGCGCAAACATGGGAAAGGCCGGGTCTTCTACTCCTCGCTCGGCCATGTGGCGAAAGAGTTCGAGGTGCCCGAGATGCGCACGATCTTCCGCCGCGGCGCGAATTGGGCTGCGCGCTGAGGGAGACGGCGGATCGGTTGAGTTCCGCCGTTTCTGTCTGGCATCCGGCGCTGCCCCTCATCCGCCTGCCGGCACCTTCTCCCCGCGGGCGGGGCGAAGGGACAAGTGGCACGCTCCCCTCACTCCTCGGTGATCGCGGCGTAATGAGCGGATGCCCCATGTCCCTTCTCCCCGTGAAACGGGGAGAAGGTGCCGGCAGGCGGATGAGGGGCAATCGGATCAGTGGTCGACGCCCGCATAGGCGCGATCGCCCCAGAGCTTCTCGACCGTCCGGTTCCTGCCGCAGCCGTTGCGGTAGTACCAGTAGCGGATGGGGTTCCGCTTGCCGAAGTCCTGATGGTATTCTTCCGCCGGCCAGAATTTCGCTGCGCCTTCGACGGGCGTTACGATCGGTCGGCCGAGCTCCGCCTCGGCCTTGATCTTTTCCGCCTTCGCGTCCATCGCCTGCCGCTCGTTCAGCGCATGGATGGCGGTCGTATAGGCAAAGCCCCGGTCGCAGAACTGGCCATCGCCATCCGTCGGGTCCGTCGTACGGAACAGGACGCCGACGAGCTCCGCATAGGAGACCCGGTCCGGGTCGAACTTCACGCGCACCACCTCGCGGTGTCCACCCTTCGCATAATCTTCGTAGGTGGGGTTCGCGCTCTTGCCGCCGGCATAGCCGGAGATCGTTTCGAGAACGCCGGGCACGGCGTCGAAGTCGCTCTCGACGCACCAGAAGCAGCCGCCGGCAAAGATAGCATATTGCGGTTCCGCCGCCCGCGCCGGCAGCAGCAGGAAACACGTGACGAGAAAACCGAACAGCAGGCGAAGCATCGGCGGACCTCCATCCTCGGCTATTACCTAACTGCCTCGCCGCGCGTTTCAAATCACTTAGCAACACGTCGATGTGACGGACGTGAAAGCAAAACGGCGAGCCGAGGCCCGCCGTTGAAATGCTGCTGAAAACACCTGCAGGGCGGATGGTCAGAACCGCCGCTCGACCAGCATCTTCTTGATCTCGCCGATCGCCTTGGCGGGGTTCAACCCCTTCGGACAGGCCTGGGCGCAGTTCATGATCGTGTGGCAGCGATAGAGCCGGAACGGATCTTCGAGATTGTCGAGACGCTCGCCGGTCGCCTCGTCCCTGGAGTCGATGAGCCAGCGATAGGCCTGCAGGAGGACGGCAGGGCCGAGATAGCGGTCGCCGTTCCACCAGTAGCTGGGACAGGAGGTCGAGCAGCAGGCGCAGAGAATGCACTCATAGAGCCCGTCGAGCTTGAGGCGGTCTTCGTGGCTCTGCCGCCATTCCTTGGCCGGTGTCGGCGACACCGTCTTCAGCCAGGGCTCGATCGAACGGTGCTGGGCATAGAAATTGGTGAGGTCAGGCACGAGGTCCTTGACGACGGGCATATGCGGCAGCGGATACACCTTCACGGCGCCCTTCACCTCATCCATGCCCTTGGTGCAGGCGAGCGTATTGGTGCCGTCGATATTCATCGCACAGGAGCCGCAAATGCCTTCGCGGCAGGAGCGACGCAGCGTCAGCGTCGGATCGATATTGTTCTTGATGTAGAGCAGACCGTCCAGAACCATCGGGCCGCAATCGTCGATATCGATGTAATAGGTATCGATCCGCGGGTTTTTGCCGTCGTCCGGATTCCAGCGATAGACCCGGTATTCGCGCAGGTTCGCCGCGCCGACCGGTTTCGGCCACACCTTGCCTTCGGTGATCTGCGAGTTCTTGGGGAGAGCGAGTTCAACCATGTGCCTTAGTCCTCGAGATCAGTAGACGCGGGCCTTGGGCTCGATCTTGTAGGGATCGATGCCTTCGGCGATCAGCTCGGTGTGCACGGGACGAAAATCGAGCCGGACGTCGCCCGCGTCGTTGACCCAGGCAAGCGTGTGCTTGCGCCAGTTGACGTCGTCGCGGCCGCCGAGCGGGCCGTCCTTGTAGTCCTCGCGCGCATGCGCGCCGCGGCTTTCCTTGCGCGCCTCGGCGCCGTAGACCGTGGTGATGGCGTTGGCCATCAGATTTTCGAGCTCCAGCGTCTCGACGAGATCCGAGTTCCAGATCATCGAGCGGTCGGTGACCCTGACGTCCGGCAGTTCCTTCCAGATCGCCGAGAGGCGCCGGCAGCCGGATTCCAGCGACTCCTGCGTACGGAACACGGCCGCGTCTTCCTGCATGGCGCGCTGCATCTTGTCGCGCAGCACGGCGGTCGGCGTGGCGCCGTTGGCGTGCCGCAGCCGGTCGAAACGCTCCATGATGCGGTCGCAGGCGGCCGTGTTGACCTCCGGCACCGCCTCGTTGCGGTCGATGATCTGACCGGCGCGGATTGCCGCCGCCCGGCCGAAGACGACGAGGTCGATCAGCGAGTTCGAGCCGAGCCGGTTGGCGCCGTGCACCGAGGCGCAGCCGGCCTCGCCGACCGCCATCAGTCCGGGCGCGATGCGCTCCGGGTTCTGGCTGTCCGCGTTCAGCACTTCGCCCCAATAATTGGTCGGCACGCCGCCCATATTGTAGTGAACCGTCGGCAGCACCGGGATCGGTTCGCGCGTGACGTCGACGCCGGCGAAGATCTTCGCCGATTCCGAAATTCCCGGGAGGCGCTCATGCAGCACCGCGGGATCGAGATGGTCGAGGTGCAGGAAGATATGGTCCTTGTTCTTGCCGACGCCCCGGCCCTCGCGGATTTCCATCGTCATGCAGCGGGAAACGACGTCGCGGGAGGCAAGGTCCTTGGCAGAAGGCGCGTAGCGCTCCATGAAGCGCTCGCCCTCGGAATTGACCAGATAGCCGCCCTCGCCGCGGGCGCCTTCGGTGATCAGGCAGCCCGCGCCGTAGATGCCGGTCGGATGGAACTGCACGAATTCCATGTCCTGCAGCGGCAGGCCGGCGCGGGCGATCATGCCGCCGCCGTCGCCGGTGCAGGTATGCGCCGAGGTCGCGGAGAAATAGGCGCGGCCGTAGCCGCCGGTCGCCAGCACCACCATCTTGGCGGCGAAGCGGTGGATCGTGCCGTCGTCGAGGTTCCAGGCGACCACGCCGGTGCAGCGGCCGTCATCCGACATGATCAGGTCGATGGCGAAATATTCGATGAAGAATTCGGCATTGTTCCGGAGCGACTGACCGTAAAGCGTATGCAGGATCGCGTGGCCGGTACGGTCGGCGGCAGCGCAGGTGCGCTGCACCGGCGGTCCTTCACCGTAGTTCTGCATGTGGCCGCCGAAGGGGCGCTGATAGATCTTGCCTTCCTCGTTGCGCGAGAAGGGAACGCCATAGTGCTCGAGTTCGTAGACCGCCTTCGGCGCCTCCATGGCGAGGTACTGCATGGCGTCGACATCGCCGAGCCAGTCGGAGCCCTTGACGGTGTCGTAAAGATGCCACTGCCAGGAGTCGGGCGTCATGTTCTGCAGCGAAGCGGCGATGCCGCCCTGTGCCGCGACAGTATGCGAACGCGTCGGGAAGACCTTGGTGATGCAGGCCGTCCTCAGGCCCTGCTCGGCCATGCCGAGGGTCGCGCGCAGGCCCGCCCCGCCGGCGCCGACGACGACGACGTCGAAGGAATGGTCGACATATTGATATGCCTTGCCGTTTGCAGCGGGTGAACTGATCGATGCCATGACGAAATTACCCTGCAAATGCGATCTTCAGGACGGCGAAAAGACAGAGCCCGCCGACCGCGATCGTGAAGAATGTGTTGAGCATGAGAAGCGCTATCTTGGCGCCCTCCCCATGGACGTAGTCCTCGATGATGACCTGCATGCCGATCTTCATGTGAACGAGGCCGGCGACGACCATCAGACCCATGGTCACCGCCACGAACGGGTTCGAAAGGGCCGCGATCAGTTCCGCATGCGGTGCGCCCGCATAATGGGCGAGAAAGACGACGAAGAAGATCGTGAGAGGAATGCTGGCGACGGCCGTGAGGCGCTGCCGCCAGAAGTGATCCGTGCCTTCCTTTGCCGAACCGAGACCCCGGACCTTGCCGAGAGGTGTGCGCATATTCATGTCGAAGTCCTTAACGAGCGAGGTAGCCGACGACCCAGATGACGAGCGTCAGCGTCGCCGATGCGACGATCATGGCCTTCGCCATCCTCGTCGCGAAGTGCTTCTCATAGCCGTAGCCGAGATCCCAGGCGAGGTGGCGTATGCCGCCCAGCAGGTGATGTACAAGGGCCCAGGTATAGCCGAAGAGGACGACCTTGCCGATGAACGTGCCGAACAGCCAGTTCACCCAGTCGTAATAGGCAGTGCCGGAAGCAGCGGCGATCAGCCACCAGGCCACCAGGACGGTGCCGAAATAGAGCGCGCCGCCGGTGATGCGGTGCATGATCGACATGATCATGGTGGGGATCGGCTTGTAGATTTGAAGATGCGGCGAGAGCGGCCGGCTTCTTGTGACATTCGTCATCGGAACCTCGCGGGATGACCGGATTTTCGTCCAAAACTGGACTGGTTTCGTCCGGTATCGCACCCGATTGTGCGCAATTCAGTCACCCGGACCTTTAATCACCATAAGGCTTCCCGACAAGTGTGTTTGCAGTGCAAAATCAATTTAATCGATTTGACGGAAAACGGCATTTTCCAGCCTTCGAGAGACATCGGGTCTTTTAACCGTACAGGGAAAAAAACCCAACCGAATCCGTGACATTTCCCGCCGGTTGCCGCAGGATGCACTTTAACTGTTTGTTAACGATGATCCGGAGGCAGCGAGAATGGACCTCTCGCGAATGATCCGCGCAACCAAAGTTCTAGTCGTGGCCTTCGCACTTGCGATGCCCGCCGGTTTGCCGGCACGGGCCGCCGAAAGCGACGGTTTCCCCAATGTGGAGACCCGAACCCGCCATGTCCGGATCAAGCATCGCACGCCCCATCACTCCTGGCGCAAGGGCCACCGGTCAATAACGACCATCGGCGGTTTCTCATCCGCCGATTCCAGGGGCCTGCCCGATGTTCAGACCCGCACCCGTCATGTGCGGCCAAGATATCCATGGCCGAGATATCCCTGGCATGGTAACGCCCGCCGCGGGCGGGATCGTGGTCCCGTGATCGTCATCAATGGCGGCGGATACGCATCCGGCGGTTACGACAGTTATGGGAGTTACGACTTCCCGACACCCATTCCGGATATCGGTACCTATGCCGGCGGCCTTTCGGCGTTCCGCGAGAAAGGGAACGGCATCTATTTCAGCCGGGACGGCGGCTACGCCTATCTCGCCGGGGAAACCGTCGCAGCCAATCCTTCTTCGAAGCGCGCGAAGATCATCATCGTCTCGCCGCAGGTAAACGCCAGCGCATGCTCGTGGGAGCACGGCGTCTGCGTCGTCCGGCCGTAGGATTTGCGGCTGCGCTGCGGACCGTCCTTACCCCTCCCCAACCCCTCCCCACAAAGGGCCACAAAGGGGGGGTGGAGGGGCTTAGAGCCTGTTGCGGCGCCAGTGCCATCCCGGCGTTCACACCCGCGAAACCGATGAAATATGAGCAATGGGCGCGGCAGATTAAGCCCCTCCCCCTTGTGGGGACCTACGGCATGCACATATCTCTTGTTGTCCAGCCCTTCGCGGACTTACTCCGGAGTGGCGGCATCTGTATTTCCAGCAGTGGCGAGGCTTGGGGATGGGTCCTTGGGATCAAACCCGTATGCGCTAACATTGGCATTAGCGGTCACCCGCCCCTCATCCGCCTGCCGGCACCTTCTCCCCGCAGGCGGGGAGAAGGGACAAGCGGCGCCGACTGAACCCCGCATTCACCGCCCGCCCGAGGGAGCGAGCGGGCGCGGCATATCCCTTCTCCCCGCCTGCGGGGAGAAGGTGGCGGCAGCCGGTTGAGGGGCAATCCCGACCGAGCGGGGTTGAGGCGGTTGGGTTCCCGAGGGATCCCATTCATCAGCAGTATCCGCCGCACCGGCGCGCAAGAGAAATGTGCATGCCGTAGTTGTGGGAGGGGTTGGGGAGGGGCTTCCCTGCAAATCGCGGTCACCCCGTGAGGGTGCCGAACCGCCAGACGGTCGTGCGCTTCACCTCGCTGTCTTCGAGCGCCCGAGTCACCGGTACCTCGTAGGTCGCAAGGTCAGTCATCCGCCCGCGTGGACAATAGGCCCGGCCCGGATCGCCGATGAGAACGACGGCACCGGCGCGTTCGAGCGCTTCGAACCAGGGCAGAAGCAGATCGGCGAAGCTCTTGTCGTAGAAGACGTCTCCGGCGAGGTAGACGTCGGCCGCCCGTTCCGAGCCGACGATATCGTCGCCGGTGAAGGCGAACGATACGCCGTTGAGCCCGGCATTCAGCCGCGCGGCCGTTTCGGACCAAGGATCGATGTCGGCGGCGACGACCTCATCGGCGCCGGCCAACTTCGCCGCGATGGCGACGAGGCCGGAACCGGAGGCGAAATCGATGACGCGGCGGCCGCGCACCGTCTCGGGATGATCGAGGAGATAGCGGGCAAGCCCCTGCCCGCCCGCCCAGGCGAAGGCCCAGAAGGGCGGCGGCAGCCCGATCCGTTCCAGCTCTTCCTCGGTCTTCAGCCACAATTCATGCGCCTCTCCCGCAAGATGCAGGCGGATTTCCGGCACGTGCGGCGGCGCGAGAATGTCGGTGTTGGCGCGGATGAAGCTTTCGGGATCGGTCTTCACGATATTCAGGGGCGCTATCGGGGCGGATTGTCCAGCCCGCCCATGCGGCAGACCTCGATCCACTCGTCATCCGTCACCGGCTGCACCGAAAGGCGCATGGACGTAACGAGCGACATCTTGGCGAGCTTCGGATTTTCCTTGATTTCCTTGAGTGAAACCGGCCGTGGAATGTCCATGACGGCGCGAATGTCGACGCAGTCCCAGCGGGCGTCGCCCTCGGCCGTCGAATCCGGATGCGACAACGCGCAGACCTCGGTGATGCCGACGATCTCGAGCCCCTCGTTGGAGTGATAGAAGAAGCCCTTGTCGCCGATCTTCATCGCCCGCATGTTGTTGCGCGCCAGGTAGTTGCGCACGCCCGTCCATTCGGTGCCCTTCTCGCCGGCATCCTTCTGCATCTGCCAGGACCATTTCGCCGGTTCGGATTTGTAGAGCCAGAACGCCATCGCCCCTCAAGCCTCCGGATTGTTGAAGACCCAGTTGTAGGCCTTGATCTCGACATTGGCGAAGAGACCCGCCTTCGCATAGGGATCGGCCTCGGCGAGCGCCCTGGCCTCTTCGAGCGTATCGGCTTTGACGATCACGAGGCTCCCCGTCGGCTTGCCGTCGGCGCCGAGGAAAGGCCCCGCGATCTTCAGGATGCCCCGGGCATTGAGGTCGTTGAGATAGGCGACATGGTCAGGCCGCGTGTCGAGCCTGAGTTGCAGCGCGCCGGGCTTGTCCGTGCAGAGCAGTGCGAAGAGCATGGATCCTCCTGAAGACATCATTCGTGGGTGATCGGTCTGGACATCAGTTGTTCGAGGGCCGAGCGGACATCCAGCTTTCCGTCGACGATGGCCGCGACGGCCTCGGTGACCGGCATCTCGATGCCGAGTGCGCCCGCCACGCGGGCGGCGACGGATGCGGCAAAGGCGCCCTCGACCAGCTCGCTGCTTCCGGCCGCGGCCCGGCCGTTCTTGCCGAGCGCTATGCCGAAGCGCAGGTTGCGCGACTGGTGGCTCGTCGCGGTCAGCACGAGGTCACCCAATCCCGAAAGGCCGCGCACAGTGTCCGCCTCGCCGCCTCTCGCGACGATGAAGCGCGACATTTCCGCAAGCCCGCGCGAGATCAGCGCAGCGCGCGCCGAGTCGCCGAGACCGGCGCCTTCGACGATGCCGCAGGCGATCGCCAGCACGTTCTTGAGCGCACCGCCAAGCTGAACGCCGGTGCGATCCGCCGACGGATAGAGCCGGAACGTCCGCCCGGAAAGCACCTCCGCAAGCTCCGTCGCGATCGCCGTATCGGGGGCGGCGATCACCATGGCAGTCGGCAGGCCGCTAGCGATATCGGCGGCAAAGCCCGGGCCGGAAAGCACCCCGATGCGGCGGCCCGGCAACTCCTCTTCGAGAACGTCGGTGAGGAGTTGGCCGGTCGATTGCTCCATGCCCTTGGCGCAGGTGACGACGACGGCACTGGCGCCGATCGCGGGACCGTAGCTACGCGCCGCGTCCCGATGCGCTTGCGAAGGCATCGCGAAAAGCACGATGTCGGCGTCTTCGAGCGCATCCGCCTGCGAAGAATAGACAAGGCGCGGGGGAAGCGGAATTCCCGGGAGAACCGCGTCATTCCGCCCGGTTCGGCGACACTCCGCGGCCGCTTCGTCCCGGCGGGCAAGCAGAGTGACATTCGCCTTGTCCTTCGCTGCCGCGACGGCCGAAAGCGCCGTTCCGAAGGCGCCCGCCCCGACGACCACGATTTTTGGCGCGCTCTTCGATTTGCCGCTCATCTTCTGTCCATCATGCCTTGGCGCCGCGTCTGCCGGAGCCGATCAATGCCTTGGCTTCGGAATCGAGCGGCCAGCGCGAACGCGGAGCTGCATCGAGCCCGTCCGCCGGCAGGCCCGCCGCGAGGCGCTCCGCACCGGCCCACGCAATCATCGCCGCGTTGTCGGTGCAAAGCTGGAGCGGCGGCGCGATGAAGCGGAAGCCGTGCTCGTCGCAAAGCGATTGCAGTGTCCGGCGCAATGTCTGGTTCGCGGCAACCCCGCCGGCCACGACGAGAGCCGGTTGGTCGACGGAGGCGAAGTCCGCCCAGAACCGCTTCAAGCCGCGCCCGACCCGATCCCTGAGCGTGCGGGAAATGGCGCGCTGAAAAGAGGCACAGACGTCGGCGATATCCTGATCCGTCACCGGCTCCAGCGACTGTGCGGCCTGGCGGACGGCGGTCTTGAGGCCCGAAAACGAAAAGTCGAGCCTGGCGTCGCCGACGAGCGGCCGGGGAAAATCGAAGCGCTCCGCATTACCGGCTTGCGCCGCCCGCTCGACGGCCGGCCCGCCCGGATAGGGAAGACCGAGCAGCTTTGCGGTCTTGTCGAAGGCCTCGCCGAGCGCATCGTCGATCGTCGTGCCCCAGCGTTCGTATTCGCCGACGCCCTTGACGAGGATCAGCTGTGTATGGCCGCCCGAGACGAGCAGCATCAGATAGGGAAATGAAAGGCCGTCGGTCAGCCGCGCCGTCAGCGCGTGGCCTTCGAGATGATTGACCGCATAGAGCGGCTTGCCGGTCGCCCGCGCGATCGCCTTGCCGGTCATCAGCCCGACGATGAGCCCGCCTATCAGGCCGGGACCACTTGTCGCAGCGACCGCGTCGATGTCCCGGAGCGTCACGCCGGCGCGCAGGAGCGCTTCCTCGATCAGCGCGTCGAGCGCCTCGACATGGGCGCGCGCCGCGATCTCGGGAACGACGCCGCCATAAGCACTATGCTCTTCCAGCTGGCTCAGCACCACGTCGCCGAGAATCCGGCCGCGGCCCTCTTCGTCACGCAGCACGACCGAAGCGGCGGTTTCGTCGCAGCTTGTCTCAATGCCGAGGATGCGCAAAGGCGGGGACGTCACGTGCTATACTCAAAGATTGCGGTCGCAGTGAAAGGTGGCTACACGAAACTCAAACAGCGCCGTGCGCCTTCAGACGCACAAGGGACGCTGTAACGCTTTGAACTGCTGCATGGTTTTGTCCTAAACCGGTTCCGATTTAAGGAAGCATGCAGTAACAACGGATGGCGAAGGATGCAAACGAAACCTTTCCGCATCGGCACGCGCGGCAGCCCGCTGGCGATGGCTCAGACGCATGAAACGCGCGACCGGCTCGCCGCCGCACATGGTCTGCCACCGGAAATGTTCGAGATCGTCATCCTTTCCACGAAGGGCGACCGGATCACCGACCGGTCGCTTGCGGAGATCGGCGGCAAGGGCCTGTTCACCGAAGAGCTCGAGCAGCAGCTTCTGTCGGGAGACCTCGACTTCGCCGTGCATTCGTCCAAGGACATGCCGACAAAGCTGCCCGAGGGGCTGTTCCTTTCCGCTTTCCTGCCGCGCGAGGACATCCGCGACGCCTTTGTCGGCCGCTCGGCCAAAAGGCTCGTCGATCTCCCGCAAGGCGCCACCGTCGGCTCGTCTTCGCTGCGCCGTCAGGCGCTGATCCGGCGGCTGCGGCCCGATATCGACGTGATCACCTATCGCGGACAGGTCGAGACACGCCTGCGCAAGCTTGCCGAAGGTCAGGTCGACGGCACGCTTCTGGCCTATGCCGGCCTGAAGCGCCTCGGCATGGAGCATGTGCCGACGGAGCTGCTTGATCCGGAAGAATTTCCGCCGGCGCCGGCCCAGGGCGCGATCTGCGTCGAGGCCCGCATCGGCGACGACCGTATCAACACGCTGCTTGCGGCAATCGACGATCCGCGCACACACGAGGCGGTTTCCTGCGAGCGCGGCTTCCTGGCGACGCTCGATGGCTCATGCCGCACGCCGATCGCCGGCTACGCGCAATCGGACGGGACACATATCCGCTTTGCCGGCATGATCCTGACGCCCGACGGCGCCACCTCCCACCAGATCGAAATCGACGGCAGAGCGGCAGACGCGGAAAGGCTTGGGCAGGAGGCAGGCGAGCGTATCCGCACCAAGGCCGGACCGGGTTTCTTCTCGAGCTGGAGCTGATCCGATGCGCGTGCTCGTGACCCGGCCACGCCCGGCCGCCGAAAGGACGGCGGCAAGGCTCAGCGCCATGGGTCACGAAGCGGTCATCCTGCCGCTTATGCAGGCGCAGCATCTCGCCGGCGCGGCCCGGGCAGCATTGAGTGAGCCCCACCAGGCGATCGCCGTCAGCAGTGGGGAGGCGGTCCGCGTCCTCGGCGCGCTCGGACCGGCGCTTGAGCCACACCTTGCAACACCGCTCTTTGCAGTCGGCGAAGCGACGGCGCGCGCTGCGGGCGATCTCGGATTTACCGATATCCGCATCGGACCGGGAACCGGCGAGGGACTCGCCGAGACGGTGGCTGCCCTTCTCCCCCCCGGCGAAACGCTGGTCTATCTCGCCGGTTCACCGCGAACCGACGGTTTCGAACGGGCATTGCACCAACGGCGGATCGAGCACAGGACCGCCGAATGCTACCGGATGGCGCCGGTCCACTATCCTGCGGAGACGCTGTCCGGACTCCTCCGCGCGGGCCCCTTCGATGCGGTCATGCTCTATTCCCGCGAGAGCGCGCGGCGCCTGGACGCAGCATTGCGGGAGAGCGGGCTTGAACCGGCGGACCTCGCCTCGCGCTTTCTCTGCCTGAGCTGGCCGATAAGAGAGACCCTGCCGGACGGTCTGCCCTGCGGGGTCGCGGCGGTGCCCGACGAGGAAAATCTCTTGCGGCTTCTTTGAGGCCAAATCAGCAAAGTCGGCGCCGGTTTTCCGCCTGCCTTCTGCACATTGCTCGGGTCATCTGGGGCATTTCCGTCAAAAAGCACGGTCTGGGGCTTTCCCTCGTCATCCTCGCTGACTAGGTTTGCGTTTAGATCGGATGAGGAAAGTGCGGAGCGTTCCTGCTGCATATCCGCTCAGGCCTACACCGACAGGCAATGAAACGGTAAAGAGGTGACCATGGCATCGGAAAAGCCGCCGCGCCGCTCGAAACCCGGGAAAGAACCGCTGACGATCGATCTCGAGGCGGAGAAGACCGAACCTGCGGCGGCCGAGGCAGCGGCCGGCCCGGATGCGGCGAAGAGCAAGGCGGCGGATATTTCGACGAGCGAGGCGGTTGAAGCCGGCGAAGTAAGAACCGGCGAAGTCGAAAGCAACGAAGCCGGCATCGGCGAACCTCCTTTGCCGGCGGGCGATCCGAAAGAGGAAACTCCGCAAGAGGAAACAGAGACGGAGGAGGCACGCGCCGACGCGGCTGCGGCCGCCTTCGACGCGGAGCTTCCGCACGCGACCAACGGCGAACTGCCCGAGGCAAAGAGGAGACAGGCCACAGGCGCAGGTGCGCTTGCAGCCGGCATCCTCGGCGGCCTCATAGCGCTCGCCGGTGCCGGCGTGCTGCAATATGCCGGCTACGTTCCGGCGCCCGGACCGGAGCAGCCGGGCACCGAGCAGAACCTTGCGAGCGAGATCGAAGCGATCAAGGCGGAGCTTCAGGCACAGGCCCCGGCGGCGCCAGTGGACGTCTCCCCTTTGGAAAACCGCCTTGCGGCCTTGGAACAGGCGGCCCGAGAGCCCGGCGCAGCTGCGGCGGGCGCTCCCGAGATCAAGGCGCTCGAAGCCGAGGTCGCCAACCTGACGAATGAAGTGGCCGCCCTGAAGACCGAGCTTGCCGAGGCTCGCCAGGCGGCGGACGCCGCCAGGGCGGAACTTGCCGGCCGTATCGACCAGGCGGAGCAGAAGCTCAACGAGCCTGCCAACGATATCGAGATGGCGAAAGCCGTTGCCGTCACCGCGCTGAAGACGGCGATCGATCGCGGCGGGCCGTTCCTCGCCGAACTCGACGCCTTGCGCAGCATCGCCCCCGAGGATCCGGCCGTCAAGGAACTGGCCGATGTCGCCGCGACAGGGGTCCCCACGCGGACGGAATTGAAGGAAAGTTTCCGGCCGGCGGCGGACGCGATGCTGGACGCGCTGCACCGGCCAGATCCCAATCAGGGCATTTTCGATCGCCTCGTCTCCAGCGCAATGTCGGGCATCCGCGTGCGGCCGGTCGGCAGCGTCGAAGGCGACACGCCGGAAGCGGTGATCGCCCGCATCGAAGACAAGCTCGATAACGGCGATCTCAAGGGCGCATCGCTCGAATGGGACAGCCTTCCCGAAGCCGCGAAATCCGCCGGCCAGGGGTTCAAGGAAAAGCTCGACCTGCGGCTTGGCGTCGAAACGGTGATCGATGCCGCCGTAGCCGGCACCATGACGCGCACGGGCAAGCAAGGTTAGCGGGAGAAAGAAGACTATATGATCCGGATACTGTTCTTCGTACTGCTCGTCCTTTGCCTGGCTCTCGGCTTTGCCTGGCTCGCGGATCGTCCGGGGGAATTGTCGCTGATCTGGCAAGGCCAACTCATCGAGATGAGCCTGATGCGCGCCGCCTCGATCCTGATCTCGCTCTTCGCTGCCGTTCTGATCGTCGTCTGGCTGCTTCGCACGATCTGGTTGTCGCCGCACACCGTCACGCGTTACTTTCGCTCCCGCAAGCGCGACCGCGGCTATCAGGCATTGTCGACCGGCCTGATCGCGGCCGGCGCCGGCGACGCCAATCTCGCCCGCAAGATGGCCGCGCGCACGCGGAACCTCATCAGCTCGGATCAGGAGCCGCTCATCCATCTGCTCGAAGCGCAGACGGCGCTGATCGAAGGCAAATACGACGACGCACGCAAAAAATTCGAGGCGATGGCGGACGACCCGGAGACGCGCGAACTCGGCCTGCGCGGGCTGTATCTCGAAGCCAAGCGGCTCGGCGCCAACGAGGCTGCGCGCCAATATGCCGAGCGCGCCTCCGAGAAAGCGCCGCACTTGCCGTGGGCGAGCCTGGCAACGCTCGACCATCGCAGCCAGGCGCGCCAGTGGGACGAGGCAATCCGCCTGCTCGACCAGAGCCGCGCCGCCCATGTGCTCGAAAAGAACGAAGCGGACCGGAAAAAGGCCGTTCTTCTGACCGCACGGGCAATGGAAAGATTGGATGCAGACCCGAAATCCGCCCGGGACGACGCGCAGGCGGCGCTGAAGCTCGACGACCGCCTCGTGCCGGCGGCCCTCGTTGCCGCCAAAGCGCTCTTTCGCGAGGAAAATCTGCGCAAGGGTGCTTCGATCCTCGAGAGGATGTGGAAATTGGATCCGCATCCCGATATCGCGCGTCTCTATGTGCGGGCGCGCGGCGGGGACTCCGCCCTCGACCGGCTGAAGCGGGCGAAGAAGCTTGAATCGCTCCGCAGCAACAATGCCGTCGCACTGGCGACCGTCGCCGAGGCGGCGCTCGACGCGCGCGAACTTGCTCTTGCGCGCACAAAGGCAGAGGCCGCCGCCCGCCTCGAGCCGAGGGAGAGCATTTTTCTGCTGCTCGCGGACATCGAGGAGGCAGACACCGGCGACGAGGGCCGCATCCGTCACTGGATGGCACAGGCGCTGAAGAGCCCGCGCGATCCGGCCTGGACCGCCGACGGCGTCACCTCACCGGTCTGGCTGCCGGTCTCCCCGGTCAGCGGCCGCCTCGACGCCTTCGAGTGGAAGGCTCCGCCGTCGCAGATCGCGGCGGCAACGGAGGACGGGCATCTGAACCCCGACCAGGCAATTCGCAGCCTCCCGCCAGTCGCGACCGTGCCCCGCCCGGTCGAGGAACCGGCTCCTGAACGGACGGCCGAGGCTGCCCCGACAGCCGAGCGCGATCAAACCGAGCGAGAACGGGCCGAGCGAGAACGGGCCGGGCCGGAGAAGGCGATCAGCGTTCCCGACCGGAAGGAACCGGCCGCATCGCCCGCAACGGGCAAGGATGCCGAGGAGGCACCGGATCCCTTTTTCGGCCGCCCCCCGGACGATCCGGGCGTGCGCGAGCCGGCGGCGGCGGAACGGACCACCACCAACTTCCGTCTTTTCTGAACCCAGACATCTCCATAGGCTGCAGGCGATAGTGCATGTTTGAACGTTTTCGCGCATTTCTGGAAGGAATCACCGGCTCGGCGCGGATTGAAGCGGGGGACCCGCGCATTGCGGTGATCGGCCTCTGCTTCCAGGTCATGGAAGCGGACGGCGCGGTCCGCAGCTCCGAGCGCCGCAAGATGCGCAAGCTCATCAAGGAGCATTACAAGCTCGACGATGCCGCTCTCAATGCCCTGGTCGCGGCCGGCGAGAGCGCTGAAAGCGAAGCGATCGACTTCTACCAGTTCACGTCGGACATAAAGCGGCACCTTCCCGAGGAGCAACGCATCGAACTCGTCGGCATGCTGTGGGAAATCGTTTACGCCGACGGTGCGCGCAGCGAAATGGAAGACCACGTGATCTGGCGGATTGCCGACCTCCTCGGGGTTTCGGGGCGTGACCGGGTCTTGAAACGCCAGGAAGCAGCGGCCAAGATCGACATGGTGGAGGAGAACGAGGCGCAACAGGAAAGTTGACGATGCCGCCAGAGGCCCCAGACACCAAGAGAGACGCCAAGAGACCCATCCTCATCGTGCTCCATCAGGAGCGCTCGAGCGCCGGCCGCGTCGGCCAGATTCTCGAGCGGAAGGGCTTTTCGCTCGACATCCGCCGCCCCGCGCTGGGCGACGAGCTGCCGCCGACGCTGGAAGCGCATTCGGGGACGATCATTTTCGGCGGACCGATGAGTGCCAATGACGAGGAGGAGTTCGTCCGGCGCGAAATCGACTGGCTGTCCGTGCCGCTCCTGGAAAACAAGCCCTATCTCGGAATCTGTCTCGGGGCGCAGATGCTGGCCCGCAATCTCGGCGGCAGGGTCGAAGCCCATCACGAAGGCATGACCGAGATCGGCTGGTATCCCTTGAGAGCCACGCAGGCCGGCAAGGCGCTGATGGACTGGCCGGCGATGGTCTATCACTTCCACCGCGAAGGCTTCGACCTGCCGAATGGCGCCGAATTGCTGGCAACCGGCGACACCTACCCGAACCAGGCCTTCCGCTACGGCGAGAACGCCTGGGGCATCCAGTTCCACGGCGAGCTGACGCGGGCGATGATGCATCGCTGGGTGGTGCACGGTGCCCATCGCTTCGAGCTCCCCGGTGCCCAACTGGGCAAAGCGCATCTGGAGGGCCGCATGCTCCACGACCATCCCTTGCGGACATGGATGGAGAATTTCCTGGAGCTGATTTTCATGAATGGTGAATGCGGGGAGGAATTCCGGAAGAGCTTGCAGTCGTGAGTTGCGAATGCCCCTCACCCTAACCCTCTCCCCGCAAGCGGGGCGAGGGGACGAGTTTGCCGCTTCCTTCTTCAACATCCCGCGATTCGGGGCGAGCGGGCGCGTCTTGTCCCTTCTCCCCGCCTGCGGGGAGAAGGTCGCGGCAGCGGGATGAGGGGCGGCCTCCAGTTCAGATGCTCACCCCCTCCGCTGCGCCTCCGGCACATCCAGCGTATCGATCCTGCGCAATTGCGGAAAGCCGAGTGCCCAGAGGAGCGACACGAGAAGCGTGCCTGCGCCGCCGAAGACGACCGCGAAAACCGTGCCGAAGCCGGACGCCATCATGCCGGCGCGGAACTCGCCGAGTTCGTTGGAAGCACCGACGAATACCATGTTGACGGCGTTTACGCGGCCGCGCAGCTCATCCGGGGTCCAGAGCGTGATGAGTATCTCGCGCACATAGACCGAGATCATGTCGGAAGCGCCCATGACGACGAGCGCGGCGATCGAGATCCATGGCGTCGCCGACAGGCCGAAAACGACCGTTGCCAGGCCGAAGAGGGCAACGCCGACGAACATGTAGAGACCGGCTCGATTGCGGATCGGGTGGGCGGCCAGCCACACCGCCATTCCGACCGCGCCGACACCGGGCGCGGCCCGCAGGAGGCCGAGGCCCCACGGCCCGAGCGTCAGGACGTCCCGCGCGAAGACCGGCATGAGCGCGACGGCGCCGCCGAGCAGCACGGCGAAGAGATCGAGCGAGATCGCCCCCAGCACGATCTTCTCGGCCTTGATGTAGCGGAACCCTGCGGTGATCGTCTGCCAGTTTGCGGCCGACGGCGGCGAGCGCCTTGCGGGCTTCGGCACGGCGAAGACCATCAGGGCGCCGGCAGCGAAGAAGCCGAGGCTGACCGCATAGGGCACGGTCGGGCCGAATCCGTACAGAAGCCCGCCAGCCACCGGGCCGACGATCATCGCCGTCTGCCACGAGGTCGAATTCCACGCGATCGCATTGGGCAGATCTTCCGCAGGCACCAGATTGGGCGCCAGCGACTGTGAAGCGGGGCCCAAGAAAGCCCGCTCTATGCCGAACACGACAAGGATCGCGTAAACCGGCCAGGGTGAAAACAGTCCCGTCACCGTCAAAAGGAGAAGTGCTGCGCCGCAGAGCGTGCTGACCAGCATGCAGATGCCCATGATCGCCCGGCGATTGTAGCGGTCCGCCACGCTGCCCGTCACGAGAATGAGAACGAGGGAGGGCAGGAACTGGAAGAGGCCGATGAGACCGAGCGAGAAAGGATCGCGCGTCAGATCGTAGATCTGCCAGCCGACGGCCACGGACATGATCTGGACGGCGAAATAGGCGAGCAGGCGGGAAAAGAAATAGCGCCGGTAGCCGACGTGCCTGAAGGCGGCGAAACGGTGCGCGGCATGGACGGCCGACATGCTGGAATGCTCCTGCTGCAGGCTCCTGATACGTCGCCGACCGAGCAGCGGGAGCGTGCAGAAATTGAAATCCTGCAGCGATCCTTGCGCATCGGAAAAACCGCGGAGCACTGCAGGGAAGGGAAGAAAGGCGCGCTCCGTGCCATTAAACATGATCACGCGAGGCAGGCCGGCGTACTTGCTCGTTTAGTTCCTAATGTCTACATGTCTGTCAACAACGAATTGGAGACCGGCATGCTTGCTGTCATCGGCACTTTGAATTTCATCATCAACATTGCGTGGTTCCTGATCATCGCCTCGGCCATCTTCTCCTGGCTCTATGCGTTCAACGTGATCAACGTGAACAATCAGGCGATCAACATGATCGGCCGCTCGCTCTATCAGTTGACCGAGCCGCTCTACCGGCCGATCCGGCGCGTGCTGCCCGACATGGGCGGCGTCGACCTTTCGCCGCTCGTCGTGCTGGTGATCCTCTATTTCATCCAGCTCTTCCTGAACACCACCATCGCTCCTGCGCTGCTGCGTTAGAGCGGGATAAGGAAAAGTGTGTGCGGTTTCGCCCGTGCAGGCCGACTCCACCTAAAATCATCGTGATCTAGACTAAAGCGCAAAAAACCTCCGGATCGAGGCCGAGCCGGACGTTTTCATGTCTCAGTAAAACAGCGAAACGATTATTTCTTCGTCTTGGCGCGCTCGACCGCTTCCCGGATCAGCTGCTTGGCCATGCTGGCATCCTTCCAGCCGAAGATCTTCACCCACTTGCCGGGCTCCAGATCCTTGTAGTGCTCGAAGAAGTGCTCGATCTGCTTGAGGGTGATTTCCGGCAGGTCGGTGTAATCGTGCACCTTGTCGTAGCGCTTGGTCAGATGGGCGGAGGGGACCGCGATGATCTTTTCGTCCTGACCGGAATTGTCTTCCATCATCATCACGCCGATCGGGCGGACATTGATGACGCAGCCCGGAACCAGCGGACGGGTATTGCAGATCAGCACGTCGATCGGATCGCCGTCGTCGGAAAGCGTGTGCGGCACGAAGCCGTAATTGCCCGGATAGGTCATCGGCGTGTAGAGGAAGCGATCGACCACCAGCGTGCCGGCCTCCTTGTCCATTTCGTACTTGATCGGATGCCCGCCGACCGGGACTTCCACGATTACATTGACATCTTCCGGTGGATTCTTTCCGATGGAAATCGCGTCGATCCGCATGAGCACCTCCAGGGGTCGTTTGAAAAGTCGTCCCGTCGGATAAAGGGAAACATGCCGCGATGCAACATGACTTTGGTTCCGGGCGGGCGGATTTGCTGTAGGCACGCCGCGCGGCCAAAAAGGGGCAGGGCTGATATTTATCTTCGCAGGAGAGACAATGCGCCCGAAACTTCGCTATTTTCTTTCCGCCGCCCTGATCTCGGCGCCTGCACTTGCCAATGACAGCGCCTACACAGACGCCAGCCGCGACAAGTGCCGGCTCCTGCGCGAGTGGGAAGGCGCCTCGTCGCAGATGCTTTGTCCCGGCATAGGCGACTATCCCGTCCATTTCATCGAGAGCGATATGCGCCAGAGCTTCTTCTTCGGCCATGCCAGGCAAAGCTATCTGGAGAACGGCTTCGAGAGTTTCGGTCCCTTCAACCATGCCGAAACGACCGTCGAATGGCGCCTCGACGCCAACGGGAAGCCGGTCGCCGCCATCCTGCGCTGGATCATCGAGAACCCGGATCCCCAGACGGACAGGAGCACCAAGGCGTTCGAGGGACAGGTTCTGGTGATCTCGAAGGTCGCGCAGAAGGAGGACGGCGACGGCTGCGTCATCGGCTATGTCGACGCGCTCGCCAATGCCGATGCGAACACGCTGGCGCGCAGGATAGCCGACGAAAGAGCCGCAAGCTTCCGCTGCGGCACGGACCAGGCATCCTATCACGGAAACCGCGGCGAGAAGGCGGGCGAACCCATGCACTTCCTGCCTAAATGAGGCTCTGCGAGACGCCCGGACCGATGACGGCGTCTTGCGGCACTCCTCAACTCCAGACGAAGCCGACCTTCTTCAGGTGCTTCTCGCCGAAATCCTCCATGCCTTCGGCAATGTCGCGACCGCCCGCCGAATGGAAGAAATTATAGGCATTCGCACTGTCTTCCAAGCACCAGACGACGAGCCCCTCGCAGCCGAGCGATTTCAGAAGGCTCTTTGCTTCGCCGAAGAGGACACGCCCGAGGCCGATGCCCTGATATTCGGGCCTCAGATATATCTCGTAGATTTCGCCTTCCTGCGGCAGCGCCCGCGCCCGGCTCAGGCCCAGGGTCGCATAGCCGGCTATCGTGCCGGCGACGTCGACGACGAGAAGGGTCGCCGGTCCGCGCGTGGCCTTGCGCCACCAGGTCTCGTCGCGGCGATTGACCATTCGGACAAGGGGGCGGTGCGGAATGATGCCGCCATAGGCCTGCAACCAGGAAACGCGATGCACGTCGGCGATTGCCGCCGCCTCATGCGGCTCCCCAGGCCGAACCTCGATCGAAACAGTCTTCATGACTTGCGACTCTAATCACACGACGCGGCGGACAGGAATCCCGCCGGGCTGTCGCGCGGCGTTAACCCACAGGCAACTTTAACGGCACCTGCCCCAAGGTTAACGCCTTTTTAACTTTATCCGCAAGCCGCCCGCGAAAGGCACACACAGCAAAAACCCCGGATCGCTCCGGGGGTTTGTAGATCGACGAAATCAGAAGGTTGGACTTGCCCCTCTCCTCGGCTTTAACCCGAGGACTGGCCCGCTCGCGGGGAGAGCGGACGGAGGCGGCGCGGTATACCCCTTCTCCCCGCATGCGGGGAGAAGGTCGCGGCAGCGGGATGAGGGGCTCGCTTTTAGCCCCTTAAGCAGCGCCGGCCGTCCGCGACTTCTCGAAGCGCTTGCGCTCGTTCGGATCGAGATACATCTTGCGAAGCCGGATCGACTTCGGCGTGACCTCGACCAGTTCGTCGTCCTGGATCCATGACAGCGCCCGGTCGAGCGTCATGCGGATCGGCGGCGTCAGCTTTACCGCCTCGTCCTTGCCGGACGCGCGCATGTTGGTGAGCTTCTTGCCCTTGAGGACGTTGACTTCCAGATCGTTGTCGCGCGTGTGGATGCCGATGATCATGCCCGCATAGACCTTTTCGCCGGCGTCGATGATCATCGGGCCGCGATCTTCGAGGTTGAACATCGCATAGGCCACGGATTCGCCGGCGTCGTTCGAGAGCAGAACACCGTTCACGCGGCCGCCGATCTCACCCTTATAGGGCTGGTAGTCGTGGAACAGGCGGTTCATGATCGCCGTGCCGCGCGTATCGGTCAGAAGCTCCGACTGATAGCCGATGAGACCGCGGGTCGGCGCGAAGAACACCAGCCGGACGCGGTTGCCGCCGGAGGGACGAAGCTCGGCCATTTCGGCCTTGCGTTCGGACATTTTCTGGACGACGACGCCCGAATGCTCCTCGTCGACGTCGATGACGACCTCTTCGATCGGCTCCAGGAGCTGTCCGTTCTCATCCTTGTGCATGACCACGCGCGGACGCGAGACGGCGAGCTCGAAGCCTTCGCGGCGCATCGTTTCGATCAGAACCGCAAGCTGCAGTTCGCCGCGGCCGGACACGTAGAACGAATCCTTCTCGGAGGATTCCTCGATCTTCAATGCGACGTTGCCCTCGGCTTCCTTGAACAGACGGTCGCGGATAACGCGCGAAGTGACCTTGTCGCCTTCGGTGCCGGCGAGCGGAGAATCGTTGACGAGGAAGGACATGGTGACGGTCGGCGGATCGATCGGCTGCGCCTTCAGCGGCTCGTTGATGGCCGGATCACAGAACGTGTCGGCGACCGTGCCCTTGGAGAGGCCGGCGATCGCCAAGATGTCGCCCGCATGGGCTTCCTCGATCGGCTGACGCTCGATGCCGCGGAATGCAAGAATCTTGGAGATGCGCCCGGACTCGAGCACCTTGCCGTCCTGCCCGAGGACCTTGACCGCCTGGTTCGGCTTGATCGAACCGGAATGAATGCGCCCGGTGATGATGCGGCCGAGGAAGGGATTGGCTTCGAGAATGGTGCCGATCATCCGGAACGGGCCTTCGCCGACGCTCGGCTCCGGAACGTGATCGAGAACGAGATCGAGGAGCGGTGCCAGGCCCTGATCCTGCGGACCTTCCGGCGCGACGTTCATCCAGCCGTTACGGCCGGAACCGTAGAGAATCGGGAAGTCGAGCTGCTCATCGGTCGCATCCAGCGCCGCGAAGAGATCGAATACCTCGTTGATGACTTCCTCGTGACGGGCATCGGGACGGTCGATCTTGTTGATCGCCACGATCGGCCGAAGACCGACCTTGAGCGCCTTGCCGACGACGAATTTTGTCTGCGGCATCGGGCCTTCGGCGGCGTCGACCAGCACGATGGCGCCGTCCACCATCGACAGAATGCGCTCGACTTCACCGCCGAAATCGGCGTGGCCGGGGGTGTCGACGATATTGATGCGGGTACCCTTCCACTCGACCGAAGTCGCCTTGGCGAGGATGGTGATGCCGCGTTCCTTTTCCAGTTCGTTGGAATCCATCATGCGCTCGGCGACGCGCTGGTTTTCGCGGAAGGAGCCCGACTGCTTCAGAAGTTCGTCGACGAGCGTGGTTTTCCCATGGTCGACGTGCGCGATGATCGCGATGTTACGAATGCTCATTTTTTGTCTCGGAAAGTTCGTGGGCACGCGCGACGAGGCAGGTACCGCTTTTCAGTTGCCGCGCTCATACAGGTTTTTTCCCGGAAGCGAAAGGGGGCCGGCGCGCAGGGCTGACCTGCGTGAGGCGCCGCCGGCTCAAGCGGAAACCGCCGGATCGAGGGTTACCCGCCAGAGTTCCTGATCCTGCCGGTCCATCAGCCGCACCGTCATCTGCCGCGTCTGGCCGCTGATATCGACGATGCCGAAGAATTGCAGGCCCGCCGACGGTGGCAGGTTGCTGTCGATTCCTCCGCCCGACGCCTTGATGAAGCGAACCTCGGGGCCGAAGGTCATGTCGAGCTCCTTCGGCCCGTAGGTGCCGGAATGAAGCGGCCCGGAGACGAACTCCCAGAACGGCGAGAAGTCCTTGAAGGCGGCCCGCGAGGGATCGTAGTGATGCGCCGCCGTGTAATGCACGTCCGCCGTCAGCCAGACGAGGTTCTCGATCGCATTGTCGCGGACGAAGCGCAGGAGATCCGCAAATTCGCTCTCGCGCCCCTTCGGCGCGCCATGGTCGCCGTCGGCGATGGCATCCGATCCGCGCCTTGCCGAATAGTCGTCCCAAACGATGAGGCCGACCGGCATGTCGCAGGCGATCACCTTCCAGGTGGCTCTGGACGCCGCAAGCTCGCGCTTCAGCCAGTCCGCCTGCCGCCAGCCGAAGAGGCCGCCACCCCCCTCTTCCTGGTTGGGGCCGCGATAGGAGCGCAGATCCACGAAGAAGACGTCGAGCAGCGGACCATAGGCGATCTTGCGGAAGATGCGGCCGGGCTCCGTCGGCAGCGTGCGGATCGCCGTCATCTCGTGAAACGCGCGGGCCGCGCGGGCGGCATAGACGGCGACATCCTTCTCCGGATAGCGCGGGTCGTCGCTGAGATCGGTGGAGGCCGACCAGTTGTTCAGGACCTCGTGGTCGTCCCACTGATAGAAGGTGGGACATTCGGCATGGAGCCTCCGCACATGCTCGTCGAGCAGGTTGTATTTCCACTGGCCGCGATATTCCTCGAGCGTCCGCGCGACGTCTCGCTTCTCGGGCGTGACGATCCGGTTCTTCCACATGCCGCCGTCGCGCAGCTTGATCTCGTCGGGGATAGGATTGTCGGCATAGATCGTGTCGCCGGAATGGATGAAGAAATCCGGCTCGTGCAGCCGCATGGTCGAATAGGTCTTCATGCCGACCTCGTCGATGCCCCAGCCCTGCCCCGCCGTGTCGCCGGACCAGACGAAGCGCACGGAGCGGCGGCGCAAGGGAGCCGTCCGGAAGCGCCCGACGACCGGTTCGGAGACGCGATTGGCGTCGTAGAGATCGGTCGCGATGAAGCGATAGAAGATGTCCTGGTCCGGCAGCAGACTGTCGAGCCGGCACTTGACGGCGCAGTCGGTCAGCGGCGTCGCATCGATATCGGCAAGCCTGACGGCATTCGAAAAGCTTTCCGTGGTCGAATACTCGACGGAAACGCGCGCCGGCCGATCGACCCGCGTCCAGATCATCCCCGAGCCCGTATCGACGTCGCCGGACTGTACCCCATGGGCAAATTCCGGCCGTCCGTAGCCGCGCGCGTAGAACGGCGTGGCGAGACCGGAAGAAGCGACAAGACCGGCGGCGCCGGCGGAGAAGAGGAAAGAACGCCTGGTGAGGGTGTTTCGAAGAGCGGCCAATCCCTGCCTCCGGTTCCGTTTCGCGAATCGTCGGTTCTCGCGAGCGGACCATTGGGGAGCCAGATGTCAGCGGCTTTACAGGCGGATGAAACTATTCGGACGGTTTGGCGACAGTTCTGTGAAGGGGCTGCCTGCAGGCGGATAAGGGGCAATCCCTAATGCAGGAAACCGTAGTGATGGCGTATGTGCCGATTGAAATAGTTGCCGGCGGAATCCGCATGCAGCAGTTCCTCGTAAACCTCTTCCGGAACGTCGAGGTAATGATAGGGCCTGCGGTTGCCGAGGAACCAGACGCTCAACGTCCGGCGCGGCACATCGTATCTGACCTCATGGATCGCGGAGGAGTCGAGGATTGCGGAGGATCGTAGAATTCGCATCGGCGTCTTCCCGATTGCTTGTCCCTATCGCCCCCTATTGTACATCAATCGTGCGATCCTTTAAATATTGGAGCGCTTCCAGGGACTTCCTTCGGACTTGGACCGCAATTCACGAGGTCCTTCCTTGCCCCCGTCAGATACGCCCTCCCGCGACCGCCTCGAAACCGTTCTCGCCCGCCTCGACGGGCGGCGGAACGATGAACGCGCTTTTGTAAAGCTCTATCCGGATGGAGCCCGCGCGGAAGCGGACGCTGCCGACGGGAGGCGGCGCGAGGGCAAGAGCCTCGGGCCCCTGGACGGGCGGATCGTCTCCATCAAGGACCTCTTCGACATCGCGGGCGAGCCGACGCTTGCGGGCTCCATCATCCGCCGCGCGGCGCCTCCGGCAACAGCGGACGCGGCGATCGTCCGGCGCCTTCGCGCGGCCGGCGCCGTCATCATCGGCAAGTCTCACATGACGGAATTCGCCTTCACCGCCGTCGGCCTCAATCCGCATTACCCGGTGCCCGGCAACGCTATCGACCCGAGCCTCATTCCCGGCGGTTCCTCCTCGGGCGCCGCCGTCTCGGCGGCGGAGGGCACGAGCGAGATCGCCATCGGCTCCGACAGCGGCGGCTCGGTGCGCATTCCGGCCGCCCTGCAGGGCCTCGTCGGCTTCAAGCCCACCGCCCGCCGCATATCTCTGGAAGGCGCCTTTCCCCTGTCCCCCAGCCTCGATTCGATCGGCCCGCTTGCGCGCACGGTCGCCGATTGCGCGGCCGCCGACGCGGTCATGGCCGGCGAGACGCCGAGACCGCTCGAGCCCATGCCGCTCGCCGGCCTGAAGCTCGGCATCCCCGAAGGCGTACTGCTCGAAGGTCTTGCGCCGGAAATTGCGGCGGCTTTCGAAAGAAGCCTGCAAGCGTTCTCCCGCGCGGGTGCGAAACTCGCCGCACGCGGGATCGACGATCTCCTCGCCCGCTTCGCCGAGGCAACCGCGATCGGTTCGCTTGCTGGCCTCGAGGCAAGCCGTGTGCACGCGGACTGGCTCCTGGACGACAATGCGCCGGTCGACATCCGCGTAAGATCCACATTGCGCCGCCGGCTCACGGTCCCCGACGCCGCGATCGAGGACCTGCTGCGGACGCGGCAAGAGCTCATGCGCGCCATGGACGAGCGGCTGGCACCCTTCGATCTCACGCTGCTGCCGACCACACCCATCCCCGCCGTCAGCATCGCCTCGGTCGAGGAGGACAGGGCCGAATACCGCCGCGTGGAGGACCTGCTGCTGCGCAACACCCAGGTCGCCAACCAGTTCGACCTGACCGCGATAAGCCTGCCGATGGCAGGCACGAGCCGGCCGGCGGGGCTGATGCTGATGGGCCGGCACGGCGCGGACGCGATGCTGCTTGGCGCTGCGGCCGCAATGGAGGATCTGCTGAAGAACGGGTGAACGGCTTCGCGTTCCCTCGCGCGGGATGGCCGTTCGAGGGACAGGCTTTACCGGCAATACCTCAATGCATCGACCGGCTCGACCATTCCTCTTTGAGAATCCGGAACGCGTCTTCGAGCGCAGCGACCAGCACGTCGGTAAGCTCGCCGCCGTCATTGTTCATGAGGTACAGGGCCACGGTCGCATCCTGCGGGTCGCTGTAGCGCTCAAAATCGTCAGACATCGAATCGTCCTTCCTTCGCCGCATTCATTACGGCTGTCGGGCGACGTTAGAAAGGCTGACTTGTGCAGAACTGGAGCGAGACCGGCTTTCAAACGAAGGGCAGCGGACACCGGATATTTCGCTCGCCCCCGGCGCGCTGGAGCGCTTCCAGGAAAGTGTGTAACGGTTTTCCGTCCGAAACTGCGTTGGATCCGTTTGAGCATTTCAGTGTTTCTATGAAACGTTGAAATGCTCTAGACCGCCCGGGAGAGTCACAAGCGGAGCCAAGATGGCGAAGAAAACCAAAGGCGACGACGCCCCCGACCTGCACCGCCTCAAGGCCGAATTTCCGGAAATCCACGCCGCGCTTGCCACCGGCAAGATCCCGTCGCTGCGCCAGGCGCTGGTCCTCGCCGGTCTGAAGCCGGAGCGCAGCCGGCTGGAGAAGCTCAAGAACTCCTGGGCGAAGGCAAGCGATGCCGAACGCGAAAGCTTCCTCGCCTGGCTCAAATCCAAAGGCACGCTGCCCGCCACTGCCCCGCCCGGTGCCGGCCCGCAGCCCGCCGAAACCCCGATCGCCAGCGGCCGCTACCTGCTTCCCTCAACAATTGCGGGGATCAGAACGATAATGACCCGGCGCGGGCTGAAACCTGCCGACGTCATGGCCGAAATGGGCTTCCCGCCCGACGGCCGCCCGCTTGCCCGGGCGCTGACGCGCAACGTCAGTTTGAGGCTGTCGGTGATCGCGGGGTTGGAGGCGTGGCTCAGGAGGAATGCGGGGGAGTGATGCGGGAGGGGATGCATAAGGATGCTTCGACCTGTGTCCTCATAGGCTAAACCTTATAGGACCGAGTTGAGATCCGCCTCCCTGCCTTGAGGATCGATTTTCCGGCAATGGAAGTGGCGGGCCTGTGTCTATGGCCGCTTCTCACGCAATCGCCACATCCCGCTGTCGCGCCGCTGCGCGCAACCTCTCATGCACGCCGCGCGTCGCCGGCGCTATCATATAGCCACTCTCCAGGTCACCGATCATCACCGATTGGTCACGCGGAGCGGCAAGCCAATGCAGCCCGATCAGGCTGCAGATCAATGCGTCGACCTTGTCCTGGTCAGCCTTCCTCGGCGCCTCGGAGCTTGCCGCTATCAAGCACCATTCGTCGAGGTGCCGCAGCGAGTTCAGCATGCCGAACCGCCTGACCGCTTCTGCGACTGCCTGCCAGTCGCTGATCTTGAAGCGCTTCCGGTTGGCAGGATTGTACTTCGGGGCTGCAAGCCTCGAACAGAAGGTTCCCTCGATAGCAACCAGTGCCAGAGCCGGAAAAACCTCGATCAGGAAGAGGCCGCTGGATGCTGCTCGTGCGAGTTCCGGCTCTTCCGTCGCTCCCAGGGCCTGCTTGAACCGCCAGATCGGTGCGCCGTCATCGAACATACCCTTCTTCGACCGGCTTGCAGGCTGAACGCCGCCGCCAATCCAGGAGATCAGCGATCCGGCTACCCTGTCGACTGGACGCGAGCCGGTGAGGTTCGGGACGATCGTTGGCTGATCCAGTGCCACAAGGCACTTCTGGGCGTCCTTGCGCTCGCTCTGGATGACATCCAGAGCCTCCGCAAACGAGGCGAGCCGGGGCGCGAGATACAAATGCGCGCCGTCGCCATCCAGACGAATGACGCAGATCGCTCCGGGAGCTTTCGGGTTGTCAGTCCAGGCCGAGTCGAAGCCGACGATGGAAGTAAAACCGGTGTGCAAGCTCATCCCGCCTCGTAAGCTCGGGCGTGCCGGAGTGTAACTAAGTGAGTGAAAGACAATCGGACGTCCAGGCCGCTCTCTTGGGAACGCAAAGCACTTGTAACCAGAGAATTTATGGCGGAGAGGTGTCCGATTCAGATTCCTCTCATAGTTTTCCAAAGTTCTGCATGTCAACTACTTAGCTCACTTTCCCGTTTCAAGGACACTCACCGAATAACCTGTTGTTCCAACACGAAGTAGGCCTGAAGTGCGCCACGGGAGAACAGGATGCCGATCAATCAACTTACCGATAAGCGGTCCAGGCACTGAAGACGCCCGGTATTCCTGACGGATATTCAGTCCATAGCGTAAACGCAGAGCCGGCTGCAGATCCTGTACCCCTCTTCGGCCCGTTCGCCACGGATCTCCCTCAACAGATCGAAGGAGGCTTTCGGAACACCAAACATCGAGCACAATGGCGCTCGACCTCGAGACTTACTGTAAGTCCATCTGGAACAAGCGCGTGGATCAGATCTCGACCGACGGCGTACTCTCCATTCCGGGTCCATATGATCCAAAAAGGCCGAGACGGCATCTCGCGTCCGGGGGCGCATCGAGCGCGTCCTCAATGCGGCGGAGGTGCATGGATACCGGTTAACGAAAACCCCGCTGCCTGGCAGGGCAGGCACCTCCCGCTTCTCTTGCCGAAACATCAAAACCGGGAGAAGCTGAGCAGCGGGATGATCGTCAGGCGGCAATCACGCCTTTGGCGGCGGTGACGGTTACGAACAAATGGATTCGCGGATATCCAGGTTCACCGTTCATGCGCTCGATTACAGCGTTCAGACGGTGCTCCCGCATCCAAACATGAAACGCCTTGCACTGAAAGCGATTGATATAGCCGGCCTTTTGGCCGCGTGCGGTCACGACAACCGCGTTCGGATCATGAGGATTCGCCGGCTCCGGAGAGAATTGCACCGATTCACCCAAGGCACCGTCAAGGTCGCAAGTTGCAGCGTAGTGCCTATGCCCCACTACCTCCACCAGAAGCTCTCGACGCTGCCAGGTGTCATCCAGGGGATCAACGAGGGCAAATCCATCGCTGGGAAGCTTGGCTTCCGTTACAGCCAGAAGCGCAAAGTCAGAAATAGGAACTCCCCGCCCAAGCCTAAAGTGCTGCCGATAGTTCTCAAAGTCGTCACGGCTTCGCGGGGGAAGGCGGCGCATGAACGCGTCCAATACGCCGTCGGTGTGAAGCTCCCGCTCGGGCTTGAACGCTGGATAGCGTGTGTAACCTAGAGAGCGAATCGCCTCCAAAGACTTGCCGTTGAGGGAGAAGAACTCTCGCTCCGTGTAATAGCGAAATGCTGGACTTGGCTGTGCTGTCAATTCGCCGACAGCAAATCGCGTTCGCGTTGTTCCCTCGTCCAGCGACTGCCACGTTAGCAATAGCCGCTTCGGTTCGACAATGTGTTCTATCGAATTAGGCATCATCCTCACACAGAGACGTCAGCAGTTGGCTGCGGCGGATCAAGAGGGAACGTAGGAAATTCGCCCGCAGTTCCGTAAATTCAATCGAGCATTCGAAGCCCCTGCACCAGTCGAGAACCTCGGTGATTGCATCGTCTGTGAATCGAATCACAAATTCGTCGAGAAGACCAGCGGGATGATAAGCTTGGACGTACATTTGGCAGAGATCCAGATGCCGATCGCCCTTTGGGTCAGCACCCTCCCAGCCGCAGTGGTGCCGCCCTCGCCGAATATAAGCGTTCAGATCAGTCAGCCGGGAAAGATGGTCATCGGTTTCCCCGTAACTCAGACTTGACCCGTTATCGAACAGCGGCGCCATGCGATATTCAAACTCATTACCGACGGTCGGCCGTCCTAATACACCCCAATTATCCGGGTGTCGGTCGACATTTCCGATCAAGGCATCAAAGAAATAGGCGCGTGCCCACCAGTCCTTTGGAGCATCAATACCTAAACTTCGGGCTATGGTCAGGTTTGATCGAACAGCGTGAGGTCGCCCCCGCTTTCGATCATAACCAGAGGCGATCCAAGCATGAATGAAGTCGCTTCCAGGCACAAAGCGCAGCGAGGCCTCACCCCGATAGCCATAGAAGAATTCGACAAGCACGCCGGTCTCTCCTTCGAGACTGTCAACGGCCAGAAAACAGGGCGGCACATCCAGACCCGCCGGACGCGACAATTCATATGCGATTAGTTCCGACCAGACCTGCCGCTCTTGCCAGCCGGAAGGTGTCTTGAAAAGATACTTGTGTCCCGGCAGCAGAAAGGGCGGAAGATTGGCCTCAGGGGAGATCAGCAGTCTCTTGGGCTGCTTGCCTTCTGGGTAATAGGGGTTGTCCGGGTCGACCCTCCATTGTGCAACATCAACGATCTGCGACGGAAGCTGACGCACACGATGCCTAGCGACCACTTACATACCCTCATCTTTTCTCGAATCGAACTGTAAAGCAGGAGGAGTTGTCGTCAAATCTACAGGTCTTCAGATCGCCGATCTGATCGCCCGTCCGAGCGGCCTGCGCACTCTGAAAGGGGCCAGCCAAACCGGGCCTTCCACGTGATAAGCCAAAAGTTTTGGAAAGGACCAATGGGGCGGAGCCAGTCATTGGCGTCAAAGTCTTCCCATGAAAAGCGAAAGGCCCCGGTAAACCGAGGCCAAAACGCCGACCAGGAACGAACCCCAATCCATTTGATGACAATGTAACGTCTTTTCCATAAAATCAAGCAGAGGCAAACCTTTGCGCAAAATGCAACTAAGTGCAAAGACTACAATTCTCCGATAGGCGACGGCCACGCGTAGCGTAGGACAACCTTCGACGAGCCCTGGTGAGTCGGCCAGCTTCCGGATAGGTCTTCATCACGATAGCGAGGGAATTCTATGCGCTTCTCAGAGTTGCAAAATCTCATACTGGTCATGGAGCCGCCGGAGAAACGGCTGGCCAAAGCCGAGGGTGGCGTCGAGCATCATATGAGCGAAGCTGCCGTGATGCTCGCATTTGCGATGCACTTATTCAAACACGGCGCTCAAAAGGTATCCATCCAACCAGATGGCGAACACGGTAAACGGTTCGAGATCCAAGCTTGGCTGGCGACACGCGGCTTCACGTGGCGGGAAGGCTGGGGAACGACAAGCTACGCTGGTCGGTATCTGAACGGCAACTTGGTGGTTGAGGTCCATGTGAAGCCAGGCCAGGGCGATGTCGTTGCCACAATCGGAGGTCACCCGATTGTTGCCGAATGCAAGGGCGGCATCGTCAATACACTTCTCACTAGATCAGGGGTAGGTGAGGTCAACATTGCAGTGGCGCCATTGACAAACACAACGCGCGATCTCGCGATCAAGATGGCACCCCGAGCGAATCGGGCCGGCATTAACATCGCGCTCGTATCAGCGACCGGAGCCGTGGAATACTGCGGCGCAGACCCGTTTAGTGCCGAGGTCGTGGCCCTGCGATGAAAGATGCCGACAAGTTGCCGCGATTCAGGTCGACTTGAGCCGCCTTCCGCATCCGAAGATGTTGAGGTTTATGGCGGAGAGGGGGGGATTCGAACCCCCGATGGGCTTGCACCCATGCCGCATTTCGAGTGCGGTGCATTCAACCACTCTGCCACCTCTCCGCGGGGCCGGTCGGCGCTGTTCAAGCGCGGCCGGTTCATAGCGGCAGTTTCTGCCGCTGGCAAGGGCTTCCGATAAGAATATCTGCGATATGGTGGCTTTCGCCTTGACAAGCAAGGGCCGTTCCCGTAATCCGCGCCATGAGGTGGTGTGGGCTTAGCCTCCGCCGCGCCGGGTAAGTGTTGTGCCCGTTCACTGGCGAAGGTCGAGGATTTCCGAGGCGCTTCGCTCCACGTTAGCGACTGACAAAAAGACGGCCTTGTCTTCGGGCAAAGAGCCGGACCGAACATGAAAGGACAAAATATGTTCGCAGTCATCAAGACCGGCGGTAAGCAGTACCGCGTGGCGGCCAATGACGTCATTACCATCGAAAAGCTGGAAGGCGTTGCTGGCGACAAGATCGAATTCACCGAGATCCTGATGGTCGGCGTCGGCGCCGATGCCACCATCGGTGCTCCGTTTGTCGAAGGTGCCGTCGTCAGCGCCGAAGTTGTGGACCAGGGCCGCGCCAAGAAGGTCATCGCCTTCAAGAAGCGCCGCCGCCAGAACTCCAAGCGCTCGCGCGGCCATCGCCAGCATCAGACGATCGTCCGTATCCTGGACATCGCTGCCGCCGGCGGCAAGGCGAAGAAGGCTTCGAAGAAGACCGAAGCCGCCGCTGAAGCTGCAAACTGAGTTCCGGGATCGAAGGTTTAAAGGAGAACACCAATGGCACACAAGAAAGCTGGCGGTTCGTCGCGTAACGGTCGCGATTCCGAGTCCAAGCGCCTTGGCGTGAAGAAGTTCGGCGGCGAAGCCGTCATTCCAGGCAACATCATCGTGCGCCAGCGCGGCACGAAGTGGCATGCCGGCGCCAATGTAGGCCTCGGCAAGGACCATACGATTTTTGCGCTTACGACGGGCAACGTGGACTTCCGCAAGAAGGCCAACGGCCGAGTCTACGTGTCTGTAATGCCGAAAGCCGAAGCAGCGGAATAAGCCGGTAGCGCTCTAAAACAGCCGGCGTCTCATCGACCCGGCTGACGCACCGCAAGGTTCAAAAGCCAGACTTCAAAGGGGAGATGGGGCGATACCCAACTCCCCTTTTCGCATGTCTGGAGGAAGAACCATGCAAACCGAGCTCGTCAGGGAAGACCAATCCCGGTCTCCCGAACAAAGGCTGAGGCCTCAGCGGTCAAGGACCGATTGCCCGATATTGTTATCGCCCAGGCTCGTTTTGCGCGCGCCCCATGAAGACGATATCGACGCCCTTGCCCATCTTGCCAACAATGCCAACATCGCCACCATGGTCTCGCGCATGCCGCACCCCTATACGACGGCGGATGCGGCCGATTTCGTGCGACGCGCAAAAGCCGGCACGATTGGCAAGTGCGTCTACGCGATCACGAAAGCGGACAATGGCGCATTCCTCGGCTGCTGCGGTGTCGAGCCGCACGCCGACGAAAGGACCGTCGAGCTCGGCTATTGGCTGGGCGAGCCCTACTGGAACCAGGGCTATGCGACCGAGGCGGCACAGACCCTGACCGACATGGCCTTCCGCACCCGCGACATCGACCAGATCGATGCGCGCTGCCGGGTCATGAACATCGCGTCGCGCCGGGTCATCCAGAAGTGCGGCTTTCAGTTCCAGGGTTCCGGCATGGTCGGCAGCCTGGCGCTCGGCGGCATGGTCCCGGTCGAATGGTACAGGCTCGACCGCAAGACCTGGGTCTCCTTAAGAAGCTGGGGAGGTGTCCGATGAACGCCCTGGTCACGGAGCGCGCCCGGGCGGTCGCCCGCCCCGGCCCCGGCCCGGCGCCGGTCATCGAAACGGAACGGCTGCGGCTGCGGCCGCACCGGCTTTCCGATGCGGCGGCCATCGCCGAGTCGCTCGGCGATTTCCAGGTGGCGCGGATGCTTTCGCGCGTTCCGGCGCCCTACCACCACCAGGATGCGCTCGACTGGCTCAACCGCCAGACGGCCGATATGCTGCCGGACTGGACGCTCGCCATCACCACCCCGGGCGACGACGTCCATATCGGCTGCATCGGCATCGAGCTCCGGCACGGCCAATGGCATGTCGGCTACTGGCTGAACCGGTTCTACTGGGGCAAGGGGCTGGCGAGCGAGGCGGTCCATGCCGCGGTCGAACGATTCTTCCGCCGCATGCCGGAAACGGTGCTGCATTCGGGCGTCTTCGCCGACAATCCGGCCTCGCTCAAGGTGCAGGAGAAGCTCGGCTTCCGGATCACCGGCTGCAGCCAGATCTATGCGCTCGCCCGCAATGCGATGGTCGCGCATATCGAAACCCGGCTTGCGGCCGAGGACCTGCGCCGCCCGGACTGAACGGATACGGAACCCCGCCAGTACCGCTCCTGGCGGGGTTCTTCATGTCGATAATCTTTGACCTCTGCCGGAAGCGCCTATATCGATGGCGCAAAAGCAGAGCGGGATCGGGAACGTGCGCGGGCTGCCCCGCATTCCGTCCTCAACTTGAAGCGATCACGCAGAAATGGCGAACCGATGAAATTCCTCGACGAAACGAAAGTCTATATCCGGTCAGGGGACGGCGGCGCGGGCGCCGTTTCCTTCCGCCGCGAGAAGTTCATCGAGTTCGGCGGCCCCGACGGCGGCGACGGCGGCCGCGGCGGCGATGTCTGGGTGGAAGCCGTCAACGGCCTCAATACGCTCATCGACTTCCGCTATCAGCAGCATTTCAAGGCCAAGACCGGCACGCACGGCATGGGCCGCAACCGCACCGGCGCAAAGGGCGGCGACGTGACGCTGAAGGTGCCGGTCGGCACCCAGATCTTCGAGGAAGACAACGAGACGCTGATCGTCGACATGGTGGCGGAAGGGCAGCGCTACCGGCTCGCCGCCGGCGGCAATGGCGGCTTCGGCAACGCGCATTTCAAGTCCTCCACCAACCAGGCGCCGAGCTGGGCCAATCCGGGCCTCGAGGGCGAGGAGAAGACGATCTGGCTGCGGCTGAAGCTGATTGCCGATGCCGGTCTCGTCGGCCTGCCGAATGCCGGCAAGTCGACCTTTCTCGCCGCCTGCACCCGGGCTCGGCCGAAGATCGCCAATTATCCCTTCACGACGCTGCATCCCAATCTCGGCGTTGCGACCATCGACGAGAAGGAATTCATCATCGCCGACATTCCGGGGCTGATCGAAGGGGCGCATGAGGGCGTGGGCATCGGCGACCGCTTTCTCGGCCATGTCGAGCGCACCCGGGTGCTGCTGCATCTCGTCTCCGCGCAGGAAGAGGATGTCGCCAAGGCCTACAAGACCGTGAAGCACGAGCTCGAGGCCTATGGCGGCGGGCTCGAGGAGAAGCCCCAGATCGTGGCGCTGTCGCAGATCGACGTGCTGGACGAGGAGGAATTGAAGGCGAAGGCCAAGGCGCTCGGAAAAGCCTGCGGCACGCCGCCGCTCCTCATCTCCGCCGTGACCAACAAGGGTATGACGGAGGCGCTGAGAGCATTGCGCAGCGTCATCGCCGCGGCCAAGGCGGGCGAAGAGGAAGCTTAAGCATGACCAAGGCCCGCAAAGCGCTCGAGAAATACCGCCGGGTCGTCATCAAGATCGGCTCGGCACTCCTCGTCGACCGCAAGACGGGGCTGAAGAAGAGCTGGCTCGATGCGCTCTGCGCCGATATTGCGGCCCTCCGGGCCAAGGGCGTGGAAGTGCTCGTCGTCTCCTCGGGAGCGATCGCGCTTGGACGCACGGTGCTCGACCTGCCGGCGGGTGCGCTGAAGCTCGAAGAGAGCCAGGCGGCGGCCGCCGTCGGCCAGATCGTGCTGGCGCGTGCCTGGTCGGAGAGCCTCTCGACCCATGCGATCGTCGCCGGCCAGATCCTCCTGACGCTGGGCGACACCGAGGAGCGCCGGCGCTACCTCAATGCCCGCGCGACGATAGGCCAGCTTCTGAAGCTCGGCTCGGTGCCGATCATCAACGAGAACGACACGGTCGCGACCACAGAAATCCGCTATGGCGACAACGACCGGCTCGCAGCGAGGGTCGCAACCATGGTCGGCGCCGATCTCCTGGTCCTGCTCTCGGATATCGATGGGCTCTATACCGCGCCGCCGCATCTCGATCCGAACGCCCGTTTCCTCGAAACGGTCGCCGAAATCACGCCCGAAATCGAGGCAATGGCGGGCGGCGCTGCCTCCGAGCTTTCGCGCGGCGGCATGCGCACCAAGATCGACGCCGGCAAGATCGCAACCACTGCCGGCTGCGCGATGATCATCGCCTCCGGCAAGCCGGATCATCCGCTGGCCGCGATCGAGGCGGGCGCGCGCTCGTCCTGGTTCGCGCCGTCAGGCTCTCCGGTGACCGCCCGCAAGACCTGGATCGCCGGACAGCTCCTGCCGGCCGGTTCGCTCTCGATCGATGCCGGAGCGGAAACGGCGCTGCGTTCCGGCAAGAGCCTGCTGCCGGCCGGCGTCCGGCAGGTGACGGGAAGCTTCAGCCGCGGCGATACGATTGCGATAATCGGCGCTTCCGGCCGCGAGATCGCCCGCGGTCTTGCCGGCTACGATGCCGACGAGGCTCGCCAGATCGCCGGCAAGAAGTCGGCCGAGATCGCCGCCATCCTCGGCTATGCCGGCCGCACCGCCATGGTGCATCGCGACGATCTGGTCATGACGGCTCCATCGGGCGCGCGCCTTGTAGAGGAAAGCGACGAGGGAAAGGGCAAGCTCCATGCTTGAGACGGTCGAACAGGACAAGGACGTCAACGCGATGATGCTGGAGATCGGACGCCGCGCCAAAGCGGCCGCCCGGCCGCTCGCGACCGCAAGCGCCGAGCGCAAGCATGCGGCACTCGTCGCCATGGCAGGCGTCATCGTCGCACGGACCGCGGAAATCCTTGCCGCCAATGCGCTCGACCTCGAAAACGCGCGCGAAAGCGGCGTCGCCAGCGCCTTCATCGACCGGCTGACGCTGACAGAAAGCCGCATCCGCGACATGGCGGACGGCATCCGCGCGATCGCCGAACTCAGGGACCCCGTCGGCGAGGTGATCTCCGAATGGGACCGCCCGAACGGGCTTCACATCGAACGGGTGCGCACGCCCCTGGGCGTCATCGGCGTCATCTATGAAAGCCGTCCGAACGTCACGGCGGACGCCGGCGCGCTCTGCCTCAAAGCCGGTAATGCGGTGATCCTGCGCGGCGGCTCCGACAGCTTTCACTCGTCGCGGGCGATCCATGCCTGCCTGACCGAGGGATTGAAGGCCGCGGGCCTGCCGGAAGATGCGATCCAGATGGTGCCGGTCGCCGACCGTGCTGCCGTCGGCGCCATGCTCACCGGCTTGAACGGCGCGATCGACGTGATCGTCCCGCGCGGCGGAAAGAGCCTGGTCGCGCGCGTCCAGAACGAGGCGCGGGTGCCGGTCTTCGCCCATCTCGAAGGTCTCTGCCACATCTATGTCGATGCGTCGGCCGATCGCGACATGGCGAAGAAGATCGTCGTCAATGCGAAGATGCGCCGGACCGGCATCTGCGGCGCCGCCGAGACGCTGCTGATAGACCGCAACGCCGCCGAGAAATTCGCAAAGCCCCTCCTCGAGGCGCTCGTCGATGCCGGCTGCGAGGTGCGCGCCTCCGATGACCTCGCAAGTGTAATGCCCGGCCTGAAAGCTGCGACCGACGAGGATTGGGCGACCGAATATCTCGACGCGATCATTTCGGCGAGATTGGTCGACGGCATTTCCGGCGCGATCGAGCACATCAACACCTGGTCGTCCGCCCATACCGAAGCCGTGATCGCCGAGGACCCTGCGGTGGTCGAGCGATTCTTCTCAGAGATCGACTCGGCGATCCTGCTGCACAATGCCTCGACGCAATTCGCCGACGGCGGCGAGTTCGGCATGGGCGGCGAGATCGGCATCGCCACCGGCAAGATGCACGCCCGCGGGCCTGTCGGCGTGGAGCAGCTCACCTCGTTCAAGTATCGTGTGCGCGGCACCGGACAGGTGCGGCCCTGACGACACCGAGCGAAGTGAATGCGCGCTACCTCAGCATGCCGCATGTCGAGTCCGGCATGGCCGTCGGCCTGTTCGGCGGGTCCTTCAATCCGCCGCATGACGGGCATGCGCTCGTCGCCGAGACCGCATTGCGCCGGCTCGGGCTCGACCAGCTCTGGTGGATGGTGACGCCCGGCAATCCGCTCAAGGACCGCAACCATCTCGCGCCGCTTGGCGAACGTATCGCCATGAGCGAGAAGATCGCCCGCAACCCGCGCATCAAGGTGACCGCTTTCGAGCAGGCGCTCGGTCAGAGCTACACGGCCCGCACGCTGGAAGTGATCCGCGCCCGCAACCGCGACGTCCGTTTCGTCTGGGTCATGGGCGCCGACAATCTCAAGAACTTTCACCGCTGGCAGGACTGGCGCAAGATCGTCGCCACTTTCCCGATCGCCGTCGTCGACCGGCCGGGATCGACCCTTGCCTATCTGTCCTCGCCGATGGCGAGGGCTTTCAGCAGCGCCCGCGTCGACGAGGATGATGCGGGAACCCTCGCTTTCCGCCGCGCGCCCGCCTGGACCTTCATTCACGGCCCCCGTTCGGGCTTGAGCTCGACGGCGCTTCGTTCGGCCAAATCCGGGTGAATTCCCGTAATTCGGATCTCGTGTCTTGAAACCGTATAGGTTTGATGCCTACATTTAGATACGGTTCGAAGAAATATTTCGAATCGAACGTGCCTGTTCTGTTCATTTGGAAAGGAAAAACCCTGACAACAGCACACGCCAAGGGATTTGCGGCATCCGCATTCCCGCGCAGCACGGAATCGAGCGACGAAGCCGCTGTCCGTGCGCTTCAACTGGTCCTCGAAAGCCTAGAGGACTCGAAGGCAGAAAATATCGTTACCATCGACATTGCCGGAAAATCGGCGCTGGGAGACTTCATGGTCGTCGTCTCCGGGCGATCGAACAGGCATGTGATGGCCATTGCCGACCACTTGATCACGGACCTGAAGGACGACGGCCTCGGCAGGGCTCGCGTCGAAGGTCTTGAGGGTGGCGACTGGGTACTGATCGACACCGGCGATGTGATCGTTCACATCTTCCGGCCGGAGATCCGGGCGTTCTACAACATCGAAAAGATGTGGGCGGCTCCCGAGATCGAAGACGGTACCCTGCACTGAGACACGTCGCCCGATCCTGACCATCGACTCAGGACGGAGCGGCGGCCGGTGCCGAAGGTGACATGCGGTTGCCATCGCCGATAAGGCGGATGGCGGCAAGAATTTTGCCGGTCGATAATTGCCGATCGGCGCCGGCGGGGACGGATCGGGCCATGCGTATCGGACTTTTCGCAGTCGGCCGCCTCAAGGCGGGGCCGGAAAAGGATCTCGCGGGCCGCTATCTCGACCGGTTCGCCAAGGCCGGCCCGGCCGTCGGCCTCGAATTGGCCCGCGTCGTGGAGACCGCCGAAAGCCGCGCCGTCAACGCGGAGACGCGCAAGCGCGAGGAAGCCGGCCAGCTTGAAAAAGCGCTCGCCGACGGCAGCCTTCTCGTGCTGCTCGATGAGCGCGGCAAAGCGCTCGACTCGGAAGCCTTCGCGCGCTTGCTCGGAACCTTGAGAGACAGCGGCAAGCGCGATCTGATGATAGCGATCGGCGGTGCCGACGGACTCGATCCAGCACTCCACGCCCGCGCCGACGCCGTGCTCAACCTCGGCAAGATGACCTGGCCGCACCAGCTCGTGCGCATCCTCATCGCCGAACAGCTTTATCGCGCCGTGACGATCCTTTCGGGACATCCTTATCATCGGGCGTAGACCACGGGTCGAAGACGGCCCCTCCCCGCCAATAACGAGAATATGTATTGGTGTGCCCAGCCAAATCGGATTAGGGTCTCCTAACTTTTGGACTTACGAGACGGGATGAAACCTCCAACGAACAGAGCCGGTTTGCTATCCGGCGCGCGGCGGATCCGCCGCGGCGCTGCGGTTGCGGCGCTCTTCCTGTCGGTAATCGGCCCGACTGCGGCTCAGGACGCGCCCGCCGCCGCGCCGGCCGATGCGGGGGCCGCCAAGGCGACGCCGCCGGATCCGGCTGCCGATCTGGCGGTCCGGCGCGACAGTACCGCGAGCGAGCTCGATGCGCTGTCGAAGACGATCACGCTCTCGCGGGATCGCTCCGAGGCACTCGAAAAGACGATCGCCGAGATCGACAAGAGCAACGAGACCCTGCGTGACGCCCTCGTGGATTCGGCAGCCAAGCGGCAGGAACTCGAACGCCGGATTTCAGACGGCGAAAGAACGCTCGGCGATCTGCGCGTCAAGGAGGATGTGGTGCGGCGCTCGCTGCGCGCCCGCCGCGGCCTTTTGGCCGAAGTGCTCGCCGCCCTCCAGCGCATGGGCCGCAATCCGCCGCCGGCAATCCTCGTGACCCCGGAGGATGCGCTCGGCTCCGTCCGCAGCGCCATTCTGCTCGGCGCCGTCGTTCCCGAAATACGCGAGCAGACCGACAGCCTCGTCGCCGACCTGAAGGCGCTTGCGGATATCCGCAGCGGCATCGCCAGGGAACGCGAGGAACTGACCGCGGCAATGACCGCCCGGCTCGAGGAAGAGCGGCGCATGTCGATGCTCGTTGCCGAAAAGGAGAAGCTGAGGCAACGCAATGCGGCCGATTTGGCGGCCGAACAACGCAAGGCCGAGGAACTCGCCCTGCAGGCGGAGAACCTCGGGGGCCTGATCTCATCGCTCGAAAACGAGATCTCCTCCGTGCGCGAAGCGGCCGCCGCCGCCCGCGCCGAGGAGGAGGAACGCCGCCGCATGAGCGAGGCCGAACGCGAGGCTGCGCGGGAGCTCGCCAGGAGTGCGGTGCCCGACAAAAACCGCATTGCGCCGGCATATGTCTTTTCCGAGCTGCGGGAGCGGCTGGCTTATCCCGTTGCGGGTTCGCTTGTGCGCCGTTTTGGCGACGCGGACGGAACAGGGCATTCGCTGCAGGGGATCATGCTCGAGACCAATGCAGGCGCGCTGGTGACGACGCCGGCGGACGGGTGGATCGTCTATGCCGGGAGTTTCCGCAGCTACGGGCAAATGATCATTCTCAATGCCGGCGACGGGTATCATATCGTGCTCGCCGGCATGGAGAACGTCAGCGTCCGGCCGGGGCAATTCGTCGTGGCCGGGGAGCCGGTGGCGGCGATGGGTGCAAAAAGAGTGGCGAGTGCGGCGGCCTTGGCGCTGGAAACCGACAGGCCGACGCTTTACATTGAATTCAGAAAAGACGGGAAGCCGGTTGATTCCCGACCGTGGTGGACCGCAGCAGAGGTTGGAAGGGCGCGAAATGATACGTAGAGCTTCACTTGTCCTGGTCGGGGCGCTGATGGGCGCGACGGCGATGGGCGTCGTCTACTCGGCAACCATGCCGGCCGTGGCAGCAAATTCGTCGACATACCGCGAACTGGCGATCTTCGGCGACGTCTTCGAGCGCGTGCGCGCGCAATACGTGACGCCGCCGCAGGACGACAAGCTGATCGAGAACGCGATCAACGGCATGCTCACGTCTCTCGACCCGCATTCGAGCTACATGAATTCGACCGACGCCGAAGATATGCGCACCCAGACGCGCGGCGAGTTCGGCGGCCTCGGCATCGAGGTCACCATGGAGGAAGATCTCGTCAAGGTGACCAGTCCGATCGACGACACGCCCGCCGCGCGCGCCGGTGTGCTCGCAGGCGATTTCATCTCGAAGATCGACGGTCAGGACGTCCGCGGCCTCAAGCTCGAGGAAGCGGTCGACAAGATGCGCGGTGCCGTCGGCACGCCGATCAAGCTGACGATCCTGCGCAAGGGAGCCGAAAAGCCGATCGAGCTGACGATCGTACGCGACGTGATCGCGGTACGCGCGGTGAAGGTCCGTGTCGAAGGAGATGTCGGCTATCTCAGGGTCATCTCGTTTACGGAGAAGACCTTCGAAGACCTGAAGAAGGGCATCGAGAAGATCCAGGCGGAAGTTCCCGCGGACAAGCTCAAGGGCTATGTTCTCGACCTGCGCCTCAATCCGGGCGGCCTGCTCGACCAGGCGATCAATGTCTCGGACGCATTCCTGGAGCGTGGCGAGGTCGTTTCGACCCGCGGCCGCAATCCGGATGAAACCCGCCGCTTCAATGCGACCCCGGGCGATCTGGCCGGCGGCAAGCCCGTCGTCGTGCTCGTCAACGGCGGTTCGGCATCCGCGTCGGAAATCGTGGCCGGCGCTCTCCAGGACCTGAAGCGCGCCACCGTTCTCGGCACGCGCTCCTTCGGCAAGGGTTCGGTGCAGACGATCATCCCGCTCGGCGACGCCGGCGCGCTGCGTCTGACGACGGCGCTCTATTACACGCCGTCCGGCAAGTCGATCCAGGGCACCGGCATCACGCCCGACATCAAGGTGGAGCAGCCGCTGCCGCCCGAGCTTCTGGGCAAGGTGGAAGCGCAGGGCGAATCCGATCTGCGCGGCCACATTCCGGGCCAGGAAGAGACCGAAGAGGGCTCCGGCTCGGTCGCCTACGTGCCGCCGGAAACCAAGGACGACATTCAGCTGAACTATGCGTTCGACCTGTTGCGCGGCAAGAAGACGGATCCGTCCTTCCCGGCCAATCCGGAACAGGCGCAGCTGAAGGAATAGCCCCCCTCACCCGCAGAGTTCTGGGCAACATGAATCAAGGAGGCGCCGGGCTGTTCAACCCGGCGCCTTTATATTATCCATCGGCATGCAGCCGCATGTGCGATGATTCTGGCCTCCTTCAAGTCCATCGTCATGGCCAGCGGCGATTCGCGCCAGGATCGAAGCTCGACCGAGGCCCCGTTTGGCAACTGACCTCAATGCCCCCCTGGGCCAGAACCGGAAGGAGAGACCGGCACGCAAGCGCGATCTCGGTCGTGTCCTGCGCTATTGCGGCCTCGGTCTGGGAGCCCTTGCGGTCATCGGGATCTCGGCATGGAGCGCCCTTTCTCCCGGTCACCAGACCCGTTCGCCTGCAATGCCCGCAGCGACCGAATCGGCCCTCGCCACCGAACCAGCGCCACCCTCAGAGGGCCAAAGCAACGGGCCCGGGGCGCTCCACCGGAGCGGTGCTCTCTCCGGCGCACATGTCGAGGAAGTTCTGACCGATGATGGCGCGACGGTCAGGAAATACACGCCGCGTTCGCGCGAAACCGGCGGCCCCGCACTGATCGATGTCGAGCCGACGCGCGGGCAGGACCCCCGCATGGCAGCCCTTCCGAATGAAAGCCTTCTGGAAGACCGCCCCGAAGGCCGCCTGCCGGTCATCGGCCCGGACGGGCTGAGGCCGATGGAGCAGTATGCGCGCCCCTGGTCCGGCGCGCGCGGAACGCGGATCGCCATCGTCGTCGGCGGCCTCGGCCTCAACCAGACGGGGACGCAGCGCGCCATCCGCGATCTGCCGCCGGAAGTGACGCTCGCCTTCGCTGCGGCCGGAAACAGCCTGCAGCGCTGGATGCAGGAGGCGAGGCGTGACGGCCACGAGATCCTGCTGCAGGTGCCGATGGAACCATTCGATTACGCCACCAACGATCCGGGCCCGCACGCGCTGCGCGTTTCTTCCGATGCCGGGAAGAACCTTGCGGAACTGCATCGCAGCATGGGACAGATCACCAACTACACCGGCGTCATGAACTATCTCGGGGGCCGTTTTCTCTCCAATGCGGATGCGCTCGAGCCGGTCATGCGCGATCTCGGCAAGCGGGGCCTTCTGTTCCTGGACGACGGGACGTCGGCGCAATCTCTCTCGGGCACGCTCGCCGGGGCCTTCGACGTGCCGCACGGTTTCGCCGATCTCGTGCTCGATGGCGAACTCAGCCGCAATGCCGTCCTGCGCAGGCTGGACGAGCTGGAGCGGATCGCGCGGAGGAACGGCACCGCGATCGGGGTCGCTTCCGCCTTCGATGAAAGCGTGGCGGCCATTGCCGAATGGATCGAAGAAGCCGGCGGACGGGGCATCGAGGTGGTCGGCGTGGCCGCACTCGTCAAAGATCCGAAACAAAACTGATTTAAGCGCAGTAGACCACAGGGTCATACGGCTCGCGGCAACATGCAAAGGAAGGACGATATGGGGAAGGATAAGGGGCGCGTCATGACGGCTGAGGATCTGCCATATCGGCCATGTGTCGGCGTCATGGTTCTCAACCGGCAGGGACTTGTCTGGGCCGGGCACCGGCTCGCCGTCGGCAATTCCGAATATGACGGTTCGCCGCAGCTCTGGCAGATGCCGCAAGGCGGCATCGACGAGGGCGAGGACCCGCTCGAGGCCGCCTATCGCGAACTCTACGAGGAGACCGGCATCCGCTCGGTCTCGCTCCTCGCAGAGGCGCCGGACTGGATCAATTACGACCTGCCGTCGCACCTGATCGGGATCGGCCTCAAGGGCAAGTACCGCGGCCAGAGGCAGCGCTGGTACGCCTTCCGCTTCGAGGGCGACGAAAGCGAGATCGCCATCAACCCGCCGCCCGGCGGCCACGAGCCGGAATTCGACGCCTGGGAATGGAAGCCCATGCACGAACTTCCGGGCTTGATCGTGCCCTTCAAGCGCAAGGCCTATGAAGAGGTCGTCGCTGCGTTTTCGCATTTGGTGCGGTGAGAGAAGGGCGGCATGTCGCCCCTCATCCGGCCTGCCGGCCACCTTCTCCCCGCAAGCGGGGCGAAGGAAACAAGCGGCAAACGCCAGGCCTCTTCCGCCGTCGAATGCGGGGCAAGGCAGAGCGGCGTGTCCCTTCTCCCCGCAGGCGGGGAGAAGGTGGCGGCAGCCGGTTGAGGGGCTGATTTAATTCGCCGCCCCTTGAGAAGGTTGGAACTTATTCGGCTTCGTCGGCCGAAGCGGCGTTGAGCTGACCGTATTTTTCCTCACCGATCTTGCGGAGCAGATCGAGCTGTGTTTCGAGGAAGTCTATGTGGCCCTCCTCGTCGGCGAGCAGTTCCTCGAAGAGCTTCATCGAGACGTAATCGCCGGCCGCGTGACAGATGTCGCGGGAGTTCTTATAGGCCGTGCGCGCGTCGTACTCGCCGGCAAGATCGGCTTCCAGGACTTCCTTGACGTTCTGGCCGATGCGCAGCGGCGCGACCGTCTGCAGATTCGGGTGGCCTTCGAGGAAGATGATGCGGGAGACGAGCTTGTCGGCGTGGTGCATCTCCTCGATCGACTCGGCGCGCTCCTTCTTGGCGAGCAGCGTATAGCCCCAATCTTCGAGAAGGCGGTAATGCAGCCAGTATTGGTTTACGGCACCGAGTTCGAGATAGAGCGCTTCGTTAAGCTGCTCGATGACCTTTGCGTCGCCTTTCAAGATCCGCCCTCCGGTTTTCTTCATGGAATTGTCTGAGGCGGGTCATGAAATCAAATATATCGGCGTCCGTCGAGTCGCGGCGGGCGTGATATTGCTCGGTGGTGCGGATGATGATGTCGACGACATTGGGAAAACAGCCGCAGCAACGGCCGCGTTTTTCCATCGCATGATAGACTTTCGCCGGCACGATCAACTGCCAACAGTCCTCGTCGAGGAGGCCGACGATCGTGTCCTCGATCTCTTTCTCGGTGATGAAATTGCAACTGCAAACCAGCATTTCGTCGTGTCCATCATACGCAACGCTCTGATTTTGCGATAAAGCAAAAGAGGACATTTGCCGTCAACTAAAAACTCTTCTCCATATGGTTGAGGAATGCATTAGAGCGATTCTAAACTTGACGGAAATCATCGCATTTTCATTACATTAGGCGATTCTAAGGAGAGGATTTTTCCTCCATGACTTGTAATTCCGGCAGCGGTGCCTGCGACATTTTTACACAGGGGGCGCCCTGGAGGCCTCAAGCGGAAGGCGGACTTCGATGCGCGTAACGACTGGGGCTCAATGAAAATTGCGCCCCTTCGGCATGACCTCCGCGACCTGGGCGGCCGCCTCGCCCTCCGGCGCTGCGCGAGCGGGCAGGCCCAGGCGCAATTGCCGGAGTTTTTTCTTTTCGCGGGCGTCCGCGCTCGGCCGCAAGGCCCCGTCCGCGCGGTCGTTGACGCCGAAACGCCGCGCCTCCCGGCGCAGCAGGCCAAGCATCGGCGTTATATCCTCCAGATGATCGGCGACCACGTGAATGACGCCGCTCTGGTTCTGTAAGCGGCCGCGGACTTTCACAAGCCGCGATCCCATGACCTGCCGCCGGTATTTCTGGAACGTCTTTTCCCAGACGATGATATTGGCGATCCCTGTTTCGTCCTCGATCGTCATGAAGATGACGCCATTGGCAGAGCCCGGCCGCTGCCTGACCAGTACAAGGCCTGCCACCGTCACCCATCTTCCAGTTGCGGTTGCCGCCAGATCCCGGCTGCGCAGGATACCCATTCGCGAAAAATCCTCCCGCATGAAGGAAACGGGGTGCGCCTTCAGGGAGAGCGTCAGGGTGCGATAGTCATGAATGACCTGTTCGCCTGCCGGCATATCGGGAAGAGCGACCTTGGGCTCGATCTGCAGATCGTCGGAACCCGCCCCCTCGAAAAGCGGCAATCGCTCCACCGCCGACTGCTCGTCGAGCGCCTTTACCGCCCAGAGGGCCGCCCGCCGGTCGAGGCCTATCGACCGGAAGGCATCAGCATCCGCAAGGCGCTCCAGAACGGAGCGGGAGAGCCCTGATCGAAGCCACAGGTCATGAACGGAGCGGTATCCCTCCCCCCGGCGCGCGACGAGCGCCTTCATATCCGTCTGCTTCAGGCCCTTGACCAGCCGGAAGCCCAGCCGCACGGCCTTCCGGGTTTTGATCACCTCCCGCATGCTGGCGTGGCGCGGGTGGACAGCATTCTTGTCGAAGGCGCCCTCGCCTTCGAGCAGGGCATCCCAATCCGAATGATTGATATCGACCGGCAGCATTCTGACCCCGTGTTCACGGGCATCGCGCACCAGTTGCGCCGGCGCATAGAAACCCATCGGCTGTGCGTTCAGGAGCGCGGCGCAGAAGATGTCCGGATAATAGGTCTTGAGCCAGGCCGAGGCATAGACGAGAGAGGCGAAGGAGGCAGCATGGCTTTCGGGGAAGCCGTATTCGCCGAATCCCTTGATCTGGTTGAAGCAGCGCTCGGCGAATTCCCTCTCGTAGCCATTCGCGACCATGCCCTCCACCATCTTCCGCTCGAAGGTGTGGATCGTACCGGTCCGCTTGAAGGTGGCCATGGCGCGGCGCAGGCGGTCGGCCTCGCTGGGCGAAAAACCGGCCGCTGTGATCGCGATCTGCATCGCCTGCTCCTGGAACAGCGGCACGCCCAGCGTCCTTTCCAGGACCGCCTTCAACTCCGGGCTGGGATACACGACCGCCTCGCCCCTGCGCTGGGCTTCGCGCCGTTTCAGATAGGGATGCACCATATTGCCCTGGATGGGGCCGGGGCGAACGATCGCTACCTCGATCACCAGATCGTACATTTCGCGCGGCTGCAGGCGCGGCAGCATGCTCATCTGCGCCCGGCTTTCGATCTGGAAGACGCCGACCGTATCGGCGCGGCAGATCATGTCGTAAACCGCGTCCCGATGATCCTGGTAGATTTCGGCCAGCGTTATCGGCTCGCCGTAATGCGCTTCCAGAAGCTTGAAACCCTTGGCAAGGCAGGTCAGCATGCCGAGCGCCAGCACGTCGACCTTCAGTATCTTCAGCTCATCGAGATCGTCCTTGTCCCATTCGATCATGTAGCGGTCGGGCATGGGCGTGTTCATGATCGGCACGACCTCGTCGAGCCTGTCGCGGGTAATCACGAAGCCGCCCACATGCTGCGAGAGGTGGCGCGGAAAATTCATGAGCAGACTGGCATAGGCAAGCACGCGCCTGGTGAGAGGGTCCGCCGCGTCGAGCCCCGCCCCTTTCGCCTGCTCCTCGGTGAAAGGCGAGGTGCCCCAGCCCCAGATCGAACTGACGAGAGCCGATTGAACGTCTTCCGAAAGGCCGAAGGCCTTGGCGACCTCGCGCCCGGCGGAGCGCGAGCGATAGCTGATCACCGCGGCGGTCAGGCCCGCATGCTCCTTGCCGTAAGTCCTGTAGATATACTGGATCACCTCTTCGCGCCGCTCGTGCTCGAAGTCGACATCGATATCGGGCGGCTCGTCGCGATCCTTCGACAGGAATCGGTCGAACAGCAGGGTGAATTTCTGCGGATCGACATCGGTGATGCCGAGGCAGAAGCAGACCGAGGAATTGGCCGCCGAGCCCCGCCCCTGGCAGAGAATATTCACGCTGCGGGCAAATTTCACGAGCTTGTGGACGGTCAGGAAATAAGGCTCGTATTTCTTGTCGTGGATGAGCTCGAGCTCATAGTCGATCTGGCGCATCACCTTTTCCGGCACGCCTTCGGGATAGCGCTCCGCCGCACCTTCCGCGACGAGCCGCCGCAAGCTTTCGGCGGGCGTCTCGCCATCGGCGTTTTCATCCGGATATTGGTGGCTGAGCTCGTCGAGGCTGAAGGCGAGCTCGCGGAAAAATTTCCGGGTATTGGCGATCGCCTCGGGATAGTCGCTGAAAAGCCTGGCCATTTCCCTTGGGCCCTTCAGATGCCTTTCGGCATTCTTCTGCAGAAGGAAACCGGCGCCGGCGATCGGCACATGCTCCCGGATGGAGGTGACGACATCCGCGAGCGGCCTGTAATGCGGATCGTGATAGAGCGCGTCATTGGTGGCGAGCAACCCGATGCCGGCCTTTCGGGCAATTGCGGCCAGAACGGCAAAATCATGCCGGTCGAAACCGTCATAATGCGGCGCCAGTCCGAGATAGAGCCGGTTGCCCGCATGCTCCTTCAATGTCCCGAGCAGCACTTCCAGGCTCTCCGGTTCCGGCCGCCCTTCGCCTTGCATGACGATCAGAAGAAGCTCCTCCTGCCATTCGAGCAGGTCGGCGAGATGGAGCGTGCAGTCGCCCTTCTTCGAGCGCAGGTTACCGGCGCTGAGCAGGCGGCAGAGATGCCCCCAGCCCCGCCTGTTCTTCGGATAAGCGAGAATGTCCGGCGTGCCGTCGGCAAAAACCAGGCGGGCGCCCGGCTGGAAGGGATAGCCCTCCACCTTCGCCTTGGCATGAGCCCTGACGACGCCGGCGACGCTGTTGCGGTCGGCAATGCCGAGACCGGCAAGCCCCGCCTTCTTGGCGAATACGACCATCTCCTCGGCCGGCGCCGCCCCTTCGAGAAAGGAGAAATTCGTGCGCGCACCGAGCTCGCAGAAGACAGCATCCGCGCTCATGCGAAAACTCCGTGCATGAACCAGCGGGGCGAGGCGGTCTCCCTTCCGTAGAGACCTTCGCGAAACAGCCAGAAGCGGCGGCCCTCCTGATCCTCTATCCGGAAATAATCCCGCGTCGGATGATCCTCCCCGTCGATCCACCATTCGGCGGCGATGCGCTCCGGCCCTTCGGCACGGGCGACGCGGTAGCGGGTCTTGCGCCAGTTGAAGCTGCGCGGCGCACCCTCGGGCACTTCCGCCGTCGCCTCCACCGGTTCGGGATGCGCGAAAATCCGAAGCGGACGGTTCTCGGGGAAAGCCTTCTCTTCAAGGGCAGGCGTCCTCAGGACCGCGGCCACGTCCGTCACGGCGGCAAATCCGCCCGCCCGTTCCGGCAGATGGCTTTCGGCAAGGGTCGCCTGCATCAGGCAACCGGGCCCGAAACGGGCGGAGACCTTGTCGACGAAGGCCGCGAGCGGCTGGCTTTCGTCGGGGGCGCCGGAAAAATCCTGCTGCGCCGGATCGAGCCTTTCGCTTCTGAGGACCGAGAGCCGGACGATTTCGAAACCATATCCGGCATCGAGATCGTCATGAACCGCCTGCAGCCGCTCGCGAAAGAGGGCGGCGATGCGGACGGCATCGTTCAAGGGCACGGCCGCATGGGCTCGAACGCGGAATACCCGGCCGTCGACGCGGAACAGGAGGAGCTCGAAGAGCCGCCCGCCTTCGCCATGTCGCTCCAGCGAGGAGCGGACATCCCTGGCGAGGTGACGGGTCAGTTCGAGAATGTGTTCCTCGTCCTGCAGCGGCTCGGCGAGCCGGCGTTCGGCGGAGAAGCTCGGCACGGGCAGCCGGGGCGAAAGCGGCTCGTCCTCGAAGCCCCTCGCCTGATCGAGCCTGAGGAGAAGGGAGGAGCCGAAGCGGCGGGCGAGCGGCGCCCGCGGCGCTTCGAGAAGGTCGCCGATCTGTTTCAGCCCGACCCGTTCGAGTGCGGCCGCGGTGTCCGCCGGCAATCGCAGCGCGGCGACCGGCAAGGGTGCCAGCACCGGGTCTCCATCCCCGGGCGCAATGACGTCGGCATCGCCGTAACGGGTGACAGCCCAGGAAAGCCCGGCTGCGGAGGAGACGGTCGCCCGCGCCTCGACGCCGAGAGAGAAAAGACGCGACAGGACATCGCTGATGAGCGCCTTTTCGCCGCCATGAAGATGGGCGCAGCCGGTGATGTCGAGGAACAGGCCATCCGTGCCGTCGAGTGCCACGAGCGGCGTATAGCGGTCGCACCAGTCGGCAAGCGCCTCCAGGAAGGCCTGGTCGGCGGCCGGATCGGCGGCGATCACGTCGAGCGAGGGACACATGGCGCGGGCCTCCGCCGCCCCCTGGCCGCGCTTCAGGCCGATACGCTCTGCAAAAGTATCGAGCGCAACGAGCCGCATGGCATTGTCGATCTTGGCGGCGAAGACGACGGGCGGATGGTCAGGACGCCCGCGCGAAAGCCAGGAGGCGCCCCATCGGCTGCGCGCGACGCGGTCGGTCGGCAGATGCGGAAAGTGGATCGACAGGATCCGTTGGCTCATCGTTTGTCTGAAGAGCGGCGCTCCGGCGCTCATCGAGTGAGTAGAAGCGGCGGTCATGGGCGTTCCATTCGAGAAAGATGTCGTCGGAGGCTTGGCGCCTGCTTTTTTCGACAAGGAGGTGAAAGGCGGGATGGCCGATGCTGCCGCAAAGCACCGAACCATCGGGAAGAGGACGTTCGCCGGCCGGTGCCGGCTTGACCTGGAGCCGGAAGAAGGCGCTGCTCGCCTCCTCCTCGCCCGCCTGACGCAAGACGAGAAGAGGCACGCCGCCCGCCCGGGCCCTCACATGCAGACGCCGGCTCTCGCTCAGGGCGAGACAGGCAGGGTTGCCGCGGATTTCCAGAACGACCACGGCGAAGACCGGTACCGAAAGCGCCGTCTCTGCGATCCACAGCGCATCCTTCACCGTGCGCGCCGAAACGAAGAGGAAGCGCTCGGCATCGAGTCCATAGGCCTTGAGGCCCGGCGCATAAGGCTGACCCGCCTCACAGGCAGCAAGCGTCTGGCTGATCCAAAGGATCGGGGCCAGACGGCCATTCTCCTTCTTCTGCCGTTGATAGAGCACCGCAAGCGCCGCCACGAAACCGGCGGCCGCGCCCGCATCCGGGGTTTCGGCATTGCGGATTTCCATCATGCCCTCGAGCGGCAACCCGCCCTGGAGGACCTCATCGAATTGCGGGACGCCGAGCGGCAGGATCTTGCGGCGCGTGGCCTCCTCCTTGCCGCGGCGAAAGCCGGCAGGGTCGGCCGTCTTGGCCGACCGGACGCATCCCGGCACCCCGCGATCTTCAATCCGCGCAATGGTCTCGCGAAGGGAAAGAACGGTTTGCCGTTGCACGGCGTTTCCGGCCATGACGGTCAGCTCCATCTGCATGTTCATGTTATGTTCTTATGGATTCCAGAGCTGCCCTCAAGAGTCAACAACCAATGTTGAGAATATATTCCTCTTTCTTTTCGGGATAGAATTCATCACTCGAAAAACAAAGGCAAAATCGCTATATGAGGGGCAACAAGGAGTGCCCATGGCCCGCATTGACCAAACCGATGATTGGCGGGAACGCCACGCACCGTCGCTTACCGTATTCGAACAGCTCGCGTTTGAAGCCTACAGCCACCTGCCTGAGGAATTCCGCAAGCTGACGACGGATCTCACGATCGAAATCGCCGACTTTCCAAGCGACGATGTCTTCGAAGACATGGCGCTCGAAACGCCGTTCGACCTGCTGGGCCTGTTCGAAGGCCGCGGTCTCGGTGAACGCTTCACCATGGAAACCGGGGAGTTCCCGAACCGCATCACCCTCTACCGCCGCCCGATCATCGACTACTGGGCCGAAAACGAGGAAACGCTCGGCGATATCATCACCCATGTGCTGATCCACGAGATCGGCCACCATTTCGGCCTGTCGGACGACGACATGGAGCGGATCGAGGAAAGCGTGGAACACGTGGGCGGCTGAGGCCTGTTGAGATTCGGATACCCGCCGCTCCTGCCTGATTTCCTCATCCCTGTGCGCGGGGGCAAGTCCGACCCGAAACGATCCCTACTGCTCCGACAGCTTCATGTCGGGATGATAATCCTTGCCCTCCACTTCCTTCACCACCGCCTGGCCGCACTGCATGTGCTGGGTGTCAGCATTGAAGGCGTAGGTCGGCGGACCGTGCAGCGTCCACCCCTGGTTCAATGCCGCCGTCACCTTGTGGCAGAAGGAGGCATCGTCGGGGCCGGTGAGAAAGCGATAGAGCTTCAAGATTTTGCCTTTCGTTTTTCGATGATGTCCGCCTTGGCGGCGATCTTCATCGCCTGCTCGAGATGGAGGCGCTCGACCATCCGCCCATGAAGGTTGATGACACCCTTTCCGGCATTGTCCGGCAAGGCAAAGGCCTCGATGATCGCGCGCGCCTCCTCGACCGCAGCCTCGTCCGCGGCGAAATGCCGATTGGCCGCATCGATCTGCGCCGGGTGGATCAGCATCTTGCCGTCAAAGCCCATGTCGCGTCCCTGCCGGCACTCCGCCTCGAACCCTTCCGGATCGCGGAAATCGTTGAAGACCGCGTCGATGGCGTCGAGCCCGCTGCCGCGCGCGGCAAGAAGGATCTGCATCAGCCACGGAACGAGATAGGTCCGGCCCGGAAGGGCGGGCACGCCCGTCTCCTTGCGAAGATCGTTCAGCCCGACGACGAAGCAGTCCAGCCGGCCGCCGGAGGTGCGGCCGGTCTCGGCGATCGCCGGCCCGTTCACGACCCCGCGCGGCGTCTCGATCATCGCCCAGAGCCTCAGCTCATCCGGCGCGTCCCTTTCCGAAAGCCAGTCGAGCGCGCCTTGAATATCGGCGGGGCTTTCGACCTTGGGCAGGAGGATGGCATCGGGCCGCGCGGCAAGAGCCGCTGCGAGATCGGCCTCGCCGAAGCCTGAGCCCGCCGCATTGACGCGGATGACCGTTTCGCCCTGCGGCCGGTTGCCGGCAAGATGCCGGACGAGCGCATCGCGCGCCGCAGCCTTGCGGTCCGGCGAGACGGAATCCTCGAGGTCGAAGATCACGGCGTCCGCCGCCAGTTCACGGACCTTGGCGAGTGCGCGCTGATTGTCGGCCGGAACCGAAAGCACCGAGCGGCGCAGCCGCACGGGATGATGGTCGATCGCTCTCATGCCGTTCCCTGTCATGCCGTTCGTTGTGCCTGCCTTTCAACCTTTGCGCAAGCCGAGACGAGCGGACCCTCTTGCAAGCGGCGTGGCCAGCACCCACATGCCGAACAGAAAGGTGACAATCATGCAAAGCATCCGCTCTGTTCTCTTCACGGCCGCCGCCATCACCATCACGCTCGTGGCATTCGTGTTCACCGCCTCGCTGGCCTTGGCGCTCGCCGGGATCGCCGCCATCATTGCCGTCGGCAGCGCGATCGCCGCCAAGCTCAACGGACGGCCCGTGCAGGCTCGTGCGCGCGCACGCGCCAATCCGGGAAGCACTCCGCGCGAGATGCGGGTATGGAAGGACGGGCGCGGGACGATCATCGATCTTTAGAATGGGATTGCCGGAAGCGGGATGAGGCAAGTTGTGAAGCGGTTTTCCGCCCGCCTCCCGCTCCATGAAAGCAGATTCCCCTTCATTTCGGCGCAAAACTGATCTAAACGCTTCTCGAACATTTCCGCTGAAATCGAAGGCCAAGTCATGGACAAGTTCGTCAAGCTCACCGGCGTTGCCGCTCCCCTGCCCGTCGTCAACATCGACACGGACATGATCATTCCGAAGGATTACCTGAAGACGATCAAGCGCACCGGCCTCGGCACGGGGCTTTTCGCCGAGGCGCGCTACAACGAGGACGGCACCCCCAATCCGGACTTCGTCCTCAACAAGCCTGCCTACCAGAACGCCAAGATTCTCGTCGCAGGCGACAATTTCGGCTGCGGCTCCTCGCGCGAGCATGCGCCCTGGGCGCTTCTCGATTTCGGCATCCGCTGCGTCATTTCGACCTCGTTCGCCGACATCTTCTACAACAACTGTTTCAAGAACGGCATCCTGCCCATCGTCGTCAGCCAGGAAGACCTCGACAAGCTGATGGATGACGCCAGCCGCGGCTCCAATGCCATTCTCACGGTCGATCTCGAAGCGCAGGAGATCACCGGTCCGGACGGCGGCTCGATCAAGTTCGAGGTCGATGCCTTCAAGCGCCACTGCCTGCTGAACGGCCTCGACGATATCGGCCTCACGCTCGAAAAGGGCGGTTCCATCGACAATTACGAGAAGGCGACCGCCGCTTCCCGCCCCTGGGCCTGAGCTGCCGGATGACCCGCAAGCTCATCTCGTCCGGCTCGCCTTTCGAAAAGACGGCAGGCTATTCGCGTGCCGTCGCGAAAGGCGACTGGTGCTTCGTCTCCGGCACGACCGGCTACGACTATGCGACCATGACCATGCCGGAAACGGTGGAGGAGCAGGCGCGCAACTGCCTGAAGACGATCGAAGGCGCCCTGAAGGAAGCCGGCTTCTCGCTGTCGGACGTCGTGCGCAACCACTACTACGTCACCGATGCGAGCTTTGCCGACCGCGTCTTCCCGATCTTCGGCGAGACCTTCGGCGAGATCCGCCCGGCCGCGACGATGATCGTCTGCGACCTCATCCGCCCGGAAATGCTGATCGAGATCGAGGTCACGGCGTTTCGGGGATAAGGCAGAACGACGGACAAGGGCTGCCCCCTCACCATGACCCAATCTCCCGCAAGCGGGGCGCGGGGACTGGAGGAGTGCCGCTCATCCCTTCGCCCCGCTTGCGGGGAGAAGGTCGCGGCAGCGGGATGAGGGGCCGCCTCGACGCCGTCGAATCCTTTTTCATTGACCGCGCGGTCCTCCTCGCGCTATCAAATGATCCGTGGTGATTTGGCCGGCCGGCTTGCAGCCACGTTAAAGAAGTCGCTAAAGGGCCGAGGGAACAATGGATTTCCGAGGACCGGTCGCGATCGTTTCGCCGCCGGTTTTTTTGTATTCGATCGAGTGGACGCCCATGCCCATCAAGATACCCGATACGCTGCCCGCCTTCGAAACTCTCGTTCACGAGGGTGTGCGGCTGATGACCGAGACCGAGGCGATCCGCCAGGACATCCGGCCGCTGCAGATCGGGCTTTTGAACCTCATGCCCAACAAGATCAAGACCGAGATCCAGATGGCGCGGCTGATCGGCGCCACGCCGCTTCAGGTCGAATTGACGCTGGTCCGCGTCAATGGCCACCGGCCGAAGAATACGCCCGAAGAGCATCTGCTCGCCTTCTACGAGACCTTCGAGGAGGTGGAGGCCCGCAAGTTCGACGGCTTCATCATCACCGGCGCGCCGATCGAGACGCTCGAATACGAAGAGGTCACCTACTGGAAGGAGTTGCAGCGCATCTTCGACTGGACGACGACCAACGTCCATTCGACGCTGAACGTCTGCTGGGGCGGGATGGCTGCGATCTACCATTTCCACGGGGTTCCGAAATATCCGCTGAAGGAAAAGGCCTTCGGCGTCTACCGCCACCAGAACTTGCAGCCCTCTTCGGTCTATCTGAACGGCTTTTCCGACGATTTCGCCGTTCCCGTTTCGCGCTGGACCGAGGTGCGCCGCGCCGATATCGACCGGGTGCCGGATCTCGAAATCCTGATGGAATCCAAGGAAGTGGGCGTCTGCCTCGTACACGAGAAGAAAGGCAACCGGCTCTACATGTTCAATCACGTCGAATATGATTCGACGTCCCTGTCGGAGGAATATTTCCGCGACGTCGATGCCGGCGTGCCGATCAAGCTGCCGCACGACTATTTCCCCCACAATGACTCCGCACTTCCGCCGCAGAACCGCTGGCGCAGCCATGCACATCTCTTCTTCGGCAACTGGATCAACGAGATCTACCAGACGACGCCCTACGAGCTGGCGAAGATCGGAACCGGAGAGCGTTGAAGCAAAAAGTATGACTTTCCGGTTGCCGCCTCGGCGGAAATGCAGCAGGTTGACGCCGACTCGCGGAAATGGGGAGATGCATGGGAACAGACACGGAAATCTTCGGCCACCTGCCCTCCGGCGAGCCCGTACAGCGCCTGACGCTTAAGGGCGGCGGGCTGACGGCGTCGGTGATCACCTGGGGCTCGGTCATACAGGATTTGCGGCTCGAAGGACATGCAGCCCCGCTCGTGCTCGGCTTCGAGGATTTCGAAAGCTATCCGGCCCATTCCTCCTATTTCGGCGCCACGCCCGGCCGCAACGCCAACCGTATCGGCGGTGGCCGCTTCGCGCTCGAAGGCAAGGCCTATCAACTCGAGCTCAACGAGAACGGCGCAACGCATCTCCACGGCGGCAGCGACAATATCGGCAAGCGCAACTGGTCGCTCCGCAGGCAGGCCGAAGACAGCGTAACGCTCGAGATCACCGATCCGGACGGCCGTGCCGGCTACCCGGGCAATTGCACGATCACCTGCACCTATACGCTGAAACCGGGCGGCACGCTCAACGTCGTCTACGAAACTGAGACCGACGCGCCGACCCTCGCCAATGTCTGCCAGCACAGCTATTTCAACCTCGACGGCGGCTCGGACGCATTCGGCCACGACATCATGATTGCGGCAGACCACTACCTGCCCACCGACGAGCGGCAGATTCCGACGGGCGAGATCCGCCCCGTCGCCGGTACCGCCTTCGATCTGCGCGAAATGACCTCGCTTGGAAGGCAGCTGGACCGCGGCGGAATCGCCTATGACCACAATTTCTGTCTCTCGCCGGAGCGCGTGCAGAAGCGCTCCGTGGCGCTCGTACGCAGCATCAATTCCGGTGTGTCGCTGGAAGTGCTGACGACGGAGCCCGGCGTGCAGCTCTATACCGGAGAAAAGCTCGACGTACCGGTTCCCGGCCTCGAAGGCCGCCGTTACGGCCCCTTCGCCGGCTTCTGCCTCGAAACGCAGATCTGGCCCGATGCGGTGAACCACGAAGGTTTCCCGAAGGCGGTGCTGAGACCGGGCGAAACGCTCCGGCAGGAAACGGATTACGTTTTCACGAAGAACTGAAGCAAGGCAGAGGCCGTTGGAGCACTTTCAGTTTCACCGTTTCATCGAACAGTGAAACGCTCCATCCCGCCGCTAATCGACGCCGCCTTCCACCGGCAGCGCGATACCGGTGACGAATTCGGCTGCGGGCGAGGAAAGAAAGAGAATCTCAGCGTTTCAGCGCCTGGATCGGACTTGACAAACCCCGGCTATGTTACGTTATTACGTTTATAAAGTGAAATGTAATAACGTATCCATGTAGCCGGAACATAGCCTCCGGCCGTCCATGCGACAGTGAGGTTCTCGCCAATGCCCGATCAGCTTGCCCCTACCCCCGTCACCGTCCTTACCGGCTATCTCGGAGCAGGAAAGACCACGCTTCTCAACCGCATCCTCTCCGAGCCGCATGGCAAGAAATTCGCGGTCATCGTCAACGAGTTCGGCGAGGTCGGCATCGATAACGACCTCATCGTCGATGCCGACGAGGAGGTGTTCGAAATGAACAATGGCTGCATCTGCTGCACGGTGCGCGGGGACCTGATCCGCATCATCGAGGCGCTGATGCGCAGGCGCGAGCGGTTCGACGGCATCCTGATAGAGACGACGGGCCTCGCCGACCCCGCGCCGGTCGCCCAGACCTTCTTCGTCGACGAGGATGTCCGCTCCAAGACACGGCTCGACTCCATCATTACCGTTGTCGATGCCAAGCACCTTCTCGGCGAGATCGACCGCGCACATGAAGCGCAGGAGCAATTGGCCTTCGCCGACACGATCATCCTCAACAAGACCGATCTCGTATCGCCCGAAGGCCTGCAGGCCGTGGAGGATCGCATCCGCCGCATCAATCCGACGGCCGGCATCCTCAAGACGCAGCGCTGCAATCTCGAGATCGCCAGCCTGCTCGATCGCAACGCCTTCGATCTCGACCGCATTCTCGAGGTCGAGCCCGACTTTCTCGAAGCGGACCACGATCACGAGCATGACGACCATGTCGCCAGTTTTTCACTGGTCGAACGCCGACCCGTAGACCCGGAAAAATTCTTCCGCTGGCTCCAGACGACCGCCCGGGCCTTCGGCACGGACATGCTGCGGATGAAGGGCATCATCGCCTTTGCCGGCGACACCGACCGCTATGTCGTCCAGGGCGTCCACATGCTGGTGGAAGGCGACCACCAGCGCCCCTGGAAGGAGGGCGAAGAGCGCGTCTCGCGCCTCGTCTTCATCGGCCGCAACCTTCCCAAGGACGTCATCACCGACGGCTTCATGGCATGCTGCGCGAACCCGGCCGTCGTGGGATAGTAGAGAGCTATTGGCAGCTTTTGCGGATGTATGTCCGCAAAGGCTATGCGGCAAACCGGTGGCGAGAAGGGAGCTCGCAATATTGCTTCAGCTTTGGGGCCAGTTGCACCGGTCTACATGCTCACAGCTCTGAGGGCGGCCGGCAAAGCGCGCTCCGGCGCGCGAAAAGCATAGACAAACGCCGCTACGCGGCACGGCCGTGCGAAACGGAAAACGCCCGAAGGGCTCATCAACCTGCTGAATTGTCCGAAGAATTTGGAGCGGGTGAGGCGATTCGAACGCCCGACCCCAACCTTGGCAAGGTTGTGCTCTACCCCTGAGCTACACCCGCTCACAAGACCCAGGCCCGGGGGTAGTCGATGGACCAGGGGTGTCGCCCCGTGTTGCGGCGACGGGCGCTATATGGCCCAAGCCCTTTTCAAATGCAACAGGGAAATGACGCGAACGCCAAGAATTTTTTCGCGAGTGCATTCGAAGGCCGGGAATGCCGCGTTTCCGGTTGCGCTGCGCCGCGCATGAGATTGCGGAACGTCTCGCTCCTCCTTAAAGCAGGCCGAGAGAAGATCGCGACTGCGGAAAGGATGACCATGAACAAGGCTGAGCCGAAGACTGCGGAAGATCTCTTCCGTTTTCTCGACGAACTCGGGATCGAACACAGGACGAAGCGGCACGCGCCGGTCTTCACGGTCGCCGAATCGGTGGCGCTGCGCGATGAAATCCCCGGCGGACATACAAAAAACCTGTTCCTGAAGGACAAAAAGGACAATTATTTCCTTCTGACCGTCGAGGAACACGCGACGGTGGACCTGAAGACCGTTCATCAGACCATCGGCGCGGCAAGCAAGGTCTCCTTCGGCAAGCCGGACAAGCTGATGGAATATCTGGGCGTGATACCGGGCGCCGTCACCGCCTTCGGCGCGATCAACGACACCGAGGGCAAGGTGAAGATCATTCTCGACGAGACGCTGATGGCGTTCGAGACGATCAACTGCCATCCGCTCTCGAACGACCAGACGACCTCGATCGCGTCGAAGGACATGCTGCGCTTCATGGAGGCAACCGGGCACGAGCCGCTTGTCTTGAAAGTGACGGCCTGACATACGATCTTTGGCGCGAATGCATGAAGCCGGACGCCCAAGTCCGCGAGGAGAGAAGAATGAGCGGTAGCGACAATCCCTATCAAGGTTCCTTCGGCACACAGATGACGGGCTCGGCCTCGTTCGGCGGACAGCCGGCAAGCACCGCGAGCGGCCCGAACGACCTGATCCCGGACGACCTGATCAGGGAGACGACAACCGCCGCCTTTACCCGCGACGTGCTCGAGGCATCGCGCCAGCAGCCGGTGCTCGTCGATTTCTGGGCGCCCTGGTGCGGGCCCTGCAAACAACTGACGCCCGTCATCGAGAAGGTGGTGAGGGAAGCCGCCGGCCGGGTGAAGCTCGTCAAGATGAACATCGACGACCATCCATCGATCGCCGGCCAGCTCGGCATCCAGTCCATTCCCGCGGTGATCGCCTTTATCGACGGGCGTCCGGTCGATGGCTTCATGGGCGCCGTGCCCGAGAGCCAGATCAAGGAGTTCATCGATCGAATCGCCGGTCCGGCCGCAGACAACGGCAAGGCCGAGATCGAAAGCGTGCTTGCCGACGCGAAGGCGCTGATCGATGCAGGCGACGCGCAGAACGCCGCCGGTCTCTACGGTGCCGTTCTCCAGGCCGACCCGGAAAACGCCGCGGCTGTCGCCGGCATGATCGAATGCATGATTGCGCTCGGGCAGGTCGCCGAGGCGCGCCAGGCGCTTTCCGGTCTGCCGGAAGCGCTAGCCGGGGAAGCGGCCGTCGCCGCCGTCTCGAAAAAGCTCGACCAGATCGAGGAGGCCCGCAAGCTCGGCGACCCGGCCGCGCTGGAGCGCCAACTCGCGCTCGATCCGGACGACCACGCGGCACGGCTCAAGCTCGCCAAGCTCCGCAATGTCGAGGGCGACCGCACCGCCGCCGCCGAACATCTCCTGACGATCATGAAGCGCGACCGCAGCTTCGAGGACGACGGCGCCCGGCGCGAACTGCTGTCGTTCTTCGAGGTATGGGGCCCGAAGGACCCGGCAACGATCGCCGCGCGGCGCAAGCTGTCGTCGATTCTCTTTTCGTAAGCGGCCTTCGCGTCGAATTTTTTCAGCCCCGCCCGATCGATTCCGGTGTATTTCTCCCTTGAGATTTCGAAGGGCCGCACCATTTTTTGGTCCTACGGCACCGCGCCTCGATAAGGCGCGGCCGCTATCTGCAGGATCTGTCGGAATGCATGTCGGAAATGCGCGCTATCTCGGTCCGAAGGACTTACCGGAGATTCTTCCGGTGTTTCCCTTGACGGGCGCGCTCCTGCTTCCCGGCGCACAGCTCCCGCTCAACATCTTCGAGCCGCGCTATCTCGCCATGTTCGACGATGCGCTCGCCGGCAACCGGCTGATCGGCATCGTTCAGCCCTCTTTTGCGGAAGGCCGCAACGACATCGACGCCTCGTCGGTACCGGCGCTTTGTCAGGTGGGCTGCATCGGCCGGATCACCTCTTTCGCCGAGACCGGCGACGGCCGTTACATCACCTCTCTCACCGGCGTGTGCCGCTTCCGGCTTTTCGCAGAGGTGGCCGGCTGCCGCGGCTATCGCCGTTTCCGCATCGGCCCGTTCGGGAGCGATCTCGAAAATCCGGACGATGAGAGCCTCGTCGACCGGGAGGCGCTCCTCGCAGCCTTCCGGGCCTATCTCGACGCCAACAAGCTCGAAGCCGACTGGGAAAGCGTGGAACGCGCCAGCAATCGTACCCTCGTCAACTCCATGGCAATGATGTCGCCCTATGGACCGGCGGAGAAACAGGCGTTGCTGGAGGCTCCCGACCTGAAGACGCGGGCCGAAACGCTGATCGCCATCACCGAGATCGTGCTCGCCCGCAACTTCGGCGACCTCGACAATATTCTGCAATGAAAAGAGCGATGGACATCAACGCCAGCAAGGTCGATCCGAAACTCCTGGAACTGCTCGTCTGCCCTCTGACCAAGGGCCGCCTCAGCTACGATCCGGAAGCCAACGAACTGGTGTCCGAAAAGGCCCGCCTCGCCTATCCGATCCGCGACGGCGTGCCGATCATGCTGGTCTCCGAGGCGCGCAAGATCGAGGATTGAGGGTCGACGTTTCGGTGCGGTCAGGCTGCCTGAGCTTCGTGATTTGGGTTAACCCCCACGCGGGGATTTGCCCTTCTCCTCGGGTTCAACCCGAGGACTAACCCTCTCCCCGCAAGCGGGGAGAGGGGATTGATGCGTTTGCCGCTTGTCGCGCCGGTGCGGCGGATACTGCTCATGAAGGGGATCCCTCGGGAACCCAACCGCCTCAACCCCGCTCGGTCGGGATTGCCCCTCAACCGGCTGCCGCCACCTTCTCCCCGCAGGCGGCAGGGCTGTCCGGGGAAAGTTCCGGGTGAATCGAAATGTCGCAGGCGCATGCCCCGTCAGACGGCGTTTTTCCGTCTATTTTCTGGTTGTCGAGACTCAGAAAAGGAGACGGAGCATGCGGTTCACCCCTAGCATTTTCGCCCAGCTGCTGAAAGCGATTGATCGCCGCAGCTTTCAGGCGATTGTGGATCGTCATGCCGGGGATGCCTACGACAAGTGCTTTACCAGCTGGGATCATCTGGTGGCACTGATCTATGCCCAGTTGAGCGCCACGACCAGCCTGCGCGGGTTGGAGGCGAGCTTCAACGCCAACAGTCAGCATCATTACCATCTCGGCAGTGGCCGGCTGATGCGCTCGACGCTGTCGGACGCCAACCGCCGCCGCCCGGTCGCCGTCTTCGCCGAGACCTTCGCGCTTCTGGCCGGTCAGCTCGACCGGCAGACGCGCCGGGAGGGCACCAAGATGCTGCGGCTGATCGATTCGACCCCGATCCCGCTGGGTAAGCTGTACGATTGGGCCAAGTCGAACGGCCGCATCCGCGGCATGAAGCTGCATGTCGTCTATGATCCCAAGGCCGATTGTCCAGGCATCCTCGACATCACCGACGCCAACGTCAACGACGCCCAGATCGGCCGCACGATCACCATCGAAAAGGGCGCAACCTATGTCTTCGACAAGGGCTACTGCCATTACGGCTGGTGGACGGCGATCGCCGAAGCCGGCGCCAGTTTCGTCACCCGGCCGAAGACCAACATGGGACTGGCTCTGGTCGCTGAACGCCCCGTTGAGCAACCTCAAGGCGATGGCTTCCTGGTCCTCGAAGACAGCCAGGTCAGCCTCGCCAGCAAGGGCGATTCCAAGCTGCCGATCGGCTTGCGCCGGGTAATCGTCAAGCGCCAGGACGGCGATACGATCACGCTTCTGACCAACGACCTCGAGCGCTCCGCCGTCGAGATCGGCCAGCTCTATAAGGATCGCTGGCAGATCGAGCTTCTGTTCCGCTGGATCAAACAGCACCTCAAGATCCGCAAGTTCCTCGGCAACAACGACAACGCCATCCGCCTGCAGATCTTCGCGGCGATGATCGCCTATGCACTGTTGCGCATCGCCGCCCGCCTCGCCCGCGTCCCTCTACCGATCCTGCGCTTCACCGACCTCGTCACCCAGTGCCTGTTCCAGCGCAAAAGCATCGCCGAAATCCACAAGCCGCCGCAGGTCAATCCAAGCCGACCAAAACCCCGGACCATCCCAAACCAAATGGTCTTCCGCTATGCATGAATTTTCCCCGGACAGCCCTGCGCAGGCGGGGAGAAGGGATATGCCGCGCCCCGCTCGCTCCCTCGGGCGGACAGTGAATGCGGGGTTCAGTTGGCGCCGCTTGTCCCTTCTCCCCGCCTGCGGGGAGAAGCGCAACCATTAGACTAAGCGCAAGAATTTTGTTGTGGCGCGCTTTTCGTCCATGGGGTTTGGCGCTTGACGACGGTGTTGGCGAAGATGATGAGTTTGCGGACGCAGGCGATGAGCGCCGCTTTGTGGGATTTGCCTTTTGCGGTGAGACGGTCGTAGAGCTCAACCAGCGTCTCGTTCCAGCGCTGCGACGCCGGTAAGGCGGCATTGAACAGGGCCCTGCGGACGCGCGCCCGTCCGCCGGCGATATGGCGCTCGCCTTCACGCTTGCCGCTCTGGTCGTCATAAGGCGCCACGCCGGTCAGCGCGGCGATCTCCTCACGGTCGACCCTGCCGAGTTCGGGCATCAGAATGACCAGGGTGAGTGCCGTACGGATGCCGATGCCGTCGATGCTTTCGATCAGATCAAGCTTCCGGGCGAGATCGTCATGCTCGCGGACAGCGGCCTGCAACAGCGCGAGCTGGGCTTTGCAACGGCTCTTGAGCTCACCGATGGAACGATCGATCTCCTCGAGGATCCGCCTGTCGGTGAAACGCTCGCGGCGGGTCTTGAGGCAGGCTATATCGGCTTCGATCTGCTCGATGAACAGCAGCCATTCGCCAAACGCGATCAGCCGGCTATCCGGCGCATGGCATCGCGCATCCGAACGGGCAGCGCACTCGGCGATCAGCGCGGCGTCGAGCTGGTCGTTCTTGGCTCGGCGCAGCTTATAGAGGCCGAAAGCGCGCACTTGCCGCGGCTGCAGCAGGACGACCTCAAAGCCTCTCTGATGCAGATACGCAATCACGTCGCGCTCATATCCGCCGGACGCTTCGATCCCGACCCGTCCGATCCCCTGCCGCTCGAGCCAGTCAGCCAGAGTCTGCCAGCCGTCGGCGTTGTTGGGCACTTTCTGTTTGTCGCTCACCGGGTAGGTGGCGACATCAAGCCATATCTTCCCGGTATCAATACCGGCCGCTTTCATGCTAATCTCGGTCATCCTTGTCGTCCCTGCCTTGCATACGAACCAGGTTGTTCCAGCAACCATTCGGGCCACGATGAGGAACCGACCGCGATCCTGCTTCTCCGTAACCCCCAAAGGTTCTGGTGCCGGCGATCCGACGGTCGGCGCCTTTGGCCGGGCGGTCGCCCGGCCAAAGGCATACCGAATCCTTTACAACATTTCTTATGCAAGGTGCCGGTAGGCGGATGAGGGGCGGACAGAGGCACAAACGGTTGCGTTCAAATCGGCTCGCCGGCGAGCAGCCGCGGATCGGTTCTGCCGGGAGTGCCCGCCGCCTGGCGGATGAAGAACTTCTTGAGCGACGGCAGGCGATCGACGAGGCCGAGGCCGAGGTCGCGCACGACCCGCACGGGCATGATGTCGTTGGAGAAGAGCCGGTTGAGGACGTCCGTCGTAACGCCCATCCGGAAGGTATCGAAGCGCCGCCACGTCTGGTAGCGCTCCAGAACCGCGAGCGAGCCGATATCGAGGCCGAGGCGGTCCGCCTCGACGATCGTTTCGGCGAGGGCCGCGACATCCTTGAAGCCGAGATTGAGTCCCTGGCCGGAAATCGGGTGGATGCCGTGCGCGGCATCCCCGGCGAGCGCGAAACGCGGTGCAACGAAGTCGCGGGCAAGCGTGAGGCCGAGCGGGAAGGCACGCCGGCCGCCGACCACCTTGAGACGGCCGAGCTTATGGCCGAAACGGCGCTCCAGTTCCTCCTCGAAGATGAAATCGTCCTCCTTCACCAGACGCTCGGCATCATAGGTGCTCTCGGTCCAGACGAGCGAGGAACGGTTGTTCTTGAGCGGCAGCGTCGCGAAGGGACCGGCAGGCAGGAAATGCTCCTCCGCCGTCCCGCCATGCGGACGCTCGTGCTCGACGGTGGTGACGATGCCGGACTGGCCGTAATCGAACTCGACGACCTTGATGCCCGCCGCCTCGCGCAGCCTCGAACGAACGCCGTCGCAGGCGACCAGCAGCCGCGCCTCGATCGTCTCGCCGCCCGCCAGAGTGACGGCGACGGAATGATCTCCGCTCTTGAAGCTCTCCACCACGGTCGACTGCCGGATCGAAACGCCGAGCTCGTCACAGGCGCGGCGCAACGCACCGACGAGCGCCGTATTCGGCACCATATGGGCGAAGGGGCGGCCGTCGCCGCCACTATCCTCGCCCCCGCCCTCGAATGTAAGGAAGACCGGTCGGACCGGATCGGCCGTCTTCGAATCGGTGATCACCATCCTGAGGATCGGCTCGGCCTCGGGCGCGATCGCCTGCCAGACGCCGAGGACGTCGAGCATCCGCTCGGCAGCGGCGGCGACGGCCGATGCCCGTTCGTCCTTCGTCCACACGCCTTCCGGCGCGGCATCGACGACCATGACATCGAGATGGGGGGCCGCCTTTTTCAGCGATACGGCAAGCGAGAGGCCGACATAGCCGCCCCCGGCAATCAGAACGTCGATCATCCGCCTCGTCTCCCGTCGCACTTGAAGCATCATCTCGTGCCTATATAGATCAATGCCAACGCCGTTCCTACCATCGGAGACCGCCGAAATGTCGCGCCCTACCGAGACCGCCACGCCCATGGATGCGCTCCTTGCGATACTCGACCTCGAGAAGCTCGAGGAAAACCTCTTCCGGGGCTTGAGCCCGCAGGTCGGCTGGCAGCGGGTCTTCGGCGGCCAGGTGATCGGCCAGGCGCTGGTCGCCGCCCAGCGCACGGTCGACGGGGGCCGCTACGTTCACTCGCTGCACGCCTATTTCATGCGTCCGGGCGACCCTTCCGTTCCGATCATCTACGAGGTCGACCGGATCCGCGACGGCTCGAGCTTCGCGACGCGGCGCGTGGTGGCGATCCAGCACGGCAAGGCCATCTTCGCCATGTCTGCCTCCTTCCAGTACGACGAGGATGGCTTCGAGCACCAGTTCGACATGCCGGACGTGCCGATGCCGGAGACGCTGCCGGGAGAGCAGGAACTCAAGGAGAAGTTTCTCGTCCACGCACCGGAGGCGATCCGCCGCTATTGGGAACGGCCGCGGCCGATCGAAATCCGGCCCGTCTCGCTCGAACACTATTTCTCGCGCGCGAAGGCATCCCCGAAGCAGGACGTATGGGTGAAAGCGGTCGGGACGGTGCCGGACGAGCGCCATCTCCAGGCCGCCGTCCTCGCCTATCTCTCCGACATGACGCTCCTCGACACGTCTCTTTACGCACACGGCACATCGGTCTTCGACCGCAGCCTCCAGGTGGCCAGCCTCGACCACGCCATGTGGTTCCACCGGCCCTCGAAAATGGACGATTGGCTGCTCTATACCCAGGACAGCCCCAGCGCGCACGGTGCCCGCGGAATGACCCGCGGCAGCCTTTTCGACCGCTCGGGCGTTCTGATCGCCTCTGTCGCGCAGGAAGGATTGATCCGCAAAAAGGCAATTGCGTAAATTTTTGCCATTTTTCGGATTCTGCTTATATTTTAATCATTCCGACTGGCGTATTTTTAGCGTTCCGCGGCAGCCCCCTCGCCGGACGTGTTTTTTCCATTAGTTTTCAGTGGTTTGTTCTGCCTCATCGAATCTGGCACGCCCCTTGAATGTAGCTTTCCGGTTGCCAGCGCGTCAGGCGCTCAAGCAGCAAGGAGAGACGGCCTCCGCTGGAGGCAGACAAGGATGGGAACTCCATGAAAATTGTGATGGCCATTATCAAGCCGTTCAAGCTCGATGAGGTTCGCGAAGCCCTCACTGCCGTTGGCATCCAGGGTTTGACCGTGACCGAAGTGAAGGGCTACGGCCGCCAAAAGGGGCACACCGAGATTTACCGCGGCACCGAATATGCCGTGAGCTTTCTGCCTAAGCTGAAGGTCGAGATCGCGGTCGCGACGGAGATCGTCGACAGGGCCGTCGAAGCCATCGCTTCGGCCGCCAAGACCGGCCAGATCGGCGACGGCAAGATCTTCGTCTACTCGATTGACCATGCCGTGCGCATCCGCACCGGCGAGACCGACTCAGAAGCGTTGTAAACCACGCCGTTCAGGGAGCTATTTTCGATGTCGTCATTCACCCTTTCCACCTCTCTTCGACGCGTGGGAGCGACCGCTGCCGCGATGCTCGCGCCGGTCGTTGCATTTGCCCAGGAAGCCGCGCCCGCCGCGGCCGCAACACCGGTGCCGGACAAGGCCGACACCACCTTCATGTTCCTTTCGACGCTTCTCGTCCTGTTCATGCTGATCCCGGGCCTCGCCCTATTCTACGGCGGCCTCGTGCGGGCCAAGAACATGCTGTCGGTGCTGATGCAGTGCACGGTCATCGGCGCCGCCATGATGATCGTCTGGGTCGTCTACGGTTATTCCTTCGCCTTCGGCGGCTCGACGAGCGCCTATTTCGGCGGCTTCGCCAAGCTCTTCCTCGCGGGCGTGACCGTCGACAGCACCGCGGCGACCTTCTCCGATGGCGTCGTCATTCCGGAATATCTGTTCATGCTGTTCCAGATGACCTTCGCCGCGATCACCCCGGCACTCATCGTCGGCGCCTTTGCCGAGCGCATCAAGTTCTCGGCCGCGATCCTCTTCGCCATCCTCTGGGCGACATTCGTCTATTTCCCGATCGCGCACATGGTCTGGGACGCAAACGGCCTGCTCTTCGGCATGGGCGCGCTCGATTTCGCCGGCGGCACCGTGGTCCACATCAATGCCGGCGTCGCCGGCCTCGTCGGTGCATTCATGGTCGGCAAGCGCACCGGCTACGGCCGTGACATGATGGCCCCGCATTCCATGACCCTGACGCTCGTCGGCGCCGCCATGCTGTGGTTCGGATGGTTCGGCTTCAATGCCGGCTCCAATCTCGAAGCCTCCGGCGGTGCGGTTCTCGCCACCGTCAACACCTTCCTCGCAACGGCTGCCGCAGTCCTTTCGTGGTCGCTCGTCGAGACGCTGACGCGCGGCAAGGCGTCGATGCTCGGCGCCGCTTCGGGCATGATCGCCGGGCTCGTCGCCGTCACGCCGGCGGCCGGTATCGCCGGTCCGATGGGCGCTATCATCATGGGCCTGATCGTCTCGCCGCTCTGCTACTTCTTCGTCTCGGTGATCAAGAACAAGTTCCACTATGACGACACGGCAGACGTATTCGGCGTGCACGGCGTCGGCGGCTTCTTCGGCGCGATCGCGACCGGCGTCTTCGCCTCCTCCTCGCTCGGCGGCATCGGCTATGCCGACGGCGTGACCATGGGAAGCCAGCTGATGACCCAGATCACCGCCGTCGCCATCACGATCGTCTGGTGCGGTGTCGTTTCCGCCATCCTCTACAAGGTAGTCGATGCGCTTGTCGGCCTTCGCGTATCGATGGAAGCGGAGCGGGAAGGGCTCGACCTCTCCTCGCATGGCGAAGCCGCCTATCACGCGAGCTGAGCAGCGTCGTCAAACCGCGCCGCCAACAGTCCCGTCGCGGTCCGCATCCTGCGGATCGCCCTTGGCCCGGATCTCGCGATCCGGGCTTTTTTTTGCGCTGCATACGCATCCCAACCGCAATTTTTCCGGCACACGCGCATGGTTAATGTCACATTAACCCTACTTCGCTTAGGTTGATTCCATGGGCACGCAAAGTGCCCGGAGCATCCCGCTTTTCGCCCGGATTGAGGGTGAGAAGGCTGCTCCTCACCAAAAGGGCTGGAATATTCATGGGCGGCCTTCTCGCGCGCTCTCGTTCCGGCGGATCGAAACGGGCAAAGCAGGCAACATGAGCAGAAGCAATACCGCAACGCTTGACAGCCGTTCCAACCGGTTCGTGCTGACCCACTTCGTCTGGCGGCAGATCGCCTCGCTGGCGGGGTTCGTTCTCGTCGGTGCGCTGGCACTCGCCATTGCTGCCCTTTCGACATGGAACGTCGCGGATCCGAGCTTTTCCTATGCAACTTCGAACGAGCCGACCAACCTGCTCGGCTATGGCGGCGCCGTCTTCGCGGATATCTTCATGCAGTTCTTCGGCCTTGCGAGCGTCGTGGCGCTGCTCCCGGCCGTCGCCTGGGCTCTCGTTCTCATCCGGGGCACGCATTTCGACAAGGTGCTCAAGCGGCTCGGCCTGTGGTTCGCCGGCTCGGTGCTGGCGAGCGCGGCCTTGAGCTGCGTTCCGGCGCCGATCACCTGGCCGTTGCCGAACGGCCTCGGAGGCGTCTTCGGCGACATGATCCTGCGTTTTCCGGCGCTCTTCACCGGAACCTTCCCGACGGGCACCTTCGCGACCGTCCTCGCCTGCCTCTTCACCGCACCAGCCGCCTGGTGCCTCGTCTACAGCGCCGGCCTCATCGGCGTCAGCGAGGATGAAGAGGCGGAACCGGCGCCGGAGCCCGCACCCAGCAAGGCGCGCACCATACGCGACGAACTCGAAGAGGAAGACGAAGAAGGCCCTCTTACTGTACTGATGGGGTCGCTCGCCCATATGCGCTACACGGCGCAGGCGAGGCTGCGCCGCGCCTTCGGCATGGGAGCAAAGCCGGCGAAGCGTCAGTATGACGAGCCCTACGACTTCAACAACGACGAATTCGGCACATTGAACGAGCCGGTCCGGCCGAAGGCGCAGGCCGGTCGTATCGAGCCCTCGCTCGATCGTTCCGAGCGCCGCATCGTCACGCCGCCACCGATCATGGGCGACGAAGACGACCCGCCCTTCGATATCGACGAGCGACGGCCTGCCGGCATCCTGCCGGACGACGACGAAGACGACGTGGCCGCAGACTGGGCTCCGCGGCCTGCACCGCCGAAGCCGGCTCTGGCAATGGCGGGTTCGCGCGTGGCCCCGCCGCCGCCGCGGCCGAAAGCCGGGCAGCGCGTCGAGCGCGAGGCGCAGCGCTCGTTCGTCGATGAAGACGGCGATTTCACGCTTCCGCCGATCCACTTCCTTGCCGAGCCGAAGAATGTCGCGCGCGATGCCTCGCTTTCTGCCGATGCGCTCGAGCAGAACGCCCGCATGCTCGAAGGCGTTCTCGAGGATTTCGGCGTCAAGGGCGAGATCATCCATGTCCGTCCCGGCCCCGTCGTCACCCTCTATGAGCTGGAACCGGCGCCCGGGATCAAATCGTCGCGGGTCATCGGTCTCGCCGACGACATCGCCCGTTCCATGAGCGCGATCGCCGCACGTGTCGCCGTCGTACCCGGCCGCAACGCCATCGGCATCGAGCTGCCGAACCAGCGGCGCGAGATGGTCTATCTGCGCGAATTGATCGGCTCCCGCGACTTCGAGACGACCAAGACGAAGCTCGCCATGGCGCTCGGCAAGACGATCGGCGGCGAATCCGTCGTTGCCGATCTGGCCAAGATGCCGCATCTGCTCGTCGCCGGCACCACCGGCTCGGGCAAGTCGGTGGCGATCAACACCATGATCCTATCGCTGCTCTACCGGCTGAGACCCGATCAGTGCCGCCTCATCATGATCGATCCGAAGATGCTCGAGCTTTCCGTCTATGACGGCATCCCGCACCTTCTCTCGCCGGTCGTGACCGACCCCAAGAAGGCGGTCGTGGCGCTGAAATGGACCGTGCGCGAGATGGAAGAGCGCTACAAGAAGATGTCGAAGATCGGCGTGCGCAACATCGACGGCTTCAACAGCCGCGTCGAGCAGGCGCTGGCCAAGGGCGAGGCGATCACGCGCACCGTCCAGACCGGCTTCGACCGCCAGACCGGCGAGGCCGTCTACGAGACGGAGGAATTCGACCTTTCGCCGATGCCCTATATCGTCGTCATCATCGATGAGATGGCCGACCTGATGATGGTCGCCGGCAAGGATATCGAAGGCGCCGTCCAGCGGCTCGCCCAGATGGCGCGCGCCGCCGGCATCCACGTCATCATGGCGACGCAGCGTCCCTCGGTCGACGTCATCACCGGTACGATCAAGGCGAACTTCCCGACGCGCATCTCCTTCCAGGTGACCTCCAAGATCGACAGCCGCACCATCCTCGGCGAACAGGGAGCCGAACAGCTCCTGGGCATGGGCGACATGCTCTACATGGCCGGCGGCGGCCGTATCCAGCGCGTGCACGGACCCTTCGTCTCTGACACCGAGGTCGAAGAGGTCGTTGCCTATCTGAAGACGCAAGGCGTGCCGCAATATCTCGACGCGATCACCGAGGACGACGAGGACGAGAATGATGGCGGCGGTCCGGCCGGCACCTCCAACCTCGCCGATTCCGAGGACCCGTACGATCAGGCGGTGGCGATCGTGCTGCGCGACGGCAAGGCTTCGACCTCCTACGTGCAGCGGCGCCTCGGTATCGGCTATAATAGGGCCGCCTCGTTGATCGAGCGGATGGAGCAGGAAGGCATCATCAGCCCCGCGAACCACGCCGGAAAGCGCGAGATACTGGTGCCGACCGAGGCTGAGATCACCGGCCGGTAAGACAGCGCCACAGCGGCGTGATCAGCGCGCGGCAGGCGGTAACGGTCATTTGAAGGCGTCGTGTTTTCGGGGTTTTCCAACGCCTTGAAGGCGCCCCACTTGCCCTTCAAATGATCACGAATGAAGGAGACTGCGATGATGGAGACCAAAACCGACGGCCGCAACGGGGCAATCTCGCGGCGCGTCTTCGTTGGCGGCCTGGCGGCCCTCGCCGGCTTCGGCGCCACGACGTTCGGCGCGGGCGACGCTTCGGCTCAGGCGTCCGCCGTTGCCCAGAGGATCGCCGATCATTTCTCGTCCGTGAAGACGATGGCCGGCGAATTCGTCCAGTTCGGCCCGCGCGGCGAACAGACGGGCGGCAAGTTCTATATCCGCCGGCCGGGACGCATCCGCTTCAATTACGAAGCACCCTCGCCGATGCGGGTCATCGCCGACGGCAAGTCCGTCGTCATCGGCAATATGAAGCTCAAGACCTGGGATATCTATCCGCTCTCGAAGACCCCGCTCAATCTGTTGCTCAGCGAAAGGATCGACTTGAGAAGCAGGATGGTACGCGACGTGAGGGTGGAAGCGGACCTCATCACCATCGTACTCGGCGACCGCTCCATCTTCGGAGATTCGACCATCACGATGATGTTCGACCCGAAGAGCTACAATCTGCGGCAGTGGACGATCACCGATGCGCAGAAGAAGGACACGTCGGTGATGATCTTCAACGTCCGGACCGGCATCGCGCTCGACGACAAGGTCTTCCGCATCCCCTATGACGAGGTGCGCAACAAGCGCCGCGGCGGCTGATCGCGACATGCTCCGACTTTGAAACGAGGCACTTCCGAACGGAAAACCGCTACGCATTTTTCCTGGAAGTGCCTTAAGCCTGTTGAGGTTCGGGATCCCGCCAGACCAAGTCCTTGGGCTGAAAGAACGCTTCCCGCGCCGCAGACGCGGCATGGCGACCCAATCTCGCGCTGACCGACGCGCTCGACAACCTTGCCGGCTTGCCGCGACGGTCATCTCTGAACATCCTTCAGGAACGTGCGCAGGGCGCGGTGGAAATCGGCGACGTATCGCGCCTTGTCCTCCGCCTTGGGGGTGATCTGGACGAAGCGTGCAGCGGGGATTTTCTCCGCCAGCGCACGCGCGTGGGCGATGGGATGAACGAGATCGCGTTCATGGCCGATGACGAGCGTCGGGACGGCGATGCGGGCGAGATCGGCCTCCGTAACTCCCGGGCCGTCCTTGGAAACCGCGGTGAGGAGCGCGGCGGTGACCTCAATGGGTTCCCGCGCGAAAAAGCCCGTCAGCGAGGCCAGATTGTCCGGCGCGGCCGCCGCAAGACGCTGCCCGAGGGGACCTGCCAGGAAAGCGGCCTTAGCCGCTGGCGGCGGCAGATGGGTCAAAAGGTGGCCGACTTCGGCATTCGGGATCATATTTTCCGGCGCCGATGCCGTCAGCCAGGCGGGCCGGGCAAGGACAAGCGCGCGGACGAGATCGGGACGCCTTACGGCAAGGCGAAGCGAAATCGCCGCCCCCATGGAAATGCCGCCGATGATGACAGGCACGTCCAGATTGGCCTCGACATAGGCAGCGACGTCATTCGCGAAGGTTTCGATCGAAAGCCTGTCGAGTCCGCCGGACTGCGATCGGCCATGACCGCGAGCCTCGATCGTGACGCGGCGGTAGCCGGGTTCGGTGGGAAACGCTTCGGAGGTCTGGCCCGCGTCGCCGCAAAGTCCGTGCAGGAAGACAACCGGCATGCCCTCGCCCGCCGTGTCGACATTCAGCCGCGTGCCGTCGCTTGTCTCGAAGGTGATGCTCATCGCCCCGCCTCAAGCTTTTCGGAGAGGAAGCGGGCAACGTCCTTGGCCTCGCTTGCTGCAAGCCCATGAGTGATCAGGCTGCCGGTAAAGCCGATGGCCTTCAGGCGACCGAGATAGTGTGCGTAGTCGAGCACACCCTTTCCAGCGGTCGCAAAGCTGCCGTCCGGGTTCCGGTCCTTCGCATGCGCCATGACGATGCGGTCGGCGAGAAGATCGATTGCCGCGGACACGGTCGTCCGCTGCTCATCAAGCGTTGTCGTTTCAAAGAGATTGGCGGGGTCGAGCACGATTTTTATACGCGGGCTCCGCATCTCGTCGATCAGCCGGCGAGCCTTTTGCGCCGAGTTGACGACATTGGCAAGCTCCGGCTCGATGCCGAGATCGACGTCGCAGCGGTCTGCAATGCCGATCGCCGTTTCCATGGCCTGGAGCAGATCGCGCCAGGCTTCCGGCGTGTCGTTTTCGGGGTGCTCCCTCCACTGGTCGAGTGGATCGCGCGTGCCGGTGCAAAGCGTGACGAGGCGGGTGGACATCGCGTGGCTGCGTTCCGCCAGAACGGCTAACCGGCGGTGGCCGGCCTCGCGCATCGCCTGGTCGGGATGGATCATGTTGTAGGTGCCGGAGACCGCCGCGATTTCGATGCCGGCCTTCTTCGCCGCGTCGGCAACCGCGCACGCCTGCCCCTCATCGATGGCTTCAGGCATGGAGGCGAGGCCCGAGCAGGCCATGTTGTACTGCGCGGCGGCAAACCCGGCAGCCGCGACGGCATCGAGCACCGCATCCGGTTGCGTACCTTCAAAGGTCTTGGCGAAGACCCCGAGCTTCATCAGACGCCACCCTCGACATCAGAAAGTGCAACCGCCTTGCCGCTCTCCACCGAGCGCGCGATGGCGACCATGGCGCGGACCGAGGCGAGGCCGTCGTCGATGCCGGCGCCTTCCATCGGCGCACCATCGAGGATGGTGCGTGCAAAACCTTCGACCTGGCGGCGATAGAAGTGACCGTCGGCACCGAGCACCCGATGCGTCGCGCCATCGGCCTCGCGGAAAATGTCCACCTCGCTCGTCTTGTAGTACCAGGGGTTATAGGTCTTGCCGAGAACGCTGCCCTTCTCGCCGTAAATCTGGAAACCCTCGTGCCAGTCCATGCGGACTTGCACGGTGAGGTCGAGGTGGCCGAGCGTGCCGGAAGCGAACTCGGCGTCGACGAACCAGCACCAGATGCCGGCCCGCTCGGAAAGTCGCGCCTGCACCGAGACGATGTCGCCGCCGAAGTAACGCGCGGTGTCGATCAGGTGGCAGCCATGGGCCAGCATGTAGTAGCGGCGCAGATCCGCCTTCGGATTGGCCGAGGGCTTTTTCGCCTTGGCACTGGTGACGATCAGCGGCTGGACGGCATCCGTCATCGCATAGCGGTGCGTGCTGTCGCAATACCAAGCCTTGAGGGCGATCATCTCGCCCATCTCGTCGGCAATGAAGGCCTTTGCCGCCTGGAGGCCGGCATCAAAGCGCTTCATGTGGCCGACCTGAAAGATCTTGCCGGACTTTTCGACGGCCTCCTTGAGATCAATGCATTCCTCTACCGTCACGCCGACGGGTTTTTCGCAGAGCACATGCTTGCCGGCTTCGAGTGCGCGCAGCGAGGCCGGGACGTGGAAGGCGTCGGCGGTCGCGATGATCACGGCTTCGAGATCGGGATCGGCGAGCATCCTGTCGTAGTCGTCGTAGGTCTTCGCCGCACCGTGGGTGATCGCCATGCGTTCGCGCAGGTCATCGGCGACATCGCAGATAGCATGGAGATCGGCATTGGCAGCCTTCGTGCAGGCCTCGAAATGAGCGGCCTGGGCGATCTGCCCGGCACCGAGCACACCCACTCGAAGGCGGCGTTCCTGTTTTGCTGGCATTCTAGAGTTCCCCAAGGGTTTGTTCATAGAGCGGCAACCCGTCGGACAGCGCACCGGCGACGAACTCGAAACGGTGCGGCATCGCCGCCGCGCGGCAGTGGACCGCACCGAAGAAGGCGCCCCGACCGCCACCCACCATACCTACAGCGCCGCGCGTCTTATCAGACGCGCAAAGGTCGCTGTAGCACTTCGATCTGCTGCATGTTTGTGTCCTTTAATCGGATAGGATTAAAGGACACATGCAGTCGTCTGAAACGTCGAGAAGCCATGCAAAAATCCGTCGAGGCCATCGGCCCTTGAATGATGGAGGGCCTGCGCCCGGCAGGCGCTTTGCTGAGTACAAGTCCCCATCCCGGCCGAAACAAGGGCGGGATGGGGAATGGAAAAGGCCTAGTTCGCAGTCTTGCCGCAGGTCGTCAGCGCATCCTCGGGGGTGCAAACCTCGGTACCGGTCTTGATGAACGGCTCCACCTTTTCGCCCTTGGTCAGCTTGTCCAGCGCCATGATGGTTTCATAGCCCATGTCATAGGGACGCTGGCCGATGTTGTAGTGGCTTAGTCCTTCGGCCAGCAGCGGCAATTGCGGGCCGAAATTGTCGCCGAACACCACAACCAGGTCCTTGCTGTCGAGGCGTGCCTTGAGCGGCTCCATGGCCTGCTTATAAGCCTGCGGAGCATACTGGGCCCAGCCGCCGACCGCGACGAAAGCGCTAAGCTCGGGGTTGTTCGTCATGACGTCGCGCACCTGCTGGGCGGCAAGCGTGATGTCGTCATTGTTGTAGACAGGGCAGCCTGCCGGCTCGGTCCAGCCGTTCTGGCCTGTCAGCTTTTCCGCACCCTTGTCCTTCGTGACGCCGGCAAGAGTGTCGCGGATGCCTTGGACGCGGGCTTTCAGGTTCTCGGATGCAGGCGCACCCGACTGGATGCAGACGGTACCGCCGTCCTTCTTGCTCTCGAGCACCTTCTGCGCCAACGCGATGCCGAACTCATAATTGTCGGTTCCGATGTAGGTCGAGCGCAGGCCTGCATCTTCGGGCAGTACGTCCGTGTCGAAAGTCACGACCGGAATGCCTTTATCCTGGGCCATTTTCATGATGCGAGCCATGGCCTTCGGGTTGCCGGCCGAAACGCCGAGGCCGGCCACACCGCGGGTGACCATGTCCTGGGCAAGCTGGACCTGCTTGGCTTCGTCATACTCAGTCGGGCCAAGATAGGTGCAGGTAACGTCGCCCAGCTTCTTCGCGGCGGCCTCGCACCCCTGCTGGATCGGCGGGCTGAAGGCGTTGTTGAGCACCTTGAAGATGAGGGCGAATTCGCGATCGGCAGCGTTGGCCTGGGGCGCAGTCAAGCCGGCGGCCAGGCAGGCCACCGAAAGGGCTGCCGTGAGAGTGCGTACTGGTTGCATTGAAGTTCCTCCCTTTTCCTTGTTGACGCGGATTGCGCTCACCGACGCAGCGAGCGGATTCTTTCGAGCAGGACCGCGGCTAGAATGAAACTTCCCACGAACATTCCCTGCCAGAACGGGTTGACCCCTGCGATGAGCAGGGCGTTGCGGATAACCTCTACGAGGATCGCGCCGATGGCTGCGCCGAGCGCCGTGCCGAACCCGCCTGTCAGCGACGCTCCGCCGATTACCGTCGACGCGATGACCTGCAACTCGTATCCGGTTCCGATCGCGTTGGTGACGGCGCCAAGCCAGCCGACCAGGAACACGGCCGTTATGGCGACCATCAGGCCGTTGAAGGCGTAGGCCGAGACCTTGATGAGGTCCACAGGGATACCGGCCAGTCGCGCCGCAGCCTCGTTGCCGCCGATCGCGAACAGGTAGCGGCCCCACCGCGTCATGGTCAGCAGGAAATGCAGGATGATCACGCCCGCGACGAGAGCATAGACAACGTTAGGCAATCCGAAACTATAGCCACCGCCGAGCGCGATGATACCGTTGGTGGCCCGTCCGAATTCGTAGAACACCTCATTGTTCGTGAGCACCAAAGCGAGGCTGCGCCCGATGGACAAGGTGGCAAGAGTGACGATGAATGGCGGGAGCTTGACGTAGGAGATGATGATTCCGTTGACCATACCGCAGGCGACACCCATCGCGAGAGTCGCGAGGATGCCGACGGCGAGCGGCATGTCCGAATTGAGCACGATGCCAAGCGTCACTCCGCACATGCCAAGGATCGATCCGACAGAGATATCGATGCCGCCGCTGATGAGCACCGGCGTCATGCCGAGCGCCATAATCCCGATGAAGCAGGCATTCTGGAAAATGTTGAGGAGGTTTCCGGAAGTCGCGAACTTCGCCGAGATGACCGATACGACGAGGCCGATCACCAGGATAGCCAGTGCTATCCACGTTTCCTGCGCAAGGAATACGCGGCTCCAGAGGGGGCGGTCGGAGCCCTTCAGGAGATCGACGTCCATGTGGGGAACTTCCTCGGGAGCACTCATGCGTTGTTTCTCCGGGATCAAGCTGTCTGGATCGCGCCAGTTATCAGGCCGGTCACTTCTTCGGGGCTCGATTGCCCGATCATCTTGTCGGCCACCTTGCGACCCCGACGCATCACCACGACCCTGTCGCAGACCTCGAAGACGTCGGGCATGCGATGGCTGATCAGGATCACGGAAAGGCCTTGTGCCTTCATGCGACGGATCAGGGCCAGCACCTCCGCAACCTGCCGGACACTGATTGCCGCCGTAGGTTCGTCCATAAGGACGATTTTCGACCTGGCGAGCCGGGTACGAGCAATTGCCACCGCTTGACGCTGGCCGCCGGACATGCGCACCACGAGATCGGCCGGTCGGGTCTCGGATTTAAGTTCCTTGAATATCTCGGCCGAGCGGGCGTTCATGCGCTTGTGGTCGAGCACCTTGAACGGCCCGACCTGCCGCATCAATTCGCGGCCGAGGAATACGTTCGCCGAAGCGGTCAGGTTGTCGCAGATCGCCAAATCCTGATAAACGACCTCTATTCCATGGCGACGAGCTTCTGCCGGTCCGGAAAAGACCACGGGCTTGCCTTCCAGGATGTAGGAACCGGAAGACGGCTGGAAGTTTCCGGCAATGGTTTTCACCAATGTCGACTTGCCGGCTCCGTTGTCCCCCATCAGGCCAAGAATCTCACCCCGGTTGATCTCGAGAGTGACACCATCAAGTGCGCGGACGGCACCGAAATCCTTCACGATATTTTCGAGTCGCGCCAAAACCGTCATCGCACCTACCGGGACTTTTGTAGTGTTCCCGAACAAAACACCGTTTCCTTTGGCCGTCAATAGCGCCGCATCCCCTTTCTATGCTGCATTGCATCAAAGAACCCACCCGATTGACAGGACCGCATGAGGATATTAGTAATCTCATCGAACAAATAGGCTTCAAATTGTCAAACACACTGCTTTTTCGTCCGAACGAGGCGCGCGCGCTTTCGGCACTGTTTCGCACGGGTGGGCTAACTCGCGCATCCTTGGCCCGTGAACTCGATCTGACCCGCTCGACAACGGGGACTCTGGTACAAAACCTTGTCGATGCTGGTTTGGCGCGGGAACGTGAGTCGACAACGGGCAACGAAGCAGAACCCAAGGTCGGGCGCCCCGGGATCGTCGTTGAAATCGCCGGCAGCGGTGTCTTCTTTCTCGGCGCCTACATCGGCGTGAACCGGATCGACGTCATCGCCATCGACCTGTCGGGAACGGTCCGCGCCAAGGCCACTCGCCCATTCTCGGGTGCGGCAAGCAGGCCCGCTCAAGCGATGGAACTCATTGTAGCACTGGTTGATGAGGTGCGTAGAACGTTGCCTCCCGGCGCACGGCCACATGGTCTCAACGTAGCGCTGCCGGGCTTCCTGGATGGGGACGGCGAAACCTTTCATGCCGCCATATTGGGCTGGCACGGGGTCAGCCTCGCGCAACCGATTTCCGAGTCCATCGACCTCGACGTCCCGGTCCTCCTCGAAAACGATGCCAATGCGGTGGCAGTGGCCGAGACCTATCGTTCGGCTCCCCCGGACGGCAAGGGCGATGACAGCCTCGTGGTTCTCATCGAGAATGGCGTTCGGGGCGGCATCGTCAGCAATGGCAAGCTGCATCGCGGTCAGTTGGGCGGCGCTGGCGAGATCGGCCACATGCCGATCGGAGAGGCCGGATTCGTTTATGACGCTGTGCGTCCTGGTCGTTGGGAAACATTCATTGGCAAGGACGCCCTCCTTGCCCGGTATGCACATATCAGCGGGGTCATCGGTTCGCTTGACGCGTTTATCGCAGTGCTGGCCTCGGGCGACCCTACCGCGCTTGCCTGCGCCCGCGACTGGGCTCGCTGGCTGGTTCGGGGACTGGCGACCCTTGCCTGCGTCCTGCAGCCGGGCCGCATCATCCTCGCCGGATCGGTCAGCGCGATCTATCCCTTCGTGGCCGAACAAACGGAGGCTTTGTTGGCCGCGTCTCTCATTGAAGGCTATCCGACGCCGCGCGTTGAAACGTCAAGCACCGGCAATGACGGGCCCGCCCTGGGTGCTGCCTATCTTCTGCATCAGGCGATGCTTGCAGGCAATACGCGCCCGCATATGCGCGATGTCGCCGTTCTTTGACAGTCAGGAGCTTTAATGACGCTCAAAGCCGCCTCCGAAACGATCGCCGTTGCCGAAATCGGGGGAACTTCGGTCAAGATCGGTTTTGCGGATCATGGTGTGCCGCTCGAAGTCACGCGCACCTTTTCGACGAGTCATCTTCGGCGAGGCGCCCCTGCGACGCAACTCGCCGGGCTCCTGCAATGTGCGTCAGTCGATGCCGGCCTGACCATCGAGCGGGTAGTGGCAACTGTCCCAGGGTTCATCGGACGTGACTGCGATACAATCATCCATGCCGCAAACATCCCCGAACTAAACGGGATTCGCCTGGCCTCCGAACTGGCTTCCACGCTTTCGGTACCCGTCCAGTTGGAGCGGGACGTGGTTCTGCAGTTGCTCGGGGAAAGCGCCTCCGGCGCAATTGCCAACGAATGCGAGGTGTTGGCTGTCTACTTCGGCACCGGTATCGGTGCAGCTTACTTGGGCGAGAACGGCATTTTTCGCGGCGGCGGGTGGGCGCTTGAAATCGGCCACATGCCGGTGCTCGAGCCGGGTGACCGCCAGGAATCCCCCAAGCGGATCGAGGCGTACGCCTCTGGTGCGACTCTGGTGGACCTCGCATCTGCACATGGCGTCGCCGTGAAGGACCTCTTCCAGGCCGCTGCGCAGTCGCCGAAATTATACGACGCTCTTGATGACATATTGTGGCAGCAGGCGATAACCGTTGCCAGAGCGACGGTGTTGTTTTCGCCACGCATCATTCTGCTGGGGGGTGGCGTCATCGACATGGACGGCTATCCACGCGACACGCTCACGCAACGCGTCTTTGGCGCATTACCGCATGCCGGCTCGATTCATTCCATCGACATACGCTGGGCCACACTGGGCTGGCAGGCAGCCATTTTTGGTGCCGTTCGTCTTGGCGACATGCTGGCTTAATTCCGCCGGGCATGATCCGCGCTCCAATGCGCCTTGACTGCCGGCTGCGAAAGCAGCGCCCGCAGGAAGCCTTGCGCGATCTGCGTACCGGCGGCTTTTTCAAGCTTGTCGATCGGTGCCGAACCTGTTTAAACGCTCCCGTTGCCGGACGCGTGATCCTTTTCCGGCAATTTCCCGGGAGAACGAGGAATGCCTCTTTCCATTGCCACATGGAACATCAACTCCGTTCGCCTGCGCATGCCGCTGGTCGAACATTTCCTCAAGACATGGCAGCCGGACATCCTCTGCCTGCAGGAAATCAAGTGTCGGAACGACCAGTTCCCCTCCGCGCCGCTGAGGAAGCTCGGCTACGAATATATCGAGATGCACGGGCAGAAGGGCTATCACGGCGTCGCCACCATCTCTCGCCTGCCGCTTCATGAGCTGTCCGACCGCCGCGACTACTGCGGCGTCGGCGATGCACGTCATCTCTCCGTGGTCTTCGCGGCCGGTGGAAAGACGATCCGCCTCCATAATTTCTATGTACCGGCCGGCGGCGACGAGCCGGACCGCACGGTCAATCCGAAGTTCGGACACAAGCTCGACTTCGTCGACGAGATGAAGCTCCTGCACGCGGAGGCCGAGGCCGGCGTCTCGTCGATCCTCGTCGGCGATCTCAACATCGCGCCGCTCGAGCACGACGTCTGGTCGCACAAGCAGCTTCTCAAGATCGTCAGCCATACGCCGGTCGAGACCGAGGGCCTGGTTTCGGTGATGACCGGAGGCGCCTGGGTCGACCTGATGCGCCGCCACGCGCCGCCGCCGGAAAAGCTCTACACCTGGTGGAGCTATCGGGCGAAGGACTGGACCGCCGCCGACCGCGGACGCCGCCTCGACCACATCTGGTCCTCCGCCGATCTCGCAAGCCAGCTCGTCCGCGTCGAGATCCTCAAGGAAGCGCGCGGCTGGGAGCGCCCGTCCGACCATGTGCCTGTCATAGCGCATTTCGAGCTTTGACGACGCCGTCCGCTTACGCAAACCGCCCGGCAAGCGCCTCCACGCGGCGGATCATCGCCTGAATGTTTTCCCGGATGCGGGCTTCCACCATGGCGGTCACCTCGGGATATTCCTCGAGCATCCGGCGGAAGAGCGGCCGGTTGATCCGGATCACCTCGCTGTCCTCTTGCGCCGTCGCGGTGAACTTGCGCTCGACCATCGAGATGAGCGCGAGCTCGGACAGGAGCGCGCCACGGCCGACGGTCATCACCTGCTGCTGGCGGCCCTGCGCGTTCGCATTCGAAAGCGCGAAGCTGCCGGCCGCAACCGCATAGGCGCAATCGGCCGGCGCGCCTTCCCGGAAGAGTTCGTGCCCCTTGGCCACCCGGCGGCGCTCGGCGCCGAAGGCGATCAGCCTCAGCTTGTCCTCGCCGATGTCGGCGAAGAGCGACACGTTGGACAAGAGTGCGATGTCGTCATTGAGCGCCAAGCGGCAAATCTCCCCCGGTCATGTCGTCCGGCTTAGGGAACGATCTTGTAGCCGCCGTTTTCTGTCACCAATATCTCGGCATTGGAAGGGTCGCGCTCGATTTTCTGGCGCAGCCGGTAGACATGCGTCTCGAGCGTATGGGTCGTGACGCCGGAATTATAGCCCCAGACCTCCTCGAGCAGCACGTCGCGGGTGACCACTTTCTGGTCGGCGCGGTAGAGATAGCGGATGATCGCGGCTTCCTTTTCCGTCAGGCGGATCTTCTGGCCGTTCTCCATGGTAAGCAGCTTCTGGCTCGGCTTGAATGTGTAGGGGCCGACATTGAAGGTCGCGTCCTCGCTCTGCTCGTGCTGGCGAAGCTGGGCGCGAATGCGGGCAAGCAGCACGGCGAAGCGGAACGGCTTCGTCACATAATCGTTGGCGCCGGCTTCGAGGCCGAGGATCGTATCGGAGTCTGTGTCGTGGCCGGTCAGCATGATGATCGGGGCCTTGAAGCCGCCCTTGCGCAAGAGCTTCACCGCCTCGCGCCCGTCCATGTCCGGCAGACCTACATCCATGATCAGGAGGTCGACCTGCCGGCCACGCGCCATCTGAATGCCCTTCCCGGCGGTCGATTCCTGCAGTAGGTCGAACTCTTCGTAAAGGGAGAGCTGTTCTATCAACGTCTCACGCAGATCATCGTCGTCGTCGACAAGGAGGATGGTGCGAGTCGCCATGGGACAGTTCCTGTTTGCTTCCTGATTCAAAACTAACTCAAATGCCGATCTTGGCAAGCGCGGCGGCCGCTGCCGCATGTTTCCTTAAATCCTAACCTATTTAGGATAGAGACAGGCCGCAACTGAAAGTGGCCGCAGCGCCGTCTGCGCGTGTGATGAGACGCACGGCGCTGCAGGCATCGTCATATATGAAAACCGGCTTAAGGTCGCGGCGAGATCACGGCAAAGCAAGAATTTGTGAGACTGATGCGCAAGAAGGCGTCAACAACAGGATCGAGAAAAGGGACCATCCTCGTCAGAACCGCTCCGCGCGACCGGAAGCGCGCCCTCGTGCTTTTCGACGGACGGGTAGAGCAGGCTGCGATCGGGCGAAGCGGCGTCACTGCCATCAAGCGCGAAGGCGACGGGGCGACGCCCCGCGCGGCGATGCGGCTCATCGGCGGCTTTGTCAGGCTCGATCGTGTCCCGTTGCCCCCGACGCGCCTGCCGATGCGGGCCGTCCGCGGCGACATGCTCTGGTGCGATGCCCCGCAGCACCCGTGCTACAATCGCCCCGTCAGGGCGCCGTTTCGTGCCGGACATGAACGCATGATGCGCGTCGACGGGCTCTACGACATCTGCCTCGTCATGGATTGGAACATTTCCTCCCGCAGGCGCAATGCCGGCTCGGCGATCTTCTTCCACCTCATCCGTCCGGGTTACGAGCCGACCGAGGGCTGCGTGGCCGTCAGCCTTTCGGCAATGCGGCGACTGATCCGGCAAATGCACCGCGGGATGGTCGTGAAGGTCGTGTAGCTTCGGCCCCGCGACAAAGCCGAACGGGCACTGCGAATCAGCCCGACCATTCCTCCTCAAGCATACGCGGCGTCACGAAGCGTACCAGGCGGCCGGTGCCGGGCTCTATGTCCGACCAGCGCTCGATGTCGAAATCCATGACCGCGAGCCCGGCTGTCGGAAACTTCTCCCTCAGCCGCTCCAGCGCAGCTTCATCGCCGCGCCCGGCAAGCAGGAGCGCGAGCTCGGCCATTCCCGGATTGTGGCCGACGAGGAGCAATTTCTCCACCGTCGGCTCGATCCTGCGGATGGCGTCGAGAATGGCCGTTGCGGCGATCTCGTAGATGCCGACCGCATCGCGCTCGGGGATCTTGTGCGGCAATGCTCCGGCGACGAGCTCCCAAGTCTCCTGCGCGCGCCGAGCGGTCGAAACGAGCGCCAGGTCCGGAGCAAGCCCCTGCCGGGTCATGAAGGCGCCGACAACGGGCGCCGCTTTCCGTCCGCGCTCCGAAAGCGGCCGGCGATGGTCGGCAACGCCGTCCGGCCAGGCGGACTTCGCATGGCGGAGCAGCATGAGTCGGCGTGTCGAGGGCCGGGCGTCATCGGGCATGAGAGCTCCTCAGGGCAGCGAATTGGGGGCGGCAGCGCATTGTCGCATCATCATGAGTATAAAAAAAGCCGCCCCGAAGGGCGGCTCAAACGCCGGAAAAGCTCAAAACCGGCTATTTCCACTCGCGAATGTCGACAAAATGACCGGCGACCGCCGCCGCAGCCGCCATTGCCGGAGAAAGCAGATGCGTGCGCCCCTTGAAGCCCTGACGGCCTTCGAAGTTGCGGTTCGATGTGGAGGCACAACGTTCGCCAGGCTTCAGCCGGTCGTCGTTCATCGCCAGGCACATGGAGCAGCCGGGCTCGCGCCAGTCGAAGCCCGCTTCCTTGAAGATCTTGTCCAGGCCTTCCGCTTCCGCCTGTTCCTTGACGAGGCCGGAGCCCGGAACGATCATCGCCGAAACGGTCGGGGCGACCTTGCGGCCTTCGACCACCTCGGCGACGGCGCGCAGGTCCTCGATTCGGCCATTGGTGCAGGAGCCGATGAACACCCGGTCGATGGCGATATCGGTGATCTTCGTGCCGGGCTTCAGGCCCATATAGTCGAGCGCACGCCACTTGGAGGTCCGCTTCGTCTCGTCCTGGATGTCGTCAGGGTTGGGAACCACGCCCTGTACGGAGACGACGTCTTCCGGCGAGGAGCCCCAGGAAACGATCGGCGGCAGATTGGCGGCATCGAGCACGACGACGCGGTCGTAATGGGCGCCTTCGTCCGTGTGCAGCGTCTTCCAGTATTCGACCGCCCTGTCCCAGGCCTCGCCTTTGGGAGCGCGCGGCTTGTCCTTGATGTACTCGAAAGTGGTTTCGTCCGGTGCGATCAGCCCGGCGCGCGCGCCGCCTTCGATCGTCATGTTGCAGACGGTCATGCGGCCTTCCATCGACAGCGACCGGATCGCTTCACCGGCGAATTCGATGACGTGGCCGGTGCCGCCCGCGGTGCCGATCTCGCCGATGATCGCAAGGATGATGTCCTTTGCGGTGACGCCCGGCGGCAATTGGCCGTCGACGCGCACCAGCATGTTCTTCGCCTTTTTCTGGATCAGCGTCTGCGTCGCCAGCACATGCTCGACCTCGGACGTGCCGATGCCGTGCGCCAGCGCACCGAAAGCGCCGTGCGTCGAAGTGTGGCTGTCGCCGCAGACGATCGTCATGCCCGGCAGCGTGAAGCCCTGCTCCGGACCGACGATGTGGACGATCCCCTGGCGCTTGTCATTTTCCGAATAATATTCAACGCCGAAATCCGCGGCGTTCCTGGCGAGCGCCTCGACCTGGATGCGGCTTTCCTCGTTCTTGATGCCGAGATGGCGGTCCGGCGAAGTCGGAACGTTGTGATCGACGACGGCGAGCGTCTTTTCCGGGGCGCGAACCTTGCGCCCAGCCATGCGCAGTCCCTCGAAGGCCTGCGGGCTCGTCACCTCGTGAACGAGGTGACGGTCGATGTAGAGAAGACAGGTTCCGTCGTCCTGGCTGTCCACCAGGTGATCGTCCCAGATCTTGTCGTAGAGAGTACGCGGTGCGCTCATGGCTTATGTATCCATCGTATTTTCAAGAATGTGGAATGGGGGCCGGCGCAATGCGGCCGGTAACAGCTGATCGTGCGATCAGGATAGGCGGCTGGTGAGCGCCCCTGAAACGCGCGCAAAAAAACGTGCCGGCAGGCGCTTGTGATCCTGCAGCACGACGATCTTCTGCTCGCGACATCCGAATTTGGATTCCATGACCGTGCTCATATCAATTTTTTGACAGTTCGGCAATCCGGCGGCACGTGGAGTGCCGCCCGATGACGGGCGTGCTCGCGTTGAATGGCCGGAACGGATATGATAAGCAAAGCTTATTATTTCCAACGCGATCGATCAAATGCCCAGGAAACTCGAATCCGATACGATCGGGATGCTTCTCACCGATGTCTCCCGCCTGTTGCGCGGTGCCTTCGATCGCAAGGTCAATGCGATGGACCTCGGGATCACGCCCGGCGAGGCGCGCACCTTGGTCCAGGTGGCCGTCACCGAGGGCATCAAGCAGGCGGAGATCGCGACCCGCATGGGGATCGAGCCCATGACCCTCTCCGCCTATCTCGACCGCCTGGAAGCGATGGGCCTCGTGGCGCGCGTGCCGGATCCGGCGGACCGGCGCGCCAAGAACGTCGTCGTGACCGACAAGGCCGACCCGCTCATCACCGAGCTGATGTCGGGCCTGCGTGAAATGATGAATGCTTACACCGAGGATCTGGGCGACGACGGACGGGAGGTCCTGCGCGCAAACCTGAGAATCCTGCGGGACAGTCTCCGCCGCCTCGACCCGTGCCTCGCCGGCAGGGAGAAGGGGGCGGCCGAATGACGCTCAGGATGAGCGAGCGGCGCACGAGCATCATCGGCGCCTTCCTGGTGGCGCTCGGCCCCATCTCGATGGCGCTCTACACGCCGGCGATGCCGGAGCTCGTGCGTGCCTTCGCCTCCAGCGAAGCAGCGATCAAGATGACGCTGTCGCTCTATTTCGGCGGCTTCGCCTTTGCCCAGCTCGTCTCGGGAACGCTTTCCGACGTTATCGGCCGGCGGCGGACAACGCTGATCTTCATGGCGATCTATCTCGCAGGCAGCCTGATGGCGGCCTTCGCGCCCTCCATCCCTGTGCTGCTCGCGGGCCGCCTCGTGCAGGGAATCGGCGCCTCCGTCGGAATGACCGTGGCGCGCGCCATCGTTCGCGACCAGTTCACCGGCACGACGGCGGCGCGCATCATGAACATGATCGGCATGATGCTGGCGCTCGGGCCGGCGGTCTCGCCCACCCTTGGCGGTATCGCGCTCGGCCTCTTCGGCTGGCAGTCGATCTTCCTGCTGATGGTCGGCTTCGCGCTGATGGCGTGCTTCATCGTGCAGCTCTTCATGGCGGAAACGACGACGCCGGACCGCAGCAAGGGGCATTTCAGGCCCATTCTCGCAGCCTATGGCGAGCTTATGAGGGACGGCCGCTTCGTGTCCTCGACATTGGTGATCGCCGGCGCGGTCGGCGCGCTCTACGCATGGGCGACCATGCTGCCCTTCGTGCTGATCAGCCAGGTCGGGCTCACCCCGACCGAGTTCGGCATCGGCATGCTCATGCAATCGGGCCTGTTCTTTTCGGGCACGGTCACGATGCGCCTCATGATGCGTCGCTTCACGCCGCAGGCGCTCGTGCCGGCCGGTCTCTTCTTCATCGGCGCGGCGAGCCTCGCCCTCGCCTTCACCATGCATGCGCTGGAACCGACCTTCCTCTCGGTGATGACGCCGATCGGGATCTATGCCTTCGGCATCGCCTTCGTCATGCCCTACATGATGACGGCGGCGATGGCCCCCTTCCCGCATATCGCCGGCACGGCTTCGGCGATGATGGGCTTCATCCAGATGAGCGCCGGGCTTCTCGGCGGCGCGCTTGCCGCTCTCGTCGGCGTACCGGCCATGGCGCTCGGAACGATCATTCCGAGCTTCGGCCTTCTCTCGCTTGCAAGCTATTTCTGGTACCGCAGGACGGTTCGCCTGAGACCGCTGGTCGCGCCGGCGGCTGCGGAGACGCCGCTGAGCGAAGCGGCGGAGTGAGCAAGAAAAAAACCGCGGCGGAGTGATCCACCGCGGCTCCCGACTTGTAATGCCCTCGGAGCTTACCGGTTGCGCGCTGCCAGCGTGCGCAGACGCAGCGCGTTGAGCTTGATGAAGCCGGCGGCATCCTTCTGGTCGTAGGCGCCCTGATCGTCCTCGAAGGTGACGAGCTTGTCGGAATAGAGCGATTTGCCGCTTTCGCGGCCGATGACCATGACATTGCCCTTGTAGAGCTTCAGCGTCACTTCGCCTTCCACATGCTCCTGGCTCCTGTCGATCGCCGCCTGCAGCATTTCGCGCTCCGGAGAGAACCAGAAGCCGTAATAGATGAGCTCGGCATAGCGCGGCATCAGCTCGTCCTTCAGATGCGCCGCGCCGCGGTCGAGCGTGATGCTCTCGATCGCACGATGGGCCGCAAGCAGGATCGTGCCGCCGGGGGTTTCGTAGACGCCGCGCGACTTCATGCCGACGAAACGGTTCTCGACGAGGTCCAGGCGGCCGATGCCGTTGTCGCGGCCGTATTCGTTGAGCTTCGCAAGAAGCGTTGCCGGCGACATGCGCACGCCGTCGATCGACACGGCATCGCCACGTTCGAAGCCGACCTTGATGACGGTTGCCTTGTCGGGTGCCGCTTCCGGCGAAATGGTGCGCATGTGCACGTATTCGGGAGCTTCCCGGGCCGGGTCCTCCAGCACTTTTCCTTCCGAGGAGGAGTGCAGGAGGTTGGCGTCGACGGAGAAAGGCGCCTCGCCCTTCTTGTCCTTGGCGACCGGAATCTGGTGCTTCTCGGCGAATTCGAGCAGATCGGTGCGGCTCTTGAACGACCAGTCGCGCCAGGGGGCGATGATCTTGATGTCCGGATTGAGCGCGTAAGCCGAAAGTTCGAAGCGGACCTGGTCGTTGCCCTTGCCGGTCGCGCCATGGGCGATCGCGTCGGCGCCGGTCTTCCTGGCGATATCGATGAGGTGTTTGGAGATCAGCGGACGGGCGATGGAGGTGCCGAGCAGGTAGACGCCTTCATAGACGGCATTGGCGCGGAACATCGGGAACACGAAGTCCCTCACGAATTCCTCGCGGACGTCCTCGATATAGATCTCCTTGATGCCGAGCATCTCCGCCTTCTTGCGCGCCGGCTCCAGTTCTTCGCCCTGGCCGAGGTCCGCGGTGAAGGTCACCACTTCGGCGCCCAGTTCCGTCTGCAGCCATTTGAGGATGATCGAGGTGTCGAGACCGCCGGAATAGGCGAGAACGACCTTCTTCACGTCTTTATGCGATGCCATGGTTTTTGTCCGTCTGCTCGTTTTGTCAGGCTCTCGGGTGCGGCGCTGCCGCATCGAAAATCTGCGGCACTTTAGCCAGAACTTGCGGGGATACAAGCGGAACTGCAAGTTTCCTCTGATCGTAGCCGATCTGTAGGCCAGCTCCCGCGAATCCGCTGGCAAAAGCGCCGGGCCGGCGGTATCAGAAAGAACCGCCTCTCGAGGAATGCGCCATGGACTTCGTTCCCAGCCTGCCGACGCTCATCGCATTCGCCGCTGCAAGCCTCCTGCTCGCCGCGACGCCGGGTCCCGACATGACGCTTTCGATCAGCCGGGCGTTGGCGCAGGGAAAGAAGGCCGCCCTTTTCGTCGTGGTCGGCACCGGGCTCGGCATCGTCGTCCATACGCTGCTCGTCGCCTTCGGCATCTCGGCGCTGATCACCGCATCCCCGACCGCCTTCCTGGTGCTGAAGACCGGGGGCGCCGCCTATCTCCTATGGCTCGCGATCCAGGCGATCCGCTACGGGTCCAGCCTGTCGGTGACGAAGGTGACGGAGGCGAAGGGTACGATCCTTTCGAACATCGCGACCGGCTTCTCGGTCAACATTCTGAACCCGAAGGTGGTGATCTTCTTCATGACCTTCCTGCCGCAGTTCGTCACTGCGAACGATCCCGCCGTGACGGGCAAGCTGCTCTTCCTCGGCTTCTTCTTCATCGCGATAGGCATGCCGGTGAACGCATTGGTCGTTCTTGCTGCCGACTGGCTCGCAGCCTGGCTGCAGCGCAACAGGCGCGTGATGCGGGCGATCGACTACGGTTTCGCCGGCGTCTTTTCCATATTCGCGGTCAAGATCTTCTTCACGCAGACGCGCTGAGTTTCGTCGCTCCCGGAGCGTGGCCCCTCATCCGGCTGCCGCCTTGTTCCGGCCTTGCCGCATACGCTCTTCTCCCCGCGAGCGGGGAGAAGATGCCGGCAGGCAGATGAGGGGCAAAGTCCGGGAAGGAACGCTACCCGATCAGTAGCGCATCGTCGTCCAGCGTCTGCCCGCGGATGCGGCGGAACATGGCGATGAGGTCCTCGACCTGAAGCGTCTTGCGGCTATCGCCCGCGACGTCGAGCACGATCTCGCCGCCATGGAGCATGATGGTGCGGTGGCCGAAATCGAGCGCCTGGCGCATCGAATGCGTCACCATCAGCGTCGTCAGCTTGCGCTCCGAGACGATCTTCTGGGTGAGGTTCATGATGAACTCGGCCATGCCCGGGTCGAGTGCCGCCGTGTGCTCGTCGAGCAGCAGCACCTCGGAGCCGGCAAGCGTCGCCATCACCAGCGAGACCGCCTGGCGCTGGCCGCCCGAAAGCAGGTCCATGCGGTCGCGCATGCGGTTTTCGAGACCCAGATTGAGTTCGGCGATGCGCTCGCGGAAATGCTCGCGCCGCTTCGAGCCGAGCGCCGGCGTCAGGCCGCGGCTTTCGCCGCGCCTTGCGGCCAGCGCCAGGTTTTCCTCGATCGAGAGAGCGCCGCAACTGCCGGCAAGCGGATCCTGGAAGACGCGCGCCACCAGCCCGGCGCGGGCCGCCGTGCCCTTGCGCGTCACGTCGGTCGTGCCGATCGTGACGCGGCCGCCGCTCGGCAGCACGTCGCCGGCAAGAACCCCGAGAAGCGTCGACTTGCCGGCGCCGTTCGAGCCGATGACCGTGACGAAGGAGCCTTCCTCGATGGTCAGGCTGACGCCGTTCAACGCCTGCTTCTGGAGCGGCGTGCCCTTGCCGAAGACGACCTGGATGTTTTCGACGTTGATCATGCGGCACCTCCGCGGCGCAGACGGGGCAGGATGAGCGCTATAGTCACCAGCAGCGCGGTCACGAAATTGAGATCGGAAGCCTGCAGGCCGAGCGTATCGGTCGAAAGCGCCACCTGGATGGCGACGCGGTAGAGGATCGACCCGAGCACGCAGCCGATGAGCGCGATCAGAATGCCGCGGGCGCCGAGCAGCGTCTCGCCGATGATCACGGCGGCAAGCCCGACGACGATCGTCCCGACACCCGAGGTCACGTCGGCAAAACCGTTGGTCTGGGCAAAGAGCGCACCGCCGAGGGCGACGAGCGCGTTGGAGATCGCCATGCCGAGATAGATCTGCCTGCTGGTGTCGACCCCTTGTGCCCGCGCCATGCGGGCATTGGCGCCGGTCGCCCGCATCGCGAGGCCCGCATCGCTTTCAAGAAAGCGCCAGACGAGAACGACGGCAAAGGCGACCAGAATCCCGACGAAAAGCGGGCGCACATAGAAGTCCCGCAGACCGAGACCGTAGAAGGGCGAAAGCATCGTGTCGGCATTGATCAATGCGACGTTCGGCTTGCCCATGACGCGGAGATTGACCGAGAAAAGCGCAATCATCGTCAGGATCGAGGCGAGCAGGTTCAGGATCTTGAACCGCACGTTCAACAGGGCCGTCACCATGCCTGCGGCGGCACCGGCGACCATCGCCACCGCTGCGGCAAGCCAGGGATTGACGCCGGCAATGATCAGGACCGCGGTGACTGCGGCGCCAAGCGGAAAGGAGCCGTCAACGGTCAGATCCGGAAAGTCGAGCACCCGGAAGGCGAGAAAGACGCCGACGGCGACGAAGGCATAGACAAGCCCCAGTTCCACGGCTCCCCAGAAAGCGATTTGACTCAACGCCGGTAGTCCTCTTCTCGGATGTTCCGCAGGCTGAGGTGCATGCGGAACACGTATTCTGAAGTTGAAGCAGGATGCACACCATTTCCGCATCCCGCTCGATAAGCGAACCGCCCCCGTATGAAACGGGGGCGGCAAAAAGACAATGATCGTCCGGATAGGGCGGATCGCTACTCGATCGTGCGGGTCGCCCGGCCGACGACGCTCTCCGGCAGCGTGACGCCCATCCGGGTGGCGGCGCCCTTGTTGATCACGAGATCGGTTCCGGCGGCGACCTTGACGGCGATATCCCCGGGGTTTTCGCCCTTGAGGACGCGAACGACGACCTCGCCCGTCTGCTTGCCGACGTCATAGTAATTGAAGCCGAGCGCCGCAACCGCGCCGCGGGAGACGGAATCGGTATCGGCCGTGAAGAGCGGCAGCTTGCTTTCCTCGGCGACGGCGACAGCGCCTTCGAGGGCGGAGATGATGGTGTTGTCCGTCGGGATATAGATCGCGTCGGCGCGGCCGACGAGCGCACGAGCCGCACCCTGGACCTCGGCCGATTTCGTCGCGGCGGATTCGATCACGCTCAGGCCGGCCTTTTCAGCCTCTTCCTTGAGGACCGCCAGCAGCGAGACGGAGTTCGCTTCGCCCGAATTGTAGAGATAGCCTATGGTCTTGACGTTCGGCAGGATCTCCTTGATCAGCGCCACGTGCTCGGCAACCGGGGAAAGGTCGGAAAGACCGGTGACGTTGCCGCCGGGCTTCTCCATGTCCTTGACGAGCTGCGCGCCCAGCGGATCGGAAACGGCGGTGAAGACAACGGGAATATCGCGGGTAGAGGAAACCACGGCCTGGGCCGACGGGGTGGAGATCGGCACGATCACGCTCGGGGCTTCGCCCGCGAACTGACGGGCGATCTGAGCTGCGGTCGCCGGGTTGCCCTGCGCCGACTCGTAGATGAACTTGAGGTTCTCGCCTTCCTTGTAGCCGGCGGCGGCCAGCGCATCCTTGACGCCGTCGCGCGCGGCATCGAGCGCGGGATGTTCGACGATTGCCGTGACGGCAACCGTGACCTCGTCGGCGCGTGCCGGCAGAGAAAGCGCGACCGTGGCGGCAAGCGCGATGAGAAGCGAACGCATGGGTGTCCTCCGGTTTTTGGTCAGCGATTTTCGGGAAGACCGGCTAACGTCCCTCCCGCATCCCGCTTCAGAATAATTCCGCCGCTTTCTTAAGAAAGCGAGGGGCCGAAATCAATCGGCGCAAACAGCTTCATCCATCAAACTTCTTCATCGATCTCGGTGATCGTGCGGCCCCCCGGGACGGCTGGAAGGGCGATGAGCCGCCTCAGTCCTCGCCGTGATTGGCGATCATCATCGCCTCGAAGGCGAGGCGGTCGACCTTGCGCATGCGTTCCGATTCCGACTTGAGCTGGCCGCAGGCGGCAAGAATGTCGCGGCCGCGCGGGGTGCGGATCGGCGAGGCGTAGCCGGCCTGGTTGATGAAGTCGGCGAACTTCTCGATCTGTTCCCAGTCCGAGCACTGATAATTGGTACCCGGCCAGGGATTGAAGGGGATCAGGTTGATCTTGGCCGGAATGCCCTTCAGAAGCTTCACCAGCTCCTTGGCGTCTTCCAGGCTGTCGTTGACGTCCTTCAGCATCACATATTCGAAGGTGATGCGGCGGGCATTCGACAAGCCCGGATAGGCGCGGCAGGCCTCCATCAGCTGCTTCAGCGGATACTTCTTGTTTATCGGCACCAGCATGTCGCGCAGATCGTCACGCACCGCATGAAGCGAAATCGCGAGCATCACCCCGATTTCCTCACCGGTGCGGTAGATCTCCGGCACGATGCCGGAGGTCGAAAGGGTGATGCGCCGCTTCGACAGCGACAGCCCGTCTCCGTCGGACGCGATCAGCAGCGCCGTCTTGACGTTCTCGAAATTGTAGAGCGGCTCGCCCATCCCCATCATCACGATATTGGTGATCTTGCGGCCTTCCGCCGGCACGATCGCACCCTGCGGCGTGTCGCGCTCGGGGAAATCGCCGAGCCGGTCGCGGGCGAGCAGAAGCTGCGAAAGAATTTCTTCCGCCGTCAGATTGCGCACCAGCTTCTGCGTGCCGGTGTGGCAGAAGGAACAGGTGAGCGTGCAGCCGACCTGGCTCGAAATGCAAAGCGTGCCGCGGCCCTCCTCGGGAATGTAGACCGTCTCGATCTCTACCGGACGGCCGGCGCCGCGTGGGGGGAAGCGCAGCAGCCACTTGCGCGTGCCGTCGCCCGAAACCTGCTCTTCGACGATCTCCGGCCGTGCGATGGTGAAATGCTCCTTGAGCATCTCGCGCATGTCCTTGGAGACGTTGGACATCTCGTCGAAATCCGAGACGCCGCGAACGTAAAGCCAGTGCCAGAGCTGGCTGACGCGCATCTTCACCTGCCGCTCCGGCACGCCCTTTTCGGCGAGCAGCTTCGCGATGTCGTCGCGCAACAGGCCGATCAGCGACGGCTTTTCCGGCTGTGGCGCGAGCCGCACCTGCGGCGCCTTGACGATGTCCGCCCTGTTTAGAATCTCGGTGGCTGCCATGCTCATCTTGTCCTGTCGTAAAGCGACGGCTCGTCCGGAGACGTTTTCCGGGTCGTGTTCCGATGCTCGAATTGAAATCTGGCGAGCCTCGGTCACGCGCTCGACGGGGGCGCAGGGGCTCAGAATTTGCGGCCGCTTTAGCATTCTTTTTGCGGCGAGTCACCATGGGACATTTTTCTGCCCCGATCCGCCTGGCCCCCAACGCAAAAGGCCGACCTCACGGCCGGCCCTTGCGATCGGTGAAGCGGGCTTAGTTTACTTGCAGGCCTCGATCTGCTTCAGGGCGGCCGAAATGCCGGAGAGCGAATACGAGTAGGAGGTTTCCGTGCCGCGCCGCGATTTCGCGTTGACCGACATGGCCTTGCCCGACTTCATCGCAGCGACCAGTGCCGGCTCTTCGGCGGCATTTTCCACCCAGGCGGAATTGCCCTTGGTGAACATGACGAAGGTGCGGCCGTCGATCACCACGTTGACCTTGGAATTGTCCTGCAGCGGATACCCCATCATCGCCTGTGGCTCATAGCTGATGTTCTGTCCCGGACGCTGCGAAACGAGGAAGAAGATATCGCCGTGATCGACACTTGCCGGGGTCCTTTCCTTGGGCACGGAAAGCACATAGCAGACCTTGCCGTTACCGGCCTGGTAGGAATATGCACCCCAGGCGTTGAACTGCTGGATTCGCGTCGGAGATTGAGCGGAAGCCACGCCGGATGCAGCCATTACGAGTGCGAGTGCAGTTGCGATCTTTCTTACAAACATGAGTTCCTGCCGCTTGTCTTGCTTACGGTCGCCCGATACCGCGTGGGATGGGCAACGCATAGTCACGATTTAAGTTTATTTTGACTTAATCCGGGTTACCAAACCGTCAACGATTCGGGATAACGCCCCTTTTTGCGCCCGAACGCGCCTCGAGGTCCATTCGCACACGGATTGCCGATCCGGTCGACGTCGATACTGGAGAGCCGCCCCTTGCCTCCCTCTATGTCACAAAGAATCGGGCAAGAGTTTGACTTTCCGGGCGGGATTGCGGCAAGGCTCCTCAGGATCAGATGTGTATATGCCTAGTGTGCTCGTCACAGGGATGAGGAGAGCAAACAAGCCGCTGCGGGTTGCCCGAATCTCAACAGGCCTTAGATCACGATATTTTTAGGTCGGGTCGACCTAAAAACATGAACGTGATCGATTCCAAGAAGTTGAGACCCGGGATGCGGGCGGAAAACCGCACACACTTTTCCTCATCCCGCTCTAGTGCCGGGGTATGATCAGACGCACAGATGTCGCAATAGCGGGGACAACTCACTTTTCGACGCTGTCTCGCAGCACTTCGTCGGCCTTTTGGTAATGCCGTTCCTTGATCTGGCCGCTGATCGCGGCAAAGGCGGCCGTCAAAACGGCGATGTCGTCGGAGAAGCCGATCATGGCCAGCATGTCCGGCACGAAATCGAGCGGCAGGACGAAATAGCCAAGCGCCGCGAGCAGAATGCCGCGCGTGCGCGTCGGCGTCGCCGGATCCACTGCGCAATAATAGGCGGCGACGAGGTCGCGGCTGAAGGGAATCTGCCGGGCCGCGCGGCGGAAGGTCGGCCAGAACCGGCGGCGCACCTTGTGCTCCTTGCGCTCCTGTTCGGATTCCTCGCCGGGGAGGAGGATTTCACCGATCTTGATATCGTCCATCGCGTCGATTCCGGTCGTTCAGGGTACTGCGCGGCACTGTAGTGCCGCAGCCTGATATGGGAATGGCGGCCGCCATTTCAAATGGTCGGGCATCCGGCCCTCATTTCATATGGTCGGGCATGCGGCCCTCCGCCGCCTGGTCCATCTTTGCCGCCAACTTGAAATCGAGTTCGGTCAGTCCATCCGCGTCGTGAGTCGAGAGCGTCACGTCCACCTTGTTGTAGACGTTGAACCATTCCGGATGATGATTGAGCTTTTCGGCGGCGAAGGCGCATTGCGTCATGAAGGTGAAGGCCTCGGCGAAAGTCTTGAACCGGAAGGTCTTCCATATCGAGCCGCCATCCTCCGCAAGGACCCAGCCCTCCATCTTGTGCAAGTGCTCGGCGATGGCCGCCGCGTCCAATTTTTCCGGCCGCATGCTGTTCCTCCTTGCTGCATCCTGTGCTTAACAACGAACTTGCCCGCGACAATGTTCACGCGCAATCCTTGCCGCATGACGAGGACGTTCCCGATCCCTGTCTGGGAGCCGGCGGAGGCCTTCGGGCGCTTTACCAGACGCTCGAAGCAGGATGCTCCTCGTTGCTCGCGAGGTTCGAGCGCTCTTCGTGAAGCGGGAAGACCTCTTCCGTGAGATACGGGCCGCCGCCGACCGAGTCGCGTGACGACAGGAGCACGAAACGGGAGACGGTGAAGGGAGCGGTGACGAAATTGCCGCGCCCGGAGAGATATTCGACGACATCCTCGACGCGCGAGGAGCGCAGGCGCGCCAGCGTCACATGCGGGGTGAACTTGCGCGGATCCGAGGGCAGCCCTATGCGCTGGCAGATGCGCTCGATTTCGGCCTGCAGGGCGAACATTTCGGGAGCGATGCTGACGCCGGCCCAGACGGAATGCGGTTTCTTGGAGCCGAAGGCGCCGGTGCCCGACAGCTGCAGCTGAAACTCGGGCCGTTCGATGCGGTCAAGTCTGTCGATGATCTCGTCGGCGGTTCGCCAGTCGACGTCGCCGATGAAGCGGAGCGTGATGTGATAATTCTCCACATCGATCCAGCGAGCTCCGGGAAGACCTCCGCGCAGCAAGGAAAGACTCATTGCTGCATTGCGCGGAATTTCGAGGGCGGTGAACAGTCTCGGCATGGCGAGCTCCCCGAATCTCTTGCAGATGCTTGAAGCGAATCACGCATCGCATCTGCACGCAACCATTATTTGTTCCGTCGGAACGTTAACCTTCCCTTAACTGTGGATGCGCTGTCATTCTCCTTTCGCAAGTGAGCGGACGAAAAGCTCCGCCGTCGGCAGGAAGCGGTCTACCATGACGCCGACACCCCCGCCGTTCGGATGCATCCCGTCGTCGAGCTTCAGGCCGACCTCGGTGACGACGCCGTCGAGGAAGAAAGGGTAGAAGACGAGATTGTGTTCCTTTGCGAGGTCGGGGTAGATCGGATTGAAGCGCGCCGCATAATCCGGCCCCATGTTCGGCGGCGCCATCATTCCCGCGAGCAGGACGGCGACGCCGCGCTCCTTGAGCCGTGCGACCATCGCCTCCAGATTCTTGCGCGTCTCCTCCGGAGGGATGCCGCGCAACGCGTCGTTGGCGCCGAGTTCGAGGATGACGCCGTCGGTGCCCTCGGGGATCGACCAGTCGATGCGGGCGAGACCGCTGGAGGTCGTGTCGCCGGAAACGCCGGCATTGGCGATCGTGACGTCGATCCCCTTTTCCTTCAGGGCCTTTTCGAGGCGGGCGGGGAAGGCATCTTCCGGGGGGAGTTGGTAGCCGGCCATCAGGCTGTCGCCGAAGCCGACGAGGCTGACGGGCTCGGCGCGAGCCGCCGCCGATAACACGATTGTCATTGTCAGGCCGAATAAAATGGGCAGAAAGTCTTTTAATGCCATAGGTTCGTTCCTAAATCGGCGGACAATTGTTTGATGATCCGTATTCAATTTTCATATAGGGCTCTTTCGCGTGGCAAAAACCATCATCGAGTTGAAAAATGCGGATCTGACGCTGGGCGAAGCCGCTGCGTCCGTGCATGTGCTGAAGGGCGTAAGCCTCGCGATCGATGCCGGCGAATCGGTGGGCATCGTCGGCCCCTCGGGCTCGGGCAAATCGACTCTGCTCATGGTCATGGCCGGGCTGGAGCGGCTCGACGGCGGTGAAATCATCATTGACGGCACGGCGCTCCACCGCCTCGGCGAGGACGCGGTCGCCGATTTCCGCGGCCGCAATGTCGGCATCGTTTTCCAGTCCTTTCATCTCATCCCCAACATGACCGCGCTCGAGAACGTCGCGGTGCCGCTCGAGCTCGCGAATGTCCGCAATGCATTCGACATAGCGCGCAAGGAACTGATCGCCGTGGGGCTCGGCGAACGCCTGACGCACTACCCCGGGCAGCTTTCCGGCGGCGAACAGCAGCGCGTGGCGATCGCCCGGGCGCTCGCGCCCTCTCCGAAGCTCCTGATCGCCGACGAGCCGACGGGTAACCTCGACGCCGAGACCGGCCGACAGATCGCCGACCTCCTCTTTGCCGAACAGCGCGAGCGTGGCATGACGCTCGTTCTCGTCACGCATGATGCGGCGCTCGCCGGACGCTGCGAAAGACAGATACGCGTCCGCTCGGGAGAAATCGTCTCCGACGCGGAACGGCTCTCCGCCTCGGCCCGGCAGGGAGCCGTGTCCGCATGAGCGGGACGGTTGCCGCCCGGCGGCTGCGCCCGATGATTTCCCTGCGCCCTCTGCTCGCGCTTCGCCCGCTGTTCGCGCTTCGTCTGGCGCTCAGGGAAATGCGCGGGGGCCTGAGGGGCTTCTATATTTTCCTCGCCTGCATCGCCCTCGGCACGGCCGCGATCGCCGGGGTCAACTCGCTGTCCCAGTCGATCAGCGAAACGATCGCCTCGCAAGGGCAGGAACTGCTCGCCGGCGACATCCGGTTCGAGCTCAACAATCGGGTGGCGACCGCGGACGAGCGGGCCTTCCTCCAGGGTCTCGGCCAGGTTTCGGTATCCGCGGGTCTGCGTTCCATGGCGCGGCTTCCGGACGGCTCCAACCAGGCGCTGGTGGAGCTCAAGGCCGTGGACGGCGCCTACCCGCTTTACGGCAAGCTCGAAAGCGAGCCGGTAAAGCCGCTCCCTGAGTTGCTGGCCAAGGACGGCGAGGTGTTCGGCGCAGTCGCCGCACCTTTACTCCTCGAGCGCCTAGGCATCTCGCCCGGCGCGGAAATTCTCATCGGCAATGCGCGTATCCGGATCGGCGCGACACTCGCCAGCGAACCCGACGCTCTTTCCGACGGCTTCGGTTTTGCGCCGCGGCTGATGATTTCCTCCGATGCGCTTGCCGCATCCGGGCTCGTGCAGACCGGCAGCCTTGTCGAACACACCTACAAGGTCCGCCTGCCGGATCCCGCAGACGTGCCGCTCATTCGCGTGCAGGCCGAGACCCGCTTTCCCTCCGCCGGCTGGTCGATACGGACGAGCGGCAATGCCGCACCGTCCCTCAATGCAAACATCACGCGTTTCTCCCAATTCCTGACGCTCGTCGGGCTCACGGCGCTGATCGTCGGCGGCGTCGGAGTTGCCAACGCCGTGCGCTCCTATCTCGACGGCAAGCGCAGCGTCATCGCGACTTTCAAATGTCTCGGCGCTCCGGCGTCGCTGGTCGCGATGATCTACCTTGCGCAGATCCTGATGATCGCCCTCATCGGCATCGCGATCGGCCTCGTGCTCGGCGCCCTCATCCCCTTCGTGGCAGCGCAGTTCCTTGCCGGCCTGCTGCCCGTCTCCACCGCGTTCGTGCTCTATCCCTCCGCCCTGGGCCTTGCGGCGCTTTTCGGCCTCTTGACGGCGCTGACATTCGCCATCCTGCCGCTCGGGCGGGCGCGCCGGGTGCCGGCGACTGCGCTTTTCCGGCAACAGGGTTTCGAGCCGACGGGCTTGCCTGCCCTGCCCTATCTCGCCGGAGCCTTCATCTGCCTGGCAGCACTTGCCGGGCTCGCGGTCTGGACCGCCTATGACCGTTACATTTCGCTGATCTTCCTTGGCGCGATCGCCTTTGCCTTCATCGTGCTGCGCGGGGTTTCGCTCCTCATATCCTGGCTGGCGCGGCGCAGCCCGCGCGTCAATTCGCCGGCGCTGAGATTGGCGATCGGAAACATTCACCGGCCGGGCGCCCTGACCCCGTCGGTGGTGCTGTCGCTCGGTCTCGGCCTCGCTCTTCTGGTGACGCTGGCGCTCATCGACGGCAATCTGCGGCGCGAGCTCACCGGCGACATGGCCGAGCGCGCTCCCAACTTCTTCTTCGTCGACATCCAGGGCAGCGAGATCGAAGGCTTCCGCTCCCTGCTCGCAGGAGCGATGCCGGAGGGCAAGATCATCGAAGTGCCTATGCTGCGCGGGCGCATCGTCGCGCTCAACGGCGAGGATGTGAACAGCCGCAACGTTCCCCCCGGCGGCCAATGGGTGCTGCGCGGAGATCGCGGCATCACCTATGCCAGGAACAGGCCTGAAAATTCGAAACTCACCGAAGGCAGCTGGTGGCCCGAGGACTATGGCGGCGAGCCGCTCGTCTCCTTCTCGGCGGAGGAAGCCCGCGAACTCGGGCTGAAGCTCGGCGATACGGTGACCGTCAACGTGCTCGGCCGCAACATCACGGCCCGGATCGCCAATTTCCGCGAGGTCGAGTGGGAATCGCTGTCGATCAATTTCGTCATGGTCTTCTCGCCGAACACCTTCGCCGGCGCCCCGCATGCCTGGCTCGCGACCATCATCGATCCCGACGCCTCGGCCGAGGAGGAGGCGGCGGTGTTGAAGAGGGTGACCAATGCCTATCCGACGATCACCAGCGTGCGTGTGAAGGACGCGCTCGACATCGTCAATACGCTGCTCGGGCAGCTTGCAACGGCGGTGCGCGCCGCCGCGGCGGTCGCGCTTATCGCGTCTATCCTCGTGCTCGCCGGCGCACTTGCCGCCGGCAACCGTGCCCGCATCCACGATGCGGTGGTCCTGAAGACGCTCGGCGCGACGCGGGCGACCCTGATCCGCGCCTTCAGCTACGAATACGTCATTCTCGGCCTGGCGACTGCCGTCTTCGCGCTCTTCGCCGGCGGCGTTTCGGCCTGGTTCGTCGTCAGCCGCATCATGACCCTGCCCTCGAGCTTCCTGCCGGACGTTGCCGTCGCGACGATCGTTCTTGCGCTGGTCGTGACGGTCGGGATCGGCCTCGCCGGCACATGGCGCGTCCTCGGGCAAAAGGCCGCTCCGGTGCTGCGGGAACTCTGATCCTGCCATGCCTGTCGCGCGCTTTCGGCCACGATGGCCGAATTAACCGTAAATCACTCTAGTTTGATGGTCCGGCCGCCCGACTTTGTTCGATTCCAAGCGCTTCGCCCTTGTGCATGACGGCGTTCACCATCATATTTGTCCACAGGCATGCTGGAGCCCCGCAGCGGCGCCTGGGCGCGCAAAGGAACGACAAGGTTCGCCGCCCGACACCGTAACTTCAACCGGGGCTTAAATGAGGAAACAATGGCTGATCTGAGAAACTACCAAACCCGAATGTCGCCCGCCGGCGCTCAGGCGGGTGCCGTGATCGACGAAGGCCTTCGCGCTTATATGCTGAAGGTCTACAACCTGATGGCCCTCGGCCTGGCGATTACCGGCGTGGCAGCTTACGGAACCTATGCGCTTGCCGCCTCTAATCCGGCATTCGCCCAGCTTATCTACGCTTCGCCCCTGAAGTGGGTCGTTATGCTGGCGCCGCTTGCGCTGGTGTTCTTCCTGAGCTTCCGCATCAATTCCATGAGCGTTTCCGCGGCGCAGACGACCTTCTGGGTCTATGCGGCGCTGATGGGCCTGTCCCTGTCGTCGATCTTCCTGGTCTTCACCGGCCAGAGCATCGTGCAGACGTTCTTCGTGACGGCTGCTTCGTTCGGTGCCCTGTCGCTTTACGGCTATACGACGAAGAAGGACCTTTCGGGCCTCGGATCGTTCCTGATCATGGGCCTCTTCGGCGTGATCATCGCATCCGTCGTCAACATCTTCCTTGCCTCTTCGGCACTCGGCTTCGCGATCTCGGTGATCGGCGTGCTCATCTTCGCCGGCCTGACCGCCTACGACACGCAGAAGCTCAAGGAAATGTACTTTGAAGGCGATGACGCCTTGGTCGCCGGCCGCAAGGCCATCATGGGCGCGCTGACGCTCTACCTCGACTTCATCAACCTGTTCATGTTCATGCTGCAGTTCCTTGGCAACAAGAACGAGTAGTCGCGAACCGGTTCGACGGAAAAGGCGGCTTCGGCCGCCTTTTTTATTGCCCTGAACCGGTCTTGATCGATCCGGCGCATCCATGCGAGACAGTACAGCTCCAGCCATAACGCGCGAAGAATTCCATGACTGCCACGCTCCGCGACGCCGTTGCCGCCGACCTCCGCTCGATCACCGAAATCTATCGCGAGTCCGTCCTGAACGGGGTCGCGACCTATGAGGAGACGCCGCCATCCGAGGCCGAGATGGCACTCCGCTTCTCCACGATCACCGGTAACGGTTATCCCTATGTGGTCGCGCTGGACGAGCGTGGCGCGGTTATCGGCTATGCCTATGCCTCCGCCTTCCGCAACCGCACCGCCTATCGGTTCCTGGTGGAGGATTCGATCTATCTTTCGCCGGAAGCGCGGGGCAAGGGCATCGGCAAGGCGCTGCTGTCCGAACTGGTCGGGCGCTGCACGGCTCTCGGCTTCCGCCAGATGATAGCGGTGATCGGCGGCGCGCATCCCTCATCGATCGCCCTGCACCGGGCGCTCGGCTTCGAGTTGCAGGGACTGATGAAGGCAACCGGCTTTAAGCATGGCCGATGGCTGGATACCGCCTTCATGCAGCGGCCGCTCGGAGAAGGAACCGCAACCAAGCCCACCGAGGGCGTCTATCCGGATACGCTTCATAGGAGCTGAGCCTGCGCAGGTGAGCTTCATGCATCACGTTCAGCGCCGATCTCCCGTTCGGTGATGATGCGGTCGATCAGACCCCACTCCAGAGCTTCTTCCGCGGTCATGAACCGGTCGCGATCCATGGCGCGCTCGAATTCTTCATATGTTCGCCCGCAATGCTCGGCATAAAGCCGCGTCATGCGGTGTTTGGTTCGCCTGATTTCCTCGGCATGGATGAGCATATCGGAGGCCTGTCCCTGAAAGCCGCCCGACGGTTGATGGACAAGGATGCTTGCGTTGGGCAAGGCGGTGCGCTCGCCCGCTTCGCCTGCCATCAGCAGGAACGATCCCATCGAGCGGGCCGTCCCCATGCAAAGCGTATGAACGGGCGCTCGGATGTATCGCATCGTGTCGTACATCGCGAAGCCGCTGGTAACGACACCGCCGGGCGAATTGATATAGAGTTGGATCGGCTTTTTGGGGCTTTCGGCCTCCAGGAACAACAGCTGTGCGCAAACGAGAGCGGACACTGCATCGTTCACCTCGCCGTTCAGAAAGATGATTCGCTCACGCAGCAGGCGGGAATAGATGTCGAAAGAGCGCTCGCCACGGCTGGATTGTTCGACGACCATAGGGACGAGTTGCATCGCTTCGCGCATAGGCGAACTCCTGTCTGATGACCTTGTTTTGGTAGAATGAGACGTCAGGCGGCGCGCATCAGCCAAAACCGATTGCTATTCGCCGCCGGCGGAGTTCGCGGAGCCAGTCGCTCATCCTCCAGCCCATGGATAATTCTAAGAATCGTGCCGCCGTCATTGTTAGGTCTGACCTGGAACGCCACGAGGCTTTCGAGAAAGGGAGGCTCGTCGTCGCGCATTTTGTAGCGGATTTCCTTGCCCGGTGCGGTGGAGACAGGCTCAGCCCCGGCCAGTTCCCGCCTGGGCAACCATCTCTCACGAAACTCAGGCATGCTGATCGCCCGCCAAACCTTTTCAGGCGCTTCATCGAGTTCGTATTCGAGCACCAGATTCCTTGCCTGCTCGTTTAGCTCCACATCGTTCATTGATCCATATCCCTCAGCAAGACCTTCAACGCATCGATCCGCGCCGGCCAGTAGGCGCGATACTTCGCCAGCCATCCGGCTATGAGCGCCAGCCCCTCCGGGTCGACCTCGTAGTTCACGAAGCGCCCCTGCCGTTCCTCCCGCACCAGCTTTGCATTACGCAATACGTGGAGGTGTTGGGACATGGCCGGTTGGCTGATGTCCATTCCGTTGCGCAAGGCACTGGCGTTCATACTTCCGCTCGCCAGCTTCTCGAAGATTGCACGGCGTGTCGGGTCGGCGAGAGCTTTGAATATGTCGTTCTCAATCATGACGTCAGATAAGCATACACTTATCTGATTCGCAACACTGATGGCACGCTCGGTGCAGGCGATTTGGCGCTGCCCGCCGTTTCAGGGATAAACCCGCACGCGGGGAGAGGGGGCCAAGGCGAAGCGCTGCCGCTTGTCCCTTCGCCCCGCCTGCGGGGAGAAGGTGCCGGCAGGCGGATGAGGGGCAGCTCCAGTGATATGTCGGTCAGGTCTTGACGAGCTTCAGCACCTTGTCGAAGGCCTTGAGCACCTGGGCGAGCTCGTGGCCCCGCTTCAATATCGTCCCGTGAGCGTTGAGCACGCTGAAGGCGCCCTGTTTCGCGGCGAGCTTCGGGTTTTTCTCGATGCGGTAGAGAGGCACTTCTCCGGCGCGCTTGAACACCGAGAAAACGGCCCGGTCCCTCAGATGGTCGATCGCATAGTCGCGCCACTCCCCTTCGCCCACCATACGGCCGTAGACCTTGAGGATCAGGTCGAGTTCGCGGCGATGGAAGGTGACGGGCGGGGGGTTCTTGGCTTGCTTGTATTCGTGAAGATCGACGACCACATCGGAGGTGGTCCGGCCGTAGTGACGTGCTTCGCCTCGCGGCAAATCCGTTTCATCAGTCATCGGCATTTCGGCCTTCTAATGTGACAGGACCACGACAGTGTGCCTCACACGATCGGAAAAGCAAGACGGAAGCTGTTGATCAATGTCAGCAATTCTTGGGGCTGCCGCAATTCAGTCAAAACGCCGCCCCAATTCGCCGCAACACTCCGACCGCTGCCGGACAGAGTCGTTGCCACCGTATGTCCGGCCAGCCGTCATGCTGCGGGAGGTTCTCGAACGCAGACATGGCTGGTTCGGTCCGGTAACTTCGAACCCTCAGCCCCAGCCCCTCGATGCTGCCGGGCCGAACCATCCCCTGTTCCGCCGCAAGCGAGGCGGAACGTTTCCTGCGCCCTCAGAGCTTTCCCTGCGGCCCCGCGAGAACCGTTGCAGCGCCGATGATGGCTCCGGGCGTTTCCTTGTCCTTCATCGATTGCAGCAGCACCGCGCAACCGCTGTTGCCCTGGCCTTCGATCAGGACCGAGGCGGGCAGCGTGAATTCCGCGGGCTTTCCCTCCCACATGCCGATCGTCTGGATGTCGCGCACGGCATGCCAATAGGCGATCTCCTTGCCGCTGTTCTCGCCCTTCTCGACCTTGACCACCCTTGCCCGGTCGAAATAGACGACGACGACATTCGCCCTGCCTTTGCCGGCACCGACCTTGATCGAGATTTCATCGCCGCCGATCGAGGCATCGACCGGCACCGACAGGCCCTTGCCCTTCTCGTCCATCAACGCAAGCCGGTTCCTGATGGCCGGCAGGTCCGCGCCGTTGGCATGATCGCGCCCGTTCAGGATCGCCTGCGGCGTGTAGACGCCGTAGCGGCCGAGCATCCGCGCATAGGCATATTGCCGCTCGGTATTTTCCTTGGAAGCGAGCGTGTCCGCCCATCCGAGATAATTCCAGTAGTCGACATGATAGGCGAGCGCGACGACCTCGCCTTCATCGACGAGCTTCTTGAGCGCTGCGTCCGCCGGCGGACAGGAGGAGCAGCCCTGGCTGGTGAAGAGTTCGACGACGCCCTTGATCTCCCCGCCCCCGACCGCCCCGTCCTTGGCCGCCCTGCCGTCATCCGCTGCGGACGCTCCGCAGAACGCACCAAACAGCCCGACCGCCAGGGCGAGACGTCGGATTGTTGGTGTGCAGGCGGATATCATGGCGTCTTTGTTCGTGCTCGTTAGAGCACTTCCGGGAAAATGTGGAACCGTTTTCCATCCGGAAGTGCGTCGTTTCAACGCGATTGCCGCGTGGGGAGACCCCTACATACGACGGGTATTCTTCAACGAAAAGTCACGTTGGAGTGACTGCCGCAAAGCCGTGGAAAACCCACGCCGAGCTGGCATGAAAAAGCCGGGACGCCGCTGTAGACGCCCCGGCTTTTCTGTTCATGACTTGCCGATCAGGCGGCGAGATCGCGCAGAACCGTCTGCAGGATGCCGCCATTGTTGACGTAGGTGACCTCGTCGAGCGTATCGATGCGGCAGATGAGCGGGACCTCCTTCACCGAGCCGTCGCCATAGGTGATCTTCGCCACGCGCTTCTCGCGCGGCTGGACGTTGGCGAGATTCTCGATCGTCACGACTTCGTCGCCCTTGAGACCCAGCGATTCCCAGGTCATGCCTTCCTCGAAGACGAAGGGGACGACGCCCATGCCGACCAGGTTCGAACGGTGGATGCGTTCGAAGGACTGGGCGATCACGGCCTTGACGCCGAGGAGGTTTGTGCCCTTGGCCGCCCAGTCACGCGAAGAGCCGTTGCCGTATTCGACGCCGGCGAAGATGACGAGCGGAACGCCCTCCTCCTTGTACTGCATGGCCGCGTCATAGATCGACATCTCCTCCTTGGAGGGATAGTGGATCGTATAACCGCCTTCCTTGCCGTTCGGGCCGAGCATGTGGTTGCGGATGCGGATATTGGCGAAGGTGCCGCGCATCATCACCTCATGATTGCCGCGGCGCGTGCCGTACTGGTTGAAGTCGGCAATCCCGACGCCATGCTCGAGGAGATAGGCGCCGGCAGGCGAGGCCGCCTTGATCGAACCGGCCGGGGAAATGTGGTCGGTTGTGATCTTGTCGCCGAAGAGACCGAGGACGCGGGCGTTCTTGATGTCGGAAATGCCGGCGCCCTTCTTGCCCATGCCGACGAAGTAGGGCGGGTTCTGGACGTAGGTGGACCCCTCGTCCCAGGCATAGGTCTGGCCGGCCGGAACCTGGACCGCCTGCCAGTTGGCGTCGCCCTTGAACACGTCCGCATACTTGGTCGCGTAGAGCTCGCGGGTGACGTATCTGAAGATGAAGTCCTGGATCTCCTGCGAAGTCGGCCAGATGTCCCTCAGGTAGACCGGTTGCCCGTCCCGGTCTTCGCCGATCGGCTCCTTCGTCAGGTCCTTCTGGACGGAACCCGCCAGCGCATAGGCGACGACGAGCGGCGGCGAGGCGAGATAGTTCGCCTGGACGTCCGGCGAGATGCGGCCTTCGAAGTTGCGGTTGCCGGAAAGCACGCCGGCGGCGATCAGGCCCTTGTCGTTGATCGTCTTGGAGATCTCCGTCGGCAGCGGGCCGGAATTGCCGATGCAGGTGGTGCAGCCGAAGCCGACCAGATTGAAGCCGAGCTTGTCGAGATCCGTCTGCAGGCCGGACTTCGACAGGTACTCGGCGACGACCTGCGATCCGGGCGCCAGCGACGTCTTGACCCAGGGCTGCGTTTTCAGGCCCTTGGCGACGGCGTTGCGGGCAAGCAGGCCGGCGGCGATCAGCACCGAGGGGTTCGAGGTGTTGGTGCAGGAGGTGATCGCGGCGATCGCGACGTCGCCATGACCGAGATCGTAGTCGGTGCCCTCGACCGCGTAGCGGTTGGCGAGCTGACCGGGCTTCTTGTAGTCGTTGTCGAGCGCCGCCGCGAAGCCGGAGGCGATGTTCTCGAGCGCGATGCGGCCCTCGGGCCGCTTGGGGCCGGCCATCGACGGCACGACGTCGCCGAGGTCGAGTTCCAGCGTGTCGGTGAAGACGAGCTCGGAACCATCCCCTTCCCGCCACATGCCCTGGGCCTTGGAGTAGGCTTCGACCAGCGCGATACGCTGTTCTTCACGGCCCGAGATGGTGAGATAGTTGATCGTCTCGGCATCGACCGGGAAGAAGCCGCAGGTAGCGCCGTATTCCGGGCCCATATTGCCGATCGTCGCGCGGTCGGCGAGCGTCATGTTGTCGAGGCCGGGGCCGAAGAATTCGACGAACTTGGAGACGACGCCCTTCTTGCGCAGCATCTGCACGACGGTAAGCACCAGGTCGGTCGCGGTCACGCCTTCCTTGAGCTTGCCGGTGAGCTTGAAGCCGATGACTTCCGGCAGGAGCATGGAAACCGGCTGGCCGAGCATCGCCGCTTCGGCTTCGATGCCGCCGACGCCCCAACCGAGCACGCCGAGGCCGTTGATCATCGTCGTGTGGCTGTCCGTGCCGACGCAGGTATCCGGATAGGCGGTGACTTCGCCGTCCTCTTCCCTGGTCCAGACGGCCTGACCCAGATATTCGAGATTGACCTGGTGACAGATGCCGGTGCCGGGCGGCACGACGCGGAAGTTCTTGAAGGCCTGCTGGCCCCATTTGAGGAAGCGGTAGCGCTCGCCGTTGCGCTGGTACTCAAGCTCGACATTGCGGGCAAAGGCGGTCGGCGTGCCGAATTCGTCGACGATCACCGAGTGGTCGATGACGAGATCGACGGGAACGAGCGGGTTGATCTTTTCCGGGTCGCCGCCGAGCGAAACCATCGCGTCGCGCATCGCCGCGAGGTCGACGACGGCGGGAACGCCGGTGAAGTCCTGCATCAGCACGCGCGCCGGGCGATAGGCGATCTCGTTCTCGGCCGTGCCCTTGTCGCCGAGCCATGCGGCGATGTTTTCGATGTCCTTCTTGGTGACCGAGCGTCCATCCTCATTGCGCAACAGGTTTTCCAGCAGAACCTTCATCGAATAGGGAAGCTTCGAAATGCCGGCGAGGCCGTTCGCCTCCGCCTTCGGCAGGCTGTAATAGACATAGTCCACGCCGTTGACCGTGAGCGTGGAGCGACAATTGAAGCTGTCTAGGGATTTGGACACTGGATGATACCCCGTTCCGTCTGATCGCCAAAAACTGACGTACGAACGCCCGAGCACCTGTGAGGCGCGAAGTGGGATGCGGGTACGGTCATTTCCGCTGTCCGTACGTGGAAGCTCGTTCCATGTTCGGCGCTTGGATGAAATTCACGCCGACCGCTGGCGTGTTGGCCGCCTTATAGATAATTTCTCCAAATCGTGCCAGACCAACCAAGGTCCAATCGGAACTTTTTTTGCTCTGCGAAAAGATACGTCAAGGGAAGCTGGAAATTCATGCGCCTCATGGCTGAAGGTTTGAGTGCGAGGCGCGGTGAGGACCTGATTTTCAACGATATTTCGTTCGCGCTGGCTGCCGGCGAGGCGCTTGTGGTGACCGGCCCGAACGGTGCCGGCAAGTCGACGCTCCTGCGCGTCCTGGCGGGGCTTCTCGAGCCGGAAGGGGGCCGCGTCCGGCTCGAGGACGGCCCCTCGGGGTTCGAGCATCCGCGCGAACTCAGCCATTATCTCGGCCACCGCAACGCGATGAAGCGCGAGCTGACTGTGGAGGAAAACCTCACCTTCTGGCAGCGCTTCCTCGGCGATTCGCCGGGCGGCTCCGGCATCGGCCTCGTCGAAGCGGCGGAGGCCGTGGGGCTCGCCGACATCATTCATCTGCCCTTCGGCTATCTTTCCGCCGGCCAGCAGCGGCGCATGGCAATGGCGAAGCTCATTGTCGCCTTCCGGCCCATCTGGCTTCTCGACGAACCGACGGCGGCGCTCGACCTCAGCGCCGACAGGCTTTTTGCCGGGCTGGTCGCCGCCCATCTCGACCGCGGCGGCATCGTCGTCGCGGCCACCCACCAGCCGCTTGGATTCGCGGGGGCGAAGAGCCTTGAAATGACGGGATTCGTCCATTGATCGCCCTCTTTTTCCGGGATCTCAAGCTTTCGGTGCGCGCCGGCGGCGGCGCGATGATCGGCGTGCTCTTCTTCATGACGGTCGTCGCGGTCATCCCCTTCGGCGTCGGCCCCGATCTGAACCTGCTCGCCCGCATCGGCCCGGCGATCCTCTGGATCGGCGCGCTGCTCGCGTCGCTGCTCGGACTCGACAGGCTCTTTCAGGCGGAGCGCGAGGACGGCTCGCTCGATCTCATCATGATGCAGGAGACGCCATTGCTTCTCGCCGTTCTCGTCAAATGCGCCGCTCATTGGACCGCCACCGGCCTGCCGCTGGTGATCGCCTCGCCCTTTCTCGGCCTGTTCATGAACATGGACGAAGGCGCCATCGGGGCCACCATGGTCACCCTGCTCGCGGGAACGCCGGCGATAACCTTCATCGGCGCGGTCGGTGCTGCGGTCGCGGTGGCGCTGCCGCGCGGCGGCCTGCTCGTCTCGATCCTCGTCCTGCCGCTTGCCATACCGGTGCTCATCTTCGGCGTCAGCGCGGTCTATGCGGCGATCGAGGATCCGGCCCCGTTTCTGCCGCCTTTCATGATATTGATGGCTATAACCCTGTTCTTCGCGGTGATCGGACCAGTGGCGGCCGCGGCGGCACTCAGGCACTCGGCCGACTGACGGGACCCGGCACCTTAGGATGAATTGCGGAAGCCGGCCTTCCGCGTTAAAGAACCGTCATGAGTGAAAGCAGCCTGGCCATACGCAAATTCAGCGATCTCGCCAACCCGACCCGGTTCCTGGCGCTGACGGATCGCGTGCTGCCCTGGCTTGCCGCTCTCACGCTGCTCGTCTTCGCGGCTGGGCTCTGGCTCTCCTTCACCACCGAAGGCGACTACCAGCAGGGCGAGACGGTGCGCATCATGTATGTGCATGTGCCTTCGGCCTGGCTTTCCATGATGTGCTACACGGTCATGGCGATCTCCGCACTCGGCACGCTCGTCTGGCGTCATCCGCTCGCCGACGTCTCGGCAAGAGCCGCAGCGCCGATCGGCGCCTGCTTCACCTTTCTGGCACTCGTCACCGGCTCGCTCTGGGGCAAGCCGATGTGGGGCACCTGGTGGGTCTGGGATGCGCGGCTGACCTCGGTCTTCGTGCTCTTCCTCATGTATCTCGGGCTGATCGCGCTGAACCGCGCCATGGATGACCCGAGCCGATCTGCGCGAGTCTCGGCCGTGCTTATCCTCGTCGGTTTCGTCAACATCCCGATCATCAAGTTCTCGGTCGAGTGGTGGAACACGCTGCATCAGCCCGCAAGCGTCATACGCCTCGACGGGCCGACGATCGATCCGGAATTCCTGCGGCCGCTCATCGTCATGGCGATCGCCTTCACGCTCCTGTTCTTCACCCTGCATATCGCTGCCATGCGCAACGAGATCTGGCGCCGTCGCCTGGCCTCGCTCAGGCGCCAGGCGGCGCGCAATGCCGGCCGGGAGCAGCTTACGCCATGATGAGCCATGCCGCCTATGTCGTCGCCAGCTACGCGGTTGCCGCCGCCACGGTAGCCGGACTCATCCTGTGGGTCCTTACCGACGGCCGCGCCCGCAGGCGCGAATTGCAGCAGCTCGAGGCCGCCGGGATCCGCCGCCGCTCCGCGGCAGGGCCAGCCGGAGGGGGCAAATGACGGACGCTGAGACGCCGCAGGACGAGCGCAGGCCCGGAGCCCTCCGTTATCTCATGGCGGCGCTTCCGCTCCTCATCTTCGCGGTGCTCGCACTCATCTTCTGGAGCCAGTTGAACTCCGGCAGGGACGTCAGCGAAATCCCCTCGGCGCTGATCGGCACCAAGGCGCCGATGCTCGCCATGCCCCCGCTCGAAGGGGCTGCAACGCCGTCGGGCGAGCCGATGCCGGCTCTCGACGACGCGGCGGTGAAGGGCAAGCTCACGCTCGTCAATGTCTGGGCTTCCTGGTGCGTCCCCTGCCGGCAGGAGCATCCGATCATCCTCGAATTGTCGAAGGACCCGCGCCTCAACGTCGTCGGCATCAATTACAAGGACCGGAACGAGAACGCGCTGAGGTTCCTCGGCGAACTCGGCAATCCTTTCTCGGCGATCGGCGTCGATCCGAACGGCAAGGCGGCGATCAACTGGGGCGTCTACGGCATCCCGGAGTCCTTCCTCGTCGCCGCCGACGGCACGATCCTCTACAAGCGCGCCGGCCCCTTCGACGAGAAGAGCCTCCGGGAAGGGCTGATGCCGGCGATCGAGAAGGCGCTTGCGGGTTCGTAGTCGCAGCTGCCCCTCATCCGGCCTGCCGGCCACCTTCTCCCCGCAAGCAGGGCGAAGGAGACTCGCGGCGGCCCCGCATGTCCCTTCTCCCCGTTGAACGGGGAGAAGGTGGCGGCAGCCGGACGAGGGGCAAATGCCGGAGAGAGGGAGCCGTTAGTCTAAACCCCCGCCTGCCATGCCTTCACCGCATCGAGCGGCCAGACCAGCATCAGCACGTTGAGCGTCAGGTTGTCGCGCACCATGTAGCCGGTGAAGAGTTCGAGAACGATGGCGATCGCGACCGTGGCTGCCACCGGGAGCCGCGAAGCGATGAGGAAGCCGACAGCCATGGCGAGCGTATCCATGGCCGAATTCAGGATGCTGTCGCCGAAATAATCGAGCGAGATCGTCGCGGCGCGGTAGCGGTTGATTACCATCGGCGTGTTCTCGGCGATCTCCCAGGCGGACTCTATCACGGTTGCGAGAAGCAGGCGCGCGCTCCAGGGCTTGCCGCGCATGAGAAGGTGACCGAGGCCGTAGAAGAGAAAGCCGTGGATGACATGGGACGGCGTGTACCAGTCGGAAAGGTGTTGGGAGTTACCGCTGGATTTGACGACGCCTTCCCAGAGCTTGATGTAGCCGCATTCGCAGATCCATAGCCGCCCCATCAGATGCTGCACGAGGACCTGGATTGCCAGCACGCCGAGGCAGGCAAGCAACCAGAGCGCCGCTCTTCGCTGCTTGTCGTCCTGCGAGCCGGCCGCGATCGTCACTCCGCGCTATCCTGTTCGAGCGAGTGCTTCATGATCAGCGGCATCTGGGCGAGCGTGAAGAGGATGGTGATCGGCATGGTGCCCCAGACCTTGAAGGCGACCCAGAAATCCGTCGAGAAGGAGCGCCAGATCACCTCGTTGAGCACGGCGAGGAACAGGAAGAACACACCCCAGCGGATCGTCAGCTTCCGCCATCCCTCCTCGTCCAGCTTGAAGGCGGCGTGGAAGACGTAGCCGAGCAGCGATTTGCCGAACAGGAGCCCGCCGAGCAGGATCGCGCCGAAGAGCGTGTTGACGATGGTCGGCTTCATCTTGATGAAGGTGTCGTTCTGCAGCCAGAGCGTCAGCGCGCCGAAGACGAAGACGACGATACCGGAGACGAGCGGCATCATCGGCAGCGTGCGTGTCATGATCCATGAAGCAATCAGCGCCGCCGCCGTTGCCGCCATGAAGAGGCCCGTCGCTATGAAGATCGGCCCGCCGAGCTCGGCCAGCGCAGGAAAGCGGCCAGCCAGCCACTCGCCCCGCGAATTGGCGAAGAAGAAGACCATCAGGGGGCCGAGTTCCAGCACGAGCTTGAGCAGCGGGCTTACCTCTGTCTTCGGCTTGGCGGCCTCGATCGTCGACATGTGCGGATCCTGTTCTGTCATCTTCTGCCGCTCATAGCATCAGGATTGCGGCAAAACCATATCAACCGCGGTTTTGACGCAAACCTCCCCCGCTTCGTCAAGGAGCCGCAACACCGGCGATCGCCTCGGCGAAGTCCTTGGCTTCGAACGGTTCGAGGTCGTCGATCCCTTCGCCGACGCCGATGAAATAGACCGGCAGCTTGTGCTTGGCGGAGATCGCCACCAGAATGCCGCCGCGTGCCGTGCCGTCCAGCTTGGTCATGATCAAGCCGCTGACGCCGGCGACGTTGCGGAATATCTCGACCTGCTGCAGGGCGTTCTGCCCGGTCGTCGCGTCGAGCGTCTGCAGCACCGTATGCGGCGCGTCCGGATCGAGTTTTCCGAGAACGCGCACGATCTTTTCGAGCTCCGCCATCAGTTCGGCCTTGTTCTGCAGCCGCCCGGCGGTGTCGATGATCAGTACGTCCGCCTTCTGCTCGCGGGCACGCTGGAACGCCTCGTAGGCAAGCCCCGCCGCATCGGCGCCGAGCTTCGAGGAGACGATTTCGGATTTCGTCCGTTCGGCCCAGATCTTCAGCTGCTCAATCGCCGCAGCTCGGAAAGTATCGCCGGCGGCCAGCATGACTTTGAGTCCCGCGCCGGAAAGCTTTGCCGCCAGCTTGCCGATCGTCGTCGTCTTGCCGGTTCCGTTGACGCCGACGACGAGAATCACGTGCGGCTTGTGGCTGAGATCGAGTTCCAGCGGCCTGGCGACCGGCGCCAGCACCTTGGTGATCTCGCCGGCCATGATGCGCGAAACGTCCTCGCCGGACACATCCTTGCCATAGCGCTCCGAGGCGAGCGTGTCGGTGATGCGCATCGCCGTCTCGACGCCGAGGTCCGCCTGGATCAACAGGTCCTCGAGATCCTGCAGCGTCGCCTCGTCGAGCTTGCGCTTGGTGAAGAGGCTGGCGATCTGGCCGGTGAGTTGCGACGAGGTGCGCGCAAGGCCCAGGCGAAGGCGCTGGTACCAGTTGAGCTTGGCTTGCGGGGCGGGTCCTTCTTCCCTGGGGCGCCTCTCGGCAGCGGCGAAGCCTTTGGGAAGGCTGGGTGCGAGGGGCTCGGATGGAGGCTCGCCCCCCTCTGCCCTGCCGGGCATCTCCCCCTCAAGTGGGGAGATTGGAGGAGGATTGCTCTCGTCCTCCGACGCCGCCTTTTCATCTGCCGAAGAGCCAGCGCCCCGGTCGTCTACGTCAATCACCACCTCTTCGACGTCGGCTGCGACGGCGGCTTCGCGCTCCTCCTGCTCTCCCCCCTTAAGGGGGAGATGTCCCGAAGGGACAGAGGGGGGTGCCGAGAGCTCATCGACAGTCGTTGGGTGTTCGGAAGGAGGTTCATCCCCCTCTGCCCTGCCGGGCATCTCCCCCGCAGGGGGGGAGATCGGGTGCGGAACGCTCTCGTCCTCCTCCACGGTGTTTTCATCCGCGGCGGGAGCAGTGCTCGCAGGTGCTTCCTCGCTCGTGGTTTCGCTCGTCGGCGTGCTTGGCTCGAGGGAAACATCGCGATCGTCTGTGCCAGCTTCCGTTGCCTCGGCTGCGCTACGATTTTCCTCGACGGGTGCCTGGGTCCCGCCCTGTTCTCCCGAAGGGACGGAGGGGTTTACCGCGACCTCATCGGAAACGGCCGTCTCCTGCGGCGGCGCCGGTTTCTCTTCGACGGCATCCTTGCCGAAGGAGAAGATCTTCTTGATGAAACCAATCGCCATGGGAATGTCCGCTATCAGGCCGCAGCCATCTGTTTGCGCTCGATCGTCAAATGCTTGCCATTGTGGCCGGTGATTCCGACTGCAACAAGCGACCGCGGCTCAAGGCCGGCCGCGTCTACGAGCGTGAAGTTTTCCGTATGTGCCAGACCGTTCATCTCCACCAGGATCGTCTGGCTGCTGCCGATCATGCCCTCGAGGTGGCCCGCATGAAGCTCCGCCCCCTTCGCACGCAGGCGCGCGGCACGCTCCTTGACAAGCGCGCGGTCGAGTTGCGGCATGCGGGCGGCCGGGGTGCCGGGGCGCGGGCTGTAGGGGAAGACGTGAAGATGCGCGATGCCGCAATCCTCGGCGAGCCGCATGGCATTCTCGAACATCGGCTCGGTCTCGGTCGGAAATCCGGCGATCATGTCCGCACCTAGGCTGATCTCGGGGCGCAGGCGCCGGACCCCGTCGCAGAAGGCACGCGCATCGGCGCTCGAATGCCGCCGCTTCATGCGCTTCAGGATCAGGTCGTCGCCATGCTGCAGCGAAAGATGCAGGTGCGGCATGAAGCGTGGCTCCTCGGCGATGAGGTCGAGGAGGTGGCCGTCCGCCTCGATGCTGTCGATGGAGGAAAGCCGCAGGCGGAGGATTTCCGGCACCTGTTTCAGCAAGGTCTTCGCGAGAAGCCCGAGGGTCGGCGTTCCGGGCAGATCGGCGCCGTAGCTCGTGGCGTCGACTCCGGTCAGCACGATCTCGCGATAGCCGCTTTCGGCAAGGCGTCTCGCCTGGTCCACGACGGCGCCCATCGGCACGGAGCGCGAATTGCCGCGGCCATAGGGAATGATGCAGAAGGTGCAGCGGTGGTCGCATCCGTTCTGCACCTGGATGAAGGCGCGCACGTGCCCGTCGATGTGCTTCACCATCTGCGGTGCGGTGGCGCGCACGCTCATGATGTCGTTGACACGGAGTTTCTCCTCGGCCGAGACGCCGAAATCCGGCAGCGAGCGATAGGAAACGCTTGCGAGCTTCTCCTCGTTGCCGAGCACCGCGTCCACCTCTGCCATTTCGGCGAAAGTTTCCTTCTCGGTCTGGGCGGCGCAGCCGGTGACGATGATACGGGCGTGCGGATTTTCGCGCCGCGCGCGGCGGATCGCCTGGCGCGCCTGGCGCACGGCCTCGGCGGTGACGGCGCAGGTGTTGACGAGGACGGCGTTGTTCAGCCCCGCCTTTTCGGCCTCCGCCCGCATCACTTCCGATTCATAGGTGTTGAGGCGGCAGCCGAAGGTTATGACCTCGACGCCGCTCAAAGGGCTCTCGCTCCGTTGTCGCCGCTCTCCGGCTCGTTGCGTGCAAAGATGCCGGTGACGGGATCGACGGTGCCGGACCATTCCCATTCGGCCGGCCCGGTCATGATGACGTGGTCGTCGCGCTCGCGCCATTCGATCTTGAGCGGACCGCCGGGTACGTTCACGGTAACCATCCGCTCGGTCCGGCCGGTTCTCGCGCCGTTGACGGCGGCGGCACAGGCGGCCGAACCGCAGGCAAGCGTCAGGCCGGCGCCGCGTTCCCAGGTCCTAAGGTCCATCTCCTGGCGGGAGCGGATGCGGGCGATCGAGATGTTGGCGCGCTCGGGGAAGATCGGATGGTTCTCGAGGAGTGGTCCGAACCGGTCCAGCTCGTAGCTCCACACATCGTTCTCGACCCAGAAGATCGCATGCGGATTGCCCATGGATGCGACCGAGGGGGAATGCAGCACGGGCGCATCGATCGGCCCGATCTGCAGCTCGATGCGCCGCGTGTCGTGGAATTCCTCCGCGAGCGGGATCTGGTCCCAGCCGAAACGCGGCTTTCCCATATCGACCGAGATCGTGCCGTCGTCGTGTTCCTTCGCTTCGAGAAGTCCCGCGACCGTATGGAACAGGAAGGCTTTCTTGCCGGTCTCGGCCGCAAGCGCCTGCACGACGCATCGGGTGCCGTTGCCGCAGGCCTGGGCCATCGACCCGTCGGAATTGACGATGTCTATCCAGGCATCGGTGCCGGCGGACTTCGGGTCATGGATCGCCATGATCTGGTCGAACTCGGTCGCCGGGTCGGCATTGAGCGCGATCGCTGCCTGAGGCGTCACGCGATCCTTGCGCCCGCGCATGTCCACCACCAGGATCTTGTTTCCAAGCCCGTTCATCCTGGCAAATTGCACCTGATCGCCCATGTCGCGCTGGTCCAAGTCCTGGCCCCCGATCGGGAGGCGCCCTTCATTCGGGCTGTATATGGCGGAAAAGCCCGGAAATTACCAGTGCCGCCTTTGAGTGCGGCGCGCCAGGTGCAGCGGAGCGCCGGGGAGATCGACCGGTAGACCGCTGGTTCCGCCAACGGATTCGATTGGGGCTCCTCGCGGGGAACACTTACTTGCATAAATGCTGTAAATGCTGCAATATACAGCAAACCTAAACGATCATAGGAGAGGGCCATGCCCCGTTCAGGCGGTTCCTACACCACAAGCGAGCTTTCCCGTAAGTCCGGCGACATCATCGCCGAGGCATTGCGGCGGCCCGTTACCATCACGCAGCGCAACAAGCCGCGCCTGGTGCTGCTCAACATCGAAGACTACGAACGGTTGACGCGGCAATTGGACAGCCGAAGCGCCGGCACGATCGAGACCATGTCTGACGGCCTGTTTGCCGAATTCGAGAATGCCGTCGAAACCTATGCGCAAGAGGATGAGTCTGGAAAGCCATGAGCTACGACCACTTCCAGACCGCGTCCGTCATCCGCTACCCTTACCTCTGGGCACGGCAGGCTCGTGCGGGTGAGACGGAAGGCCGGAAAGACCGGCCCGTTGCGGTCGGAGTGCGCATAGCTCGACCCGACGGAAATCTCGTCATCTTCTTCCCGATTACCTCCAGGCAGCCGGATGCATCGCGATTTGCTGCGGAGGTCCCGACGATCGAAAAGCGGCGGGCCGGCCTCGACGTCGATCTACGTCTCTGGATCATCTTCGACGAATTCAACAGCGATATCGTTGGCAGATCTTTCTATCTCGAACCGGAACCGCCGATCGGCCGTTTCAGCAAAGCATTTTTCCTGCCGCTGCTGCGGGAATTTATCGCCCGGCGAAAGGCCTCCACGGACGTCGTTCGTTTTCGGTAGCGTCGCCAGGACCGGTTAGCGCTTCGTTGGTCCTGCAGTGCCGCGCGTCTTACCAGGCGCGCAAAGGTCGTTGCAGCACTTTGACCTGCTGCGCGTTTTTTGTCCTTTAACCGGGTACGATCAAAGGTCACATGTTTGTTGGCGCGCCCTCAACAGCACCGTAGCGTGCCAGTGGAGCGCTCGATCCTTGACTTTTCTTCCGGTTTCCTGTTTATCGCGACGAATTCCTTCGCAAGTGATGACTTCCGAAGCCACCGACCGGGCCCCGCAAAGGTATAAAGAGAGCCCGGAGGTCAACACCCGACAGCGCGTTGCGCCCTCGGGTGGTTTTTGGCTTTGCGCCTTGTTTTCCGCGCGAAGGGACCCACGTTTCCGGACGAGCCGACCTATCGCAATCCGGAGACAAGAAGGAAGAGAATATGTTCGAGAGCCTCCAGGACCGTCTTGGTTCCATATTGAATGGACTGACCGGCCGCGGCGCCCTGTCGGAAGCCGATGTTTCCGCAGCGCTTCGGGAGGTTCGCCGTGCGCTGCTCGAAGCGGACGTGGCGCTCGATGTGGTGCGGTCCTTCACGGAGAAGGTTCGCGAAAAGGCGGTCGGCGCCGAAATCGTAAAGTCGATCAAGCCCGGCCAGATGGTCGTCAAGATCGTTCATGACGAGCTCATAGCGATGCTCGGCTCCGAGGGCGTGACGATCGATCTCAATGCGGCGGCTCCGGTCGTCATCATGATGGTCGGCCTGCAGGGCTCGGGCAAGACGACGACGACCGGCAAGATCGCCAAGCGGCTGACCGCGCGGGACAAGAAGAAGGTCCTGATGGCCTCGCTCGATACCCGCCGCCCGGCCGCGCAGGAACAGTTGCGCCAGCTCGGCGTGCAGACCGGCGTCGATACGCTTCCGGTCATCGCCGGCCAGTCGCCGACCGACATTGCCGCACGTGCCGTGCAGGCGGCCAAGCTCGGCGGCCACGACATCGTCATCCTCGACACCGCCGGCCGCACCCATATCGACGAGCCGCTGATGATCGAGATGGCGGAGATCAAGCGGAAATCCAACCCGCATGAGATCCTGCTCGTCGCCGATGCGCTAACCGGACAGGACGCCGTCAATCTCGCCCGCAATTTCGACGAACGCGTCGGCATCACCGGCCTGGTGCTCACCCGCATGGACGGCGATGGCCGCGGCGGTGCGGCGCTCTCCATGCGCGCCGTCACGGGCAAGCCGATCAAGCTCATCGGCGTCGGCGAGAAGATGGACGAACTCGAGGAGTTCCATCCCCGCCGCGTCGCCGACCGCATCCTCGGCATGGGCGACATCGTCTCGCTTGTCGAGAAGGCGGCGGAGAACATCGACGCCGAAAAGGCCGCCGCCATGGCCGCCAAGATGGCCAAGGGCAAGTTCGATCTCAACGACCTCGCCGATCAGCTGCAGCAAATGCAGAAGATGGGCGGCATGGGCGGCATCATGGGTCTGATGCCCGGTATGGCCGGCATGAAGGACAAGATGTCCGCCGCCGGCCTGGATGACTCGCTCTTCAAGCGCCAGCTCGCGATCATCTCCTCGATGACCAGGGCGGAGCGCGCCAATCCGGATATTCTCAAGCATTCGCGCAAGAAGCGCATCGCCAGCGGCTCCGGCACCGATGCCTCCGACATCAACAAGCTTCTGAAAATGCACCGCCAGATGGCGGACATGATGAAGATGATGGGCGGCAAGGGCAAAGGCGGCATGATGAAGCAGATGATGGGCGGCCTAGCCGGCAAGATGGGTCTCGGGGGTTTAAGCGGCGGAATGCCCGATCTCTCGAAGATGGATCCGAAGCAGCTCGAGGCCCTGCAGAAGCAGGCCGAGGCCGCGGGTCTCGGCAAGCCCGGCGGCGGCCTGCCTGGTCTTGGCGGTGGTTTGCCCGGTCTGGGCGGCGGTTTCCCCGGCCTCCCCGGCCTACCGAAGAAGAAGTGAGGATCGCGACGAATGCTTGATCCCGAGATCAAAGAGGAATTGGCGAGCTACCGTCAGTCGATCGACAATATCGATGCCGCGCTCGTCCACATGCTGGCCGAACGCTTCCGCTGCACCAAGGCGGTTGGCGTGCTCAAGGCCAAGCACCAGCTGCCGCCGGCCGATCCGGCGCGCGAAGAATACCAGATCGAACGCCTCCGCCACCTGGCGAAAGACGCCAATCTGGATCCGGATTTCGCCGAGAAGTTCCTGAACTTCATCATCAAGGAAGTCATCCGGCATCATGAAGCCATCGCCGCCGATTGCTCGCAGAACGCGGGCAGCGCCGGCACCACCCATTCCGCTTGAGTCAAGCGGTCAAGAAAGCCTGCAAGGAGTAAATTGAAATGGCACTGAAAATTCGTCTCGCCCGCGGCGGTTCCAAGAAGCGTCCCTATTACCAGATCGTCGTTGCCGACGCGCGCAGCCCGCGTGACGGCCGCTTCCTCGAAAAGCTCGGCTCCTGGAACCCGATGCTTGCCAAGGACGACGAAAAGCGCATCGAACTGAACGCCGAGCGCGTTCAGCACTGGATCGCCCAGGGCGCCCAGCCGACCGACCGCGTAATGCGCTTCCTCGACCAGGCCGGCCTTGCCAAGCGCCCGGCCCGCAACAACCCGACCAAGGCGCAGCCCGGCAAGAAGGCACAGGAACGTGCCGCTGAAGCCAAGCAGAAGGCCGAAGAAGCAGCCGCTGCAGCTTCGGAAGCAGCCGCGGAATAATTTCCGACGACCGGCATTGAAAACGGGCGGCATTTCCATGCCGCCCGTTTTGCTTTATGTGCACCGGAAAATCGCATGTTCTCATCCCGATGTGGTTCAGGAAACATGCAGCACGTTCACCCTGGATGCCCGACGATGACACAGCTGAAGAACCCTGTCCTGATGGCGACGATCGGCGCGGCGCAAGGGCTGCGCGGCGAGGTGCGGGTAAAGTCCTTCACCGACGATCCGGCCGCACTCGGCGACTATGGCAACCTCCACAGCGAGGACGGCCGCGTCTTCGAGGTGCTTGAGATCCGCGAGGCCAAGAACGTGGTCGTCGTGCGGTTTCGGGGCATCAACGACCGGACCGCTGCCGAAGCGCTCAACGGTCTCGAACTCTTCATCGAGCGCGACAATCTCCCCGACGACGATCTAGACGAGGACGAATTCTTCTACGCAGACCTCGAGGGTCTGGAAGCGGTCGACCGCACCGGCAAGAGCTATGGTTCGGTGACCGGCGTCTTCGATTTCGGCGCTGGCGATCTCCTCGAACTGAAGGGCCCGGGCCTCAGGCCGGTGCTTATTCCCTTCACCGAATGGTCGGTACTCGAAATCGACCTCGAAGCGGGCAAGCTCGTCATCGACCCGACCGCCGCCGGGCTCGTCGACGACGAGAAGAGCGGGCCCGGCAAGCCCTTTCCGACCAAGCGCAAGTGAGCCCAAGGCAATGCCCTTTCGCGCGACTGTCCTGACGCTCTACCCGGAGATGTTTCCGGGGCACCTCGGCGTTTCGCTCGCCGGAAAGGCGCTGGAACGCGGAGACTGGTCGATGGAGGCCGTGCAGATTCGCGACTTTGCCGGCGACAAGCACCGCACCGTCGACGATACGCCGGCGGGCGGCGGTGCCGGAATGGTACTGAAGCCCGACGTTCTTGCCCGCGCCATCGATCATGTCGCTGCAGACGACGGGCGGCCGCGGCTTCTGATGAGCCCGCGCGGACGGCCGCTGACGCAGGAACGGGTGCGGGCGCTGGCCGCCGGTCCCGGCGCAGTCGTCGTTTGCGGACGTTTCGAGGGCGTCGACCAGCGGGTAATCGACACGCGTGGACTCGAGGAAGTCTCGATCGGCGACTACATTCTTTCCGGCGGGGAGCCGGCAGCACTCGTTCTGCTCGACGCCGTGGTGCGTATCCTGCCGGGCGTCATGGGCAATCAGCTTTCAGGTGTCCACGAGAGCTTCGAGGGAGGGCTCCTCGAACATCCCCACTACACGCGTCCGCAGATCTTCGAAGGTCACGAAATCCCGGCCGTCCTCACCTCCGGCAACCACGCGGCCGTTGCGCAGTGGCGGGAAGCGACGGCGCGCCGGCTGACGGCGGAACGCCGGCCCGACCTTCTGGAACGGGCCCGGCATCCGAAGCGTGATCCGGCTCAGCCCGTGAAGAAATAATAGGCCGCCAGCAGCAGACCCACCGCCACCACCACGGCGCGGATGACCGCCTGCGGGACGCGTCGTGCCGCCCACACACCCATATAGCCGCCAAGAGCTGCGCCCGGCACCATGATCGCCGCGTGCAGCCAGGAGACGACGCCACCCGCGGCGAAAACCACGATGGCGATTGCGGCGATGACGATGGAGATGAAGTTCTTGAGTGCGTTCAGCCGGTGGTAGCCGCCGCCGGTGGCAAGCCCGAGCACGGCAAGCATCATGATGCCCATGCCGGCGCCGAAAAAGCCGCCATAGACGGAGGTCGCCAGCTGGCTCGCCACGCCCAGCGGGCCGATGCGATGCTCGTCGCTGCGCGCCTTCGGCTTCAGGAGGGGGCCGGCGGCGAAGATCGCCGTTGCCGCGATCAGCAGCCAGGGCACCATCGCACGGAAGGCCGGATTGGAGAGCGACAGCAGCAGAAGCGCGCCGGCGAGCCCGCCGATCGCCGAAATGATACCGAGGACGACGGCGTTCTTCCGGTCGGCGCGGATCTCCTCGGCATAGGCAAGCGTCGACGTGATATAGCCTGGGAACTGGATGATGGACGAGGTCGCGTTGGCGACGATCGGCGGCAGCCCGCCAAGCGTCATCGCTCCGAAAGTCAGGAAGGTGCCGCCGCCGGCAATGGCATTGACGACGCCGGACAGGAAGCCGGCGACGAAGAGCAAAAAGACCTGGAGCAACGTCATGGCTTTCCCCCGAAACACGTGAATCGGGATAGCCGGTGGCGCGGTCGACCGCAAGTCCGTGATACATCGGGGCCCTCCCCATCTTTCCCCACAGGCGGGAGGGGGTGGGGAGGGGCATTCTTGAGGCGGGCGTGCGACAAAATCCGCTTTCGGGGATGACAAGGCCGGCCATATGGTGTATGTGCCGGCCCGGTTCGGGTTCCTTGCCCGTCGACCGTCAACAAAGAATGGCGAATACGCTCCTGCCGCAAATGCGGCAAGGCCTGAAGGGAAGTCCGACAGGCCGATCGAGAGCGCTCTGGCTGTTTCAGAAAAACGCAAAGGTTAGACCGATGAACATCATCCAGCAGCTGGAAGCCGAACAGGCCGCCAAGATCGCCGCAAAGCGCACCCTTCCCGAATTCTCCCCGGGCGACACCGTCCGCGTCAATGTACGCGTTGTCGAAGGCAACCGCACCCGCGTACAGGCTTACGAAGGCGTCTGCATCGCCCGTTCCGGCGGCGGCATCAACGAGAGCTTCACCGTTCGCAAGATTTCCTACGGTGAAGGCGTCGAGCGCGTATTCCCCGTCTACTCCCCGCTCGTCGAGAGCGTAGATGTGGTTCGCCGCGGTAAGGTCCGCCGCGCCAAGCTCTACTATCTGCGCGACCGCCGCGGCAAGTCGGCTCGTATCGTAGAAAACACCGGCACCCGCGCCCGCAAGCTGAACGACGCCGAGCGCCAGGCCGTTGTCGAGGAGAAGGCACGCATCGAGGCTGAAAAGGTCGCAGCCGCCCAGGCTCTGGCCGCCGAGAAGGCAGCAGCCGAAGCCGCCGAGGCAAAGGCAGCGGAAGAAGCAAAGGCTGCGGAAGCTGCAGCAGAATAAGTTTTCGACTCTTCAGAGTTGTGCGGAAAGGCGGTCCTCGGGCCGCCTTTCTTTTTGGTATCAGCCGCTTGTGCTCCCCATAGATTTTATGACATTTTCTGTCGCCACAATCTGGGAGTTCCTCCAATGACAATTCGTCGCCGCGTGCTTGCGGGCATTGCCGCAGTTCTTGCCGTTCCATTCGCAGTCTCTGCGCCCGTTTTCGCCAGCGACCTGCCCGACCTCGGCGGCAAGACGGTCGTCGTGGTGACGGAGAATGCCTATCCGCCGCTGCAGTTCGTCGATCCGAAATCCGGCCAGGCCATCGGTTGGGAATATGACGCGATGAACGAGATCGCCAAGCGCTTGAATTTCAAGGTCGAGTACCAGAACACGAGCTGGGATGCGATGATCCAGGCGGTTTCCGACGGTCAATACCAGATCGGCATGACCGGAATCACCATCAAGGACGACCGCAAGGAGAAGGTCGATTTCTCGGATCCCTATATGCGCTCGCAGCAGTTCATGCTGGTGCGCGGCGACGAGACCCGCTTCGACGATGCCAAGAGCTTCGCAGCGCTCGAAAGCGGTCTGGTCGGCGCCCAGCCCGGGACTTCGCCTTTCTACACGGCCGTCTACGAGGTTCTCGACGGCAACGAGCAGAACCCGCGCATCAAGCTGTTCGAAACCTTCGGTGCGACGGTGCAGGCGCTGAAGGCCGGCGACGTCGATCTGGTCTTGACCGACAGTGTCGCGGCCAAGGGTTATGTGGATTCCTCCGACGGCCAGCTCAAGGTGGTCGGCGAGCCGCTCGGCACCGAGGATTTCGGCTTCATCTTCCCGAAGGGATCGGAACTCGTCGCGCCGGTCAATGCCGCCATCAAGGCGCTCAAGGAGGACGGCACCTTCGACGCGCTCAACAAGAAGTGGTTCCTCGACTACAAGATGGGCGGCTGACCGCCGGAACGGGATAAGACGCATGTGCGGTTTTCCGCCCACGTCCCGCTTCCACCTACTGGAATTGCAATGACGCCGGTCCAATCATCCGACACTTCCGGGAAGGACGATTATCCCTGGTGGCTGATCGCCCTTCTCGTGATCGCTGCGGCACTGGCCGCGGTCATCGCCGCCAATGATATCTTCACGCAGGTATTCACCGTCGTCCTGAAGGGGTTGGGCGTCACCGTTTTCGTCACTCTCGTCGGTTTCGTGCTCGCAACGGTGCTCGGCCTCGGCGTGGCCCTGATGGCGCTTTCCGAGCATGTGGTCCTGCGCCAGATCGCGCGCTTCTATACGGAAGTCATCCGCGGCGTACCGATCCTCGTGCTGCTGTTCTATATCGCCTTCGTCGGCGCGCCTGCGCTGGTGACGGTCGCGAATTTCGTGGCGGCGCCGCTGATTTCGGCGGGCTGGATCGAGCCGTTCGTCGTTCGCGACGTGTCGCTGATGTGGCGGGCAATCATGGCGCTGATGATCGGCTATTCGGCCTTCATCGCCGAAGTCTTCCGCGCCGGCATCCAGTCGGTCGACAAGGGCCAGGTGGAGGCGGCAAAGGCGCTCGGGCTCTCCCGCTACCAGCGCTTTCGCCTCGTCGTCTTTCCGCAGGCGATCCGCGTCATCCTGCCGCCGCTCGGCAACGACTTCGTGGCGATGGTCAAGGATTCCTCCCTCGTCTCGGTGCTCGGCGTCGCCGACATCACCCAGATGGGCAAGGTCTATGCCTCAGGCTCCTTCCGCTTCTTCGAGACCTATTCCATCGTCGCCTATGTCTATCTCGTGCTGACGATTGGGTTGTCGCTGGCCCTTCGGGCGGTCGAGCGGCGGTTGAGGCGGTCGCAAGTGCGATAGGCAAGGGGGAGGCCGGTAGACAGGGGAGTACTGCACCTCCAACGCTGCCGTCACGGTCCGCCCGCTCAGCCCTCGAGTTCCTCGCGCAGCATTTCCAGTTCGAGCCATTCCTCTTCCATGCGCGTGAGGTCCGTCCTGAGCTTCTCAAGCTCGGCGGCGAGCTTGGCAAAGCCGTTCGGGTCGCGCGAGAAAAGGTCGGGATCTGCCATCTTCTCTTCCCGCTTCGCGATCTCCGCCTCCGACCTGGCAATCTCCTTCGGCAGGTTTTCGAGCGCGAATTTCTGCTTGAAGGAGAGCTTGCCCCTCGCCTTCTGAGGTTCGCTCGGCGACGAGGAGGCGCCGCTCGATCTGGCCTTCTCGGCTTTCTCGCTCCGGCGCCTTTCCTCGAGTGCGCCGCGGCGCTGCGCCATCATGTCGGAATAGCCCCCGGCATATTCGATCCAGCGGCCATCGGGCGCCTCCGGGTTGGCCGGCGCGATGGTCGAGGTCACGGTACGGTCGAGGAAATCGCGGTCGTGGCTGACCAGGATCACCGTTCCGGAAAATCCGGCCACGATCTCCTGCAGCAGGTCCAGCGTCTCGATATCGAGGTCGTTGGTCGGTTCGTCGAGGATCAGGAGGTTGGTCGGGCGTGCCAGGATGCGGGCGAGCATGAGACGCGCGCGTTCGCCGCCGGACAGGTCGCGGATGGGCGTTCGCGCCTGCTCCGGCTGGAAGAGGAATTCCTTCATGTAGCCGGTGACATGGCGCTGCTCGCCATTGACGAGGAGGGTCTCGCCGCGCCCGTCGGTCAGATAATGCGCCAGCGTCTCGTCCAGGTTCAGTTCCTCGCGTTTCTGGTCGAGCGTGGCGATCTCCAGATTGGTGCCTAGCTTGACGCTGCCCGTGTCCGGCGCGAGCTGACCGGTCAGGAGCTTCAGCAACGTCGTCTTGCCGGCGCCGTTCGGTCCGACGAGGCCGATGCGGTCGCCGCGGTGGACGCGGATCGAGAACGGCGCGACGATCGTGCGATCGCCATAGGCCTTGGTGATCTTCTCCGCCTCGATGACGAGCTTGCCCGATTCCCTGGCGTCGGCCACGGTGGCCTGGACCGTACCCTGCGGCCCCTTGTGCCCGCGATGGCGGGCCCGCATGTCCTGCAGCTCGCCGAGCCGGCGCATGTTGCGCTTGCGCCTTGCGGTCACGCCGTAGCGCAGCCAGTGCTCTTCGCGCTCGATCGCCTTGCCGAGCTTGTGCTGTTCGAGCTCTTCCGCCTCCAGCACCTCGTCGCGCCAGGCCTCGAAATGCGCGAAGCCGCGATCGAGGCGGCGCGATTGGCCGCGGTCCAGCCAGACGGTCGCCGTCGACACCTTTTCGAGGAAGCGCCGGTCGTGCGAAATCAGCACCAGCGCCGAACGGCTGCGGACGAGCTCGTCTTCCAGCCACTCGATCGTCGGCAGATCGAGATGGTTCGTCGGTTCGTCGAGAAGCAGAATGTCGGGTTCCGGCGCAAGCACACGGGCAAGGGCGGCACGACGCGCCTCGCCGCCGGAAAGGCGCGTCGGCTCTTCCTCCCCGGTCAGCCCCAGATGCTGCAGCAGGTAGGCGACCCGGTAGGGATCGTCGCCTGGTCCGAGGCCGGCTTCCGCATAGGCCTGGACCGTATCGAAGCCGTCGAAATCGGGCGCCTGGTGGAGATAGCGTATGGTCACCGATGGATGCCTGAAGATCTCGCCCGACGGGGGTTCTACAAGCCCGGCGGCGATCTTCATCAGCGTCGATTTGCCCGAACCATTGCGGCCGACGAGGCAGATGCGATCGCCCGGCTCGACCTGCAGGCCCGCACCCGCGAGCAGCGGCGTGCCGCCGAAGGTCAGTAGAATGTCGTCAAGCTTCAGGATGGGAGGTGCCAAGGCATCAGGCTCCGGAAAGATCATAGGGCCGGGCGAGAATGACGGCCCGGCCGGATTTCAGGGTGAAGCGGACCGTGCCATCCGCGATGTTCGAAATGGTGCGCGACGAGCCGAAGGGCAGATGAAAATCCTTCAGCGGGTAGCGCACGTTCTCGATCGAGAGACCGTCAAGGTCCGCAAAGCCGAGGATCGAGAAGAGGCTGCCTTTCGGCAACTCGATCTCCTGCGAGCCGGGCAGCAGCGGATAGGCCTCCTCCTCGCCGGAGGTCATCATCACCGCAACGCCGCTCTCGGCAAGTGCGACGGTGCCGAGGAGGTGCAGGAAAGCGTGATCGCTGCGCGCGCCGCCGAGTCCGCCCGCGAAGACGAGCGAGGTCGCGCCACGCTCGAGGGCCGCCTCGACGGCGATCTCCCCGTCGGTCGCGTTCTTGGCAGCCGGATGGCGTTCACGCGGGACGCCGGCGAACTCGGCCAGAAGCGCCTCGTCCGTGGAATCGAAGTCGCCGACCCAGAGATCGGGAACGACCCCGAGCGTCCTTGCATGGCGCATGCCGCCGTCGGCGGCGACGAAGCGGCTGCCTTCGAGCTGTCGAGCGAGCCGGTCTGTCGGCGTCAGCGCGCCGCCGAGCAGGATGGTGAAGGGTGATCGGATCATGGCAGAAGCCCATAGCGCAAAGCAGCGGCGAAGGAAAAGGGCTCCGGCTGCTGTTTTGCGAACGCATGCTGCGCGGATCAGGTTCCGGACGCCGGATCCCCGGGGAAAAGCATGCCGTCATAGATGCCGGGCGTCGATCCGGCGATCTCCACCGCACCGACCGCGCGGGCATAGAAATCGGCGGGGCCGACGCCGCCGATGATCGCATAGGCATAGCCGGCGGCGCGCATGGACAGCAGGCTTTCGACGAGCAGGGCCTCGCCGATGCCCTTGCCGCGCATGGCCGCGTCCACTCCGGTCGGACCGAAGAAGCCGAGCGCGGTTACGTCATGGCATGCGAAGCCCACGATCCGGTCCCGATGGTGAGCGATGTGGATGCGCGCCGGCGTCGAGGAGAAGGCGGTTTCGGCCTCGCCGGCCCACCCGGCCCCGAAGCGCTCCTCGATCCAGGGAATGACGAGCCGCCGCTCGGCCGCAAGCGCCCGCCGGATGCGGACGTCGGGGTCGAGACGCGATGGACGGCCCTCGGGCAAGGCATAGAGGCGGACGAGCATGTCTGGCATGGAATTGTCTCCGCTTTCGGCGAACAAACGGCGCCGGCAATTGTTTGACTTTTAATAGCGCGCCCGGCGCGGACGGCAAACGTCCCTGCTGAAACTCAGCTTGCCTAAGCCGTCGCCGGAAGCTAAATCTTCTGCTGCTCTAACGGGGTGCCCTGGCCGGCTTTGCGACCATGGCTGAGAGGCTTCGAGCCAACCCGCGGAACCTGATCCGGCTCATACCGGCGGAGGGATTAGAAGCGATCGGACCGATACGCGCTTTTCCCATTGCAGCAACAACAAAGGGAGAGGTGCCAGAATGTCCAGTTCACTCCATCGAAAAATCCTTGGCCGGCTTGCGATCGCCGCCGCTTCGATCGCGGCATTTTCCGTGAGCGCGGCGGCCGCGGAAAAAACGCTGACGGTCTATACCTATGAGAGCTTCATCACCGAATGGGGGCCGGGCGCCAAGGTGGCGGAAGCGTTCGAGAAGACCTGTGACTGCAAGGTCGACTATGTAGGGGTCGCCGACGGGGTCGAACTCCTGACGCGGCTGAAGCTCGAAGGTCAGGGTTCCAAGGCCGACATCGTACTCGGCCTCGACACCAATCTGGTGGCGGAGGCGAAGGCGACCGGCTTCTTCGCACCGCACGGCGCCGATACCGCTTCCGTCAAGGTTCCGGGCGGCTTCTCCGACGACACCTTCATACCCTATGACTACGGCCATTTCGCCGTTGTCTACGACACAGAGGCACTGAAGGACCCACCGAAGAGCCTCAAGGAACTGGTCGAGGGCGATCCGTCGCAGAAGATCGTCATCGAGGACCCGCGGACCTCAACCCCCGGCCTCGGCCTCCTGCTCTGGGTGAAGTCGGTCTATGGCGACAAGGCCGGAGAGGCCTGGGCGAAGCTCAAGGACCGCGTGCTGACGGTCACGCCGGGCTGGTCGGAAGCCTATGGTCTCTTCACAAAGGGCGAGGCGCCGATGGTTCTCTCCTACACCACCTCGCCTGCCTATCACATGGTCGCGGAGAACACCGAGCGCTACCAGGCGGCCCCCTTCGCCGAAGGCCACTATATCCAGATCGAAGTCGCCGCATTGACGAAGAACGCAAAGGACCCGGAACTCGCCCGGAACTTCCTGACCTTCATGATCGGTCCGGAATTCCAGTCGATCATCCCGACGACCAACTGGATGATGCCGGTGACGGCGACCAAGGAACCGCTGCCGGAAGCCTTCGGCAAGCTCGTCGACCCGCAAAAGACGTTCCTCATTCCCTCCGGGGAGGTCGCCGCCAGCCGCAAGGCCTGGATCGACGAATGGCTGGCCGCCATGAGCCGGAACTGAGGCCGGATTGTCCGGCACAAAGGAAAGCAGAATGACAATCGCCGCCGGGGCCTTCGCCCTCGGCGGCATCCTGCTTTTCGTCGGCCTCGCCGGCGCGGCACTGCTTGGACAGTCGGCCGGCAGCGCCGGCGGTGGTCCGCTTTTCGATGCCTATATCTGGCGCATCACACGCTTCACGCTGCTGCAGGCCAGCCTCTCGACACTTCTTGCCATCCTATTCGCCATACCGGTTGCCCGGGCACTTGCCCGCCAGGCTTCGTTCCCCGGCCGCATCTGGGTGCTGCGGCTTCTGGCGCTGCCACTCGGCCTGCCGGCGCTCGTCGCCGCACTCGGGCTCATCGAAATCTGGGGCCGGCAGGGGCTCTTGAACAGGGTGCTTTCGGCAGCCGGGTTGGAGCAGCCGGTCAGCATCTATGGCCTCTCCGGCATTCTCATTGCCCATGTCTTCTTCAACATGCCGCTCGCCGCACGCTTGATGCTTGCCGGCATCGAGCGCATTCCGGCCGAATACTGGCGCACCAGCGCCAATCTCGGCATGGGATCCTTCGCCATCTTTCGCTTCATCGAGTGGCCGGTTATCCGCGGATTGCTTCCCGGCATCGCCGGGCTCATCTTCATGCTCTGCGCCACCAGCTTCACGCTCGTGCTGACGCTTGGCGGCGGGCCGGCCGCCAGCACGATCGAAGTGGCGATCTATCAGGCGCTGCGCTTCGACTTCGACCCGCCGCGGGCGATCGCCCTTTCGGCACTTCAGGTCGCCCTTACCGGAGCGCTGCTTCTCGTCCTGAAATTGATCGCGCCGGCGCCGCTGGAGGGAGAGACCAGCGGCAGGGCCATCCGGCGTTTCGACGGCGCAAGCGGTCTGTCGCGGCTTGCCGACCGGATCTGGCTGATACTCGCGGTCATCCTCGTCGGCCTGCCATTTGCGGCCATCGCCTATAGCGGATCGAAGGCCGACCTCGTCCGTCTCGTGAGCGAGCCGGCATTCCATCGGGCGCTCGCCATGAGCGCGACGATCGCCCTTGTCTCCGCCACGATCTCCGTCGCCATCGCGGCGCTGATGATCCGTACCGAACGGCTCGCGCTGGCGCAGCGGCGCCCCGGAGCGGCGCCTCGCCTCTTTGCAGGCACGATCGGCGCGAGCACCTCCTTCATACTGCTCGTGCCTCCCGTCGTGCTCGGCGCCGGATGGTTCCTGCTCCTGAGACCTTTCGGCGACGTCGCCCGTTTCGCGCCGGCCGTCGTCGTCGCCATCAATGCGCTGATGGCGCTTCCCTTCGTTCACCGGGTGCTCGCGCCGGCCATGGCGACGCATGCCGCGCGCACCGCGCGCCTTGCCGCGAGCCTTGGCATCGGCGGCTTTCACCGCCTGCTGTGGATCGACTGGCCGGGCCTGCGCAAGCCTCTCTTTGTCGCCTTTTCCTTTGCCATGGCCCTCTCGCTCGGCGATCTGGGAGCAGTCGCTCTTTTCGGCTCCGAGGACATGGTAACCCTCCCCTATCTGCTCTATAGCCGGATGGGCAGCTATCGCACCGCGGATGCGGCCGGACTGGCGCTGGTTCTCGGCCTTCTCTGCCTTGTCCTGACGGTGCTCGGCACGGCGGGAGAGGAGAGGCCGCCCGAAGGTAAAAGCACATGAGTTCCACCGCTCTCGCCGTCAAGAGCGTCGAGATAAGCTTCGAAACGACGACGCTCGCCTTCGACTGCGCGGTTCCCGCGAAGCGGATCGTCGCCGTGGCCGGCGCCTCCGGCTCGGGCAAGTCGACGCTCTTCAACATCATCGCCGGCTTCGAGCAACCGGGGCGCGGGGAAGTCCGCATCCTCGGCGAGGAAATGACCGGTCGGGCGCCGGCGGAACGGCCGGTCTCGATCATATTCCAGGAACATAACCTCTTCGCACATCTCGACGTCGCCACCAATGTCGGCTTCGGCATCAGCCCGGCGCTGCGGCTGGATGCGGCCGACCGCACGAAAGTGGAGGATGCACTGGCCCGGGTCGGGCTCGCCGGTTTTGGCAAGCGCCTGCCGCCGACGCTTTCAGGCGGCGAACGCCAGAGGGTCGCGCTCGCGCGCGCCTTCGTGCGGCACCGCCCGATCCTCCTGCTCGACGAGCCTTTCGCCGCGCTCGACCCCGGCATGCGCGCCGAGATGCGGGCACTCATCAGCGATCTGCACGAGGAGGAAGGCAACACGATACTGATGATCACACATCATCCCGATGACGTGAGGGCGCTCGCCGACAGCGTTCTTTTTCTCGACCGGGGCCGGATTGTCGCCCATGATGAAGTCGATCGGTTCCTCGGGCGCCGCGACATCGCTGCGATCAACCGGTTCCTCGGCAACGAAGGATGACGTATTGTTCGCGGCGGCCGATCCGACGCCGGGCGAACTAAATTCGCCGGACGCCACAATTTGACCGCCGCGCCGTGCGAGGCGCGGGAGACACCAGCGGGTATCTCGCAAAATTCGCGCATCCGTTGCTGCGATACCACGGGGCAACTATTTCTACTGGGGTCGGCTAGGCAGGCGGCGCTGAAATCGGATACAGCAGAATCCTGGCTGAAACACCCGCGCCGGTGCACCGCATCCGGCTGAAAAAGTAGGACTTTTCGCCGATTGCGATGAATGGCTTCGAGCCGCGGGTCGCACCGGCGGATGGGGACGGGCTGAGGCATGATAAGGCAGGCAGTCATGAATGGCTGGTTTCCGCGGCGGCATGGAGCCGTGCGCGCACGAGCGCTGGTCGCATTGGCTGCCACGACGCTGATCGCTGGCTGCCAATCCGTGATCGAGCAGACCTACGAGCCCACCGTTTCGCCATCCTCCAATCCGCAGATCGTCGAGGAAGTGCAGAAGAACGACCCGCGGGCCCAACTCGGCGCGCGCGAGCATCCGCGCATCGTGGCGAGCTACGGCGGAGAATACCGCGACGCCAAGACCGAGCGGCTGGTCGCCCGGATCACCGGCGCCCTGACCGCCGTTTCGGAAAACCCGCAGCAATCCTACCGCATCACCATCCTCAACTCGCCGGCAATCAACGCTTTCGCGCTTCCGGGCGGCTATCTCTACGTGACGCGGGGTCTGCTGGCGCTCGCCAACGACGCCTCGGAAGTGGCCGCCGTACTCTCGCACGAGATGGCGCATGTGACGGCCAATCACGGCATCCAGCGCCAGCAGCGCGAGGAAGCGGAGGTGATCGCCAGCCGTGTCGTGTCCGAGGTGCTTTCCTCCGACCTTGCCGGGAAGCAGGCGCTTGCCCGCGGCAAGCTGCGCCTTGCCGCCTTCTCGCGCAATCAGGAACTGCAGGCCGACGTGATCGGCGTCCGCATGCTGGGCGAGGCCGGATACGACCCCTATGCGGCAGCGCGCTTCCTCGATTCCATGGCCGCCTATAGCCGCTTCAGCGCGGTCGATCCGGAGGCGGACCAGAGTCTGGACTTCCTGTCGAGCCACCCCAACGCGCCGCAGCGCGTCGATCTCGCGCGCCGGCATGCCCGTGCCTTCGGCCCCGAGGGGACGAGCGGCGACCGCGGGCGCGACTATTATCTCGCCGGCATCGACGGTATCCTCTATGGCGACAGCCCGCAGGAGGGCTATGTCCGCGGACAGACCTTCCTGCATGGCCAGCTCGGCATACGCTTCGACGTGCCCACCGGCTTCCAGATCGACAACAAGGCCGAGGCGGTGCTTGCCACCGGGGCGGGCGAGGTCGCCATTCGTTTCGACGGCATCGCCGACACGAGCCGGCGCAGCCTGACCGACTACATCGCCAGCGGCTGGGTAACGGGCCTCAAGCCCGATACGATCCGCCCGATCACCGTCAACGGCCTCGAGGCCGCAACGGCGCGCGCATCGGCCGACCGCTGGGATTTCGATGTCACGGTGATCAGGTTCGGCGAGCGCATCTACCGCTTCCTGACGGCCGTTCCGAAGGGCTCGAGCGCACTCGAGCCGACGGCAAACCAGTTGCGAACCTCCTTCCGCCGCATGACGTCCGGCGAGGTCCAGTCGTTGAAGCCGCTGCGCGTCCGGGTGGTCACGGTCAGGTCCGGCGATACGATCGCGACCCTTGCGGCCCGCATGATGGGTACAGACCGCAAGCTCGATCTTTTCCGGCTGATCAATGCGATGCAGATCACATCGACCGTCAGACCCGGCGACAAGGTGAAGATCATTTCGGAGTGAGGCGGCGCAGGGGCTGCCTCTCATCGGACTCGCGGTGCCGCTTCGCCTCTCAATGGAGAACTGGCGAGCCCAAGGCTCGTCCCTTCGCCCCGCTTGCGGGGAGAAGGTGCCGGCATGCGGATGAGGGGCAAATGACCTCGCGAAGCCTTACGCTTCAATGCATCGCCGCCGTCAGCGCCGGCGCCTTGGCGGTGAGAGCCGCACGAAGTTTTTCGAGTGCGCGCGTCTCGATCTGCCGCACGCGCTCCTTCGATATTCCAAGCGCGACGCCGAGCTCCTCCAGCGTGGCGCCATCCTCCGTCAGGCGGCGGGCGCGAATGATCTTCATTTCACGCTCGCTGAGCTCTCCGAGCGCGACCTGCAGCCATCGGCGGGCGCGCTCGCCGTCGATCAGATCGCTCACCTGCTCGTCGGGCAGAGGTGCCTCGCTCGCCAGGAAGTCCAGCCGGGCGCCGGCATCCGGGTCGCCGCCGCCGATCGGCGCCTGCAGCGACGCGTCGTTTCCGGAAAGGCGCGCATCCATGGTCTGCACGTCGGCAAGGCTGACACCGAGAGCCGCGGCGATCTCCTCGTGCATCGCCTGCGAGGTCAGTTGCCTGTCCCCCTGGGCGAGCCTCGCGCGCAACCGGCGCAGATTGAAAAACAAGGCCTTCTGCGCCGAACTGGTGCCGCCGCGTACGATCGACCAGTTGCGCAGCACGTAGTCCTGCATCGATGCGCGGATCCACCACGTGGCATAGGTCGAGAAACGCACCTCCCGGCTCGGCTCGAAACGCGCTGCGGCTTCCAGCAGCCCGATATGCCCCTCCTGCACGAGATCTCCCATGGGCAGTCCGAAACTGCGGAACTTCGCCGCCATCGAAATCACCAGACGCATGTGCGACATTGCGATCTTGTTGCGCGCCTCCTGGTCGTTATCGTTCCGCCAGGCCTGTGCGAGCGCATGTTCCTCATCCCGCTCGAGATAGGGCGCTTCCATGGCAATCTTGATCATACGCCTGTCTGCTGTGAGGGTCTTCATCGATTGCTCCGTAGCTGGCGGCAAGCGCCATTTCACGATTGAACTCCAAACGCCGAGCGCTCTCTTGCGGCGTTCGGCAACGGGGACGGATGGCGCTGGTTGACGAAATGACAGGGCGCCCTAGATGGAAGAATACGAACCTGAGGCGTGAGGAAATCACGGGGCCAAGATCGCTCGGCAGCACAGGCGAAGGCCTCCCTGCCGGGAGTGTTAAACGTGCGCGGGCGCGAAAAGTTCCGCGGGCGGGCGCGATTTTTGATTGTGGATCCCGCCGCTATACGCCCCACCGATTGTAACGCGGCTGCGCCGCGCCCGGCTCTCGCCTTCTCGTGCAATCGGGCGCTCAGCTTGGGAACATACGGCAACAAAAAAGCCCGGCCTTTGGAGCCGGGCTTTTCTGATTTTACGCAAGGAGTGCTTAAGCGGCTTCGTCCTGTGCGTCGTCTTCTTCGATAGCCTTGCCGCGCTTCGGGCCCTTGTTGAGATTGGCCTCGACAAGGCGAACGGCCTCAGTTTCCGACATCCTGTTCACGGCAGCGATTTCGCGCGCCATCCGGTCAAGCGCGGCTTCATAGAGCTGGCGCTCGGAATAGGACTGTTCCGGCTGGTTCTCGGCGCGATAGAGGTCGCGTACGACTTCCGCGATGGAAATGAGATCGCCGGAATTGATCTTGGCATCGTATTCCTGAGCGCGGCGCGACCACATGGTCCGCTTCACGCGCGCCTTGCCCTGCACGACCTTCAACGCGCGGTCGACGAAATCGGTTTCGGACAGCTTACGCATGCCGATGCCCACAGCCTTCGCCACCGGCACCTTGAGACGCATCTTGTCCTTCTCGAAGTCGATGACAAAGAGTTCGAGCTTCATGCCCGCGACTTCCTGCTCCTCGATCGCGACGATCTGGCCAACGCCATGGGCCGGGTAAACGATCGATTCACCGGTCTTGAAGCCTTGGCGCGTTGAAGATTTCTTCTGCTGGGTGGTCATTCGTTTCAAACACTCCCTAGTGCGCACCCGGCCCTCACAGGGGCCGGGGCCGGGTCAGTCAGGCCCGGGATAGACGGAGATACCGCCGGGTGGGTCCACCTGGTCCTCCAACGAAACGCAAACAAGCTCTTATGGCGCAGTCACAAGCAACGGGCCGTTGCATATCTCAAAAGTGCCGCGCGGCGGAGATCGTGTGCTTTCGTGCTGGTTTTCGGGCGCGCAAAAGCACCCTCTGTGGATCAGTGTATGAAAACTATCACAAAAAAGAGCGGAAATCAATAATTTGCTGCACGGCAACGATCAAGTCGCCACGCTCGCAAGCGCGAAGTGCCGGCGGGATTTCCCCAGCTTTCCGGCCTCGCCATCTGTCGTCCGTCAGCCGTGACGAACCGAGCGGCCGAAACCCGCCTCAGTCGCCCTGTCCCGGTTCGGAAGAAAAATACTTCTCGTATTTTTCTTCTACGCCATCCATCTCCTTGGCCTCCGGCAGCGGGTCGCGCTTGACGGTGATGTTCGGCCACTGTGTGGAAAATTCCGCGTTCAGTTTCAACCACATATCGAGGCCCGGCTCGGTATCGGGCTTGATTGCGCCCGCGGGACATTCCGGCTCGCATACGCCGCAGTCGATGCATTCATCCGGGTGGATGACGAGGAAGTTCTCCCCCTCATAGAAACAATCCACCGGGCAGACTTCAACGCAGTCCGTGTACTTGCAGCGAATGCAGTTATCGGTCACGACGTACGTCATGAGGTACTCCAGCCAATGCTCACATTTGATGGCAGACGGCAATCAACGGTGATACTCGATCGCCCGCGCATGCTAGGCATGTCCGGCGCGCATAGCTGCCGAGGCAGACCCGAATGCCATCCTCTGCATGGCTTCGTGAATCGGAATCGATCCGGTGAAACCACACATCGGTTCAAGCTGCTACACCAACCTTCGCCCCTCGAACGGGGCGTTCGGCACTGTAGCGTTGCTTGTCACGTAAAGGCTTTGACGGGCCTTTGCAAGAATTATCCATGCGCGATTTGCCCCTGTGGGGGCACAGTTTTCCAGCCTCGGGACGGGCGTGCCGAAATCGGCTGCAGGCCGCCTCCGACAGTGTACGGCGCCGGGTCCAATGTCTGAAAATCAGTCGTCTTCCAGGTCCCCCGGCCGCAAGCGGTCCGGTCCCGGCCGCAAGCGGTCCGTCTCGCGGCGGTCCCGCTTTGTCGGCCGCCCCGCTCCGCGGTCGCGCGTCGCCTGCTCGAAAAGCGTGGGCCTGCCGGCGGGCACGGCGGGAGTCAGATCCTCGTAGAGCAGGCGCGCTTCCTCATAGGGGCCGCGGCGGGACCCGGGCAGCAGCACGCGCACGACGAGATCGCGCCGCTCCAGCGATACCTCGAGCATGTCGCCGGCCTTGATCTGGGCGGACGATTGCGTCTCACGCTTGCCGTTGACCGCCACATGACCCGCCTCTATCGCCTTCTGGGCGAGCGAGCGCGATTTGATCAGCCGGGCGAAGAACAGCCACTTGTCGAGCCGCTGGCGCATTGCAGGGGCGGACGGCGGCTGCTTTTCCATGGGTCTGACCTACTTCTTCATCTGCTCCTTCAGAGCAGCGAGCTTGGCGAAAGGTGAATCCGGATCGATCGGTTTTTCCTTGCGGGGCGGGCGCCCTTCGAACTTGGGAGGAGACGACTTGTTTCGATCGTGCCGGTCGCCGCGGTCTTTTCGCTGACCGCCCGGCCTTCCTTCGGACCCCTTGCCCTCCTGCGGCTTGCCTTCCCAGGGCTTGCCCTGCGACTTGCCATGAGGGGCCTGCCTGCGGCCGCCCTCGCGGCCTTCGGTCTGGCCATGGCGCTGGCCGCCTCGGCGCTGTTCGCCCTGGCGACCGCCCTGTCGCTGATTGTCCTGGCGGGTGCCCGGACGCCACAGGAGCACCGGCTTGGCTTCAGCCGGGGCTTCCGGCTCAGCCGGTGCCGCCGCATCGTCGCCCGCCGGCGCGGCCTGCGTCTCGGCAGCTGCGGTATCGGCGGCTTCCGTCTCTGCAGCCGGCGCGGCCGGCGCCTCGGCAGCCGCGGTTCCGGTGGCTTCCGTCTCTGCGGTCGGCGCATCCGCGGCTTCAGCCTCGACGCTCCCCGCATCCGCTACACTCGCACCGGCCTCTTCGGCAGGCGCCGTCTCCCCATTCTGGCTTGCCAGGAAAGCTGCCGCCTCCTCGGCCGTCACGGCGTCCGCGCGATAGCCGAGACCCTTGAGGATTTCCTCCATGTCATCGGGCGTTGCCCCGAGAATGGACAACATCGACGTCGTCGCGACGAAACGGCGGCCGTCATAGGCGCCTTCAGGACGCGGCGATGTCCCCGGCTTCCACTGCAGGAGCGGACGGATGAGATCGGCAAGCCGCTCCAGGATATCGATCCGCACCGCGCGCTTGCCGAGGAACCGGAAGCCCGCGAGCTTGTAGAAGGTCCGCTCGAAGGACGGATCGGTGACGACGGAGGTGCGGCCGGCAGCAAGCATCGGGATGAGCTCGCCGTAGCCGGGCTTGTCCAGCCCGTCGTTCTTCAGCGCCCAGAGAAGCGTGATCAGCTCCGCCGGAGCCGGCTTCAGAAGCGCGGGGAGGAAGATGTGGTAGGCGCCGAAGCGTACACCGTATCTGCGAATCGACGCGCGGCTCTCCTGATCGAGCGACTTCACCTCCTCGGCGACGTCGCGACGGAAGAGCACGCCGAGATTCTCGACGATCTGGAAGGCGAGACCCTTGGCGAGACCCTCGAGATCCTCGGCGCGCGAAATGTCGTCCAGAGGCTTCAGCACCGTGCTGATGTGATGGTTCACGAAACGCTCGATCCGCGCCAGCACGTGTTCGCGGGCATTGGCCTGGAGTTGCTCGTCGGCAAGCAGGATGACGCGGGGACGCATGACGTGGTCGCTCGCCGTGAGCCGCGCGACCGGATCGCCGAGCCAACGGACGAGACCGTCCGACGACAGGGCCAGGTCGCCGTTGCCGGCCGCATGGAGACGAGCGGCGCGCGCTTCGAATTCCAGCGCGAGCGCCTTATGGGCGGCACCCTGAACGGCCTTCGCGTCCGTTCCCTCGCTGCCCGCGGCGAGCGTGAACCGGAAACCGGCTAGCTGACCCACATGGTGTCCCTCGACGAAGACATCACCATTCACACTGATTTCTGCTTCCAGCATCGCATTCTCTCTCAGGCGCTTCATGAGCACAGATGTCCTGCGATCAACAAAGCGTTTCGTCAACCTTTCATGTAGCGCGTCGGACAATCGATCTTCGATTTCGCGCGTCTTTTCTTGCCAGTGTGTCGGATCGGCAAGCCACCCGGGCCGGTTGGATACATAGGTCCAGGTCCTGATCTGCGCAATTCGCGCCGAAAGTGTGTCGATTTCGCCGTCCGTATGATCGGCGCGCCGGACCTGTTCGGCCATGAAATCCTCGTTGACCGTGCCATGGCGAACGAGGTCGGCATAGATGGTCGAGATCAGATCCGCATGCTGGGCCGGCGTGATGCGGCGATAATCCGGGAGCGCGCAGGCTTCCCAGAGCTTCTCGACGCGCTCGGACGCCGTGGCGACGTCGACGATCTCCGGGTAGCGGGTCAGATGCTCGAGCGCCTGCTGATCGACGGCCGGGAGCGCCCGCGCCAGGCCCGATACCGCCGGTGCGGCCTCGAGGCTCTTTCTCAGTGCCTTCAGCGAAGAAAAGTCGAGCGCCTTGGAGCGCCATTGCAACACCCGGACAGGGTCGAACTCATGCGATTCGATGCGGTGCACCAGGTCCTCGTCAAACGGATCGACGCGTCCGGTCACGCCGAAGGTCCCGTCCCGGACATGCCTGCCCGCGCGCCCTGCGACCTGGGCGAGCTCCGCCGGATTGAGGTTACGGTATTGGTAGCCGTCGAACTTCCGGTCCTGAGCGAAGGCGACATGATCGACGTCGAGGTTCAGCCCCATGCCGATCGCGTCGGTCGCCACGAGATAGTCGACGTCCCCCTCCTGATAGAGTGCCACCTGCGCATTGCGGGTTCGCGGCGAAAGCGCGCCCAGTACGACGGCCGCGCCGCCGCGCTGGCGCCGGATGAGCTCCGCGATCGCATAGACCTCGTCGGCCGAAAAGGCGACGATTGCCGAGCGGTTCGGCAGGCGGGTGATTTTCTTGGAGCCGGCATAGACAAGCTGCGACATGCGCGGCCGCTCGACGACGGTGATGCCGGGCAGCAGATATTCGAGGATCGGCCGCATCGTCGCGGCGCCGAGCAGCAGCGTCTCGCCGCGGCCGCGCAGGTGCAGGATCCGGTCCGTGAAGATGTGGCCGCGTTCGAGATCGCCTGCGAGCTGAACCTCGTCGATCGCCACGAAGGAGGCCGTCGTCTCGCGCGGCATCGCCTCCACCGTGCAGACCGAGTAACGGGCGCGATGCGGCGCGATCTTTTCCTCGCCCGTGATCAGCGCGACATTGTGGTGACCGACCTTCTCCACGAGACGGGTGTAGACCTCGCGCGCGAGCAATCTCAGCGGAAGCCCTATGACGCCGCTGTCATGCGCGATCATGCGCTCGATCGCATAATGGGTCTTGCCGGTGTTGGTGGGTCCGAGCACCGCGGTCACGCCGCGGCCGCTCAGGATCATGGATTGAAAGGACAAGGTCTCGATCCCGGGCAGTCTCTGCAGCGCCGCACTTCTTTTGGTCGCGCGAAGCTCGCTGCAGTGCTGATTTTCCGTATGTATTATCCGTAAAACGGCTCCGATTTATGGAACACGCACTGAGAGCCGGCGCGCTTTCATGCTCCGGCGGGAAACAGATGCCTATGCGACGTGCCAAACGCAAGGGTTCACGGGGAATAAATACGCCAATCGGCAACCATATCTTGCGCCTCCCCTTAGAACTCTCGTTCAGGATTCTGGAACAGCGACGGAACGAATCAGAGACGAATCGCTGACTCCCGCTGATTCACTTTATGTTCACGGCTATATATAGATTTCAACATCTAGTTACGCACCATATGCTGAATCCAAGGGAGGATCACCCCTCAGAAGTTGCCGATCGGCTTCGTTTGGCGTCATTGCGGCCGTTGACCACGCAAAGGATTCCGAATCCAAGAGTCTGGAAAGATTGAAAAATTTTAACGGGATTCGCTGCCGATCGGCCGAGTCCGGAAATAGGAATCGCTTCACAGGCACCCGCCTCCTGCCGGGGCAGAGCAACGCCGACTCGCCGGCGGGAACGTTTTCCCCTTTCGTTCACCACAATATCTAGTGCCAGGGCCGAAACGAATCCGGCGCCCCGAAGGGCGCCGGAAAGCCGAGGGCACCATGCCTCAGGCGAAGTACTGGCCGCCATTGGCCGAAATCGTCGAGCCGGTGATGAAGCCCGCGTCGTCGGAAGCGAGAAACACGACGCAGCGTGCCACTTCCTCCGGCTCGCCGAGGCGTCCGACGGGTATCTGGGGAATGATCCGCTCGTTGAGCACCTTTTCCGGAACGGCGCGCACCATCTCGGTGCCGATATAGCCGGGGCAAATCGCGTTGACGGTGATCCCTTTCGCCGCCCCTTCCTGGGCCAGCGCCTTGGTCAAGCCGAGATCGCCGGCCTTGGCGGCGGAATAGTTCACCTGGCCCATCTGCCCCTTCTGGCCGTTGATCGACGAGATGTTGACGATACGGCCGAAGCCGCGGTCGCGCATGCCCGACCACAGCGGATGCGTCATGTTGAAGACGCCGGTGAGATTGGTGCCGATCACTTCGCCCCACTGTTCCGGCGTCATCTTGTGGAACATGGCGTCACGGGTGATGCCGGCATTGTTGACGAGGATGTCGACCGGTCCGAGGTCGGCCTCGACCCTGGCGATGCCATCGACGCAGGCCTGATAGCTCGATACGTCCCATTTGTAGACGGGAATGCCGCTTTCCTGCTCGAAGGCCTTGGCCCTCTCGTCATTTCCGGCATAGTTTGCGGCCACCTTGTAGCCCGCAGCCTTCAGCGCCACGCAAATCGCAGCGCCAATGCCGCGGGATCCGCCCGTTACCAGTGCTACCCTGCTCATACTCGCCTCCCACTCGGTTAAGTCAAATTTGCAAAAGCACACCCCTGCAGCCCGGCGAGCCCGGGCCGCTGATGTGCATCATCTGATCCGAAACTTGCCCGCATCGCGGGAGGCCGGTTACAGGCGTTCCACGCACATGGCGACGCCCATGCCGCCGCCGATGCACAGGGTGGCAAGCCCCTTGGAGACGCCGCGCCGCTTCATTTCGAAAAGAAGCGTGTTCAGCACGCGGGCACCGGAGGCACCGATCGGATGGCCGATGGCGATCGCTCCGCCATTGACGTTGACGATCGAAGGATCCCAGCCGAGGTCCTTGTTGACGGCGCAGGCCTGAGCCGCGAAAGCCTCGTTCGCCTCCACGAGCTCGATATCGGCGACCGACCAGCCGGCCTTTTCGAGGGCCTTGCGCGATGCGGGGATGGGGCCGGTGCCCATGATCTGCGGGTCGACGCCTGCCGTGGCCCAGGAGACGATGCGGGCAAGCGGCTGGATGCCGCGCCGGGCCGCCTCGGCCTCGGTCATCAAGAGCGCCGCGGCGGCACCGTCGTTGAGACCCGAAGCGTTGCCCGCGGTCACGGTACCTTCCTTGTCGAAGGCCGGGCGGAGCTTTGCGATCGAATCCAGCGTGGCACCGTGGCGGATGTACTCGTCCTGATCCACGTTTACGTCGCCCTTGCGCGTCTTCACGACGAAAGGCACGATCTCGTCGGCGAAACGGCCGGCCTTCTGGGCCGCTTCCGCCTTGTTCTGGGAGGCAAGCGCGAATTCGTCCTGTTCCTCGCGCGTCAGCTGCCATTTCCGCGCAACGTTCTCGGCGGTGATGCCCATGTGGTAGCCGTAGAAGGCATCCGTCAGGCCGTCCTTGATCATCGTGTCGATCATCTTGTAGTCGCCCATCTTCACGCCGCCGCGCAGGTGCGCGCAATGCGGCGCCATCGACATCGACTCCATGCCGCCGGCAACGATGACCTTCGCATCGCCGGTTGCGATCTGCTGCATGCCGAGCGCTACGGCGCGCAGGCCCGAGCCGCAAAGCTGGTTCATGCCCCAGGCGGTCTTTTCCTGCGGGAGACCGGCCTTCATCGCCGCTTGCCGCGCAGGATTCTGCCCCTCGCCCGCCGGCAGCACCTGACCGAGGATCACCTCGTCCACCTCGCCCGCTTCGACGCCAGCCCGCTCCAGCACCGCCTTGATGGCGGCCGCACCCAGTTCGTGCGCGGGAGTATTGCCGAAGGCGCCGTTGAAGGAGCCGACGGCCGTGCGAGCCGCGCTGGCGATGACGATCGAGGGATTGCTCATGGGACGTTCCTCATATTTGCTTTGCCTGATGGAGGCAGACTGGCAAAGGGAGGAGCGCGAGTCAAACGGCTAGTTGCACTGCCGCAAAAGCTTCACGGTCGCTTGTCGGCGCTCCTTCGCACCTGCGTCGCCGCATTGCACAAAGAGATTGTCAGTGGCGCTCTTTTGCGGATACTCTGAAAAATACAATAAAGACGGGACCATGGGTAAGAGGAGACCCTGATGGGGAAAAACGAAGGCCAGATCGTTATCAAGAAATACGCGAACCGGCGACTCTACAATACCGGTACGAGCACTTACGTGACCCTCGACGACCTGGCTGTCATGGTGAAGAGGGGCGAGGACTTCATAGTTCAGGATGCCAAGTCCGGCGAAGACATAACCCATTCCGTGCTGACGCAGATCATCTTCGAACAGGAGTCGAAGACCGGCAACACGCTCCTGCCGATTTCCTTTCTCCGCCAGTTGATCTCCTTTTATGGCGACCAGATGCAGATGGTCGTACCGAGCTATCTCGAGCACTCGATGCAGGCCTTCACCGAACAGCAGGCGCAGATGCGAGAGCAGATCACCAAGGCCTTCGGCGATACGCCGATCGGCAAGAACCTGAAGGTGCCGCTGCAGCTTGTCGAGGAACAGGTCCGGCGCAACACCGAAATGTTCCATCAGGCCATGCAGATGTTTTCGCCCTTCATGGCCGCCCCGCCGGCCAAGGAAACCAGGAAGGCCGAGGCGAAGGACATCGACGAACTGAAGGAACAGCTCCGCGCCCTTCAGACGAAACTGGATAATCTGGGCTGATCACCCCTCGATCCACCAAAGAAAAAGGGCCGGCAATGCCGACCCTTCGAACTTCATCCGCAGGCGGAAACGCTTATGCGTTTTCCTTCGGCGTCAGGACCTGGCGGCCGCGATACATGCCGGTCTTCAGGTCGATGTGATGCGGGCGGCGCAGTTCGCCGGAGTTCTTGTCTTCGATGTAGGTCGGAGCCTTGAGGGCGTCAGCGGAACGGCGCATGCCACGCTTGGACGGGCTCGTTTTTCTTTTCGGTACAGCCATTTCATTCTCCACTTATCGGGCAAAACACTGTTCAGCAGCCGAAAATGGCCGGGTCAAACAGATGTCGATCTCGGAATTTCGCGCGCTTATACATGTCGAACCGCACTTTGACCAGTCCCCGCGCGCAAATTTTCGACTCGGGCGCGGGAAGCCCCGATCCGCTTCAGGCCTCGTCCTCGGGTACGATCCATGTTTCGGCTCTCGCCGCCTCCTCCCATTGGCGGAAGGCCGGATGCGCCTTGACGGCGTCCATATAGGCGAGCGTCGCCGGGTCCGTCACGAGCTCATAGGTCTCGAAACGGTTGACGACCGGGGCGAACATCGCGTCGGCCGCGGTGAACCGGCCGAAAAGGAACGGCCCTCCTGATTGCGCGAGCGACTCCCGCCAGATCGTCTCGATCCGTGCCACGTCCTCGACGACGCCGTCCGGCAGAGCGATCGCCTTGCTCGGACGGCGGATGTTCATCGGGCAGGCGCCGCGCAGCGCCCGGAAGCCGGAGAGCATCTCCATGGAGTAGCTGCGCGCACGGGCACGATCCGCGCGGTCCTCCGGCCAGAGACCCGCATCCGGGAAAAGCTCCGCGACATATTCGATGATCGCGAGCGATTCCCATATGCGGATCTCGCCGTGATGAAGAACGGGAACGCGGCCCGTGGGCGAGATTTCGTGAAAACGCGGATTTCCGGCTGCAAAATCGAAGGGAACGACGACGTCCTCGAACGGAATTCCGCCGGCCGTGAGGGCGAGCCAGGGCCGCAGCGACCAGGACGAATAGTTCTTGTTGCCGACATAGAGGACGAGCTTGGCCATGATCCTGTCTCCGACTGGGTTCGCTCATGCGAGATACAAACGCAGCCTTGCCACATCAGCGGCCGGCGAACCAATGAATTGGTTTCATCCTAATCATAAAGGCACGTGATATAACCGCCGGAGCGGCCGGCCCGGCGTTCGATCACCGCAGCGAGACGCCGCAGGCCACGCCCCGGCTTGCCGGCAGTGCGATCGATCGGGTTGGGCAGCGAGACGGCGAGGAGAGCGGCCTGGCGGCGCGAAAGCTTCGCCGCCGAAACGCCGAAATGATGCCGGGCGGCGGCCTCGATCCCGTATATGCCCTCGCCCCATTCGGCGACGTTCAGGTAGATCTCCATCAGGCGCCGCTTGCTCCAGGCGAAATCGGCCGCGATCGCGAGCGGCACTTCCATCGCCTTGCGCACGAAGGAACGGCCGTTCCAGAGGAACAGGTTCTTGACCGTCTGCATCGGGATCGTGCTGGCGCCGCGCGTCTGTTCGCCGTCGAGCGCATCCTCGACGACGCCGCGCATCTGCGCCCAATCGATGCCGGCATGGGCGCAGAACTGCCCGTCCTCCGACATCATCACCGACTGGACGAGCACCGGCGCGATGTCGTCGAATTCCACCCACTGCCGGTCATAGCCGCGCAGCAGCACGAGGTCGCGCAGCATCAGTGTCGAAACCGGGTGAATGAACTCCAAGAGATAGAGGCCGATCAGGGCATAGGGCAGGATGAGAACGGAGAGGACGATGAGAACGAGCCGACGCCGCCGCGAGCGCCAGGTCCTGCGCGTGGCCGTCCAGCGACCGGCGGGCAACTCCGCCTCCTCGCGTTCTTCCGAAACGATCTCCACGCCCCGTCCGTCCACCTCTTTTCCGCCCGCCTCTTGTCCCATTCACCCTCTCATATGCGATGGCGAGCGAAAGTTGAACGGCCTTTCTCGCAAAAGGCAAGGCTCTGCAGCGCCGTCATCCCCGGACCGGCCCTGTGCGCTGCGACGCCAAAGCCCGTTGAAAGCCGCTCCGCCGCGTGTCAAAGAGCCTCTATGAAAGACGAGAGATCATCCTTTCCGGCGCGCCTCAAGACCAACGCGGTCGCGGTCGAAGCGCTGCTCGAGACATTGCTCGGCCCGGCCGTGGGCACGGGCGAAATCGCCCGCCCGGCAAACCTGCTCGGAGCCATGCGCCATGGCGTGCTCAACGGCGGCAAGCGGCTGCGGCCTTTTCTCGTCGCCGAAAGCACGGCCCTCCTCGGCGGCGATGCGGAAGCGGCGCTCAGAACAGGCGCCGCGCTCGAATGCATCCACTGCTATTCGCTCGTCCATGACGACCTCCCGGCCATGGACGACGACGACATGCGCCGCGGAAAGCCGACGGTGCACGTCGCCTTCGACGAGGCGACGGCGATCCTTGCGGGCGACAGCCTGCTGACCTTCGCCTTCGACATCGTCGCGGCGCCGGAAACGGCGCTCTCCGACCGTCAGAAGACGACGCTCGTGCTGGCGCTCGCGCGCGCCGCGGGGCATGGCGGCATGGCCGGCGGTCAGGCGCTCGACCTAGCCGCCGAAAAGAGCGCCCCCGACGAAGCGGGCATCGTCCTCTTGCAGTCGATGAAGACAGGCGCCCTCATCCGCTTCGCCTGCGAGGCGGGCGCGATCATCGCCGATGCGCCGGCAGAGGACCGCCGACGGCTGCGCGCCTTCGGGGAGAAGATCGGCCTCGCCTTCCAGCTTGCCGACGACCTGCTCGACCTCACCGCCGATGCAGCAATCGTCGGCAAGGCGACCGGCAAGGATGCCGCACGGGGGAAGGGCACGCTTGTCTCCCTGCACGGCCAGCCCTGGGCCGAGCGCCGGCTCGAAAGCCTGGTGGCCGAGGCGGAAGGCCTGCTCGAACCTTACGGGCCACGCTCGGCGATCCTTGCCGAGACCGCCCGCTTCATCGCCAATCGCAGGAACTGAGCTCATGAGCAAACTTTGGTCGCCGATCGTTGCCGCGCTGAAAGCTTACGTCCCCGGTGAACAGCCGCGCATGGCCGATCTCGTCAAGCTCAACACCAACGAGAGCCCCTATGGCCCCTCGGAAAGGGCGTTGGAGGCGATCCGGGCGGCCGCAGACACGAATCTCCGGCTCTACCCGGATCCGGTCGCTCTCGGACTGCGGGAGGCGATCGCCGCGCGCCACGAGGTATCGGTCGGCGAAGTCTTCGTCGGCAACGGTTCCGACGAGGTCCTGGCACACACATTCGCGGCGCTGCTGAAGCACGACAGGCCGCTGCTTTTTCCGGACATCTCCTACAGCTTCTACACGACCTATGCGGGCCTTTTCGGCATCGAGGCGGTGGAGGTGCCGCTCGACGCCGCATTCCGCATCGACATCGCCGATTATCGCCGGCCCTCGGGCGCGGTCATCCTGCCGAACCCGAACGCCCCGACCGGCATCGGCCTGCCGCTTGCCGAGATCGAAAGGCTGGTCGCCGAGCATCCCGGTCAGCCGGTGGTGATCGACGAGGCCTATATCGATTTCGGCGGCGAATCCGCAATCGCGCTCGTTCCGAAATACGACAACCTGCTCGTCGTTCAGACCTTCTCGAAGTCACGCGCGCTGGCCGGCCTGCGCGTCGGCTTCGCGATCGGCCAGCGGCCGCTGATCGAGGCGCTGGAGCGCGTCAAGGACAGCTTCAACTCCTATCCGCTCGGACGCGCCGCCCAGGCGGGTGCAACGGCCGCGATCGAGGACGAGGCGTGGTTCGAGGCGACCCGCGGCAAGATCATCGCCTCGCGGGCGAAGCTGACGAGCGAACTCGAAAAGCGCGGCTTCGAGGTCCTGCCGTCACAGGCAAACTTCGTCTTCGCCCGCCACCCCGGACATGCGGGCCAGACGCTGGCGGCGAAACTGCGCGAAAGGGCTGTGATCGTCCGCCATTTCGCCAAGCCGCGAATCGCGGATTTCCTGCGCATCACCATCGGCACCGACGCGGAATGCGCCAAGCTGGTCGCGGCGCTCGACGAGGTTCTGTGAGGGTCGAACGGCGAACGGCGCGTTTCGCCCCTCTCCTCGGGTTTAACCCGAGGACCAACCCTCTCCTGGCAGGCCGGCTATGGCATATGCATATCTGCTCCTCCGGCGGGAGCCGTTGCCATGGGTATGCGATAAACGGTTTGACCTTCGCATGCCTAAACGATGCCACGGACAGAACGCAGAAGTGGAGGCGAGAGCTCGCCGCATATATTCTCCCCCCTTGTGGGGGAGACGACAAGCGGCTTGACCTTCACCTATCCCAAACGATGCCGTCGGCAGACCGCATCACTGGAAGCGAGAGCCCGCCGGTTTCTCCCCATGGCAACGGATTCCGCGAGAGGATCAGGTGCGTATATGCCCTAGCGCAGGCAGGGAGAGGGGACTTGGGCAACGCTTCACCGCGAATCTCCTTCGCCCCGCTTGCGGGGAGAAGGTGGCCGGCAGACCGGATGAGGGCAAGCCAAAAACATACCGGCCGTTTCTTCGCGCTCGGCGCATCGCGCACCCCTTTGGCATCAACTGAAGCCTCGGCTACTGTCCCGTCCGCAAGGACAATCGGACGCCGTCATGCTCGACCTCACGCCCTATCTGCCGCAGCTCCTCGTCGCGTGGACAGCTTATATCATCGCCGTTGCTTCGCCGGGGCCAGCGGTTCTGGGATCATCGCGACCTCGGTCAGCCGGGGGAGAAGCGCGGGCCTGGCGCTCGCCTTCGGCGTGCTGAGCGGCAGCTACACCTGGGCGATGCTGACGGCTTCCGGCCTGTCGGCCCTCATCCGGACCTATGGCCAGGCGATCATCGTCCTGAAGATCGCCGGCGCCTGCTATCTGTTCTGGCTTGCCTATAACGCGCTCAGAGCGGCGATGCAGGGCGACGCCCAACCGTCCGCCCTTCGTGTTCCCCCGACTTCCTCGCTGAAGAAGCTTTACCTCAAAGGTCTCGGGATCCACCTGACCAATCCGAAGGCGATCTTCGCCTGGATCATGCTGGTCTCGCTCGGGATGCCGGAGGGAGCGCCGGTCGGCGTCACGGCCGCCTTCATCGGCGGCTGCATGCTGATCGGCCTCGTGATCTTCTGCGGCTTCGCGATCGTCTTCTCGCTCGCGCCGGTGCATCGCGCCTATCTGAAATCGCGGCGGATCATCGAGAGCCTGATGGCCGGCTTCTTCGCCTTTGCGGGCTTCAAGCTGCTGACGGCACGGCTCTGATCCTCGATACTACTCCGCCGCCGCCTGGCCGTGGCCGAAGCGTTTCTCGATATAATCGGCGACGAGCAGCTGAAAGTCCTCGGCGATCTTCGGCCCGCGCAGCGTCAGCGCCTTCTGCCCGTCGATGAATACGGGTGCGGCCGGCATTTCGCCGGTTCCGGGAAGCGAAATACCGATATCGGCATGCTTGCTCTCGCCGGGGCCGTTGACGATGCAGCCCATCACGGCGACCTTCAGCGCCTCGACGCCCGGATATTTCTCACGCCAGACCGGCATGCTCGCGCGGATATCCTCCTGGATCTTCTGGGCGAGTTCCTGGAACACGGTCGAGGTGGTGCGGCCGCAGCCCGGACAGGCCGCGACGACCGGAATGAACTGACGGAAGCCCATCACCTGCAGAAGCTCCTGCGCCACCTGCACCTCGCGCGTGCGGTCGCCTCCGGGCTCGGGCGTCAGGGAAATGCGGATGGTGTCGCCGATGCCCTGCTGCATCAGGATGCCGAGCGAGGCGGAAGAGGCGACGATGCCCTTGGTGCCCATGCCCGCCTCGGTGAGGCCGAGATGAAGCGCATGGTTGGAACGCGCGGCGAGCATCGCATAGACGGCGATCAGATCCTGCACGCCCGAAACCTTGGCGGACAGGATGATGCGGCTACGCGGCAGGCCCAGCTCCTCGGCAAGTTCCGCCGAGAGAAGCGCCGACTGCACGATCGTCTCGCGCATCACCTGTTGTGCCGTCAGAGGGGAGCCATTCGCCTGGTTCGCGTCCATCAGCCGCGTCAGGAGCTCCTGGTCGAGCGAGCCCCAGTTCACCCCGATCCGCACAGGCTTGTCGTAGCGGATCGCCATTTCGATGATTTCGGCGAACTGCTTGTCCTTCTTGTCCTTGAAGCCGACATTGCCGGGATTGATGCGGTATTTCGCAAGCGCCTCGGCGCAGGCCGGATGATCGGCGAGCAGCTTGTGGCCGATATAGTGAAAATCGCCGACGAGCGGCACGTCAATGCCGAGGCGCAGGAGCCGCTCGCGGATCTTCGGCACGGCCGCGGCGCTCTCGTCGCGGTCGACCGTGATGCGCACCAGCTCCGACCCTGCCTTGTGGAGTGCGGCCACCTGCGCGACCGTCGCATCGATATCGGCCGTATCGGTGTTCGTCATCGACTGGACGACGACCGGAGCACCGCCGCCGACAATCACGCCGCCGACATCGACGGCGACCGAGGCGCGGCGCGGCTGTGGCTCGAAATCGAAGGCAGAAGACATGAAGGCCTCTTCTTGGGTCCGTTGCTGCAGAGCGGAACGCGCACGGACCGCCCGGGAACTTTCACTTCAGGTGGCGAAGGAACGCCCGCTTGTCAACGGCAACATCACGCGCTGACGGCGAATTGATGGCAGCGGCTGCGCGACTGCCCCTCATCCGCCCAAACGACGATCACCCCTTGCTGTGATCCGCGTGAACGGCGTGATGCGAAAGCAGGAGCACCACGATGAACAGCACGGGAACGCAGGCGAAGATGATCGCGAAGCCGCTGTGTTCCGCGATGAAGCCGATCAATGAGGGCGCAAACAGCATGCCGGAATAGCCCATGGTGGTCGCGACCGACAACCCTATGCCCGGCTGCAGACCCGGCATATTGCCGGCGGCCGAAAAGGCGATCGGCACCATGTTGGATATGCCGATGCCTGCAAGCGCAAAACCGAGGATCGCGAGAACGGCATTGGGAGCGAGACCGGCCAGCACCATGCCGGCGAGAGCGGTCACGGTGCAGATGCGCAAGGTCAGAGTGGCGCCGAGCCGGTCGCGCACGTGATCGCCGGCAAAGCGCATCGCCGCCATGGTCGCCGAGAAGGCGGCAAAACCGAAGCCCGAAAGCTCGACGGAGGCGCCGAGTTCATCCTTCAGATAAAGCGCACCCCAGTCGAGAACGGCACCCTCGGGCACCATCGAGAAAAGGGCCATGATGCCGATCAGCCAGGGCAGCGGTGTCATCGGCAGCCTGAGCTTCTCTCTGGTTGCCGCAGGATGCGGACGGTCGGCAAGGATCATCGGCCAGGCAACCGCGAGTATCGCAAGACACAGGCAGGTGACGACGATCGCATGCGGCAGCACGCCGAAGCGCGCCATCAGAAAGCCGCCGATCCCCGCGCCGATCAGCCCGCCGAGGCTCCAATAGGCGTGGCACGAGGACATGATGGCACGGCGCATCGACTTCTCGACCTCGACGGCATTGGCGTTCATGGCCACATCCATCGCGCCGACGAAGCCACCCAGCAGGAACATGCCGAGTGCTGCCGTCCACAGATTCGGCAGGAGCGTCAGAAGGAGAAGCAGCGGTGAAAGGATGATCGCCGTGACCTTGACCACCTTCTGCGAGCCGAGACGGGCGATGAAGCCGCCGGCAATCGGCATCAGCACCAGCGAGCCGATGCCGAAACCGAGGATGAGAAGACCGAGAACGCTCTCGCCGATGCCGAGCCGCTCCTTGAACTCCGGGATTTTCGGCGCCCAGCTTCCGGTGACGAAGCCGTTCATCAGAAACAGGAGAGACACGGCAAGCCGGTTTTTCGACATATAGCCCTGCCGGCCAACGGCTTTCGGGGCGGAATCTGTGCGCTGATCCATGGGTTAACCTTCCGCTGCCGGATCGTCCGGCTCAATTGGTGATTTCGATGAGATTGCCGTCGGGATCGCGGATCACCGGATAGGCTCCTTCGCGAGAACGACGTTCGCCCCCCGCGCCGTGAAGGCCGCGACCTCGGCTTCCGGCGCATTCGCCTCGAGAACGAGCGTGCAGGCACCGTCTATGGCGACCACCGTATGCGGTGCTGCGGTACCGAGCTTGTCGGTCGTGACGGCCGCAAGCAGGGCGCTGCTCCTGGAAGCGATCAGCCGCTTGAATTCCGCATCCTCGAAGTGGAACGCGGTCAGCCCTGCTTCGGCATCCGCACCGCAGGTTCCGAGAATCGCGAGATCGGGCCGCAAGAGCTCGGCATCGCGCTGCGCCCGCGCACCGACCGCCGCGCCGACAGCGCGGTTCAGCGGCCCGCCCACCAGAATGACCTCGATGCCCGGCTTCTCCATCAAGGCCGCGGCGATCGGCGGCGTATTGGTGATGATCGTCGCGGAGAGGTCCGGTCCGATTGCCTGCGCAATCGCCAGATTGGCGGAGCCGGCGTCGAGGAACACGGTCATGCGCGGCCTTAGAAAGGCGACGGCAGCCCGCGCCAGCGCCGCCTTGCGTTCGGGCGCGCGGGATATCCGGGCCACAAGCGAGCCTGCGTCGGGCGCAACCGGCAGCGCTCCGCCATAGACGCGCTCGCAAAGGCCGGCGGCGGCCATCTCGCGCAGGTCGCGGCGGATCGTGTCTTCCGACACGCCGAATTCGCGGGCGAGATCGACCGCGAGCACCCGGCCCTCGGTTCTCAGCCTCTCCTGGATCAGGCTCTTTCTCTCTCGCAGCAGCAGATCGGTGGACATCGTGGAACCGTGCATAATCGTGCATGAATCGATGGAAACGTGATTATCATTCCCGAGCGCGGCTTTCAATCCCGCCTGCCGCAAAACCGCAGGCACGCAACGGAACATTTCACGTCTAAGCGTTTTGGGTGGGAATCGGCCATCTGAGGAAAAATCTTTATCGAAACCGTTCGGAATTGGTCTTTTATACGCTTGGAAACCGGCGGGTTTATGCGAAATTCGCTGTAATCCGGATGACGGGCCGGAGAACCAGAACTGGAAAAACAACGATGAAACTCCTTCCGACGCTTTTTGCCGCCGCACTCCTGCAATTCGCCGCCTTCGTTCCCGCTGAGGCGGGGCAGAACCTGGACGAGGTCAAGTCGGCAGGCGTGCTGAAGATCGGCACCGAGGGCACCTACGCCCCCTTCACCTATCATGACGCGAGCGGCGCTCTCGTCGGCTTCGACGTCGAGATCGGCCAGGAAGTCGCCAAGCGCCTCGGCGTCAAGCCGGAATTCCTGGAAGGCAAGTGGGATGGACTGATCGCCGGCCTCGACGCCAACCGTTACGACGCTGTCATCAACCAGGTCGGCATCACCGAGGAACGCAAGAAGAAATACGATTTCTCCGAACCCTATATCGCCTCCAAGGCCGTGCTGATCGTCCGCGGCGACGACGAGGAGATCAAGGACTTCGCCGACCTGAAGGGCAAGAAATCGGCACAGTCGCTGACCAGCAACTTCGGCAAGCTCGCGCAAGCCTCGGGCGCCGAGCTCGTCGGAACCGACGGTTTCGACCAGTCGATCCAGCTCGTGCTGACGGGCCGCGCCGACGCGACCATCAATGACAGCCTCTCCTTCCTCGACTTCAAGAAGCAGAAGCCGGATGCGAATGTGAAGATCGCCGCCGAAAAGCCCGATGCCGATTATTCGGGCATCATCATCCGCAAGGGCGAGCCGGAGCTGCTCGAAGCGATCAACAAGGCGCTGGCCGAGATCAAGGCCGACGGCACCTATGAGAAGATCTCGCAGAAATATTTCGGCGCCGACGTTTCGAAATAGCGTGTGGAAGATGCCGGAACGGCCCCTCATCCGCCTGCCGGCACCTTCTCCCCGCAAGCGGCGCGAAGGGACACGCGGCAACCTCCCGCACCTCACTCGCCTTTGGAAGACGCGATGCGCCGCGGCCTCCTAACCCTCTCCCCGCCTGCGGGGAGAGGGTTAGTCCTCGGGTTTAACCCGAGGAGAGGGGCAATCCGTGCCTTCGCATTCCCTGCGGCCGGCGGATCAACCAGGGTGACCTGAAGCGGGGAGAGAGTCCCGCGGAACAGTTGCACGGATGTGGGCTTCACACCTTTCCCCATCCTGCTTATGAATCACGATCCGTCCCGGCATCCGGGACGGATCGCGCGTTTTGAAAGGATCTGTCTTGCCCCACTGGCTTCAACTGATGGCGGACTCGTTGCCGGCCCTGCTCTGGGCGGGGCTGATCTTCACGATCCCGCTGACGCTCCTCTCCTTCACCCTCGGCCTGGCTCTCGGCCTCGTCACCGCCGTTGTTCGGCTGTTTGCTCCGGCTCCTTTCGCGGCCGTGGCCCGGTTTTATGTGTGGGTGATCCGCGGCACGCCGCTGCTCGTGCAGCTCTTCGTCATCTTCTACGGCCTGCCGAGCATGGGCATACTGCTCGACGCCTTTCCTGCAGCGCTGATCGGCTTCACGCTCAACATTGGCGCCTACAGTTCCGAAATCATCCGCGCGGTGATCTCGTCGGTTCCGAGGGGGCAGTGGGAAGCGGCCTATTCGATCGGCATGAGCTGGAGCCAGGCGATGCGCCGGACGATCCTTCCGCAAGCGGGCCGCGTCGCTGTTCCGCCGCTGTCGAACACCTTCATCTCGCTCGTCAAGGACACCTCGCTCGCCGCTGCGATCACGGTGCCGGAGCTTTTCCAGACGGCGCAGCGCATCGTCGCCACCAGTTACGAACCCTTGATCCTCTACATCGAGGCTGCCCTGATCTATCTTGTCATGAGTTCCGTTCTTTCGGCGCTGCAGGGGAAACTGGAGCAGCGCTTCGCCCGCTATGGCGGCTTCCTGGAGGCGCGCGCATGATCGAGCTCTCCCACATCGTCAAGCGCTTCGGCACCACCACCGTGCTGAACGACATCAGCGTCTCGCTCGCGGAAGGCAGCGTGACTGCGCTCGTCGGTCCCTCCGGCGGCGGCAAGAGCACGCTGCTGCGCTGCGTCAACCTGTTGGAAATCCCGACGGCCGGGACAATCCGCCTCGGCGACGACCGGCTCGAATTCGCCGAGGGCCGCAAGGTCGGCTGGCAGGCGATCCAGAGACTGCGCCGCCAGACCGGAATGGTGTTCCAGAACTTCCAGCTTTTCCCGCATCAGACGGCGATCGGCAATGTGATGGAAGGCCTCGTCACCGTTCTCAAATGGCCGGCCGACCGGGCGCGCGCCCGGGCGCTCGAGCTGCTGGAGAAGGTCGGCATGGCACACAAGGCCGATGCCTGGCCGGCCACGCTTTCCGGCGGCCAGCAGCAACGCGTCGCGATCGCCCGCGCACTCGCCCCTTCGCCGCGCGTGCTCCTCTGCGACGAGCCGACCTCGGCGCTGGATCCGGAACTGGCGGAAGAAGTGGTGGAGGTCCTGAGCCGCCTTGCGCGGGAGGGCACCACGATGATCATGGCCACCCACGACCTTCGCCTCGCCTCCCGCGTCGCCGATCACGTCGTCTTCCTGGATGGCGGCGTCGTCGTCGAAAGCGGCCCCCCGCGCAAGATCTTCTCGACACCGGAGCGCGAGCGGACCAAGCGGTTCATCGCCTCGCTGAGTGCGCCGATGAGCTATGACATCTGAAGGGCGGGCGGTGCCTAACCCCCGAACACCACCAGCAGATCCTTCGCATCGATCTGATCGCCGGCCCTTACGAGCACCTCGGAAATCACCCCGTCCTTCTCGGCGTGAAGCGCCGTCTCCATCTTCATCGCCTCGATGGAGAGCAGCACGTCTCCGGCCTTGACCGATTGGCCGGAGGCCACCGCGACGGTCGAGATCACGCCCGGCATCGGCGCGCCGAGATGGGCGGCGTTGCCGGCTTCCGCCTTGCGGCGGACGGCAGCCGAGGCGCCGCGGTTGCGGTCGGGTACCTTGATGGAACGCGGCTGCCCGTTCATTTCGAAGAACATCTTGACCATGCCCTTCTCGTCGATCTCCCCCTGCGCCTGGTTGAGGATGACAAGCGTCTTGCCCTTCTCGATGTCGGCGAAGAGTTCCTCACCCGGCGCCATCCCGTAGAAATAGGCGGGCGTCGGCAGCACGCTGACCGGGCCGTAGGTCTCGCAGGCCACCGCATAATCGGTGAAGACCTTCGGATACATGAGGTAGGAGGCGAACTCGAAATCGGTCACTTCGCGGCCGAGCTTCTCCACGATGCCCTTGCGCTCGGCGTCGAGATCCGCGTCTTCGAGCAGCGAGCCCGGACGCGCGTCATAGGGCTCCTCGCCTTTCAGCGCCTTCTTCTGCAGCGCCTCCGGCCAGCCGCCCGGCGGTTGGCCGAGGTCGCCCTTGAGCATGGAGACGACCGATTCCGGGAAGGCGATGTCCTTGCCCGGATTCTCGACATCGGCGACCGTCAGATCCTGGGAGACCATCATCAGAGCCATGTCGCCGACGACCTTGGAAGACGGCGTCACCTTGACGATATCGCCGAACATCCGGTTGGCGTCGGCATAGGCCTGCGCCACCTCGTGCCAGCGGGTCTCGAGGCCGAGCGAGCGGGCCTGTTCCTTCAGGTTGGTGAACTGGCCGCCCGGCATCTCGTGCAGATAGACCTCCGAAGCCGGCCCCTTGAGGTCGCTTTCGAAGGCCGCATATTGATGGCGTACCGCCTCCCAGTAGAAGGAGATGCGGCGGATCCATTCCGGATCGAGGCCCGGGTCGCGCTCCGAGCCGGACAGCGCTTCGACGATCGAGCCGAGGCAGGGCTGAGAGGTGTTTCCAGAGAGCGCGTCCATCGCCGCATCGACGACATCGACGCCCGACTCGACTGCGGCGAGCACGGTCGCCGCCGCAATGCCGGAAGTGTCGTGCGTGTGAAAATGGATCGGCAGGCCGGTCGCTTCCTTGAGCGCTTTGAAGAGCACACGCGCCGCGGCCGGCTTCAGGAGCCCGGCCATGTCCTTGACGGCGATCATGTGGGCGCCGGCCTTTTCCAGCTCGGCCGCAAGCGCCGTGTAGTATTTCAGGTCGTATTTCGGCCGGGCGGAATTGAGGATGTCTCCGGTGTAGCAGATCGCCGCCTCGCAGATCCTGTCCTCCTCGGCCACCGCGTCCATCGCCACGCGCATGTTCTCGACCCAGTTCAGGCAGTCGAAGACGCGGAAGACGTCGATGCCGCCCTTCGCGGCCTGGCGGACGAAATATTTGACGACATTGTCCGGATAGTTCTTGTAGCCGACGCCGTTGGCGCCGCGCAGAAGCATCTGCAGAAGCAGGTTCGGCGCACCCTCGCGCACCATCGCCAGCCGCTCCCACGGATCTTCGGTGAGGAAGCGCATCGACACGTCGAAGGTCGCGCCCCCCCAGCATTCGAGCGAAAAGAGGTTGGGCAGCGCCCGCGCATAGGTGCCGGCGATGCGGGCGATGTCGTAGGTGCGCATGCGCGTGGCGAGAAGCGATTGGTGGCCGTCGCGCATCGTCGTGTCGGTGATCAGCACCTCCGGCTGCGCCTTCACCCATTCGGCGAATTTCTTCGGGCCGAGCTGGTCGAGGCGCTGCTTCGTGCCGGGCTTCACATCGCCGCCGATGAAGGGCACGACCGGCGCGGCGATATCGTCGGAAGGCTTCGGCCGGCCCTTGACTTCCGGATGGCCGTTGACGGTGACGTCGGCGAGATAGGTGAGAAGCTTGGTGGCGCGGTCCTGGCGCTTGACCTGCTGGAACAATTCCGGCGTCGTGTCGATGAAGCGCGTCGTATAGCTGTTGTCGTGGAACTTCGGGTGGCTGATGATAGCCTCGAGGAAGGTGAGGTTGGTCGCCACGCCGCGGATGCGGAATTCTCTCAGCGCACGGATCATCCGCTGGATCGCCTCGCCCGGGCTCGGCGCCCAGGCGGTGACCTTCTCGAGCAGCGGATCGTAGTAACGGGTGATCACCGCGCCGGAATAGGCGGTGCCGCCGTCGAGGCGGATGCCGAAGCCGGTGGCGCCGCGATAGGCGGTGATGCGGCCATAATCCGGAATGAAGTTCTGCTCCGGGTCTTCCGTCGTGATGCGGCACTGCAGCGCATGGCCGTTGAGGCGGATGTCCTCCTGGCGCGGCACGCCCGATTCCGGCGCACCGATGGCGAAGCCGTCGAGAATATGGATCTGCGCCTTGACGATATCTATGCCGGTGACGACCTCGGTCACCGTATGCTCGACCTGGATGCGCGGATTGACCTCGATGAAGTAGAACTTGCCGGTATCGGAATCCATCAGATACTCGACGGTGCCGGCGCCGATATAGTTGGTCGCCCTGGCGATCTTCAGCGAATAATCCGCGAGTTCCTGGCGCTGCGCATCATTGAGATAGGGCGCGGGCGCCCGCTCCACGACCTTCTGGTTGCGACGCTGGATCGAGCAGTCGCGCTCGAAAAGATGGACGACATTGCCGTGCGTGTCGCCGAGGACCTGGCTTTCGACGTGACGGGCGCGCTCGACGAGCTTTTCGAGATAGACCTCGTCCTTGCCGAAGGCGGCCTTGGCCTCGCGCTTGGCCTCGGTCACCTCGCGGATCAGGTCCTTGGGGTCGCGGATCGCCCGCATGCCGCGGCCGCCGCCGCCCCAGGAGGCCTTCAGCATCACCGGATAGCCGATCTCCTCGGCCAGTCGCTTGATCTCTTCCGGGTCGTCCGGCAGAGGCTCGGTCGCCGGCACGACCGGCACGCCGATCGAGATCGCGAGGTTGCGGGCCGCGACCTTGTTGCCGAGCTGGCGCATCGTCTCCGGCTTGGGGCCGATGAAGGTGATGCCGTTTGCGGCACAGGCCTCGGCGAATTCCGGGCTTTCGGAGAGCAGCCCATAGCCCGGATGGATGGCGTCGGCGCCGGAGAGCTTGGCGACGCGGATCACCTCGTCGATCGACAGATAGCTCTCGATCGGTCCGAGGTCGCGGGGAAGGTGCGGCCCGCGTCCGACCTGATAACTCTCGTCCGCCTTGAAGCGGTGCAGCGCCAGCTTATCCTCCTCAGCCCATATCGCGACCGTTTTAAGCCCCAGCTCATTGGCCGCGCGGAAGACGCGGATGGCGATTTCGGAACGGTTGGCAACAAGGATCTTGGAAATGGACAAGTCGGACTCCTCATAGACTTGGACACGCGGGAATGCTGCACCCGCGAAAAGAACTATTAGCGAGTCAAGGAATGAAGCGCAATTTCAGATGCGACATGAACGCTGACCCATTCGGTCAGGAGCACGGTGCACGAGAGTGGCGTGAACATTCGAAACCTCCCTCACCCCTGTGCTTGTCACAGGGAGCCAGCACCGCCGCGTCTGCGGCGGGGAACACGTCCTTTCAGCCTAGAGCGGGATGAGGAAAAGTGTGCGGTTTTCCGCCCGCATCCCGCTCTAACTTCTGCAGGACTTGGGCTGGCTGGATTCCTGTGACGGGCACAGGAATGAAGGGGAGGGAGCGCGACCCCTTTCGAATCCGGTCGAGGCGCTGCACTTCGGCTTGTGCCGTCAGGAGATCAGTCCCAGGCGGAAGGCGATCGCCACGACGTGATGGCGGTTCTTCGCCTTCAACTTTTCCTGGATGCCGTTCATGTACCAGTCGACCGTGTGGCTGGAAATGTCGAGGACCTTGCCGATGTCGTTCGACGTCATTCCGTCGGCGAGATAGTGGAGCGCCTCCATTTCGCGCCGCGTCATCTGGACTTCGACGCGCGAGACGAGTTCCGCCATGATCTCCGGATCGGTGAGTTCGAGCAGCTTCCAGAACAGCCGCTTGGCGATGGCGTCGAAAAGGCTCAACTCCACCGGGCTCAGATCGACCACCCGGCCGCCCACGGTCAGGTTGCCCATGAGCCCGCGGGCCGTGGACCGGAAAGATATAGCCGTCGAAGAGGCCATGATTGCGCGCCTCGACCATCATGCTTTCCATGCGCTTGCGGTGCGGGTCCGAGCGGAAGGCCACGAGCGTGTCGCGCCAGCGGAAGCCGCGCTGGGCATGCCCGAGGAAGCGAATGGTCGGATCGATCACGACGTATTTCTTGCGGATGTAGATTTGCGGCCAGCCCTCCGGCCAGCGTCCGGCCAGAAGAAGTCTCAGCGGATTCTCGTGCGGTTTCGGCTGACGCACGATGCCGTAAAAGTCGAAACCGCAGCGGTCGAGCAGGCGCTCGAACTCGGGCAGGATCTCCTCGCGCGTCTTCATCTCTTCCAGTAGCGCCAGAAACTGTACGAGCAACGTAATATTCATAGAGCATCCTCAAATCAAAAACGCGCCGCGCAACCCGCCAGGCCATGTGAATACGCCGTTCAGAAGCCATTCATGTTGCAACCGCGATAATTCTTCATATCACGCCCGGTCTTGCAGGAAACCTGCAAAAACTCGGAGTCGAGGCATCAAGATAGCTAACGATGAATCATCCCGCCAACCCTCCCATGGTATCGGATGATCCTTCTCGCTGATCCGCCCCGTCTACCGCGTTTTTTGGGGAGAACGCAAAGGCCGTCACCCGCGGCTTTGCCGGCACGCAAGGTGGATGAAGATCATCCTTGCCGTCGGTTCAAGACGCAACGCATTGCCGCATCGTGCCGTTGCGGCGCCAATTCCGATACCCGAAAGGGGTGAGACAGTGTCCTTGTTTCAGGTGTATGCAAGAGCGCTTCAGTATCTTGCTGTCCACAAGTTTCGCGTCGGGGCGATCGTCATAGCCAATATCGTCCTGGCTGCCATCACCATTGCGGAGCCGATTCTGTTCGGCCGAATCATCGACGCGATCTCGTCACAGAAGGACGTCGCGCCGATGCTGCTCCTGTGGGCGGGCTTCGGCGTCTTCAATACGATCGCCTTCGTGCTCGTCTCCCGCGAGGCGGACCGTCTCGCGCATGGTCGCCGCGCTTCGCTCCTGACCGAAGCCTTCGGCCGGATCGTCTCGATGCCTCTCTCATGGCACAGCCAGCGCGGCACCTCCAATGCGCTGCATACGCTGCTGCGCGCCTGCGAGACGCTCTTCGGCCTCTGGCTCGAATTCATGCGGCAGCATCTGGCGACGGCGGTGGCGCTCATGCTTCTGATTCCGACCGCCTTTGCTATGGACGTCCGCCTTTCGCTCATCCTCGTGGTGCTCGGTGCGGCCTATGTGATGATCAGCAAGGTCGTGATGAGCCGCACGAAGGAGGGCCAGGCTGCCGTCGAGGGCCATTACCACACGGTCTTCTCGCACGTGTCCGACTCGATCAGCAATGTTTCGGTGGTTCACAGCTACAATCGGATCGAGGCTGAAACGCGCGAACTGAAGAAGTTCACGCAGCGCCTGCTGTCGGCCCAGTATCCGGTGCTCGACTGGTGGGCTTTGGCGAGCGGCCTCAACCGCATCGCATCGACGATCTCGATGATGGCGATCCTCGTCATCGGCACCGTGCTGGTGCAGCGCGGCGAGCTCGGCGTCGGCGAAGTGATCGCTTTCATCGGCTTCGCCAATCTGCTGATCGGCCGCCTCGACCAGATGAAGGCCTTCGCCACCCAGATCTTCGAAGCCCGCGCCAAGCTCGAAGACTTCTTCCAGCTCGAGGATTCCGTGCAGGACCGCGAGGAACCGGCCGATGCCGGGGAACTGAAGGGTGTCGTCGGCGAGGTCGAATTCAGGGACATTTCCTTCGACTTCGCAAACTCGGCCCAGGGCGTGCGCAACGTCTCGTTCAAGGCGAAGGCCGGCCAGACGATCGCCATCGTCGGCCCGACCGGTGCCGGGAAGACCACGCTCGTCAACCTCCTGCAGCGGGTCCACGAGCCGAAACACGGCCAGATCCTCATCGACGGCGTGGACATCGCGACCGTCACCCGCAAGTCGCTGCGCCGGTCGATCGCCACGGTCTTCCAGGATGCCGGCCTCATGAACCGCTCGATCGGCGAAAATATTCGCCTTGGCCGTGAGGACGCCTCTCTGGACGAGGTGATGGCCGCCGCCGAGGCCGCCGCCGCGAGCGACTTCATCGAGGACCGCCTCAACGGCTACGACACGGTCGTCGGCGAACGCGGCAACCGCCTGTCGGGCGGCGAACGCCAGCGCGTCGCGATTGCCCGCGCGATCCTGAAGAATGCGCCGATCCTGGTGCTCGACGAGGCGACCAGCGCGCTCGACGTCGAGACCGAGGCCCGCGTCAAGGATGCCATCGACGCCTTGCGCAAGGACCGGACGACCTTCATCATCGCCCACCGCCTGTCGACCGTGCGGGAAGCCGATCTGGTCATCTTCATGGATCAGGGCCGGATCGTGGAAATGGGCGGCTTCCACGAACTCAGCCAGAGCAACGGCCGCTTCGCCGCGCTGCTTCGCGCCAGCGGTATCCTGACGGACGAGGATGTCCGCAAGAGCCTTACGGCGGCGTGATCGCCTCACTGGATTTGCAACGAAATGCCCCGGCTCCGGGGCATTTTTGTTTGACCGGGAAGGTCCGGCCGCCCATTCGGCGGCAGGCGCACCGCGCTGCCGGCACGACCGGAGCGCTTGGGGATAATCGCGCCCGCGGCTTGCACCTCCACGACGATCGGGAAAAGACTGTCCGCCGGTGAAAAGCGCTGGGGCTGCTGCTCCGCACCGATGCGGGAGACTTGAATGAGCGAATATCAGTTCTACGAGTTCCAGGCGATCGACAGGCCGCTGACGAAGGCCGAGCAAGGGATGCTGCGCGACTTGTCCTCGCGGGCGCGAATCTCCGCGACGAGCTTCACGAACCATTACGAGTGGGGCGATTTCAAGGGAAACCCGAAGCAGCTGATGGAACGCTTCTTCGACCTGCACCTCTATCTCGCCAATTGGGGCACGCGGCAACTGATGATTCGTGTGCCGATGGGGCTATTCGACCGAAACGCGTTGGGTGCGTTTCTGGACGAAGTCGACTGGGTGACGGTGTCGAATCATGGCGGGCACACGATAATCGACATTTGCCGTAGCGACGATGAGGCGGATTATGACGACCAGAGCGACGGGGGCCGGCTTTCCGCGCTTGCTCCACTGCGCGGCGATATCCTGTCAGGCGATCTCAGGCTGTTCTATCTCCTCTGGCTTTTGGCCGTTGAAGAAGGCGAGCTTTCGGACGACGCTCCGGAGCCCTTGCCGGGCATCGGTCCGCTCACGGGCGCGCTCGAGGCTGCGGCCGAGTTCTTCTATATAGCTTCCGATCTCGTGGAAGCGGCTGCAGCCGCTCCCTATGAGGAGGAAGAGACGCCCGGCGCATCGCGCGCCTTCGTCGAAGGCCTTGCCGAGGATGAAAGGACCAGACTTCTCCTCCGTGTGATGGAAGGCGACGCCAATGTCCGCCCCGAATTGCTCCAGCGCGTCCGCGCGCAACGCAACGGTTCCGAGCGGCCGCGCCGGACGGCTGGCGAATTGCGCGCCAGGGCGCACGAAATCCGCGCTTTGCGCGAACGTGCCGAAGCCGAACGGCTGCGGGCCGAGGAGCGCCGCAAGGCCGAGGAGGCTGAAAGGGCGCGCCGCGTTCGCCTCGGTCAGCTGAAACAAAGGGGCGAGGATGTCTGGCGTGAGATCGAAAACGAGATCGAACGCCGCAACGCCCCGGGTTACGACAGCGCCGCTGCACTGCTCGCAGACCTCGCGCTACTTTCCGCCGAGCAAGGCACCGCCGCCGATTTCTCCCGCCGGCTCACCGACATCCGCGAGCGTCATGAGCGCAAGGGCAAGTTCATCGAACGGTTGCGCGGACTGTGACAGAGCGCCTCGTCGGGAGGGGGCCTCTCCCTCTCGCATGCGGCTAAAGCTTATCCACTACGCCGCCTTCAGCGGCGGCGCCACGGACACTTCCTTCAGCCATTCGAGGTAATAGGCATAGGCGAAGTGCAGGCCGATGCCGCCGATGACGAAGATTGTGCCGATGATCCGGTCCCGGTCGGTGACGAGAAGCAGCACCTGGCCCGCCATTGCGAGGATCGTTCCGAAGATGAAGACGGCAAGCGAATGGCGCCCGATCATCACCAGGGGGTGGTTGCTTCCGACCCGCGTCAGCCGGCTGAAGACGGGAACGGTTGCGAGAATATAGGCGAGCGCCAGCACATGCAGCAGCCGCGTCAGCGACAGGAAGGTCTTGTCGAAGCCGGTCAGCACCGCAGGCAGCCCGAAGGAGAGATCGATGTTCCACCAGGAAAACAGCACCCAGACGGCGGAAATCGCGAGATAGGCGACGGAAAGGCCAAGGAGCCAGGGGCTTCGCGGCAGACTGCCGCCCCGCCGCACATGGCTCATGCACAGGATGCCGATCACGAACAGGAACTGCCAGGACCAGGGATTGAGGAACCAGTAGCCGTCGTCGAGAAAGTTATAGGGCACCATTTTGAAGCAGCCGGCAGCGAGCCAGAGCGTCGCCGAAAACGCGAACAGCAATCTGGGGCGGACGGCATTCAGCCACAGGAAGCCGGGCAGCAGCAGGAACAGCACCGCATACATCGACAGAATGTTGTTATAGCCGAGCTGGTGCCCGAGCAGCACCATGGCGACGATCCCCTGCTCCGTCTGCTCGACGATCGGCCGGATGTTGATCTCGCCGATCAGCTCCTGACGGCCGAAATAGAGGGCCCCGCCGGCGAAGATCGCAAGCGTCACCACGCTCGTCATGATGTGCGCGACGTAGAGCGCCAGGGCGCGCCGCCATATCTTCAGCGTGAGGGCGAGCCGGCCGCCGGCCAGGAACTTGCCGGAATAGGCCGCCCCGACCGACAGGCCGGAAATCAGCACGAAGGCCTCCGCCGAATCGGAAAAGCCGAAATTCTTGTGCGTCAGATATTCGAGATATTGGCCCGGCACATGGTTGACGAAGATGGTCAGCAGGCAGAGGGCCCGAAAAACGTCGAGGCGTGTGTCGCGCCCGGTCGGCACCGGATGGGCGACCCCTCTCTGATCGTTGCCGCCCTCAAAAGTCTTTTGCAGCATGCGCGTCGATATCCGGGATTTGGCGCCCCGCCCCACCCCTGTTGAGACCGGCGCCGCCGTGCCGGGACAATCCGGGCCGCGCCGACGCCATGAATGAATGACGAACCTGAGCAAACAAAAACCGGCCTTGCCCTGACGGATACAAAGCCGGTTCAGCTCATGCTTCAAATCCGGCAGCTACAGCAAAACCCCTTCATGCGCGTTTTTTGTGACACTATTATTTACACTTACGACCGGTTCACCACTTTTTGAATCGCGGCTGACGGAAATCCGGTGCGTGGTGCCGTTCACGCGCACTTCGGCCGAATAGCCCGGCCATTCGGAGGGCAGGACGGGGCGGATCAAGAGCTTGTCGCCTCTCTTGCGGATGCCGAGGATCCCTTCGACGCCGGCGCGGTAGAGCCAGCCGGCGGAGCCCGTGTACCAGGTCCAGCCGCCGCGGCCGGCAAGCGCGCCCTCACCATAGATATCGGCAGCAACCACATAGGGCTCGACACGATAATGCTCGGCGTCCACCTGGCTGAGAGCATGCGACACGGGGTTGAGCATGCGGAAGGTGCGCCAGGCCTCCTCCGCCCGCTCCTGAGCAGCGAATGCCAGCACCACCCAGGTGGCCGCGTGGGTATATTGACCGCCGTTCTCGCGCACGCCCGGGGGATAGGCCTTGATGTAGCCCGGGTCCTGCTTCGTCGTCTCGAGCGGCGGCGTGAACAGCCGGACGATACGCTTTTCGGGATCGACGAGCTCCGCCATCACGGCATCCATTGCGCGCAGCGAGCGCTCCTTGTCGCCCTCTCCCGAAAGTGTGCTCCAGGATTGCGCGATCGAATCGATGCGGCACTCGCCGTTCTCCGCCGATCCGAGCGGCGTGCCGTCGTCGTAATAGCCGCGGCGATAGTAGTCGCCGTCCCAACCTGCCTGTTCGAGCGCATCCTTCAGTGCTTCGAGATGCCGCTCCCATAGCGCCACGCGCGGCTTGTCCTTCCGGGCACGGGCATAGGGCAGGAACGCGCGCAGGGTGCCGGCCAGGAACCAGCCGAGCCAGACACTCGTGCCCTCCCCGGCCTCCCCGACCCGGTTCATGCCGTCGTTCCAGTCGCCGCCGAGAATGAGCGGCAGACCGTTGGCACCGGTCCGGTGGATGGCGAGATCGAGCGCACGGGCGCAATGCTCGTAGACGTCGCCCACCTCGTCGGCCACATCCGGCTTGTAGAAGCTGTCGTGCTGGCCCTCTTCCAGAGCCGGCCCGGTGATGAAGGGAACTTTCTCCTTGAGGATGTCTTCCTCGCCGGTGACGGCGCAATAATGCGCAACCGCGTGTGCGAGCCACACCACGTCGTCCGAGATCATCGTGCGGACGCCCGCGTCCGTTCCGGGCAGCCACCAATGCTGCACGTCGCCTTCGACGAACTGCCGCGCCGCGGCATTGAGAATCTGCGCACGGGCAAGCGCCGGCCGATGGATGAGGAAGGCGAGCGTGTCCTGCAGCTGATCGCGGAAACCGAAGGCACCGCTTGCCTGGTAGAAGGCCGAGCGTGCCATGATCCGGCAGCCGAGCGCCTGGTAGGGCAGCCAGTGGTTGATCATGTGGTTGAAGGCCCGATCGGGCGTCTCCACCTTCACGACTCCGGTGAAATCACCCCAGAACGCCTTCGCCGCCTCGAGCGCGGCGCCGAAACTGTCCGCCCTGAGTTCCTCCAGGACGGCTCGCACCTGATCGGAATTGTCGGCATCACCGAGGAAGAAGGTGACCTGTCGCTCCACGCCGGCCTCGACGGTGATATCCGTCGCGAGCGCCGCGCAGGCATCCCCGTCCACATCCGTCGATCCGGTGAGCTCGGCGCCTGATATCACTGCCTGCGGCGCGAGGATTCCTCCGGCCCGGCCAAGGAATTCCCGCCGGCTCGCCGTATAGCCGGCGATATCGCCGTCGCTGGCGAAGAACGCGCACCGGCCCGGATAATCGATGCTGTAGGGATTGGTGGCGACGAGCGTCTTCGCGCTTTCGTCCCACTCGCTGAGGACGAAGGGCGCGGTACGGCTGCGATTGTTGCCGAGCACCCATTCCGCATAGCCGTAGACGCGCAGCTTGCGCGCGGCCGAACTGCGGTTGCGGATCGTCAGCCGTACGAGCTTGGCCGGCAGGGTCCTGTGGACCGTATGCATGGCCTCGATCTCGAGCTCGTCCTGTGTGCTGAGAAAGCGCGAATAGCCGAGGCCGTGACGCGTTTCGAACAGGGCGGACTTGCGCCGCGACAGTGCGGCATAGGGCGTCAGCACCGCGCCGGTTGCCATGTCGCGCACGAAGATCGCCTCGCCCGGGCGATTGACGACCGCGTCGTTGGTCCAGGGCGTCAACTGATAGTCGCGCGAATTGCGGCTCCAGGAGAAGGCCGCACCTTCGGCGGAGACATGGAAGCCGAACTGCTCGTTGGAGATGACGTTGATCCAGGGCTGCGGCGTCGCCTCGCCTCCGCGCAGCCGCACGGCATATTCTCGGCCGTCCTCGGCAAAGCCGCCGAAGCCGTTCCAGAAATCCAGGTCGCCGCCATCGAGTTCGACCGCCGTCCGCGCGTCGGCCTCCCGTATCACCGGCAGCAGCATCTCGGCGCCCTCCTCCTTCTTTTCGGAAGATTTGGAGTAGAGCGATGTGGCGCGGGCTATCTGATCCGAGATCGTGCCGTTGCGCGCATGGAAGACGGCGCGGGATGCCGAGATCAGCGTCGACCAGGTTTCCGGTTCCATAAGGTCCCGGCGCACCGCAAATATGTGCTGGCGCGGGCCGTCCGAAAGGCCGCGAAGCCTCAAATTCTCGCACATCGAGTCGAGCGTGTGCTGCAGGTCCTGCGCGTAGGAGGAGGCGCGCTCGTTGACCACCACCAGATCGGCGGTGATGCCGCGAGCTCTCAGATATTCCTGCGCCCGCAAGGCCTCGCGGGCGATGCCGAGATCGCCGTCGTCGTTGATCCTGAGGCAGAAGATCGGGAAATCGCCGGAGATCGCCAGCGGCCACAGCGCCGATTGCGAGGCGAGCCCGGTCTTGACGGTCTCCGCGTCGGCGCGAAGGTGCATATCCGGATAGACGAGATAGCGGCCGAGCATCTGGAAGCTCGCGGCCTCCTTCGAGGTGATCCCGACATGGCGCATCTGCACCTGGCTGCGGGTCCAGGCATGGATGAGCTCGTGATTGAAGGTTTCCGGATGCCGGTAGCGGTCTATCGCCCGGTCGACGCCTTCCCTGTCCGGGGCGGCGATCGTCCAGAAGATGACGCTCACTTTCTTGCCCGCCGGCACGCGTACGACGCGGCGGAGCGACATGATCGGATCGAGCGTGAAGCCGTCGGTGCCGGAAAGCGTGGCGCCCGGGTCGAATGCGGCCGCCTCGGCAAGCGTGCGGCCCTGGCCGAGGAAGCGCCGGCGATCGGTTTCCGCCTGCGTGTGGCGCTCGCTGCCGGCATTGTCGGTGACGAGATGGGCGACCTCGATGTCCGGATCGCCGGGGCTGCGCTTGTTGCGCGAGACCCATATCACGTCTCCGTGACGGCTGATCTCGGTGCGCAGGAACATCTTCGAGAAGGTCGGGTGCGAGCTGTCGGCATCGTCCATCGCAAGCACCGGCTCGGCATAGGAGGTCACCTCGATGAACCGGTCTTCCGTGCCCGTGTTGAGCAGGATAACCCGGCGGCCTTCGGCATCGTGCTCGGTCGCGACGATGCATTCCACCTCGCTTGTCAGATCGCCGACGGTCTTGACGAATTCGGCCTTGTCGTCGCCGAAGCGGGTAACGGTCTTTTCGCCCGGCGCACGCCGGGGCTCGGCCGTGGCCGACCACCAGTCACCCGTCACCGTGTCGCGAAGGAAGATGAAGGTCCCCGTCCTGTCCTCTACCGGGTCCGGAGTCCATCTCGTGACCGACTGGCCGTTCCAGCGGGCATAGCCCGCCCCGGTCGCCGTCAACATGACGGAGTAGTGACCGTTCGACAGAAGCACCGTCTCGCGGTCCTGATTGATCGGGTCTTCGACGACGCGGACTTCGGGGCGCAGGAGATCGGCCTGCCCCTTGCCCAGCGCTTCCGGCTCGCGCTTGGCGGCCATGACCGGGATGTCACGCGGGGCCTTTTCCTGCAGGAGGAGTTCGGCGGCCTCGATGACGGGATCGGCGTGGAACCACTCGCGCAGCTGCCCGTTGAAGACGACATTGGCGACCGCGGCGACCGACATGCCGTGATGATGGGCATAATAGTTGCGCACGACGGCGCATTTCTGGCCTTCCGGCACGCGCGTCGGCGTGAAGTCGACGGCGTCGTGATAGCCGTAGGCCCCAAGCGCACCGACCTCCCGGAGCCGCGCCAGATTGGCAAGCGCCGATTTCGGATCGTACATGCAGGCGAGAATGGACGCGTAAGGCGCGATGACGGCGTTCTGCCCGAGGCCGCGCTTCAGGCCCAGCGTCGGCACGCCGAAGTTCGTATACTGGTAGGTCAGCTCGTGGTCGCGCGCATTGAAGGCCGCCTCGGAAATGCCCCAGGGCGTTCCGAGCCGCCGGCCGTGATTGATCTGCTCCTGGACTACCAGATTGTTGGTCTGGTTGAGGATGCCGCCCTGCCGCTCCTGCATGACGAGCGGCGGCATCAGATATTCGAACATCGAGCCCGACCAGGAGACGAGCGCACCGCGCGCGCCGATCGGCACGATCGGGCGGCCGAGCTTGTACCAGTGCTCGGTCGGCAGATCCCCCTTGGCGATCGCGAAAAGGCTCGTCAGCCGCGCCTCGGAGGCGAGCAGGTCGTAGCAGGCCTCGTCGAGCTCATTGGCGTTGACCCGGTAGCCGATCGACAGCAGCCGCCGCTCCGGCCGGAACAGGAAGCTGAAGTCCATCGAGAAGGCGATGTCGCGCGCGCGCTCCTTGAGCACCAGCAGACGCTGGCGCAGAGCCTCGATGGCACCGAGGTCGAAGACGCCGTCGGCGATATGCGCCTCGCAGGCTGCCACCAGCGAGCCCGCCCATGTCGCCACTTCGCCGCTCTGGACGGTGCGCACCTCATGGTCGAGATTGACCGTCAGCTTGTGCATGTCGCGTGCGAGCACCGCGAGGTTGATCACCCGGATGGAGGCGAATTCGCGCTCGCGCTTGACCGCCGCAAGTGCATTCTGGAAGCCGGCGATGCGTTCCTCGACCAGACGCCTGAGCGGCCGTACGGTCTTGCGATCGTCGGGAAGCTCGTTCAACGCCTCCTTCAGAATCGCCGCGACGTCGCCGATGCCGTCGAGATTGCCCTGGACGTGGGCGGAGGGCGCTTCGGCCCATTCGCGGCACATGGACGAGACCGCGATCAGGTGTCCGGCGAGGTTTCCGCTGTCGACCGAGGAGACATAGCGCGGCTCCATCGGTTCGAGGCCGCGCGTGCGATACCAGTTGAAGAGATGTCCGCGATATTTCGGCATGCGGTCGATCGTGGCAATCGTCTGCTCGAGGCGCGTGATCGTCTCCTCGAAACCGATCCAGCCGAAGGACCGGGCCGACATGACCGACAGGAGATAGACGCCGATATTCGTCGGCGAGGTTCGCTCCGCGAGCACCGGCTGCGGCGTTTCCTGGAAGTTGTCCGGCGGCAGGAAGTTCTGCTCGGCAGTGACGAACGCCTCGAAATAGCGCCATGTCCGCCGGGCGATCTTGCGCATCTCCTCGATCGCCTCCTCGGAAACGACGAGCTGGTCTTCGGTCTCGGCGGACTGGCTGACGAACCAGGCGACCGCCGGCGAGGCGGCCCAGATAAGGGCAAAGGGCAGCCCGATGAAGGGCAGCCCCGTATCGGAGATGGCTGCGAGCGCCAGCGACACGAGCGCAAGCGCCGGTGCCGTCCACATCGCGCGGAAGTAGTCGCCGATCGAACCATGGCCGGCGCTCTGCACCTGCGCGGCGGTGCGCCATTCGAGCATCAGCTTGCGGCTGACGAAGGTGCGATAGAGCGAGCGCACGATCGCATCCGCCATCATCGCGGCATTATGGGCGATGAAGACGATGCGCAGCGCGACCTGCGCGTTTGCGGCGCGGATGTCCAACAGCACCGTGTGGAGATGCGCACGCGCGACGATGTCGTTGCGCCGCGGCATGATCCCGGAAATCAGCGACAGCGTCGGCGCGACGAACAGGCTGAAAATCAGCACGAGCTGCCAGATCAGCGCCGGGGTCGGCTCCATGTAGTACCAGCCCATGACCGAGGCGGCGAGCCAGGCGACCGGAATGAGCGAGCGGCGCAGATTGTCGTACATCTTCCAGCGCCCGAGCATCGACAGGCCGTTCTTCGGATTGAAGATATACGGCAGCAGCTGCCAGTCGCCTCGCGCCCAACGATGCTGGCGCGACATCTCGACCTCGTAGCGGATCGGAAAATCCTCGACGAGCTCGATGTCGGTGACCAGCGCGCAACGCGCATAGGAACCTTCGAGAAGGTCGTGGCTGAGCACCGCATTTTCTTCGATCCTGCTCTTGAGAGCAGCCTCGAAGGCGTCGACATGATAGAGGCCCTTGCCGGTGAAGCTGCCTTCGCCGGCAATGTCCTGATAGACGTCCGAAACGGTGAAGACGTAAGGGTCGATGCCGCGATTGATGGTGAAGATGCGCTGGAAGGCCGAGGCCTCGCTGCCGGTGGTGAGCGACGGCGTCACGCGCGGCTGCAGGAGGCTGTAGCCGGTCACGACCTCCTGTGTCCTCGGATTGACGACCGGCCTGTTGATCGGGTGATAGAGCTTGCCGACGAGCTTGGTCACCGCGTCGCGCATGAGACGCGTGTCGGAGTCGAGCGTCATCACATATTGCACGCCCTCCGGCACCATGTTGGCGCCCTGAAGGAAGGAGGTATCGCGGTCGCCGCGAAGCAGCAGGTTCAACTCGTGCAGCTTGCCGCGCTTGCGCTCCCATCCCATCCACACGCCCTCGGCCTCGTTGTAGAGGCGGCGGCGGTGCAGCAGGAAGAAGCGCGTCTTGCCGTCATAGGCATAGCGGGCAGAGAGAGACGCAATCTCGCGCTTGGCATATTCCAGGACATCCGTGTCGGCGGGCGCCTCCTCCGACTTGCTGTCGGCCCAATCGCTCAAGAGCGCGAAATAGATCTCGCCGCGCGGATTGGCGAGATAGTGAACCTCGAGGTTGCGCACGAGCTCGTCCACATGGTCGCGCTTGGCAATCAGGCAAGGCACCACGACCAGCGTGCGTGCGTCCTCGGGTATTCCGTCGAGAAACTCGTAACCGACGAGCCGCGAGGGTTTGGCGAACAGCGTGAAGACCGTGTTGAACAGGCCCATCGCGCCTTCGGAGGCAGGCAGCGCGAAGAGCAGGAGCATGATCAGCTTCGCGCCGCTCGGAATATCCATCGGGCTGACGAAGGCATAGACGACGATCATCGCCAGGATCGTCAAGAGAATGTTCGGCCCGGCTATGGCGAACCAGTCGAGCTTGCGCACCGACCGGATGAGGTGCTGGAAGATCGAGGGCGAATAGCCGATCCTCTTCTCGAGCGCCAGGCGCTGCTTGCCGACGAGGAAGGAGCCGACATTCGGCTCCTGCAGAGGCGCTTCGACGGCCGCGGCGGCCTTCGCCTCCTCGACCATCTCGATCGCGATCTCCGTGACTTCGTGCTCGCTGTGGCCGGAGCGGCGGGCGAGCTTCTCGATCGTGTCGCGATATGTGTTGCGCGATCCGAAATCGAGCGCCGCATAGTCGGACCCTTCGCGCAGCGTCGCATCGATCTTGCTGACGCTTTCGAACCAGACGGCCCAGTCCGTGTCGTCGATCTCGCGCAGGCTGCGGATGATATTGCTCATCGTCGCGTTGCCGGACGAAAGGCGGTTCTGCTCCGCTACCAGCGCCTCCTCGACATCGGTGCCGCGCCTCTCCAGCCTCTCCTCGATCCAGGCGATGACGGCACCCGAGCTCTGCGAACCGTCACGCATGCGGTAAAGGAGCTGTGCGATGAAGGTGTTGTCGGCGGCGAGCGCCTCGGACTCCACCAGAAGTGTCCGGCAGCCTTCCGGATCGTTCAGCCGGATGAGCTGGTCGGCGACCTCGTTCGCCTTCCGCCGCATGCCGCGCGAGCGCTCGACGCGGATGGCGATGCGCCTCAGATTTTCGATGAGGACGAAACGCAGGATCGACGGCAGCGCCCACAACTCGCCGATCTTGAGGGTCTCGTGCTCCTGGAAGCCCTCCACCATCGCGGTGATGCTTTCCCGCGTGACGGTACTATGGGTATGGGCAACGTAAAGCCAGGCAAGCGCCATCGTGCGCGGGATGACGGTTCCGGAGACCGAGAGGGTCGGCAGTTGCCGGTAGAACCGGCGCGGAAAGTCGCGCCGTACCTCCTGGATCGCCTCTTCGACGACGTGGTGGTTGTCGAGCAGCCATTCGGCTGCAGGCGTAATCGAGGCGCCGGCTTCCACGTCGGCCGCGGTCGCCCGGTAGACGCGCAGGATTTCCTTTTCGTTCTCCCGGTGGCGGGCGCGAAATTCGAAAGGAAAGAAGCCCGGCAGAGCGGATGTGTCTTTTTCGGCGAGGCTCGCGCCGCATGCTCGCAGGTCGTCTATCGAGAAATAGGTCGAGCGGATCGAATCGTTGTAATCGATCTGCTTCGCTTCCGGTTCGCGCGGTAAATTGGACTGCGTTGTGTTCTGGAGCATGGGTACGGATTCTGGTTCCACTCGGGACTGATCGGCCCGGTTGTCGTTGTTCTGCCGGTGTGGCTGCGACCCCGAGGATGCAGACGGCGCCGGCACGTTTCTAGACACGGTCATGTGCCCTCCTTCGCCGTCATCGTCCCGGGAAGAGAGTATCGGTGAAGGCAGGCGCCGAACGCAAAGCCGGCGGCGCGCTGGATTTCACGGCCGCGTGGTGCATGAAGATGGCATTTTTTAGCCGTGATGTCAGCAGCTTGCAAGGAATGCGAGCATCGCCCGCAGCCGGCTCCGGAGACCCGCACCGCGCGGAACCCGGCCAGCCGGCAAGCTCCCTCGGTTCGATGGATATCTCTGTCAAAATCCGCCCCTTCCTGGTGTAAGCAGCATCATATCCGCAGGCTGAGATCCGCAGGCCCTCGACCGGGCTTGTCACCGCGACCGATCAACCGACCTGTTCGGTGATCCACTCCCGGAAAGCGCGGCTGATCGGATTTTCGAGCTTGCCTTCCGGAATGGCGAGATAATAGCTGTTCTCCGTCTGCATCGGTCGATCGAGAACGATCCGCAGGGTGCCTGCGGTAAGTTCCTGCTCGATCAGATAGCGAGGTAAAAGGGCAAAACCGAGACCTGCAGTCGCCGCCTCGATTACCATCGAGAATTGATCGAAGCGGTTGCCGCGATAGGCGCCGTCCTGCTCGACGCCGTTTGCCTCGAACCATTGCGCCCAGAGCTTGGGCCGCGTCGCCAGATGCAGCAGCGGGGCGCCGCCGATGTCCGCAGGCGCCTCCACCGGATGCACCGAAAGAAGGGCCGGGCTGGCTGCCGGCACGATGACTTCGCTGCAGAGGTAGTTGCAAATGGCCCGCGCCCAGACGGGCTGGCCGTAATGGATCGCGAGGTCGAAGTTCTGCTCTTCGAAGTCGAACGGCTCAGAGCGGGAGGCGATATTGACGACGGTGCCCGGATGGCGCCTCAGGAAATCGGGCAGGCGAGGCACCAGCCAGCGGCTGCCGAAGGTCGGAAGCGATGCGATGGAGAGGCTCGAGTCGGCCCGCGCCGACGCCATGGCGCGCACCATCAGCTCTTCGGTCTGGTTCAGAAGCCGGCGCACTTCCGGCAGGAATTTCTGCCCCGCATCGGAAAGAATGACCCGCTGGCGTACCCGCTCGAAGAGCAGCACGCCCAGCTGGTTCTCGAGATCCTTGATCTGCCGGCTGACGGCGCTCTGCGTGAGATTGAGCTCCGCGGCGGCCTGGGTGAAACTGCCGTGGCGCGCCGCGCATTCGAAGGCCTGCAGCGTCGTCACGTCGGGAACCAGTCGGCGGCTCAACTTCATTCCAGCCTCGCATCAACATAGTCAGAAGCAGCGCGATCCAAGCTCAGAGCCTTCCGATATGATCAGAATTAAGAATGACCTTGTCCTTCATCCATAGCGCGAGGCGAGCCCCAGTGAAAGAGAATAGTTTCGTATCCGCCGACGATATTCGCTCGGCCTTTTCCGCTGCGATGTCGTTGATGTACCGCGAGGAAGTGCCGGCCTACGGCACGCTGATGGAGCTCGTCGCCAGGGTCAACGGTGAAACGCTCTCGGCCGACGCCACCCTGAAGGGGCGCCTGGAAGCGACCGATTCGCTCGAACGCATTTCCGAGGAGCGTCACGGCGCGATCCGTCTCGGCACGCCGGCGGAGCTTTCGATGATGCGCCGGGTATTTGCCGTGATGGGCATGTATCCGGTCGGCTACTACGATCTGTCGACCGCCGGGGTGCCGGTCCACTCCACGGCCTTCCGGCCGGTGGGCGACGCGGCTCTGAAGCACAACCCCTTCCGCGTCTTCACCTCGCTTCTGAGGCTCGACCTCATTTCCGACGAGGCCCTTCGCGCCGAGGCGGAGGCGATCCTGAAAGAGCGCCGGATCTTTACATCCGGTGCGGTCGAGCTTACCGAAAAGGCCGAGCGGGACGGCGGCCTCGACAAGGCCGATGCCGAGCGTTTCGTCGCCGAAGTGCTCGAGACCTTCCGCTGGCACGACGAGGCGAATGTCAGCGCCGGCATGTACGAGCGCCTGCACGATGCGCACCGGCTGATCGCCGACGTGGTCTCCTTCAAGGGGCCGCATATCAACCATTTGACGCCACGGACGCTCGATATCGACCGCGTCCAGGCGCTGATGCCGGAATATGGCATTGCCCCGAAGGCCGTCGTCGAAGGACCGCCGACACGCAAATGCCCGGTCCTGCTTCGCCAGACGTCCTTCAAGGCGCTCGAAGAGCCGGTTTCCTTCCGCGACGCCGACGGCAGCTGGAAGACCGGCTCGCATACCGCCCGCTTCGGCGAGATCGAGCAGCGCGGCATCGCATTGACGCCTGAGGGCCGAGGTCTCTACGACCGGCTGCTCGACGAATCGCGCAAGATCGTACGCCCGGCCGCCGATGGTTCAAACGCCAGGGAATACGAAGCGGCCTTGGCCCAGGTCTTCGAGGCGTTCCCCGACAGCTGGGCGGAGCTCCGCGAGGCGGGCCTCGGCTATTTCAGCTACTCCCTGACGGATAAGGGCCGGCGGACGAAGCTGCCCGGCCGGCGCGATCTCAATTCCCTGATCGCCGACGGCCTCGTTCAATTCGATCCGATCGTCTATGAGGACTTCCTTCCGGTCAGCGCCGCCGGTATCTTCCAGTCGAACCTCGGCGACGGTGCGCAGCAGGAATTCGAAGCGAGCCCGAACCAGAAGCGCTTCGAGACCGATCTCGGCGTCGCCGTGCTCAACGAATTCGATCACTATGCCGGCATCGAGCAGGCATCGATCGAAGGCTGCCTCAAGGCGCTTACCGCCGCCATGGCAGCGGAGTGATACGCCGGCGATGATTGACGAGCACCATATCGACGCATTGACGAAGCTCCTCGGCGACAAGGGCGTCGTCACGCGTCGGGAGGACATGGAGGCTTACGAGGCCGGCGCACGCTACGACCGCGGCCGCGCGGCGGCCGTCCTGCGTCCGGCAACGACGGAAGAGGTCTCGGCCGCCGTCGGTTACTGCGTCCGCAGCGGCATCGCCCTCATCCCCCAGTCGGGCAATACGGGCCTCGTCTCGGGATCGACGCCGGACGAGTCCGGCAGCGAGGTCGTTGTCAGCCTCGACCGGCTGACCCGCCAATTCGCGCTCGACCTCGACAATCGCTCCGTGCGCGTCGATGCCGGCTTCCGCCTGTCCGAGCTCAATCGGCGCCTGGAGGAACACGGCCTGTTCTTCCCGATCGATCTCGGCGCCGACCCGCGGATCGGCGGCATGATCACCACCAATACCGGCGGCTCGCGCTTCCTCAAATATGGCGACGTGCGCCGCAACACGCTGGGTCTGAAAGTGGTCCTCGCCGACGAGGCGGGCACGGTGCTCGACCTCGGCTCGGACCTGCGCAAGAACAATACCGGCGTCGACTGGAAGCAGATCTTCATCGGCACCTCGGGCGCCTTCGGCATCGTCACCGAATGCGTGCTCAATCTCGAGCGCCTGCCGAAGCAGACGGCGACCGCCTTCCTCGTGCCGGCGAGCGGCGCGCATGTCCTGCCGCTCCTGAAGGCCATGGAAGAGCGGCTCGGCGCCTATCTCTCGGCCTTCGAGGGAATGTCGAGGAACGCGATCGCCGCGGCCTTCGCCCATGTGCCGGCGCTGAAAAACCCCTTCCAGGGCGGCAAGGTCCCCGACTACGTGATCCTCGCCGAAATCTCCCGCACCTCGAGCCCGCGCGAAGGCGAGCAGCCGCTCGACGCGGTTCTCGAAAGCGTGCTCGCGGAGATATGGGAGATGGAAGAGGTACTGCTCGCCGATGCACTCGTCGGCCCGCCGCACGAGATCTGGGCGCTGCGCCATGCGCTTTCGGAGGGCGTAAAACACCTCGGCAAGCTGATCGCCTTCGATCTCTCCTTCCGCAGGGGTGACATCATGGCCTTCTGCGACCATATGAAGACGGAAATGCCGGAAAAATTTCCGGGCGTCACGGTCTGCGATTTCGGCCATATCGGCGACGGCGGCGTTCACTTCAACCTGGTCGTCGCCAAGGATAGTCCGCTACTGGCCGATGCGACCTTCGAGCAGCGACTGCGCAATTGGGTCTTTGCGGTGGCGGTCGAGCAATATCACGGCAGCTTCAGCGCGGAACATGCGCTCGGCCGCCGCAACCAGGCTTTTTACGATCTCTACACGCCGGAAAAACTGAGGAACATGGCGGCCGGCCTCAAGACGCTCACCTCGCCGGGCAAGCTCGGCAGCGTGCGCTTCGGTTAGGTCATCGCGCCAGTTACAAGACGGGAGTCACCACATGAACATTGCAGCCAAGAAAATCGATGTCGCGAGCGAGGCAGCCGCGCTCCTCGATAAAATGGGCGTCGCCAAGGACCTCTACACCGGCGGCGACATGCCGTCCTTCAGCCCGGTCACCGGCGAGAAGATCGCAAGTCTCAAGACCGTATCTGCCGCTGAAGCCGCCGGCAAGATCGAGAAGGCCGACGAGGCTTTCCGCGCCTGGCGCCTCGTACCGGCGCCCAAGCGCGGCGAACTCGTCCGGCTACTCGGCGAGGAACTGCGCGCCTTCAAGGCCGATCTCGGTCGCCTCGTCTCGATCGAAGCCGGCAAGATCCCGTCCGAAGGCCTCGGCGAGGTGCAGGAGATGATCGATATCTGCGATTTCGCCGTCGGCCTTTCCCGCCAGCTCTACGGCCTGACGATCGCCACCGAGCGTCCCGGCCACCGGATGATGGAAACCTGGCACCCGCTCGGTGTCGTCGGCATCATTTCCGCCTTCAACTTCCCCGTCGCGGTCTGGTCTTGGAATTCAGCGCTCGCGCTCGTCTGCGGCGACGCCGTCGTCTGGAAGCCGTCGGAAAAGACGCCGCTTACCGCGCTCGCCTGCCAGGCGATCCTGGAACGCGCAATCGCCCGTTTCGGCGACGCTCCGGAAGGCCTGTCGCAGGTCCTGATCGGCGACCGGGCGATCGGCGAGGTTCTCGTCGACCATCCGAAGGTGCCGCTGGTTTCGGCGACCGGCTCCACCCGCATGGGCCGCGAGGTCGGTCCGCGGCTTGCCAAGCGCTTCGCCCGTGCGATCCTGGAACTCGGCGGCAACAATGCGGGCATCGTCTGCCCGTCCGCCGATCTCGACATGGCGCTGCGCGCCATTGCTTTCGGGGCTATGGGCACCGCCGGGCAGCGCTGCACGACCCTGCGCCGCCTCTTCGTCCATGAAAGCATCTACGACCAGCTCGTGCCGCGCCTGAAGAAGGCCTATCAGTCGGTTTCGGTCGGCAACCCGCTGGAATCGGCCGCACTCGTCGGCCCCCTCGTCGACAAGGCGGCCTTCGACGGGATGCAGAAGGCGATCGCCGAGGCAAAGAACCATGGCGGAGCCGTCACCGGCGGCGAGCGCGTCGAGCTCGGCCACGAGCACGGTTACTACGTCAAGCCGGCACTGGTCGAAATGCCGAAGCAGGAAGGCCCGGTTCTCGAGGAAACCTTCGCGCCGATCCTCTACGTCATGAAGTACAGCGACTTCGACGCGGTGCTCGCCGAGCACAATGCGGTTGCCGCCGGGCTTTCCTCCTCGATCTTCACCCGTGACATGCAGGAATCGGAACGCTTCCTCGCAGCCGACGGCTCGGATTGCGGCATCGCCAACGTCAATATCGGTACCTCCGGCGCCGAGATCGGCGGCGCGTTCGGCGGCGAAAAGGAGACCGGCGGCGGCCGAGAATCCGGCTCCGACGCCTGGAAGGCCTATATGCGGCGCGCCACCAACACGGTGAACTATTCGAAGGCTCTGCCGCTGGCGCAGGGCGTCTCTTTCGACATCGAATAATCGAACAGGATCGGCCATGACCATCAATGCAACGGTCAAGGAGGCGGGCTTTCAGCCCGCCTCGCGGATTTCCTCGATCGGAGTTTCGGAAATCCTGAAGATCGGCGCCCGCGCCGCCGCCATGAAGCGCGAAGGCAAGCCGGTGATCATCCTCGGCGCCGGCGAGCCGGATTTCGACACTCCGGAACACGTGAAGCAGGCCGCCTCGGATGCGATTCACCGCGGCGAGACGAAGTACACCGCACTCGACGGCACGCCGGAACTGAAGAAGGCGATCCGCGAGAAATTCCAGCGCGAGAACGGGTTGGCCTACGAGCTGGACGAGATCACGGTCGCGACCGGCGCCAAGCAGATCCTTTTCAACGCCATGATGGCCGCGCTCGATCCGGGCGACGAGGTCATCATTCCGACGCCCTACTGGACCTCCTATTCGGACATTGTCCAGATATGCGAGGGCAAGCCGGTCCTGATCGCCTGCGACGCATCTTCCGGTTTCCGCCTGACGGCGGAAAAGCTGGAGGCGGCCATCACGCCGCGGACCCGATGGGTGCTCTTGAACTCGCCCTCCAACCCCTCGGGCGCCGCCTACAGTGCGGCCGACTACCGGCCGCTGCTCGAGGTACTTCTGAGGCACCCGCATGTCTGGCTGCTTGTCGACGACATGTATGAGCACATCGTCTATGACGGTTTCCGCTTCGTCACCCCGGCGCAGTTGGAGCCGGGCCTGAAGAACCGTACGCTGACCGTAAACGGCGTCTCGAAGGCCTATGCGATGACCGGCTGGCGGATCGGCTATGCCGGTGGCCCGCGCGAACTCATCAAGGCGATGGCCGTCGTCCAGAGCCAGGCGACCTCATGCCCCTCTTCGATAAGCCAGGCGGCTTCGGTCGCGGCGCTCAACGGGCCGCAGGACTTCCTGAAAGAACGGACCGAGAGCTTCCAGCGCCGCCGCGATCTCGTGGTCAACGGCCTGAACGCGATCGACGGCCTCGACTGCCGCGTTCCCGAGGGTGCCTTCTACACCTTCGCCGGCTGCGCCGGCGTGCTCGGCAAGGTGACGCCATCAGGCAAGAGGATCGAAACGGATACGGACTTCTGCGCCTATCTTCTGGAAGACGCCCATGTCGCCGTCGTCCCGGGCTCGGCCTTCGGCCTCTCACCATTTTTCCGCATCTCCTATGCAACATCGGAGGCGGAGCTGAAGGAGGCGCTCGAACGAATCGCTGCGGCTTGCGAGCGGCTTTCGTGAGCGGCTCGAATTGCCCCTCAACCGCCTGCCGGCACCTTCTCCCCGTTCCACGGGGAGAAGGGACTCGTGGCGCTCGCTCGTAACACCGCAACGGCTTCGGCAGGAAGGGAGTAGCCCGCTTGTCCCTTCTCCCCGTCAGAACGGGGAAGAAGGTGCCGGCAGGCGGATGAGGGGCGTTCTTTCCCCTTCAAAACGTCGGCGGCGTACAGGCGCTGATCACGTCGCAGGGCACCGGTCCGATACAGCGAAAGCGGTGCGGCCGCCGGCTTTCGAAATAATAGGCGTCGCCCGGCCCGAGGATGCGCCGCTCGTCGTCGACGGTCACTTCGAGCCGGCCTGAAAGCACGATGCCGCCTTCCTCGCCCTCATGCACCAGCGGCACCTTGCCGGTATCCGCGCCCGGCTGGTAGCACTCCTTCAGGATCTGAAGGCTGCGGCCGAAAAGGTTGTCGCCGATCTGGCGATAGGAGATCGGTCCCTTGCCGATCTCCACCAGTTCCTCCGCCGCATAGAAAGCCCTGCGCGACTTCTCCGGCTCGAAGGCGAAGAACTCCGCAAGCCCGATCGGTATACCGTCGAGGATACGCTTCAGCGCCCCGACCGAGGGGTTCGATGCATTCGATTCGATCAGCGAGATGGTGGAGTTTGTAACCCCCGCCCGTTTGGCGAGTTCGCGCTGGGAAAGCTTGTGCCTCAGCCGCACCTGCCGCAGGCGGCTGCCGATATCGACGCTCATAGCGAACTCCGGTGTTGATGTTGTTTGAAATAGCGAAACTCTATCAAACTCCCTCATGCAAATACAACGGCTTAGATGACCTTAGAAAAGGACTTGTTCGGAAATCCAAATCATGGCGTCAATCGGCTAACGACAGGAGGATGCCATGAACGCCCACAACAAGCCCAACGCTCCGGTTCTCGACAGCTACTGGATGCCCTTCACCGCCAACCGCCAGTTCAAGGCGGCACCCCGGCTGCTCGCCGCCGCCGAGGGCATGCACTACACCAGCGTCGACGGCCGGACGGTTCTCGACGGCACCGCCGGCCTCTGGTGCGTGAATGCCGGGCACGGCCGCCGGCAGATCGCCGCCGCGGTCGAGCGGCAGCTTTCGACCATGGACTTCGCGCCGTCCTTCCAGATGGGTCATCCGATCGCCTTCGACTTCGCCGAGCGGCTGGCCGAGATCGCGCCCGGCCCGGTTGGCGCCAAGCTCGACCGGGTGTTCTTCACCGGCTCGGGCTCGGAATCCGTGGACACCGCGCTGAAGATGGCACTTGCCTATCAACGTTCGATCGGCCAAGGCACGCGCACCCGCCTCATCGGCCGCGAACGCGGTTATCACGGCGTCGGCTTCGGCGGCATCTCCGTCGGGGGCATCGTCAACAACCGCCGCGTCTTCCCGCAGCTTCCCGGGTCCGACCATCTGCGCCACACCCATGATCCGGCGAAGAACGCCTTCGTCAAAGGGCAGCCGGAGCATGGTGCGGAGCTTGCCGACGACCTCGAAAGGCTCGTGGCGCTCCACGGCGCCGAGACGATCGCCGCCTGCATCGTCGAGCCAGTCGCCGGCTCGACCGGCGTGCTGGTCCCGCCGAAGGGCTATCTCGAGCGGCTGCGCGCGATCTGCGACAAGCACGGCATTCTCCTGATCTTCGACGAGGTGATCACCGGTTTCGGCCGGCTCGGTGCGGCCTTTGCGACCGACTATTTCGGCGTCACGCCGGACATCGTCACCACCGCAAAGGGGCTTACCAACGGTGCGATCCCGATGGGCGCTGTCTTTGCCAGCCGCAAGGTGCACGACGCGCTGATGCACGGCCCCGAAGGCCAGATCGAGCTCTTCCACGGCTATACCTATTCCGGCCATCCGGCCGCCTGTGCCGCCGGCATCGCCACGCTCGACATCTATCGCGACGAGGGCCTGATGACGCGCGCCGCCGAAATCGAGGGCGACTGGCACGAGGCGATGCATTCCATGAAAGGCCTGCCGCACGTCATCGACATCCGCACCATCGGCCTCATCGCCGGCATCGAGCTCCAGTCGCGCGACGGCGCGCCCGGCGCTCGCGCCTATGACGTCTTCGTCGATTGTTTCGAGCGGGGCCTGCTGATCCGCGTCACCGGCGACATCATCGCCTTCTCGCCGCCTCTGATCGCGGAAAAGCAGCATTTCGGCGAGATCGTCTCGATCCTCGCCGATGCGTTGAAGCGGGTGAAGTAACAGCGGTTCGCGCGGAATGACCCCTCCCACGGTTGCGGAGGGGCAATTTCAGGCCGTGCCATCCCCTTCCAGAAGTTCAGCGTATCAGGATCGCCCGCAGATCATTGACATTCGTCCCCGTCGGGCCGGGCACGAAGAGGTCGCCGCTGGCCGCGAAGGCCGTCCAGGCGTCATGGCCTGCGAGATGCGAACGGGGATCGGCGCCTGCCGCCCGCATCCGGCCAATGCTTGCGCCGTCGGCAAAGGCGCCGGCATTGTCCTCGGATCCGTCGATGCCGTCGGTGTCGGCGGCAAGCGCATCGATACCGCCGATGCCGTCGATGTCGAGCGCGAGCGACAGGAGGAATTCGCTGTTACGTCCGCCCTTTCCGTAACGTTCGCCGGAGATCGTCACCGTCGTCTCGCCGCCGGAAAGCAGCACGACCGGCTTCGAAAAGGGACGGTTGCGCGAGGCCACTTCCCGCGCGAGCGCCGCATGCATGCGGCCGATGTCGCGCGCCTCGCCCTCGATCGCATCCGACAGGATCATCGCCTCGATGCCGCTTTCCCGCGCCCGTGCCGCCGCCGCTTCCAGCGAAACGCTCGCCGAGGCGATGACGTGGACTTCGTTGCCGGCGAATGCAGCATCGTCGGGCCGGGGTGCTCGCGCCGCATCGGAAGCGAGATGCGCCGTCACCCGTTCGGGCAGGGCGATAGCGTATCGCGCGACGATCTCGCGCGCCTCTTCGAGGCCGGATCGGTCGGCAACCGTCGGGCCCGAGGCGACGAAGGCCGGATTGTCGCCGGGCACGTCGGAGACGACGAGGCTCACGACCCGCGCCGGCGCGGCGGCAAGTGCAAGCCGCCCGCCCTTGATCCGCGAGACATGCTTGCGGACCACATTCATGGCGGAGATCGGCGCTCCGGAGGCAAGCAGCGCCTTGTTGACGGCGATCTCGTCCTCCAGGGTCAAGCCGCCGGGCGGGGCCGGCAGCAGAGCCGAGCCGCCGCCGGAGATGAGCGCCACCACGAGATCATCCGCCGTCAGTCCCCCGACCGTTTCGAGAAGCGCCGCGGAGGCGGCAAGCCCCGCCTCATCCGGCACCGGGTGAGCCGACTGCAGGACCCTGATCCGCCCGCATTTCTCGACGGGCCCGTGGCGGGCAACGACGGCGCCTGCGAGCGGCCCGTCCCAGAGCCGCTCGAAAGCGGCCGCCATCTGGCTTGCGGCCTTGCCGGCGCCGACCACGATCGTGCGGCCCTTCGGCCGCGCCGGAAGGTGCGCCCGAATGGCTGCTTCAGGATCGGCCGCGGCGACGGCGGCCTCGAAGAGGGATATGAGAAAAGGGCGCGGCTCTATTGACGTCATGGAATCAGACCGGGATTTCTGGATAAAGACGAAGGCACCTTGGACGCCGCCTTCAGCCGCCGCAACGATTTTTCGAACGGCCGCCCGAAACTGCAACGCCCGATCGCTCCTTCAGCGGACCTCCGCGCGCGCCCGCGGGCGCATGTCGTTGCGCTCGTGCTGGAACACGGCCGGGGGCAGCGGCGGCAATCTGCGGATGATGTCGGCCCCCTTCTCGCCCATCATGATCGTCGGGCCGTTGGTGTTGCAGGATGGGACCCGCGGCATTACCGAGCTGTCGCAGACGCGCAGGCCCTCGATCCCGCGAACCTTGAGCTCCAGGTCGACCACCGCCGCCGCGTCGGTCCCCATCTTGCAGGTGCCGACCGGGTGGTGGTCGGTCTTGGCGTTGGCGCAGCCATAGTCGAAGAGCTGCTCGTCGGTGCGGATGCCGTTGCCGGGCAAACGTTCATCGAGGACGAACGGCTTCAGCGCAGGCTGCTGCATGATTTCGCGCGCGATCTTCAAACCTTCGAGCGACATCTGCCGATCGTGCGGATCCTCCCAGTAGTTCGGATCGATCAGGGGTGCTGCCGCCGGGTCGGCCGAGGAGAGCCGGACGGTGCCGCGCGAGCGCGGGTGCAGATAGGCGGAATTGAGTGTGACCCCGGCATTCTTGAGCCGCGCGACCCCGGCCTCGATGCCCGAACCGAGGCCGAGATGGAACTGGATGTCCGGCGAGCGGGCATTCGGATCGGCATACCAGAAGCCGCCGGTCTCGAAGAGAGACGAGGCGACCGGGCCGGAGCGGAAGAGCACATATTGCAGTCCGGCCCAGAGCGTGCGGTGCAGCCTGGCGACGCCGTCATAGGTATGATCGCCGGTGCATTCGGAGATGACGAAGAGATCCAGATGATCCTGGAGATTGCCGCCCACACCGGGGAGATCGTGCCTGACCTCGACGCCGACGGAACGAAGGTGATCGGCCGGGCCGATGCCGGACTGCAACAGCAGCTTCGGCGAACCGATCGCACCCGACGAGACCAGCACCTCGCGATCGGCACGAATGATCTCGCTGCCCCTCCCCGTCACGACTTCCACCCCTACGGCGCGCCTGCGCTCGAGCATGATGCGCGCGACGCGGGCGCCGGTGCGAACCGTCAGATTCGGGCGATCCTTGATCGGCGAGAGATAGGCGAGCGAGGCGGAGGACCGGCGGCGGTTGCGCTGCGTTAGCTGATAGAAGCCGACGCCCGCCTGTTGCCTGCCGTTGAAGTCGTGGTTGTAGGGAATGCCGAGTTCCTGACCGGCGCGGATATAGGCGTCGCAGATCGGCAGCGCCGAAACCGGCATGGAAACGCCGAGCGGACCGCCATAGGAATGATAGTCGTCGGCGAAGCGCTGATTGTCCTCGGCGCGCTTGAAATAGGGAAGCACGCTGCGATAGTCCCAGCCGGCGCAGCCCTCCTCACTCGCCCAGAGGTCGTAGTCGGCCGCATTGCCGCGGGTATAGAGCTGTGCATTGATGGAAGAACCGCCGCCGATCACCTTGGCCTGGGTATAGCGCAGCACCCTGCCCTTCATGTGCTTCTGCGGCACCGTGTGCCAGCCCCAGCTGGCGACCCCCTTGGTCATCTTGGCGAAGCCGGCCGGCATGTGGAACAGCGGATTCCAGTCGCCGCCGCCGGCTTCGAGCAGCAGCACCCTGACGTCCGGATCCTCGCTCAGGCGATTGGCGAGCACGCAGCCGGCCGGACCGGCCCCCGTGATGATGTAGTCGTAGGTCATTCCCATGTCCTCAAAGTCACGCGCTTCGGCCCGGTATCAGCTATCGGGCCCCTCATCCGGCTGCCGCCACCTTCTCCCCGCAGGCGGGGAGAAGGGACTCGCGGCAACCGCTCGCCACCATCTCGTCGGCGCACGTCCCCTCTCCCCGCCTGCGGGGAGAGGGTTAGGGTGAGGGGCAAATCTCACGACCGGCGAGAGGAAAATTCACAACCGCCCGATCGAGAGCCCTCCATCCGCCTGGATGACAGAGCCTGTGGCGAAACCGAACTGCCCGCCGGCGAGGCCGGCGACGATATTGCCGATGTCCTCGGGTTCGCCCCAACGCCGCATCGGCACCAGACCGCTTTCAATCAGACCGTCGTATTTGCCGGAAACCGCAGCCGTCATGTCCGAGCGGATGATGCCGGGACGGACTTCGAAGACCGCGATGCCGGTCTCGGCGAGCCTCAGCGCCAGGCCCTGGCTGAAGGCCGCAAGCCCCGCCTTGCTCATGCAGTAGTCGAGCCGCTCGGGCGACGTCATCGCGGCCGAGACCGAGGTGATGTTGATGATCGAGCGCGACGCTCGAGCGTCGCTCGCGAGCATCGCCTTCACAACGGTCTGCGTGAAAAACACCGTGCCGCGCAGATTGACGCCGACGATCGTGTCGAAATTCTCCGGCTTCAGATCGAGAAAATCGCCGCGCACGATGGAGGCGATGCCGGCATTGTTGACGAGGCAGTCGATCCGGCCGAATTCCGCGACGGCAGCGTCGACGGTCGTCTGATGGCTCGAAAGGTCGGCAAGATCGGCGCGCAGGAAGATCCCCCGGGCGCCGAGCCCGTTGAGTTCGGCGATTACGGGAGCGACACCCTCCGCATCGCCAATGCCGGTGATGGCGATGTCGAAGCCGCTCGCCGCGAGTGCCCGGGCGATACCGAGCCCGATGCCGCGGCGGCCGCCGGTGACGATCGCGACGGGGCGTGCCTTCTCGGTCATGACCGCAGATCCTGTTTCACGATATGGTCGGCGACACGCAGCGCCTGTGCCGCGACGGTCAGCGCCGGATTGACGGCGGCGGAGGTCGGCAGGAAGCCGGCATCGACGATGAAGAGATTCGGATGATCGAAGGCGCGGCAATAGACGTCGAGCGGCGCCTGCCCGGGATCATTGCCGATCCGGACCGTGCCGCACTGGTGCGAGGGCGTCCGCTTGTCGAAGGCCCGTGCGAGCACGATCGGGAAGCCGGCTTTCTTCAGCACCGCCTTCAGCCTGGCGACGAGGTCGAGATGGGCCTGCCAATTGGTGCGCACCCATTTCAGCACAACGCGCTCGCCGTCTACCATGACGCGGCTTTCCGGTGACGGCAGGTCCTCGCTCATGGCGTAGAAGTCGATGCCGCGGGCGGACACCCGGTTTAGCAGCCATTCCGGCATGGCCGGCATGTTCGCCTTCAGTATCGCGCCGGAAATGCGGCCGAGAAGCTGGACATTGCCGAGCGGCGGCCCGCCCGCACCGTCGGAGAGATAGAAGTCGTTGAGGCCGAAGGTCTTCTGATAGACCGAGTCGTTCCGATACCAGGGGCTGAGCGCGATGACGGCGCTCGAATTGTGGTTCATGAAATTGCGGCCGACCTGATCGGACCGGTTGGCAAGCCCGGTCGGGTTGCTGTCGTCGGCCGAGCGCAGGAGCAGTACGGCCGACTGCACCGCGCCGGCGCAGAGGATGACGAGCTTCGGCGAAAGACTGTGCTCTGCCCCCTCCCTGGCGTAGAGCACGGTTTCGATCGCCTTGCCGTCCGGCCCGGTTACGAGCCGGGTCACTCGCGAGCCGGTCTGCAGCCGCACATTCGGAAATTTCAGCGCCGCCGCCAGCGCCGCCGTTTCGGCATCCATCTTGCCGTCGGACGAGTTCGGATGCGCGTCCCACGGCGTCTTGCCCTTGGCGAGCCAGCGCTCGATATCGACGCCGAGCGGCAGCGAATAGGGATGGAGGCCGATCTCGGCCAGGCGCTCGCGGACCATGGCGATCGCAGGCTCGTCCGGCACCGGGCCATGGGGATAGCCGCTCGAATGAGCGGGCTCCGTCGGGTCCTCGCCCAATTTGCCTCGCACTTGGTAAAGCTGCTCTGCCCTGGAATACCACGGCTCGAGTTCCTCATAGGAAAAGGGCCAGGCCGGGGAGACGCCGTCCCGATGCTGCATCTCCTCGAAATCCTCCCGGCGATAGCGGGTCAGCACCGCGCCGTAGAACTTCGAATTGCCGCCGACATTGTAGTAATTGCCGGGATTGAAGCCGGGGCCGCCGGCCTCGTACCAGGTCTCCTTCGGGCGGAAATGGCCGCGCTGGAAGATCGCCCGTTGGTCGCGATTGACCGGCAGGTCCTCGATATGCGAGCCCGCTTCGAGGATCAGTATCTCGGCGCCCGAGGCAGCAAGGCCCGCAGCGACCGTTGCGCCGCCGACTCCCGATCCGATGATGACGATATCCGGCTGGCTCTCCATCGTCTTCCTCATGCAATCCGCTTTTCGCTTTGCGGGTCGAAGAAGACGGCCTTGTCGAGGTTGAAGGCGAGCCGTGACGTCTGGCCGGGCGCGATGCGCGCATCGGCCCTGAGCCTTGCGACGATTTCCTTGCCGCCGAGCCTCGTCACGGCAAAGGTATCGGAGCCGGCCGGCTCGACCACCTCGATCAGGCATTCGCCTTCGGCGACGAATTGCGCATTGCGGTCCGCCCCGTCCGGGTCGGTGAGCGCTTCCGGACGGATGCCGAAGACCACCTCCTTGCCGGCATAGGCGGAGAGCGCGCCGTTATGCGGCACGGCGAGTCTCAAGGGTTCGGCATTCGGCCGCGCCAGCGTCACCGAGACTTGCGAGCCTGCGGTCTCTATCTGCGCTTTGAGCAGGTTCATCGCAGGCGATCCCATGAAATCGGCGACGAACATGTTGGCGGGGTTGTTGTAGATCTCCGCCGGCGTTCCGAATTGCTGCAGCACGCCGTCCTTCAGGACGGCGATCTTGGTCGCGAGCGTCATCGCCTCGATCTGGTCGTGCGTCACATAGACGATGGTCGTCTTCATGCGGTGATGCAGCCGCTTGATCTCGGTGCGCATGTCGACGCGCAGCTTCGCGTCGAGGTTCGAGAGCGGCTCGTCGAAGAGGAAGACCTGGGGATTGCGCACCAGCGCCCGGCCCATGGCCACGCGCTGACGCTGGCCGCCGGAAAGCTGGCTCGGCTTGCGGTCGAGCAGATGGCCGATCTGCAGCATGTCGGCCACCTGCTTGATCGCCTTCTCGCGTTCCTCCTTCGGCACGCCGCGGATCTCCATGCCGAAGGCGATGTTCCCGGCCACAGTCATGTTCGGATAGAGCGCATAGGACTGGAAGACCATGGCGATGTCGCGCTTCGACGGGTGCAGCCCCGAAACCGAGCGGCCGTTTATGGCGATGTCGCCCGAGGTGATCGGCTCCAGGCCGGCGATCGTGTTCAGAAGCGTCGACTTGCCGCAGCCGGAGGGGCCGACCAGCACGAGGAAGCCGCCTTCTTCGATCTCCAGGTTGATGTCCTTCAAGATCTCGAGAGCACCGTAGGATTTGCGCAGATTGGTGATCTTCAGAAACGACATGGCTTATCCTTTCACGGCGCCGGACATCAGCCCGCGGACGAAATAGCGGCCGGACACGATGTAGACGATGAGCGTTGGCAGGGCGGCGAGGATCGCGCCGGCGAAGTGGACATTGTATTCCTTGACCCCCGTTGACGAGCTCACGAGATTGTTGAGAGCCACCGTCATCGGCGTCGAATACGGCCCGGAGAACGAGGCCCCGAACAGGAAGTCGTTCCAGATATTGGTGAACTGCCAGATGACCGAAACGACGATGATCGGCCCTGACGACGGCAGCAATATCCGCCGGAATATCTGGAAGAAGCTGGCGCCGTCGATCTGCGCGGCACGCACCAGCTCGGTCGGGAAGGCCTCGTAGTAGTTGCGGAAATAGAGCGTCGTGAAGCCGATACCGTAGACCACATGAACCAGGATCAGACCCCAGATCGAACCGGCGATGCCGAGAATACCGAGAATGCGCGCCATCGGGATCAGTACGATCTGGAAGGGGATGAAGCAGGAGAGAAGCAGCATGCCGAAGAAGATGTTCGCGCCGGGGAAGCGCCACTTGGTCAGCACGTAGCCGTTGAGCGCGCCGATGATCGTGGAGATCGCCACGGCCGGAACGACCATCAGGATCGAATTGATGAAGAAAGGTCGAAGGCCCGTCGGCTGCACGCCGATCTGCGCCGTCGACCAGGCCGAGAGCCACGGTTCGACGGTCCAGGTCTGAGGCAGGTTCAGCATGCCGCCTTGGCGAATCTCATCCAGCGGCTTCAGGGAATTCACCAGCATCACGTAGAGCGGCAGCAGCGAATAGAGTGCGAAGAGGATCAGCGCCGAATAGATCAGGGCGCGCGTCAGGCGGTTGTGCGAGATGACGTTCTCGGGATTGGGAGCGCCCATCAGCGTTTTCCTCCCCGGACTTCGGAATATAGATAGGGAACGATGATCGAGAAGATCATCACCAGCATCACGATCGCCGACGAGGCGCCGATCGCCATCTGGTTTCGGGTGAAGGTGTAGGAATACATGAAGGTCGCCGGCAGCTCGGTCGCCTGCCCCGGCCCGCCGCCCGTCAGTGCGATGATCAGGTCGTAGGCCTTGATGGCCAGATGGGCGAGGACGACAAAAGCCGAAAGGAAGACCGGCCGCATCAGGGGAATGATGATCCGCCGATAGATGGTGGGGGTCGTCGCCCCGTCGATCTGGGCGGCCTTGATGATCTCGTTGTCGACGCCGCGCAGGCCCGCCAGGAACATCGCCATGATGAAGCCGGTCGACTGCCAGACGGCGGCGATGACGACGCAGTAGATCGCGTAGTTGCGGTCCTTGATCCAGTTGAACGAGAAGCTTTCCCAGCCCCAGAGATGCATGGTGTTCTCAAGCCCGATCCCCGGATCGAGGAACCATTTCCAAGCGGTGCCGGTGACGATGAAGGAAAGCGCCATCGGATAGAGATAGATGGGCCTCAGAAATCCCTCAGCGCGGATCTTCTGGTCGAGCAGGATCGCCAGCGCCAGTCCCAGCACCGAGCAGACGGCGATGTAGAGCGTGGCGAAGATCGCCAGGTTGCTGACCGCGCGCCACCAATGCGGCAGGGCCCAAAGCCGGCTGTAATTGCTCAAACCCACGAAATTGTAGGACGGCAGCATCTTGCTGTCCGTCATCGACAGGAAGCCCGTATAGGCTATGAAGCCGTAGACGAACACCAGAACTATGAGAAAGCTGGGGGCGAGCACGAGCTTCGGCAAAAGCTCCTGCAGCCGGTTGCGGCTATCCATGTTTGCTACCACCGTATGTTTCGTTCGTGCCGCGGTCTGCCCCTCATCCGCCTGCCGGCACCTTCTCCCCGCATGCGGGGAGAAGGGGTATGCCGCGCCGCCTCCATCCCCTCTCCCCGCGAGCGGGGAGAGGGTTAGTCCTCGGGTTTAACCCGAGGAGAAGGGCAACTTCCCTCGCTCCGCCTTACTTCGCAGCCTCGACCGCCGCGACGAGTTCCGTCACCGCCTCTTCCGAGTTGAGTTCGCCGTTGAACTGGCGCGTGACCACGTCGTAGATCGCGTTCTTGACGGCAGCCGGATTGGCATGACCGTGGGCCATGGAGCCGAAAAGCGTGCCGTTGGTATTGGCTTCCGCGAGGTCCTTGATGCCCTTCTTGCCGCAGGCGTCGAAATCGGTATCGGGGACGTCGGTGCGGGCGGGAACGGAGCCCTTGACGACGTTGAAGGCCGACTGGAAGGCCGGGCTCTCGATTGCCGAGGCCATCTGCAGCTGTGCCGGAACCTTGTCTTCCGACACCTTGAACATCGCGAACTGGTCGGAATTGAAGGTGACCGAACCTTGCGTTCCGGGGAAGCGCATGCAGACGAAATCGGTGCCGGGCACCTTCTTCGCCTTCAGGAACTCGCCCTTCGCCCAGTCACCCATGAACTGCAGGCCGGCCTTGTTCTCGATGACCATCGCCGAGGCGAGGTTCCAGTCGCGGCCGGAGAAGTTGTCGTCCACATAGGAGCGCAGCTTCGTCATGCGATCGAAGGCTTCCTTCATCTTGTCGCCGCCGAGCGCCGCCGGATCGAGATCGATGAAGGCCTGCTTGTAGAAGTCGTTGCCCAGCGAAAGAACCACGGCGTCGAAGATCGTCGCGTCCTGCCAGGGCTGGCCGCCATGGGCGATCGGCGTGATGCCCTGCTCCTTGAACTTGTCGAGCAGTGCGATCAGCTCTTCCCAGGTCGTCGGTTCCTTGGCGCCGGCCTTGTCGAGCGCGCCCTTGTTGATCCAGACCCAGTTAGTCGAGTGAACGTTCACCGGCGCGGCGATCCAGTGGCCGTCATATTTGGAGAATTGCTGCAGGGCAGCCGGAACGACCTTGTCCCAGCCTTCCTTGGCGGCGACCTCGTCCAGATTGCCCAGCGCGCCTTCCTTGGCCCAGTCCAGAATGTCGAAGCCGAGCATCTGCACGGCCGTCGGCGCATTGCCCGCGGTGACGCGGGCACGAAGCACCGTCATCGCTTCGGTGCCGCCGCCGCCGGCGACCGGCATGTCGGTCCAGCTGATGCCCTTGCTCTCCAGGTCCTTCTTGAGGACGTCGAGGGCCGCGGCTTCGCCGCCGGACGTCCACCAGTGCAGTACTTCCACATTCTCGGCTGCACGCGCGGCTGTCGCCGCCAACATCAGTGCTGCAACAGCAGTCGTCGTCATGAACTTGCGCATCGTTATCCTCCCGTTTGCAAGTTTCCGAAGCGGAACCTCCTCCGCTCTTTTCTGGTACCGCCCGGTTCCCGCGGACGGCATGGCCTGCGACTAACATCACTCGGCCAATTCAAGACGTTACACCCTTTCGCCGATTACGAAACCTCACCCCTCCCCTTCCTCAGCGCGGCATCCACCAGTTGCTGCGCCGGCCGATATGCATGTTGAGCGTCTTCGTCTCCGTATAGTCCTCGACAGCATGGCGACCGAGCTCGCGGCCGAGCCCGGATTGCCGGAAGCCGCCGAAAGGCAGCTCGGATGCGCCATCCATGAAGGTGTTCATCCAGACCGTGCCGGCGCGTACGCGCCGCCCGATCGTCAGGCAGGTATCGAAGTCGCGGCTCCAGACTCCGGCGGAAAGCCCGTAATCGATCGAATTGGCGATGCGGATCGCCTCTTCCGTCTTCTCGAAAGTCAGAACGGAGAGAACCGGCCCGAAGACTTCCTCCCGGGCCACGGCCATTTCGGGCCGAACGGCCGACAGGATGGTCGGCGCCATGAACTGTCCCATGCCGAGATCGAGCGTGGTGCCGCCATGGGCTATTCTCGCGCCTTCGTTCGACGCCGAAGAAACATAGCCGGCGATCTTTTGCAGATGCTGCGGCGTAATGATCGCGCCGACCTGCGTTTCGGGGTCGAGCGGATCGCCGACCTTGACCTTGGCCGAGAGGCTGGCGATGCGCGCCGTCACCTCCTCGGCGATATCGCGGTGCAGGATCAGCCGCGAGCCGGCATTGCAGCATTCGCCGGCATTGAAATAGGCGCCGAAGACGGCCGCATCGATGAATTCGTCCAGGTTTGCGTCCGGAAAGACGATCTGCGGGTTCTTGCCGCCGAGTTCCAGCGAGACCTTCTTCAGGGTCTGCGCCGCATTCGCCATGGTCAGCCGGCCGATTCCGGTCGAGCCGGTAAAGGAGACCATGTCGACATGCGGGTGCGTGGTGAGCGGCGCGCCGGCCTCCGGCCCCGTGCCGACGATGATGTTCACGACCCCCTGGGGCACGCCGGCCGCTTCCAGGATTTCGCCGAGAACCAGCGTCGAGGCCGAGGTGAGTTCAGAGGGCTTCACCACCGTCGTGCAGCCGGCGGCAAGGGCGAAGGGAAGCTTCTGGCTGACGATCAGGAAAGGGAAGTTCCACGGCGTGATGATCGATACGACGCCGATCGGCTCGCGCAGCACGACGCCAAGCGTACCCTCCCCGAGCGTATTGTAGCTTTCGCCCGAGAGTTCGCGGGCAAGTGCTGCCGCATAGCGCCAGATGTCGGCGGCACCCGCCAATTCGCCCTTCGCCTGGCTGATCGGCTTGCCGGATTCGACCGCGTCGAGAAAAGCCAGCTCATCCGCTCGCGCGGCAATCATGTCGGCGGCCCTGAGCAGGATCAACGACCGTTCCGAGGCGGGCATGCGCGGCCACGGACCTTCGTCGAAAGCGCGCCGTGCGGCGGCAATCGCCCGTTCGGCATCCGCTTTCGCCGCCGCCTGATAGCGGCTGACGACGACGCCGTGACCCGGCGCCACGCGCTCGATCGTGCGGCCCTCGGCGCCATCCACCCACCGACCGTCGATCAACATCCGGAATTCGCGGGTCTCGTAGTCGCCGAGCGCCTTTGGCCTCACCACCACCGTCATCACCATTCTCCCTTGAAGCGGGCTTCACGCTTTTCGCTGAAGGCGGCTACGCCTTCCTTGAGATCGCCGGTCTTGGCGACGAGGATCGATCCCAACGCTTCCACCGCCGCGCCCTTGTCTTCGCCGCTGGCCGAGGCGATCATCAGCTTCGATATTTCGAGCGCCGCCGGCCCGCGGCCGGCGACCCGCGCGGCGTAGTCGCGCGCAGCCTGCATGACCGCGCCGGTCTCGACCACTGCGTCGATGAGCCCCTCGGCCCTGGCTTCCGCCGCCGAGAACATCTCGCCGCCGAGCACCATGCGGCGAACGATCTGCGCGCCGAAGCGCGCGACCAGGCGCTGCGTGCCCGACCAGCCCGGAACCATGCCGAGGCTCGTCTCCGGCAGGCCGATCTTCACCTGTTTTTCGGCCAGACGTATATCCGCCGCCGCCGCGAGCTCCAAACCGCCGCCAAGCGCATGGCCGTTGAGGGCCGCGATCACCGGCATGCGCAGCGTCGCGAGCCGCTCGAAAACGCGGTGGCCGAAACGCACCCAGTCATGGCCGAAGGCGGCTGGCTCCATTCCGCCCCAGGCCTTGATGTCGCCGCCGGCGGAAAAGGCCTTGCCCTCGCCGGTAAGGATCACGGCCCGCACGTCGCGCTTTGCCTCGACCGTATCGCAGGCCGAGTCGAGCGCTTTCAGCATGTCGATGTCGAAGGCGTTGAGCTTTTCCGGCCGTGCGACCGTCACGATCGCCATGGGGCCTTCGAAATCGACGCGGATGCGTTCGTCAGCCATCGGCGCCTCCCTTGAGCCGGCGCGGCGCCTTGGCGGGCAGCGTCAGGCCGATCGGCCCCTCGCCGAACAGCGCCGGATCCATCGGCTTCAGCGCGTCGGAGACGATCAGCGGAAACTCCGACTGGCCAAGGATATCCGTTTCGAGATCGACGCCCGGGGCGATTTCGGTGAGCATCACGCCCTCCGGGGTCAGTTTCATCACGCAGCGCTCGGTGACATAGGTGATGTCCTGCCCCTGCTCGACGGCGCGGCGGCCGGAGAAAGTGACGTGCTCGACCGCGTTGACGAGCTTCTTGAGCTTGCCTTCCTTCTCGATTACGAGCCGCCCATCGGCGACCGCCAGCTTCGCGCCCGCATTGAACATGCCGGAGAAGACGATCTTCTTCGCCCGCGCGGTTATGTCGACGAAGCCGCCCGCCCCCGCCGTCACATGCGGGCGGAAGCTGAGCTTCGAGACGTTGACGGAGCCGGTGCGGTCGATCTCCAGGAAGGAGAGCAGCGAAGCATCGAAGCCTGCGCCCTGGAAATAGGTGAACTGGTACGGCGACGGCATGAAGGCGTCCGCATTGGAAGCGCAGCCGAAGGCGAAATCGAGGAGCGGCACACCGCCGACGGCGCCCTGTTCGATGACCCAGGTGACTGCGCCGTGCAGACCCTCTTCGATGAGGATGCGCGGGACGTTGGCGGAAATGCCGAAACCGAGATTGACCGCACTGCCCGCCTCGAGCTCCTGGGCGACGCGCCGCGCGATCACCTTCTGGATATTGAATTCCGGCAGCCGGAAGCTGTCGAGCGGACGGAAAATCTCGCCGGAAATGGCGGGGTCATAGAGCGTCTGCGTCGTCTGCTTCTGATCGGGATCCACGACGACATAGTCGACCAGGACGCCCGGAACACGCACGTCATGAGGCTTCAGCGAGCCTTCCTTGGCAATGCGTTTCACCTGGGCAATGACGATGCCGCCATTGTTGCGCGCCGCAAGCGCCTGGTCGAGGCCGCCGAGATAGGCGCCCTCGTGTTCATAGGTGAGATTGCCGCGCTCGTCGGCGGTCGTCGCGCGGATGATCGCCACCTGCGGCGCGATCGCTTTGAAATAAAGCCAGTCCTCTCCCTCGAAGGCGATCTTCTTCACCACCGGTTCGGCGGCGGCGGACGCATTCATGGCGCAGCCTTCGCGCGACGGGTCGACGAAGGTGTCGAGCCCGACTTTGGTCATTACGCCGGGACGCTTCGCTGCCGCCTCGCGATGCATGTCGAAGAGAATGCCGGAGGGAATATTGTAGGCTGCCACCTCGTTCGCGCCGATCATCTGCCAGATCAGCGGCGGTTCGGCGCTCGACGGACCGGAAGGATAGGAGCCTCCGATGATCTTTTTCAGGAGACCCTTCCTGGCGATGTAGTCCACGCCCTTGATGCCGCTCATGTCGCCGGCGGCTATCGGATGCAGCGTCGTCAGATCGCGCGGATGTCCGGTCGCCTCGAAGCGCTCGCCGATCGCCTTCAGCATCAGGTCCGGGCAGCCAAGCCCGCTGGAGGAGGAGACCGAAACGACTGCGCCGTCCGGAATCAAGCCGGCAGCGTCCGCAAGCGAAATATGTTTGCCCGTCATGCGCATCAAAGTCCCGTTTCGATCTCGACGGCACCGCCGGTGGCGGCCGCCTTGACCACCGCAAGGCCAGTGGCGAGCGACCAGACGCCATCCTCACCGCTCGCCGACGGACGGCCATTGCCCCCGATCGCCGAATGGAAAGCCGCGATCGCCGTCTCGTAGAGATTGCGGTGGTCGAGCGGCAACTCGCTCTCGCCCTCCTCATTGCGCAGCACGACCGTGCCGACAGGCCGCTGCGTCATCACGTTACGGCCGATCAGCGATCCCGCGGTTCCGTGCACTTCGAGACCCGTCTCGGCAAATTTCGTGGTGAAGGCATCATGGAACTGGGCGATGACGCCGGAGCGGAAGCGGAGCACGCCCATGACCCCGTCCTCGAGTCCTTCTTTGCCCATGCCGGCGCTGTGGCTGATCGCGACGGCCTCGATCGGGTCGTCGTTCAGAACGAAGCGCAGCGTGTCGGCGTCGTGCACGGTGATATCGAGAATGACGCCGCCGCCCGCCTCCGGCTTGTCGAGCCGCCAGCCCTGGAGGTGCGGCGGCAGATAGACGGCATGGAAGACCCGCGCCGCGATCGGCCGGCCGATCCGGCCCGCGGCGATCGCTTCCCGCATGGCCCGATGCGTGGCGGCATTGCGCAAGTGATGATTGGTGCCGAGCACGACGCCGGCCTCACAGGCCTTGAGCACCATTTCACAGCCGTCATTGAGGTTCATCGCCAGCGGCTTCTCGCAGAGAACGTGCTTGCCGGCGCGGATCGCTGCCAGCGCCTGGCCGTGGTGAAGCTCGTTGGTCGTCGAGATGTAGACGGCGTCCACGTCGGGATCGCCGACGAGATCGTCGACGCTTGTCACAGCCTTTGCGATCCCGTTCTCCGCGGCATAGGCCTCTCCTCGTTCCGCGCTCGAGCTCATCACCGAGACGACTTCGCCGCCTGCGGCGCGGATGGCGCCGATTACCCATTCGCGCGCGATCGTGCTCGCGCCGATCAGTCCCCAGCGAATCATGACGAAATCTCCTTCACTCTGCGTCCGACGGCAGCGCCGCAGCTCTGGCGAATGGCGAGCCGAACCGGGCTGACAATCGCTTCCGGCTCGACACGGCCGCTATTGATCTGTTTCAAGAGCAGTTCCGCCGCACGCTCGCCCATGCCCTGCGGATCGACGGAGACCGTGGTCAGCGCCGGCACCGCGGTCTTGGCCTCGATCACGTCATCGAAACCGATCACCGCGAAATCCTCGCCGGGCTCCAGCCGGCGCGCACGCAGCCCGTCGCAGACGCCGAAGGCGACGGCATCGTTGAAGCAGAGAGCCGCGGTCGGCCGCTCCTTCAGCATCATCGCCTGCTCGATTGCCGTCACCCCGCCGGCGCGCGACGGCGCCGAACCGATGATGAGATCGTCTGAGACCTCGAGGCCCGCTTCCCGAAGGGCATCGCCATAGCCGCGCATGCGTGCTTCGAAGACCGCGGTATCGGCGAAGCCTCCGAGGAAGGCGACGCGGCGATGGCCACGCTCGACCAGGTGGCGCACGGCGGCAACGGCGCCGGCGTGATTGTCCGAAGTCAAAGAGGATACACCGGCGCCGGGAATGTCGCGCACGACGAGCACGACCGGAATGCCGGCGGCAACGAGCGGCGCGAGATCCGCGGCTTCCGTTCCGCGCGCCGGGGATATGATGAGCCCCGACACCCCGTGCTCGCGCATCGAAGCGATGACCTCGCGCTGGCGGTCGAGCTTCTCGCTCGTATTGGCGAGGAACTGCACGAAACCGGCCGTCTGCACGACCTCATCGACGCCGACCGCGAGCTCCGCAAAGAAGCTGTTCGTGAGATCGTTGACGACGATGCCGATGATCTTCGATCTCGCCTGGCGCAGATTGGCGGCGCTGCGATTATACACATAGCCGAGCTCACGGATCACTGCATTGACCTTCGCCCGCGTCGATTCATTGACGAGCGGACTTGCCTGCAGCACGAGCGACACGGTCGACTTCGACACGCCGGCGGCGCGCGCGATGTCGACAACCGTCACCCGCTCCTTCCCCATGAACATCCTCCTGAAAATTTCATCTCTCGCATTCTTAATAATTGGAACGTTCCAATTTCGTCAAGAGGCTTCTGCTCACATTCTTCTCCGATTTACGCCGGCGCTTGGCAATGCATGGAACTGCGGCGTTCCCTTAAGTGGCTGATATAGCTACTCCGAGGGGATTACCTCTTTCGGAAGGACGGAGATTCAAAAGGTGAGCGCCCCCTGCTGCGTGGAGAGAGTTTGATTTTCACCTTGAAATTTGGAACGGTCTAAATTATTCGATGCGATGAGCTAGAGGAGGACTTAAAGCCGATGACCAGCGTTTTTCTGCCACGCCAGGACGGTTCGCTCGAAGAGTACCGGCTTCGGGGCGAACCCATCACCCGGCCCGGCGCGGCCCCGGCCTTCAACCGCATCGCTTATGCGGCCGCGCATGTCGTTTCCGATCCGCTTCGCGATAGCGACCCTTGGGGCAATCCGGCGATCGACTGGGAGGCGACGATGGCCTTCCGCCATCACCTGTGGGGCCTCGGCTTCAGGATCGCCGAGGCGATGGATACCGCGCAACGCGGCATGGGACTTCCATGGCCGGCGGCGCAGGAACTGATCCGCCGCTCGCTCGCCGAAGCGCGAAGCGTTCCGGGCGCCGATCTCGCCTGCGGCGCCGGCACCGACCACCTTTCGCCAGCCGACGCGCGCTCGATAGACGATGTCATCGCCGCCTACGAGGAACAGGTCGGCTTCGTCGAGGCCGAGGGCGGCCGGGCGATCATGATGGCGAGCCGGGCGCTCGCCCGCGTCGCGCGCTCCCCCGACGACTACCGCCGCGTCTATGGCCGCATCCTGTCCCGGACGAAGGACAAGGTCGTACTCCACTGGCTGGGCGACATGTTCGACCCGCAGCTCAAAGGCTACTGGGGCTCGGAAGACTTCGGGCAGGCGCTCGAAACTGTGCTGGCCATCATCGGCGAGAACAGCGCAAAGGTAGAGGGCATCAAGATTTCGCTGCTCGACAACGCCAAGGAACTGGCGCTGCGCAGCCGGCTGCCGGAGGGCGTGCTCTGCTTCACCGGCGACGACTTCAACTATGCGGAACTGATCGAGGGCGACGGCAAGAAGTACAGCCACGCACTGCTCGGCATCTTCGACGCCGTCGCGCCGTCCGCCTCGAAGGCGCTCGCGGCCCTCGCCGAGGGTGATCTTGCGACCTTTCGCGGCGTCATCGAGCCGACCGTGCCTCTCTCTCGCAAGATCTTCGAAGCGCCGACGCAATACTACAAGGCCGGCGTCGTCTTCCTGGCCTGGCTGAACGGCCACCAACGGCATTTCACCCTGCCGGCCGGCCTGCAATCGGCCCGCGGATTGCTCCACTATGCCGACATCTTCCGCCTGGCAGATCAGGCCAATGTGCTCGACAAGCCGGAACTCGCGGCGGCACGCATGCGCAATCTGCTGGCTGTGCTGGGCGTGGAGCAGGCGTAGATCTCGCCTGATCGCGTCCTCATTTGGGCCGATTGAGCCCCTCATCCCGCTGCCGCGACCTTCTCCCCAAGCGGGGCGAAGGGGCGACGCCGCACCCTCCCGGTCCCCCTCCACGCCATAGGCGCAGCCGCAATGAGATCGCCCATGCGGCGCCCCTCTCCCCGCTTGCGGGGAGAGGGCTAGGGTGAGGGGGCAATTTTCCCGACTTAAACCTAGGCCGCCAGCCCCTTCTTCGCCAGCATCGCATCCGGGCTCGGCAGCTTGCCGCGGAAGGCCTTGTAGGCGTCTTCCGGATCGAGGGACCCGCCGACCGAATAGATATTGTCCTTCAGTCTGGCCGCCATCACCGGATCGAATGGATCGCCGGTCTCCTCGAAAGCCGCGAATGCGTCGGCGTCGAGCACCTCCGACCACATGTAGGAGTAGTAGCCGGCCGAATAGCCGTCGCCGGAGAAGACGTGAAGGAAATGCGGGCTGCGGTGACGCATGACGATCGACTGCGGCAGGCCGATCTTCTCGAGCGTCGCCGCTTCGAGCGCCATCGGATCGCCGACCGCTTCCGCCGTGTGATAGGCCATGTCGACGAGAGCCGAGGCGGTAAACTCGACCGTCGCGAAGCCGGAATTGAACGTCCGCGCCGCCAGCACCTTGTCGAGCAGCGCCTGCGGCATCGGCTCGCCGGTCCTGTAGTGCACCGCATATTTCCTCAGAATATCAGGCACCGTCAGCCAATGCTCGTAAAGCTGCGAGGGCAGCTCCACGAAATCGCGCGCGACACCGGTACCCGAAACCGAGGGATAGGTGACATTGGAAAGCATGCCGTGCAGCGCATGGCCGAATTCGTGGAAGAGCGTGCGGGCGTCGTCGATCGACAGAAGCGCCGGCTTGCCCTCGGCGGGTTTCGCGAAGTTGCAGACATTGTACACGATCGGGATTTCGCCGGTCTCGCCATTCTTGAGCTTCAGCCTGTGCTGCGATTGAAAGGAGCTCATCCAGGCGCCGGAGCGTTTCGAGGAGCGCGCGAAATAGTCGCCGAGGAAAAGGGCCGTAAGCCGGCCGGAGGCGTCGCGGATCTCGAAGACGCGGACGTCCGGGTGATAGGCGGGAATGCCTTTCTTCTCGGTCGCCGTGATGCCGAAGAGGCGCCGGGCAACGGCGAAGCAGGCGTCGATGATCTTCTCCAGCTGCAGATAGGGCTTCAGTTCGCTTTCCGAGAAGCTGAATTTCTGCGCCCTGAATTTTTCCCCATAGTGGCGCCAGTCCCAAGGCATGACCTCGTGGTTGCGGCCTTCTTCGGCAATGAGCGTTGCGAGGTCCGCCTCCTCTTCGCGAGCCCGCGCCACCGCCTTTTCCCATACCTGCATCAGCAGGCCGTTCACGGCTTCGGGCGTCTTCGCCATGGTGTTGTCGAGCTTCAGCGCCGCATAATTCTCATAGCCGAGCAGTTTCGCCTTCTCCGCCCGCAGAGCGAGCGTTTCGGCGATGATGCCGCGATTGTCGGTCTCACCGCCATTTTCGCCGCGCGCCGTCCAGGCCCTGAAAGCCTGTTCGCGCAGTTCCCGTCTTTCGGAGAAGGTCAGGAACGGCTCGATGATCGAGCGCGACAGCGTGACCGCGTATTTATCTTCCTCGCCGCGCTCGCGCGCGGCCGCCGCCATCGCATCTCTCAGGAAATCCGGAATCCCCGCCAGGTCCTCTTCGCTCGACAGGATCAGCGCCCAGTCCTTCTCGTCCGCGAGAACGTTCTGCCCGAACCGAGCGCCGAGACCGGCGAGCTTCTCGTTGATCGCCGCGAGGCGCTCCTGCTCGGGCTTGTGAAGCTTGGCGCCTGCCTTCACGAAGCTCTTCCAGTGGCGCTCCAGAACGCGCATGGCTTCGACATCGAGGCCGAGCTCTTCGCGTTTCTCCCACAATGCGTCGATGCGGCCGAAGAGTGCCGGATTGGTGCCGATCTTCGAATAATGACGCGACATCTTGGGCGCGATCTCGCGCTCCAGCGCCTGGATCACCTCGTTCGTATGGGCACCCGCCTTGCTCCAGAAGAGAGCGGAGACGCGCGAAAGTTCATCGCCGGCGATTTCCAGCGCGACGACGGTGTTGGCGAAGGTGGGATCCTCCGGATTGTCGGCGATGGCCTCGATCTCCGCCTCATGACTCGCCAATGCCGCGTCGAAGGCAGGCGCGAAATCCTCGTCCATGATCGCCTCGAACCGGGGCAGGCCCTCATGTCCGGTCCAGTTCACGAGGGCGGGGTTGAGCGAAGCAATGGTGGTCATCAGGATTCCTTTTCGAAATGCAGCGGGCGGGGGCGTAGCGCGAACCGCGAAGCAGGTGCTTGAAGTGGTCGATCGACGCCGGACCGTCAAGGTCTGCGCAGGCCGAAAAGGCCGGGCGCCGCGTGCCAGACCGCCTGCGCCGCGAAGCCGATGAAGAGCAATCCCGAGAGCCGGACGATCGCCAGCTCGTGGCGGCGATAGAAACGGCGCACCACGGATGCGCCGATAATCGCGATGAGAATGACGTCGGCGACCAGGAAGCCGACCAGCGACACGGCAAGCAGCATCGGCAGCGCCGTGAATTCCAGCGCATTGGCGGAACCCGCAAGAAGCGCCGTGAAGGTCGCGAGCGCGACCGGATAGCCCTTGGGGTTTGTGAGCCCGAAGACAAGTCCACGCCTGAGCGGCCGCTCCACCACCAACAGCCCCTTGTTGTCGCCCCTGGGGCGGGCGGTGAGCGCCGTCCAGCCGATCCAGGCGAGATAGGCGCCGCAGAGGAGCCCGAGCACGTCGAAGAGCGCCGTGCCGATCGATCGGGCACCGACGATGGCGACGAGCGCCAATGTCGACCAGAGAATGTCGCCGGCAAGATGACCGCCCATGAAGAGCGCGCCGGCCCTTCGGCCCTGGCCTGCTCCGATGCCCAGAAGCGCCAGGAAGGCGGGGCCGGGGATCAGTGTGTAGGAAAGCGCTGCGAGAAAGGCACCGAAAAGAAGCGTTTCGGACATGGCGAAATCCCCGGTTGAGTGCAGCCATTCGAGCGCCGGCGCGCGGTTCCGTCAAGCGGAAACAGGGTAGCCGTGACACAGCAGCACGCACAATTCTTTCGCAGACGCAATTTCCCTCGATACGAAGTTGCGCTAAGAACCCGGCCGAGTTTTCACGCGAGAAGGACTTTCCATGACTGTGCGCAATCTCTTCCTTCTGCCTGGCGACGGCATCGGCCCGGAAGCCATGGCGGAAGTCCGCAAAATCATCGCTTACATGAATGCCGAACGTGACGCCGGCTTCGTGACGGACGAGGGACTTGTGGGTGGGTCCGCCTATGACGCCCATGGCGCGGCGATCTCCGAAGGGGATATGGCGAAGGCGCTTGCCGCCGATGCGGTGCTCTTCGGCGCCGTCGGCGGACCGAAATGGGATGCGGTGCCCTACGAGGTGCGGCCGGAAGCCGGGCTCCTGCGCCTGCGCAAGGACCTCGAGCTATTCGCCAACCTGCGCCCGGCCATCTGCTACCCGGCGCTCGCCAACGCATCGTCGCTGAAGCCCGAGCTGGTCGAGGGCCTCGACATTCTCATCGTGCGCGAGCTGACGGGCGGCGTCTATTTCGGCGAGCCCAAGGAGATCGTCGATCTCGGCAACGGCCAGAAGCGCGGTATCGACACGCAGGTCTACGACACCTACGAGATCGAGCGCATCGCCGGGGTCGCCTTCGAACTCGCCCGTACCCGCAACAATCGCGTCTGCTCGATGGAAAAGCGCAACGTGATGAAGTCGGGCGTGCTCTGGAACCAGGTCGTGACCGAGACGCACAAGGCGAAATATTCCGACGTCCAGCTCGAGCACATGCTGGCTGATGCCGGCGGCATGCAGCTCGTGCGGCAGCCGAAGCAGTTCGACGTGATCGTCACCGACAACCTTTTCGGCGATATGCTGTCGGACGTCGCCGCCATGCTGACCGGCTCGCTCGGCATGCTGCCCTCCGCCTCGCTCGGCGCACCGGATGCCAAGACCGGCAAGCGCAAGGCGCTCTACGAGCCCGTGCACGGCTCGGCACCCGACATCGCCGGCACGGGCGTCGCCAACCCGATCGCCATGATCGCTTCCTTCGCCATGTGCCTGCGCTACTCCTTCAACCTCGTGAAGGAAGCCGACGACCTGGAGAAGGCGATCGCCAACGTGCTCGATCAGGGCATCCGCACCGGCGACATCATGGCGGAGGGCTGCCGGAAGGTCGGTACCGCCGAGATGGGCGACGCGATCCTCGCCGAGTTCAAGAGCCTCTCGGCCTGACGGCTGCGCTTTCGCGCAATTGTCCCTGGAGAACGGCACCTCCGGCTTTGCCGGGGGTGCTTTGCGTTTGCGGGGTCTTGATTTTGCCGGCCGCGCCTTCACATCCATAAGGCGAAGGAAGGAGCAAAATGAACCGACCGCTTTCACTGACCGTCTGGATCTGGCTGATGACGGTCGTCCTCGTCGTCGCCTTCACCCCTTTCGACCCGCATCTGTCCGAATGGGCGCAAGGTCTGCCGGAGGAGATCGTCGGCTTCAATCGCGCCATCACCGATATCGGCACCTTCGCCTGGATGATCTACAGCTCGGCCTTGCTGCTGCTGATCGCCTTCGTCGTCAGGCGATCCTCCGCGCGCGACACCTTGCGGCAGAGGGCGCGCGCGGCGCGCAATCTTTCCGCCTATTTCCTGCTGACGATCGGCACGGCGAGCGTGCTGGTGCACGGCCTGAAATTCCTGATCGGCCGTGCCCGTCCCGAACTCCTTGCCGATTACGGCCCCTACAGCCTCACGCCCTTCACCGGCGACACGCTGTTCGAAAGCTTCCCGTCGGGACATTCCACGGCGGCCGGCGCCTTCTTCGGCGCCTTCGCGATGGTGATGCCGCAGCTTCGGCCGCTGTTTCTGCTGCTGGCCCTGCTTGTCGGCATCTCGCGCGTCGTCGTCGGCGCGCATTACCCGAGCGATGTCGCCGCCGGCCTGCTGCTCGGGCTCTGGGTCGCGCTGATGATGGCTTTCGTCTTTGCCCGGCAGGGCTGGCTGTTCAAGCTCGGTGCGGCCGGCTGGCCTGTGCTGAGGCATGTGGAGCACGAGGCCAAGGAAAGGGGAGCCGAGTAAACCAAATAAAAAGCCGGCGCGGAAGCCGCGCCGGAGTCAGGAGAGCTGTTGAGAAAGCGGAATGGGAAACACGCTCCCCATCCCGCTCCCGTCCGCCGGCTCACTCCATCGTGTGGATATCCCGGTCCTTCGTCTCGGGCAGGAACAGAAGACCGATCACCAGCGTGATGCCCGCGAAAACGATCGGGTACCAGAGGCCGTAGTAGATATCGCCCTTTGCCGCGCTCATCGCGAAGGCCGTTGCCGGAAGCAGCCCGCCGAACCAGCCATTGCCGATATGGTAGGGCAGCGACATGCCGGTATAGCGGATGCGGGTCGGGAAGAGTTCGACGAGCAGTGCCGCGATAGGGCCGTAGACCATCGTCACATAGATGACGAGCACGGTCAGCACGGCAATGATCACCGTCCAGTTGACGCGGGCCGGGTCGGCCACCATCGTGAAGGCGCCGCCCTTGTCTATGTTATAGACCGCCATTTCGGTGGCACTGCCGACTTCTTCCTGGGTGAGCAGCTTGTCGGCGACGAGCTTGTCGGCCGGCACCATGGTCTTTTCCCCGGCGCGCACGGCAGCGGCGTCGAGGGCAAGTTCCGGATTGGCAGCGACGAAGGCGTCGAGCTTCGATTCCGGAACCTTGGCAACACCGCGCACCAGCGGATAGCCCGAGGCCTGCAGCGCCATGTTGATCTGCTTGCCGAAGGCCGCTTCCTCGGCCTTCGCCCTGTCGCCGGCCGCAATAGCGTCATAGCTGGTGATCGTCGTTTCGCCGATCTTCACCGTCGCCGGCGTACCCGCAGCCGCCGTGGTCACGACGTCATAGGGAACCGAGTTCTTGGTGAGGAAGGCGGTGGCGATGTCGCACGACGTGGTGAACTTCGCAGTGCCCGTCGGGTTGAACTGGAACTTACAGTCGCCCGGAGCCGCGGTGACGGTGGCGCGAACGCTCTGCTGCGCTTCCGCAAGCGCGGGGTTGCCGGCCCAGGTCAGCGCCTTGAACAGCGGGAAGTAGGTGAGCATGGCAAGCAGGAGGCCCGCCATGATGATCGGCTTGCGGCCGATCTTGTCCGACAGCCAGCCGAAGAAGACGAAAAAGCCCGTGCCGAGAAGGAGCGAGGCGGCAACCATCAGGTTTGCCGACTGGCCGTCGACCTTCAGGATGCTCTGCAGGAAGAACAGCGCGTAGAACTGGCCGGAATACCAGACCACGGCCTGGCCGACGACCGCGCCGAAGAGCGCCAGAAGGGCAATCTTGGCGTTGCGCCACTGGCCGAAAGCTTCCGTCAGCGGCGCCTTCGAACCCTTGCCCTCTTCCTTCATCTTCTTGAAGGCAGGAGACTCGTTCATCTTCAGGCGGATCCAGACGGAGACGCCGAGAAGCACGAAGGAGAGCAGGAAGGGTATGCGCCAGCCCCACTCGGCAAAAGCTTCCTTACCCAGCAAGTACTGGACCAGAAGGATAACCACCAGCGAGAGGAAGAGACCGAGCGTCGCCGTCGTCTGGATCCACGAGGTGAAATAGCCGCGGCGGCCATGCGGCGCATGCTCTGCCACATAAGTCGCGGCACCGCCGTATTCGCCGCCGAGCGCAAGGCCCTGCAGGAGGCGCAGCGCGATCAGGATGATCGGCGCAGCGATGCCGATCGAGGCGGCACCGGGCAGGACGCCGACGAGGAAGGTCGACACGCCCATGATCAGGATGGTGACGAGGAATGTGTATTTGCGGCCGACGAGGTCTCCCAGGCGGCCGAAAACCAGCGCGCCGAACGGCCGGACGAGGAAGCCGGCGGCGAAGGCGAGCAGCGCAAAGATGTTGCGCGTGGTCTCGGGATACTGGCTGAAGAAGGTTGCACCGATATAAACGGCAAGCGAACCGTAGAGATAGAAATCATACCATTCGAAGACGGTACCGAGCGACGAGGCGAAGATGACCTTCTTCTCCTCGCCGGTCATCGGGCCGGCTTTTGTGCCGCCCGCTGTCACGACGTTTGCCATTTTGATATCCTCCACTCCAAAATCGGTCTATTGGAGCGCCCATTCCCCGGTCCGGACATTCCTCCCTGAACGTCGGGTCCCCTTTGACATCCGGGCGTGGTGCGCCTCGCAACAAGATGTCAGAAAAGTGGCACGCGAGGCAGGGATGCTTTGGGCTTATGACTTTCGTCTAATGCCGTGATCAGCGTGGGCGAAATCCTGAGGAAGGCGGCCCGGCTCCCGGCGCGCAGCCGGCACCGGGCACGGCCTAGGACCTTTGCGCAAATCGGTCAATGCCAAGGATTTTTCCGCAGCAAAGGGTTGCCCCCTTTGCAAGGGAAAAGCCGCCGGCAGTGGGCGATTTGTGCAAAACCCTTCGGGCGGCCCATATTGCGGTGCCTTGTCGCGAAAAATCCGGCTTGCAGGCGGACGGCCTGCGGCGCCGGATTTTCCACGAAAGTCCCTCGCAATATGGGCCGTCAAATCCCTATCCATAAGGGTCCACAGGGCCTAGAGCGACCAATCCTCCACGCGCAGGTTCTCAACCCTATTGAACTCGCCGACATTGTTGGTGACGAGCGTCAATCCACGGGCTTTGGCCTGTCCCGCAATCAGCACGTCATAAGGTCCGATGGGCGTACCCTTCGCGGCAAGGGCGGCCCGGATCTCGCCTGCGACAAAGGCATCGTTCCGGTCGAAGTCGAGGATCGGAAAATCCGCCATCAACAAACGCAGGGTTTCGAGATTGTGTTGGGCCTTCGCGCTTTTCTGCGCTCCAAAATAGAGTTCATACGCGACGACCGACGGGAGCCCGATAATGCCCTGAGGGCTATGGAGTACACGGGTGACCAATGCATCCGATTTGCGCCCGATCAAAGCGATGACGGCGCTGGTGTCGAGAATATGGGAGATCACCGAAATACCGCGTCGAGTTCCGGCCGATCCTGCTGTTCCGGCTGCTCGCGCCCGCACATCATGAAGTCTTCACTCATGCCACGGGCAAGTGCCGCCTTCAGCGATGACCACTGCTCGCCTTGCTCGACGTGCGGGCGGAGAATGAGCGCGTCGCCTTCCTGCGTGATTTCGACGCGATCGACGTTGAAGCGGAATTCCTTAGGCAGGCGGACGGCCTGCGAATTTCCGGACTGGAACACCCGTGCAAGATGGGGCATGGTGGTCGTCTCCCACTTCCGTATCTACTTCCGTGTATATACTCTCTTTCGCCTCACGGTTCAAGACTTCCGAGCAAACGCGAAACCGCGTTGCCCTGCATTCGGATCGCTGGGAAGGCCTCCGCGGCTTGACTCTTGCCGAAAAGCCGGTAAGAGCAGCGGCGAACGAGGAAACCGCCATGCGACCGAAGGGTTCGTCCATCGCTGCGCTGAATTTGCCGGCCCACCACGCCGGGCCGATCAGCCATTTCTCGCTCGCTCGCAAAACCACGGCCAAAACGACGACGAAAACCGTCTGACGTCTCTGGCCCTCCGCTCTCTCCCCGGTAAGGCCGGGGACAGGAACTTCGCGGTCGGACCGCGCGGTTTCCCCCTCCACCAGACGAGGAGAGACAGAAAGAGAGCTTAGATCATGGGTTTCAAAATTGCTGTCGCAGGCGCCACCGGCAATGTCGGCCGGGAGATGCTGAACATTCTTTCCGAGCGCGGCTTTCCGGCCGACGAAGTGGTGGCGCTCGCCTCCTCGCGCTCGGTCGGCACCGAGGTCTCCTACGGCGACAAGACGCTGAAAGTGACGAACCTCGACACCTATGATTTCTCCGACACCGACATTTGCCTGATGTCGGCCGGCGGCGCCGTCTCGCAGAAGTATTCGCCGAAGATCGGCCGGGAGGGTTGCGTCGTCATCGACAATTCCTCGGCCTGGCGCTACGACGCCGATGTTCCGCTGATCGTACCGGAGGTGAACGCGGACGCGATCGCGCAGTTCTCCAAGAAGAACATCATCGCCAATCCGAATTGCTCGACGGCGCAGCTCGTGGTGGCGCTGAAGCCGCTGCACGATCACGCCAAGATCAAGCGCATCGTCGTTTCGACCTATCAGTCGGTTTCCGGCGCCGGCAAGGACGGCATGGACGAGCTCTTCAACCAGACCCGCGCTGTGTTCGTCGCCGATCCGATCGAGAGCAAGAAGTTCACCAAGCGCATCGCCTTCAACGTCATTCCGCACATCGACGTCTTCATGGAAGACGGCTATACCAAGGAAGAATGGAAGGTTCTGGCCGAAACCAAGAAGATGCTCGACCCGAAGATCAAGGTGACCTGCACGGCCGTGCGCGTTCCGGTCTTCATCGGCCATTCGGAATCGGTCAATATCGAATTCGAAAACGAGATCACCGCCGACGAGGCGCGCGAGATCCTGCGCGAAGCGCCGGGCTGCCTGGTCGTCGACAAGCATGAGAACGGCGGCTATGTGACGCCTTACGAATGCGCCGGCGAGGACGCGACCTATATCTCGCGCATCCGCGAGGATGCGACGGTCGAAAACGGCCTCAACATGTGGATCGTCTCGGACAACCTGCGCAAGGGCGCGGCGCTCAACGCGGTGCAGATCGCAGAGCTGCTGATCAACCGCGGCCTGATCAAGCCGCGCAAGCAGGCGGCTTGAGCGGCCTCGGTCGGGCAAAATTTTAAGCCCCGCCTGCCTCGTTATGGCGACAGGCGGGGTCCGCAGTTCGTCGGCCGGCAATGGATTCACGTGAAACCGCGTGCCGGCGAAGAGCGGAAAACGAAGCGGGAATTTCGAAGGCAACAGATTCGGGCAATCGACGGGGTATTCTATGCATAGGGTGAAGAGCGCAGCAGCGGGCCTGGCGGCCCTGATCTCAACCGTAGTTCTTCCGGCGGCCGCCTCTGCGGCGCAGTGCGGCAATGACGGCAGCGGCTTCTCCGCCTGGCTGTCGGAATTCAAGCGCGAAGCCGCCGTGAACGGCATCAGCCCTTCGGTGGTCGACCAGGCGCTCGCCAACGTCTCCTACAGCAGGGCGACGATCCGCGCCGATCGCGGCCAGAAGAGTTTCAAGCTGTCGCTCGACCAGTTCATGCAGAAGCGCGGCGGTCAGGTGATCATTTCGCGCGGCAAGAAGCTGCGGGCGCAGAATGCCAGGCTCTTCCAGAGCATCGAGCAGCGCTACGGCGTTCCCGCCGGCCCGTTGATCGCCATCTGGGGCATGGAGACCGGCTTCGGCTCGTTCCTGGGCAAGGAACACACGCTTTCCGCCGTCTCGACGCTCGCCTATGATTGTCGCCGCTCGGATTATTTCACGAACCAGCTTTACGCAGCCCTCCAGCTCGTCGAGCGCGGCGACCTCAGCCCGGCCGCCCGCGGGGCAGCGCACGGCGAGATCGGACAGACGCAATTCCTCCCGGTGAACGTGCTGAAATACGGCGTCGACGGCGACGGCAACGGCCATGTCGACATGGTCCGCTCCAAAGCGGATGCGCTTGCCTCGACGGCGAATTTCCTGCGCGGCCATGGTTGGCAGCCGGGCGGCGGCTATCAGCCGGGCGAGGTCAACTTCGCCGCCATCCAGGGCTGGAATGCCGCCAGCGTCTATCAGCAGGCGATCGCCATCATCGGCGCCGAAATCGACGGCGGGTGACAGAAAGACTCACCGGCGTAACCGGTTGCAATTTGCCCCTCACCCTAACCCTCTCCCCCGCATGCGGGCTACGGCATGCACATATCTCTTGCGCGCCGGTGCGGCGGATACTGCTCATGAATGGGATCCCTCGGGAACCCAACCGCCTCAACCCCGCTCGGTCTCGGTTGCCCCTCAACCGGCTGCCGCCACCTTCTCCCCGCAGGCGGGGAGAAGGGATATGCCGCGCCCGCTCGCTCCCTCGGGCGGGCGGTGAATGCGGGGTTCAGTTGGCGCCGCTTGTCCCTTCTCCCCGCCTGCGGGGAGAAGGTGCCGGCAGGCGGATGAGGGGCCTGACTGGCGGCCGTTACATTCCCGGTCGGGAAAAGTCGCCGGTCTTCGCGTCCATGACCCAGAGCTCGCCGGTCGAGATGTCGAACCATGCGCCGTGCAGGCGCAGCTTTCCCTTCGACTCGAGAATGTTCACGCAGGGAAACGTCCTCAGATTGGCGATCGAATTGCGGATCGAGACCCGCTCGAGCGCGCGCTGCCGTTCCGCCTGAGTCATCACGTCGTTGCTCTGGATCTGCTCGGCGGCCGGTTTCAGGAGGTTCATCCAGCGGCCGATGAAATCGCCCGGGGAGAGGGGCTCGGCGTCCGGGTCGAGGGCCGCCTTGATGCCGCCGCAGCGCCCGTGGCCCATGACCACGATGTTGGTGACCCGCAGCGACTGGACCGCGAATTCGAGCGCGGCCGAGGTCGAGTGATAATGTCCGTCCGGTTCGTATGGCGGCATCATGTTGGCGACGTTGCGCACCACGAAGAGTTCTCCCGGGCCGGAATCGAAAATCGTTTCGGGTGCGGCGCGGGAGTCGCAACAGGCGATGACCATCGTCTTCGGTTTCTGACCGCTCTCGGCGAGCGTTTTGTAGCGCTGCTGCTGTTCGTTGAAGCGACCGCTCATGAAATTGCGGTAGCCGGTCAGAAGATGTTCCGGAAAGCCCTGTATATCCATCGGTAACCCCGTTTCATCCACTCGTTCCTGCGGCATCGTCCTGGTGCTCCTTCTTTGATCGGGATTCAAGGAAACATGCGGGTAGCGTGTCTGGAAGACGCACCGGGAACCATGAAGCGTCGAACTGTTACAGCGAGCTCCCGCCATTCGAAAGGGCGAAATGCGTCCATGAGGCATTTCTTCCGTATCTGATGCTATTTCTTCCGCTGCTATTTCTTCCGCGCTTGGCTCGGATGCATGAGGCGGCGCATCTGCACCATTGCCATCGGTGTCGCGAGGCTCGATGCATCCTGTTCGAGCGTCAGCTCGTCGGAATCGCGCTTGCGGCTTCTCGCAATGATCTCGTAGACGCTGGCGGTCGCCATCTGCAGCGCGCGTTCCTCCGGAAGCCCTTCCAGGAGGCGCGCGAGGAATACGGCCGAGAGCAGGTCGCCGGTGCCGTTCGGAGGATTGTCGATCAGGCGGTGCTCGGCAAGCAGCGCATGGCGTCCGGACAGGTAAAGATTGCCCGTACCGCCGCTCATCATCGGTATCGCCGATGTCACCAGCACCCGTGACGGTCCGAGGTCGACCGCCGCGTCGAGGATAGCCGCATTCGTCTCGAGCGAAGCACCTGCCAACCAGGAGAGCTCGAACCGGTTGGGCGTGGCGAGCGTCGCAAGCGGCAGCAGCAGGTCGCGGATGGCGCCGGCGATCTCCACCGGGACGTAGAGGCCGCCCGCATCGCCAAGAATCGGATCGCAGGCATAGAAGAGCGCGGGATCACGCCGGCGCAGCGCCTTCACGAGGCCGGCAACGGCCGCCGCCTGTTCGGGGGAACCCAGATAGCCGGACAGCACCGCGCGCACCTCGCCGATCCAGGGCGCAGCGACGAGATCGTCAATGATCGAGCGGAAGTCCTCGTCCGGCATGGTCATCCGCGTCGACCGGCCGTGTCCCGGATGCCAGGGGAGCACGACCGTCGGCAAAGCCCAGACCCGATGGCCGAGCATTTCCAGCGCGAAGACGGCAGCCCGGTTGCCGACCGCACCGCGGACCACATGACTCGAAATGACGATGACGGCACCGGGCGCGGCAGGCGTGTCGGACATCGGGAGACCCCATTATTCGCTTTCGAAGTGTGATCGCCCGCCCCTCACGGCCTGTCAACAGCTGCTCTTGCAGACCACGCGTGAAGAAACTTCGGCGTTTTCGTTCGTTTTTGCGGTTTTTCGGGAAATTTTTGCAAAATTACCTTCGATTTAAATGGATTTAGGTCGAATCTACGTGATTTTCTCCGAAATCCGGCTCCATTTTGCCGAAATCCATCATAAAAACGGTCGCCATTGGGCATGGTTCTGGTAGGTTCAACCATCATGAGTGGAGAGCGATTTCATGGGCGTGAAGCATAATCCGAAGCGGGATCGGCACATCGATGCGGCCCGGGCGGCAGGGTCCAGATTCGGGGCCGAGACACTGCCACCGGAAGTCCTCTTCGGCGGAGCGAGCAACGATGACCTCGACCGTTACACGCCTGAGATGCTGGCGCTCACCGCTGCCCACGCGCGCGGCGAGCTCGCGCGCTGGGACGGCGGCAAGCCGCAGGTCTCGGTGGAGACGGTAGCAGGGGTCGCACCGGGTGGTATCGAGGTTTCGATCATCGCGATCACCGAGCGCAACATGCCCTTCCTTTACGATTCGGTGATGGGAGAGGTGACGAGCACCCACCGCGACATCCACCTGGCGATCCACCCGATTCTGGTGATGGAATCCGGCAAGCCCGTGAAGCTCTTCGATCCGGACGAGGAAAGCGCGCCCGAGCACCGCGTCAGCCATATTCAAATCCACTTGAGCAGGCTGACGCCGCTCGAGGCACGCTCACTGAGCAAGCGCATCTCGGATGTGCTGGAGCAGGTTCATCAAGCCGTACACGACTGGCCGGCAATGACCGCTTTGCTCGACCAGGCAATGCGGGAGCTCGAGGACTACAACGCTTCCCGCAAGAAGAGCGACCGCGACGAGGCGCTGGCGTTCCTTCGCTGGCTAAGGGATAGCAACTTCACGTTCCTCGGCATGCGGGAATATACCTATTCCGGCAAGGGCGGACGGGCGACCGTCGAGCGCGGCAAGGGCAGGGGGCTCGGCATCCTGTCCAATCCGGACGTGCGGGTCCTGCGCCAGGGCAAGGATGCGGTGCTGACGACGCCGGAAATCCTCGCCTTCCTCGAGGGCCCAGACTTCCTGATCGTGACCAAGGCCAATGTGAAGTCGGTCGTCCACCGGCGTGCCCATATGGACTATATCGGCATCAAGCGCTTCGACGCCTCCGGCAATGTCGTCGGCGAGCTGCGCATCGTCGGTCTGTTCACCTCGACGGCCTACACGCGCCAGGCGTCGGAGATCCCGCTGCTCAGGCACAAGATCGAGAAGATCGTCGATCATTTCGGCTATGATCCGCAGAGCCATTCCGGCAAGACGCTGGCGAACACGCTGGAAGCCTATCCGCGCGACGATCTTTTCCAGATCGATGTCGGGCTTCTCGCCGCCTTCTGCGAACAGATCAACGAACTCGGCGACCGGCCGCGGGTACGGGTGCTGCCGCGCATCGACCACTTCGACCGCTTCGTGTCGGTCATCGTGTTCGTGCCGCGCGAACAATACGATTCCGATGTCCGCGAAAAGATCGGCGACTATCTGAAGACCGTCTATGACGGCCGGGTCTCGGCCTATTACCCGGCCTTTCCCGAAGGCGGGCTCGCACGCGTCCATTTCATCATCGGCCGCTCCGGCGGCAAGACGCCACGGGTTCCCCAGGCGAAGCTCGAAGAGGCGGTCCGCGCCATCGTCACCCGCTGGATCGATCGGTTCAATCTGCTCGCCCGCAAGGAGGGCACCGAGATATCGGTCGGTGAGGCCTATCAGGCGGCCTTCACGCCCGCGGAAGCCTATGCCGACCTCGGAGACATCGCCGCCTGCACGGCTGGCGACCCGATCCGCATCTCCTTCTACCACCGGCACCAGGAGCGGCCGGATACGCTGGAACTGAAGATCTTCCATGCCGACACGCCCGTTTCGCTGTCGCGCCGCGTGCCGCTTCTCGAAAATCTCGGCTTCCGTGTCATCAGCGAGCAGACCTACGACATCGGCGTGCACGTCCATGGGGACGAGCCCCGCGAGGTCGTCCTTCACGACATGGAACTGATCCACCGCGACGGGCACACGCTCAACCTCGCCAGGATCGGCCCGGCACTGGAGGAGGCCTTCCTCGCGGCCTGGAACGGCACGACGGAGGACGACAACTTCAACCGGCTGGTCCTGCTTGCCGGGCTCACCGCCCGCGAAATCACGGTACTGCGCGCCTATGCGCGCTATCTGCGCCAGACCGGCATCACCTATTCCCAAGGCTATATCGCCGATACCCTGAACAAATATCCGACGATCGCCGCCGACATCTTCCGTCTCTTCTCCACGCGCATGGATCCGACGACGGAGGTGAAGGCGCGCACGAAGAAGTGCAACGCCTTGCTGGCGGGCATCGAGGAGGCGCTGTCTGCCGTGCCCAGCCTCGACGAGGACAGAATCCTGCGCCGCTACGTCAATGCGGTCCAGTCGACGCTCCGGACGAACTATTTCCAGAAGGACGCCGAGGGCAGGCCGCGCGCGGTTCTTGCCTTCAAGCTCGATCCGAAGCAGCTCGAAGGCCTGCCGGAGCCGCGGCCCTTCCGCGAGATTTTCGTCTACGGCACGGAAGTGGAAGGCGTCCATCTGCGCTTCGGCAAGGTAGCGCGCGGCGGGCTTCGCTGGTCCGACCGGGCACAGGACTACCGGACCGAGGTGCTCGGTCTCGTCAAGGCGCAGCAGGTGAAGAACGCCGTCATCGTTCCGGTCGGCGCCAAGGGCGGCTTCTATCCCAAGCAACTGCCTGTCGGCGGCAGCCGCGACGAGATCTTCAAGGCGGGAACGGAAGCATACAAGACCTATATCCGCACGCTGCTCTCGGTTACCGACAATATCGTCGGCCAGGAGGTCGTTCCCCCCGAGGACACGTTACGGCTCGACGGCGACGACCCCTATTTCGTCGTTGCCGCCGACAAGGGAACGGCAACCTTCTCCGACACGGCGAATGCGCTCGCCCAGGAAGCGGACTTCTGGCTCGACGACGCCTTCGCTTCAGGCGGCTCCGCCGGCTACGACCACAAGAAGATGGGGATTACCGCACGCGGCGCGTGGGAGGCCGTCAAGCGGCACTTCCGCGAAATGGACGTCGACATCCAGACGACGCCCTTCACCGTCGCCGGCGTCGGCGACATGTCGGGCGACGTCTTCGGCAACGGCATGCTGCTTTCGGAAAAGATCCGGCTGATCGCCGCCTTCGATCACCGCGATATCTTCATCGATCCCGAGCCGGATATCGACCTCTCCTTTGCCGAGCGCAAGCGAATGTTCGCGCTTCCGCGCTCCAGCTGGCAGGACTATGACCGCAAGGCGCTCTCGCCCGGCGCGATGATCATCTCGCGTTCGGAAAAACTGGTGACACTCACCCCCGAAGCGATGGCGGCGATCGGCATCGACAAGCCGAAGGCAACGCCCTTCGAGATCATGAGCGCAATCCTGAAGAGCCCGGTCGACCTGCTCTGGTTCGGCGGCATCGGCACCTATGTGCGCGGCGCCAACGAGACGGATGCGGAGGTCGGCGACCGCGCCAACGACGCGATCCGCGTCTCCGCCGAGGACGTGCGGGCGCGCGTGATCGGAGAGGGGGCCAATCTCGGCGTCACCCAGAAAGGCCGGATCGGCTTCTCGCTCAATGGCGGGCGCTGCAACTCCGATGCCATCGACAACTCGGCCGGCGTCAATTCCTCCGACGTCGAGGTCAACATCAAGATCGCGCTTGCCTCGGCCATGCGCGACGGCCGCCTGACCCGGCCCAAGCGCAACACGCTTCTGGCATCGATGACGGATGAGGTGGGACATCTCGTGCTGCGTAACAACTACCAGCAGTCGCTGGCGATCTCGCTCACCGAAATGCAGGGCCTCGCCAACCGCACGCCGCTGGCGCGGCTGATGGCGCGGCTGGAGGCCGACGGTCACCTCAACCGGAAGGTCGAGACCCTGCCGACCGACCAGGCGATGAGCGAGCGCTACCAGGCGGGCCGGCCGCTCACGCGCCCGGAGATCGGCGTGCTGCTCTCCTATGCGAAACTGGTGCTCTTCGACGAGCTGATCGTCAGCGAGCTTCCGGACGACCCCTATTTCACGGCGACCCTGGAGCGCTACTTCCCCGCAAAGATGCGCAAGGCCTATGCCGGCGACATTCACGGGCACCGGCTGCGCCGTGAGATCATCGCGACCGTGCTCGCCAACGAAACGATAAACCGCGGCGGCCCCGCTTTCGTCTCGACGCTGACGGATGCCACCGGCTTCCTATCCGCCGACGTCGTGAAGGCAGCGGTGCTGGCCCTGGATGGCTTCGATCTGCCGCGCATCTACGGCGAGATCGACGCGCTCGACAACAGGATCAGCGGCGCGATCCAGAACAGGCTCTATCATGAGGTGGGGCGTATCTTTGCGCTCGTCGCCGAAAGGGCGCTGCGCACCCGCGCCTCCGAGGGCTCCGTGGCCGAAGCGGTTGCCCGGCTTCGCGACGGGCTGCAGAAGCTGCGCGGCACCATGCGGGCGGCGATATCCAGGGAGGGTGCCGAGGAAGCGCGCCTGAGGGCCGCTGGCTTCATCGAAAACGGCGTGCCGGCAAAGCTTGCCGAGGAAATCGCCGAACTGTCGCTCATGACCCTGGTCCCTGAGATCATGCAGATCGCCACGGTAACCGGCGAGCCGCTGAGCCGCACCGCCCAAGCCTATTTCACCGTCACCGAGAGCCTGAGGATCAACCGCCTGCTGGCGGCCGCCGACCGCGTGCCCGCCACCGAGCAGTTCGAGTCGATGGCGCTCTCGCGGGCGGTCGGCGATATCGGCACCGCACGCCGCGATATCACCATCGCCGCCCTCGTCGAGCATAAGGGCGACCGAAACCCCGTTCTCGCCTGGCAGGACCGCGATCGCCAACGCGTCGCCACTGTCGGCGACCAGCTGAGGCTGCTGACCGAAAAGGGCGAAACGACCCTCGCCAAGGTCACTGTTGCAGCCGGTCTCCTCAGCGATCTTGCACGCGGCTGGACGAAATGACACAGTCCCTCCGGCCGTAAATAAGCCGGAGGGCCCAATTCCGCTCCGGTTGAAGGTTGTTCTTCATTGCCCTGCCCGCCGCCTACGAACGCGGCGCGCTTGCGCAAGTGCCGGGGAGGGATGAAGTGGATATCGCGGCTGGGCGAATGGAGGAGCGGCCTCGGACTTCGCGTCTCGGCATTGCCGGCTGGATGCTGTTCGACTGGGCCGCGCAACCCTTCTTCACCGTCATCACCACCTTCATCTTCGCGCCCTATTTTGTTTCCCGGCTGACGGCCGATCCCGCACATGGGCAGGCGGTCTGGGGCTATACGCTGACCGTCGCGGGGATCGTGATTGCCCTGCTTTCGCCGGTCCTCGGCGCAATTGCCGATGCGTCCGGCCCACGAAAGCCGTGGATCGCCTTTTTCGCCGCCGTGAAGATCATCTCGCTCGCCCTGCTCTGGAACGCGGCACCGGGCTCATCCCTGATCTATACGGCGATCTTTCTTGCGCTGGCGACCGTGGCAGCCGAATTTTCCATCGTCTTCAACGATTCGATGATGACGCGGCTCGTGAGCGAAAAGGAAGTGGGACGCATCTCCAACATCGCCTGGGGCCTCGGCTATCTCGGCGGCATGATCGTGCTGATCGCCGTGGTCGCGCTGATTGCCGGAAGCCCGCAGACCGGCAAGACGGCGATCGGACTCGAGCCTCTGTTCGGGCTCGATCCGGCAAAGGGCGAAGACGCCCGGATCACCGGCCCCATATCCGCCGCCTGGTACCTCGTTTTCATCCTGCCAATGTTCCTCTTCACGCCGGATGCGACCAGGGCAAGGATGTCCATGGCTAAGGCAACCGCTCGGGGCTTCGAAGAACTGAAGGGCACGCTTGCCGAACTCAAGGAGAGGGCCGGCATCTTGCGGTTCCTGATCGCCCGGATGATCTTCCAGGACGGCGTCAACGGGCTGCTCGCGCTCGGCGGCACCTTCGCCGCCGGGATGTTCGGATGGCAGACGATGGAACTCGGGCTCTACGGCATCATCCTGAATGTCGTGGCGATCTTCGGCTGCCTTTATGCGAGCAGGCTGGATGCACGGCTCGGCTCCAAGACGATCGTCGTCGCAAGCCTCGTCTCACTGACGATCGCCACGCTCGGCATCGTCTCGACCGGGCCCGGTTTCACGCTCTTCGGGCTTGTCCCGCTTGGCTCGACGGACTCGGGCGGCCTCTTCGGCACCGCCGCCGAAAAGGCCTATATTCTGTATGGACTCCTGGTCGGCGTGGCCTTCGGGCCGGTCCAGGCCTCATCCCGATCCTACCTCGCGCGCAGTGTTTCGCCCGACGAAGCCGGGCGTTATTTCGGTCTCTACGCTCTTTCCGGCCGCGCCACCTCGTTCCTGGCGCCCGCCTCGGTCGCGACGATCACGCTTGTGACCGGTTCGGCCCGGATCGGCATGATGGCGCTGGTCGCCTTTCTCGCCGTCGGTCTCGTGATCCTCCTGCGGACCCCCTATCCGGCGCACCGGCCGCTATAGGAATTTCGCGCAGGAGGCTCAGAGCGGGATGAGAAAACGTGTGTGCGCATCCCGCGTCTCGACTTCTTGGAATCGATCACGTTCATGTTCTTAAATCGACCCGACCCAAGAACATCGTGATCTAGTGCCGGAAATGCCGCATACCTGTGAAGACCATCGCGACATCGTGCTCGTTCGCCGCCGCGATCACTTCTTCGTCGCGCATCGAACCACCCGGCTGGATGACGGCGGTTGCGCCGGCAGCGATGGCTGACAGAAGCCCGTCGGCGAAGGGGAGGAAGGCCTCCGAAGCGACGGCCGAACCGCGCGTCAGCGGCTCGGCGAGGCCCAGCGCCTTGGCCGCTTCTTCCGCCTTTATGGCAGCGATGCGCGCGGAATCGACGCGGCTCATCTGGCCGGCGCCGATACCCGCCGTCTGGCCGTCCTTGGCATAGACGATGGCGTTGGACTTGACGTGCTTCGCCACCTTGAAGGCGAACTTCATGTCTTCGAGCTCCTGCGCCGTCGGCGCACGCTTGGTAACCACCTTGAGCTCCAGGTCCTCGACCATACCGTTGTCGCGCGTCTGGACGAGCACCCCGCCGGCGACCGTCTTCGCCGTCAGGCCGGGCGTGCGCGGATCCGGCAGGCCGCCGGCCGCAAGCAGCCGCAGGTTCGGTCTGCGGGCGATGACGGCTTTCGCCTCGTCGCTGACCGAAGGCGCAATGATCACCTCGGTGAAGAGCTTGACGATCTCTTCCGCGGTCTCGGCGTCCAGTTCCTGGTTGAGCGCGATGATGCCGCCGAATGCCGAGGTCGAATCGCAGGCGAGCGCCCGGCGATAGGCTTCGGCGAGCGAGGGCGCGGTCGCAACGCCGCAGGGGTTGGCATGCTTGATGATGGCGCAGGCCGGTGCCTTCTCCGGCAGGAATTCCGCCACCAGTTCGAAGGCGGCATCGGTATCGTTGATGTTGTTGTAGGAGAGCTGCTTGCCTTGCAGCAGCGCCGCCGTCGCCACTCCCGGCCGTTTCTCGCCGGTCACGTAGAATCCGGCTTTCTGGTGCGGGTTCTCGCCGTAGCGCATCTCTTCCCTGAGCACGCCGCCGAGAACGCGGTGGCGCGGCATGGGCGTGTCGAGCACCTCGGCGAACCAGTTGGAGATCGCCGCATCATAGGCCGCCGTGCGGGCATAGGCCCTGGCCGCCATCTTCTGGCGAAAGGCGTAGCGCGTCGTACCGTCTGCGATTTCCTCCAGCAGCGGCGAATAGTCCGCCGGGTCGGTGACGATCGTCACATAGGCATGGTTCTTGGCCGATGCCCGGATCATTGCGGGGCCGCCGATATCGATATTCTCGACCGTGGTCGGATAGTCGCCGCCCTTGGCCCGGACTTCTTCGAAGGGATAGAGATTGATGACGGCGAGATCGATCGCGGTGATGCCGTGCGCGCTCATGGCGTCCGCATGCTCCGCGTCGTCGCGGATCGCGAGAAGACCGCCATGGACGCCGGGGTGAAGCGTCTTGACGCGCCCGTCCATGATTTCGGGAAAGCCGGTCAGCTCCGACACGTCGCTGACGGGAAGGCCGGCATCGGCAAGCGCCTTGTGCGTACCGCCGGTCGAGACGAGCCGGATGCCCTTGTCGTTGAGGGCGCGGGCGAGTTCGACGATGCCCGTCTTGTCGGAGACCGAAAGGAGGGCGGTTTTGATCCGGACCTCGTCCGGGGCGGGGATTTTCTTGGAGGCGACAGCCATCGACCTTGCTCCTTTGGCAGCGCCGGACGCGTAGTGAGGAGGTTCCGGCGATTGGGATGGCTGCCCGTTAGCATAGCTTGTTCCCGGAAGGAACCTTCGGCGCCGCGACAACGGGAAAATAGGCCCGGCGCAATTTCGGGATCATCCCTCGCGCGTGAAAGTCCACTGAATTTCCGGCTGCGAGGCGGCAGAGAAGGTCACGCTTATCTGCGACGAGGCGCGCACGCCGGAGGGATCGGCGAAGAAAATGTCCTCCTCGATCGCGAGCGCACCGTCGCGACAGGCGAAGAGCCATGCCTCTCCATCGGGTGCCGTCAGATATATCTCGCTCTCGCTGTGCCGGCGCATGCCGATTGCCGGATGGATGTGGAAACGGGCGACAGCGGTCGCGTCGTCGTCATTTTCCGGATCGCTGCCATCCTCCAGCAGCAGGCGGTCGCGACCGCGGATCAGCCGCCCGCCATTGAGAATTCCGATGTCGCGCTCGTGGATCAGGCCGAAGGGCGCAAGGTAGCCGTCGTGACTCGCTTTGACCTGCTCGATGCTTCCCGGCTCGTCCTTTCTCTCGATTACGACGCGCGAGGGGCCGCTGATCATGACCGGGCCGAGGAACCGCGACTGCGAAAAGCGGCAGGAGGACGTGTCGTCGACGGTGACTGTGGAATGCGCGGCGGTCGTGCGCGCCATCTGCCGAAATCGTTCGCCGGCGAATTTCGGCGCGCCGGAGTTGACGACGAAGCGGTTCCTGCCGGAGGACATCTCGAAGGAGAGGCAGCCGGCATGCGCGCTGCGCGACAGGTCGACGGAAAGCGGTCGCCCGGTTTCCATGATGACGACGGTATCGCCCATCGACAGACGTTCGTAATGGGCGTGCGGCAAGGACCGGAACGGCTCGCCGGACGTCTCGTCATATCTGAGCACCGAGGCGAGCTCATGGGCGAGAACCGATGTCGCGCCGTTGAAAAGGGCGAGCTCCCCGCTCTGGTGGCGGAAGAAGCGGAGCGCCGGATACATACGGTCGATGCAGGGAATGAGCCTCGAGGGCACGTCGTGTCCGAGATTGACATAGGTCTGGCGCAGCGGCAGCAGATCGAGCAGCAGCTCGAGCCCGGCGCGGGGGTTTCGGGAGAAATGCGCCCCGTCGGGCAGAAGCTGCCGCTCCAGCTCCAGATCCAGATTGCGCGACGCCTTGCGGATCGCCGAAGCCGTAGCCGGCATCGAAACGGAGGCCATGGCGAGTGCCAGGCGAACCCTCAGGCGCGCCTCTCCATCGGACACGGTCTCGGCGACATTCCGGAGATAGCGGACCTGAAGGGCAAGGCTTCTCAGGAAGCGGCGATAGAAACCGTGCTCGGCGTTGCGCAGCACCACCGGCGAATGGGACAGCCAGGCGATGACGCGTTGCGCAACCACATCCGCTTCCCACGAGATTTCGCCGATGCTTCGGCCATGGCTGCCCATCCAGTCGTCCATGATCTGGCGCAGCCTGATCGCGCCGGCTTCGTCCTGTATCGCCCGCATGTGACGCAGCCAGCCGAAGGAATGAAGGCGGGCCGCGAACTCTTGCGACGGCAGGTCGATTTCGAAAGGCGACTCGCCTTCGGTATCCAGAACGCGGCCGGCGAGCGGAAAACGACCTGCGAGGATCTCTTCGGCGGCGAAGGGATCGATGGCCCGAAGATCCGTGGGTGCGACGATCAGGCGGGCGGGCGTAGACCCCGCAAAGCGCAGCGCCGTCGTCATTCCGCGCGAAAGCAGGCGCGCCAATCGTCGTTGGCCTTCGCGCAAATACAAATATAGGAGCCTTGTTTTACTGGAAAACGGCATCGGCGCCCGTGGGTTTCCTCTTGAACCGGAGCCGATTCGAGGATCAAGCAGAAGATCGGAATCGTGCGGGAAAGATCATTAAATATTTATCAACCCTGCCGCCATTGATAGGCGGGCCGTCCGAGGGCGTCAATTGTTCCAGCAAAACAGTCTGTTGATGAGCGCCCTCAGGCACCCGCACGGCGCAGCACGGCGGCATAAAAGCCATCGAGGCCACCGGCGAAGGGCGGTTCCAGCGGCAGCATCGCAGGTGTCGTGCGGAACTCTCCAAGCGCGGTGATTGCCTTTTCGAGCCCCGGCCAATCGGCTGCGTCGATCGGCACCCGTTCGCATCCGCTGTCGGCGACGACGCGGGCGACGACCTCCTCGCCCTCCAGCGGGTCGAGCGAGCAATTGGAGAAAACGATGAGACCGCCGGGCTTCACCAAGGTAAGCGCGTGCCGCAGCAGCCGTTCCTGCAGCCTGGCAAGCTTCTCGACGTCCTGCGGGCCTTTCGTCCAGAGCACGTCGGGATGCCGCCGGGTGGTGCCCGTCGAGGAGCAGGGGGCGTCGAGAAGGGCCGCCTCGAAGAGTTCTTCCGGCCGGAACTCGGCCATATCGCTCTCCTTGGTTCGGGCCTCGAAGCCAAGCCGCTCGAGGTTGGCCTTGAGCCGCCGCAACCGGCTTGAAGACTGATCGAGCGCGGTCACCTCCGCCCCCGCGAGGACGAGTTGCGCCGTCTTGCCGCCGGGCGCGGCACAGAGATCGACCACCTTCTTTCCGGAAATATCCCCGAAAAGGCGCGCCGGAATGGAGGCGGCCGCGTCCTGGACCCACCAGGCGCCCTCCGAAAAGCCTGAAAGCGACGGGATCGAACCGGAGAATTCCTGAAGACGAACGGAGCCGGTCGGCAACACGGTGCCGGCGAGCCGCTCCGCCCAGGAAGCGGCATCGGATTTCACGGTCAGGTCGATAGCGGCGGGTACGAGCTGTGCCTCGGAGATGCGCTCGGCCTGGTCGGGACCGTAACAGGCGACGAGCCTGTCGAAGAACCAGCCGGGCATCGCCGGGACTTGTCGCAGCTTTTCGAGAATTTCTTCCTTTTCACGCGAAAGACGCCGCAACACGGCGTTGACGAGGCTTGCGAAACGGCGGTTGCGCGGATCGGACTGGGCCTGTTCCACTGCGAGGTCGACGGCCGAATGATCCGGAACGTCGAGATAGAGAATTTGCGCGGCGGCGACGGTCAGCACATGTTCGAGAGCCCGCGCACCCTCGGGCAGAGGCGTTTGCAGAAGCGAATCGATGGCCGCACGAATACGAGGCAGATGGCGGAGTGCCGAGTTGAGAATGGCGCGCACCAGCGCGCGATCGGCTTCGCTCAACTCGCGATAGGCCGGGTTCCCGCGCTCCGGATCGAGCATTCCGTCCAACGGCGTCTTGCGGTCCACCACCGCCGCCAGGATCTTGGCAGCCGCCTGGCGGCTCTTCAGGCCCGGTTTGGCCGCGGCATCCGCGCCGGGCCGGGCTCCTGCCGCTCCGGAGCGGTTGTGCTCTCGGGATCGTTTCGGACGTGAATCGTTCTTATTGTCTTCGGGCATCAGGACCAGGGGCCTTTCGGCGGTTCGGAACCACCGCGACCCCAGCCGGTTCTCGGGACAGAGCGCGATTTGCGCCCTGCATTATCAGGGCGGACCGGCGCCGTCGAGCCCGTGGACGTCTCGCGGGCCATTCTCTCCAGAGCCGCAACCCGGTTCTCCGTGTTCGGATGGGTCGAGAAAAGATTGTCCATCCGCTCGCCCGAGAGAGGATTGATGATGAACATATGCGCCGTCGCCGGATTGCGCTCGGCGTCATTGTTATGGATGACCTGAGCGGCACCGGCGATCTTGCGGAGCGCCGAGGAAAGCCAGAGCGGGTTGCCGCATATCTCCGCACCGCGGCGGTCGGCGGAATATTCGCGTGTACGGCTGATCGCCATCTGTACCAGCATGGCCGCGAGCGGGGCGACGATCATCGCGATCAGCACGCCGATGAAGCCGAGCGGATTGTTGTTCTCGCGGTTGCCACCGAAGAAGAAGGCGAAGTTGCCAAGCATGGAAATCGCACCGGCGAGCGTCGCCGTCAGCGTCATCGTCAAAGTGTCGCGATACTGGATATGGGCGAGCTCATGCGCCATGACCCCGGCAACCTCCTCGTAGGAAAGCGAATGCAACAGTCCCGTCGAAGCGGCGACCGCGGCATTCTCCGGATTGCGGCCGGTGGCGAAGGCATTCGGCTGCGGGCTGTCGATGACGTAGACGCGCGGCATCGGCAGGCCGGCATTCTTCGCCAGATCGCGGACGATCCCGTAATATTCCGGCGCGCTGTGCTCGTCCACCTCCTGCGCCCGGTACATCCGCAGGACCATCCGGTCGGAATTCCAGTAGGAGAAGAAGTTCATGCCTGCGGCAATGACGAGGGCGATCATCATGCCACCGCGGCCGCCGATGACATAGCCGACGGCCATGAAGAGGACGGTCATGAAGGCGAGCAGCATTGCGGTGCGCATGAGATTCATGAATGAGCTCCAACCAAATCGGTGTCCTTCCCGCGCCTCTTGGAAAGCCGCCTGCAGCCGCTTCGTTCCATTCGGTACGCGCGAAGGTTTCACGTGAATCAAGCTTTTCCGTTCACACGGAAGTGCCTATATGATGGGGATAAACGGCCAGCTCTTCAATATCGTTACGGAAACCGCGACCGGTATGCAGAACGACAACGACAATTCTCCCGACCGCCCCAAACGTCCGCTTTCCCCGGCAGCGCTACGCGCTCTGAAGGAGGCCGAAGAGAGGCGACGTGCCGAAGCGCCGAAAGATATGCCGGCCGAACTCGGCGGGCGCGGCGGCCTCGACCCGGCTCGCTTCGGCGATTGGGAAATCAAGGGCCGCGCGATCGATTTCTGAGGGTAGGCCGTCAGGGTTTTCGTTTCGGTTGCGAATCGGCCGCTGCGTTCCACCCGTACAGCGCTTTGCGCTTCGCCCCTCACCCTAACCCTCTCCCCGCGAGTGGAGAGAGGGGACGAGAATGCTGATGCGGTTACAGCAAATGCGAGGGAGTGCGGTGGCGCAATGTCCCTTCTCCCCGCTTGCCGGGAGAAGGTCGCAGCAGCGGGATGAGGGGCTGTTGCCACCCATACCGCAGCTCACATCAAGCGCGGTTCTGACGATTGGCGATCAGGTCGTCGACGACGCCCGGATCGGCGAGCGTCGAAGTGTCGCCGAGCGAACCGAAATCGTCCTCGGCGATCTTGCGGAGAATCCGGCGCATGATCTTGCCCGAGCGTGTTTTCGGCAGGCCGGGCGCGAACTGGATCTTGTCCGGTGTCGCGATCGGTCCGATTTCCGAGCGGACGTGCTTGACGAGCGCCTGGCGCAGTTCGTCGTCTCCGACCTCGCCGGCCATCAGCGAAACGTAGCAATAGATGCCCTGACCCTTGATCGGATGCGGGTAGCCGACGACCGCCGCCTCGGAAACGAGGTTGTGCGAGACGAGCGCCGATTCCACCTCCGCCGTGCCGAGCCGGTGGCCGGAAACGTTCAGGACATCGTCGACGCGGCCGGTGATCCAATAGTAGCCGTCCTCGTCGCGGCGGCAGCCGTCGCCCGTGAAATACTTGCCCTTGTAGGTGGAGAAGTAGGTCTGGATGAAGCGTTCGTGATCGCCATAGACCGTCCGCATCTGCCCGGGCCAGCTATCGGTGATGCAAAGGTTGCCGTCGGCCGCACCCTCTACGACCTTGCCGTCGCTGTCGACGATCTGCGGCTGGACGCCGAAGAAGGGCCGCGTCGCGGAGCCGGGTTTGAGATCGGTAGCCCCCGGCAGCGGCGTGATCAGTATGCCGCCGGTTTCGGTCTGCCACCAGGTATCGACGACAGGGCAGCGCTCGTCGCCGACGACGTGATAGTACCACTCCCAGGCTTCCGGATTGATCGGCTCGCCGACCGTTCCGAGCAGGCGCAGCGAAGAACGCGAGGAGCGCTTGACGAAATCGTCGCCCGCTCCCATCAGCGAGCGGATCGCGGTCGGCGCGGTATAGAAGATGTTGACCTTGTGCTTGTCGACCACTTCCCAGAACCGTCCCGCGTCGGGGAAGTTCGGCACGCCCTCGAACATCAGCGTCGTCGCCGCATTGGCGAGCGGCCCGTAGACGATATAGGAGTGACCGGTGACCCAGCCGACATCGGCCGTGCACCAGTAGATGTCGCCGTCCTGGTAGTCGAACACGTATTGATGCGTCATCGAAGCATAGACGAGATAGCCGCCGGTCGTGTGCAGCACGCCTTTCGGCTTCCCGGTCGAGCCCGAGGTATAGAGAATGAAGAGCGGGTCCTCCGCATTCATCTTTTCCGGCGGGCAATGCGGCTCTGCCGCCGCGGTCTCCTGGTGATACCAGAGATCGCGGCCCGGTGCCCAGCCGACCTTGCCGCCGGTGCGGCGCACGACGAGGACCTTGCTGACCGTGACGTGCTGTCTGGCAGCGATGTCGATCGCGGTATCGGTGTTCTCCTTGAGCGGAACCGGCTTGCCGCCGCGCACGCCCTCGTCGCAGGTGATCACGAAGGTGGACTCGCAATCGACGATGCGGCCGGCGAGCGCCTCGGGCGAAAAGCCGCCGAAAACGACCGAATGGATCGCGCCGATGCGGGCACAGGCGAGCATCGCATAGGCTGCTTCCGGGATCATCGGCATATAGATGGTGACGCGGTCCCCCTTCTTTACGCCCTGCTCCTTCAAGACGTTGGCAAGACGGCAAACCTTGTCGTAGAGCTCGTTATAGGTGATCTTCTTGTCGAGATAGGGATTGTCTCCCTCCCAGATGATCGCCGTCTTTTCGCCGTGCGTCTTCAGGTGGCGGTCGATGCAATTGTAGGAGACGTTGGTCAGTCCGTCTTCGAACCACTTGATCGAGACATCGCCCTCGAAGGACGTGTTCTTGACCTTGGTATAGGGCTCGAACCATTCGATCCGCTTGCCGTGCTCGCCCCAGAACTTCTCCGGATCGGCAACGCTCTCGCGATACCATTCGAGATAGGTCGCATTGTCGAGCAGCGTGCGGTTCTTGGCCGCTTCCAGGACCGGGTAGGTCTTGACGTCCATAATTTTCCTCCCTGCGCATTTCTGGTCAGATCATGGGCGGAATGCCGGCGGAAAACCGCGCACAGATTTCCTCATTCCGCCCCGGATCGGCTCCCACCGGTCCTTTGCGACAATTCATAAGCAGGTCGCTTCCGGTCCGCAATTAGACAAAAGCACATTTGAAAGTGAAGAATTGCAATTTCGAGACAAGAACGGTATAGAACCCCCAATTCCCGGAAATGAGTGGTAGACTCCACGGCCCGCGACACCGGCGCGGACGGACAAAAGGACTATATCCATGGCTCAGCAACTGCTTATGCCCAAGGCAACAGCCGTCTGGCTGGTTGACAACACCGCACTCTCGTTCGACCAGATCGCGCAGTTCTGCAAGCTGCATCCGCTCGAGGTCAAGGCGATTGCCGACGGTGAGTCGGCGCAGGGTATCAAGGGCCTCGATCCAATCGCTACCGGTCAGCTTTCGCGCGACGAGATCGCACGCGCCGAAGGAAATCCGAATCACAAACTCAAGCTTTCGGAGCCGAAGGTCCGCGTCCCGGACTCCAAGCGCAAGGGCCCGCGCTATACGCCGGTCTCCAAGCGTCAGGACCGCCCGAACGCCATTCTGTGGCTGGTCCGCAACCATCCGGAGCTGAAGGACGCGCAGATCTCGCGTCTTGTCGGCACGACGAAGGCGACGATCGAGCAGATTCGCGAGCGCACCCACTGGAACTCCGCCAACCTGACGCCGATGGACCCGGTGACTCTCGGCCTCTGCTCGCAGATCGATCTGGACCTCGAGGTCGAGCGCGCCTCCAAGGGGCGCCCGCTGCCTTCGGCAGCCGAGACCGGCGCAACGCTCGAATCCGCACAGGAAACCGAGAAGCTCGACTACGGCCAGGATCGCGAAGAGGAAAAGGAAATCGACGCCGATGCCGTCTTCGCCAAGCTGAAGTCGCTGAAGTCGGACCGCAAGGACGACGAGGAAGACGACTACTGATCGCTTCGCCATCGGCGAGATGCGAAAACCCGGATCGCAGGATCCGGGTTTTTTATTGACCGTCGCTGACAGGATCGACGCAGGCGGGCGCCGCTTGTCTTTTGGCCCCGCTTGCCGGCAGGCGGACGAGGTGCAGTCCCGCGCACACTTCCTGGAAGTGCTAGATCACGATGTTTTTAGTCGGGTCGACCTAAAAGCATTAACGTGATCGATTCCAAGAAGTTGAGACGCGGGATGCGGGGCGGAAAACCGCGCACACTTTTCCTCATCCCGCTCTAAACGCCGATCCCCTTTGACCGCAACAGTTCGGTAATCTCGTCCAGGATCGCCGGATCGTCGATCGTTGCCGGCATCGTCCATGGCTGTCGGTCGATGATCTTCTGGATCGTCGAGCGCAGAATCTTGCCGGATCGCGTCTTTGGCAGCCGCTTGACGCAGACCGCCGTCCTGAAGGCGGCGACCGGCCCGATGCGCTCGCGCACGAGACCGACAACCTCCTTCTCGATTTCTTCCGTTTCACGGGAAACATTGGCGTTGATGACCAGGAAGCCCGCCGGCACCTGCCCCTTGAGGGGATCGGCGATGCCGATCACGGCGCATTCGGCGACGTCCGGATGGCTGGCGCAAACCTCTTCCATGGCCCCCGTCGACAGCCGGTGTCCCGCGACGTTGATGATGTCGTCGGTCCGGGCCATGATGAAGATATAGCCGTCCTCGTCGACATAGCCGGCATCCGCCGTCTTGTAGAAGCCGGGATATTCCTCGAGATAGGCCGCATGGAAGCGGTGATCGGCATTCCAGAGCGTCGGCAGGCACCCGGGCGGCAACGGCAGCTTGATCACGACATTGCCGAGCGTGCCGGTTTCCACCGGGTGGCCCGCGTCGTCGACGACCTGCACGTCATAGCCGGGGAGGGGAACCGCCGGGGAACCGTATTTTACCGACAGGAGGCCGAGACCCAATGGATTGCCGGCAACGGGCCATCCTGTTTCGGTCTGCCACCAGTGATCGATGACCGGGACCTTCAGCGCCCGTTCCGCCCAGCGGATCGTGTCCGGGTCGGCCCGCTCGCCCGCGAGATAAAGGGCCCGGAACCGCGACAGGTCGTAACGGCCCGCATGGGCCGCTTCCGGGTCCTCCTTGCGGATCGCTCGCAGCGCCGTCGGCGCGGTGAACATGACGGCCACGCCGTGTTCGGAAATGACGCGCCAATAGGTTCCGGGGTCGGGCGTCCCGACCGGCTTTCCTTCGAAGAGGACCGAGGTGCAGCCGTTGAGGAGCGGCCCATAGACGATGTAGGAATGACCGACCACCCAGCCGATGTCGGAAGCCGCCCAGAACACGTCGCCGGCATTGACTCCGAAGAAGTGCTCCATCGACCATCTGAGCGCGACCATGTGGCCGCCATTGTCCCGCACGACGCCTTTCGGCTGGCCGGTCGTGCCGGACGTATAGAGGACATAGAGCGGATCGGTGGAGGCGACCGGCGTGCAAGAGGCTTCCTCACCGGCGTCTCTGGCCGCCGCAAGCGCTTCGGCGAAATCGATGTCGCGGCCGCTAACCATTTCGGCGGCGAGCATGTCGCGCTGATAGATGAGGCAACGGGCCGGCTTGTGGCTGGCCGTTTCGATCGCCTGATCGAGCAGAGGCTTGTAGGCGACGGTTCGCCCGGGCTCCAGCCCGCAGCTCGCCGAGACGACGATCTTCGCCTGGCAATCATCGATGCGCATGGCGAGTTCGTTGGCGGCAAAGCCGCCGAAGACGACGGAATGCACCGCGCCGATCCGCGCTGCCGCGAGCATGGCGACCGCCGCCTGCGGGATCATCGGCATGTAGATGATGATGCGATCGCCCTTGTCGACGCCCAGCTTGCGGTAGATCGCAGCCATAGCCTTCACATCGGCGAGCAGGTCCGCATAGGAGATCCTCTCGATCCGGCCGGTGACGGGACTGTCGTATATAAAGGCCAGCTGCTCGCCACGGCCGGCCTCGACATGCCGGTCCAGGCAGTTGTGGCAGGTGTTGGTGACGCCGTCCGGAAACCAGTGACCATAGGTGCCGCCGGCAGGCTCGAAAATGCGCTCCGGCCGCTTGAACCAGTCGATCGCCGATGCGGCATCTGCCCAGAAGCCGTGCGGATCGGTTTTCCACGCGGCATACACTTCGGAATAGCGGCTCGCCATACCCGTTTCCTCCCACTCGCTCTCCGGACGAGAAGCCCGGTTCCTCCACTTCGAAAGATAGGCGAACGGAGGTAAACGGGAACCCCGACGAAAGGGTAATGGGGAGCGGGACTCAGCGCGCTCCGAAAATGGCGGAGCCTACCCGCACGCCGGTGGCGCCGAAGGCGATTGCCGTTTCGAAGTCACCGGACATGCCCATGGAGAGCCTGGAAAGGCCGCACTGACCGGCAAGCTTGGCGAGCAGGGCGAAGTGCGGTCCCGGATTTTCGTCGAACGGCGGAATGCACATCAGTCCTTCGATGTTCAGAGCCAACTCGTCACGGCAGAGCGCGACGAAAGCGGCCGCGTCTTCCGGCGCGATGCCCGCCTTCTGCGGCTCGAGACCGGTGTTCACCTGAACATAGAGGCGGATGTCGCGTCCCTGGCGCTTCATTTCGGCGGCGACCGCGCGCGCGATCTTCTCCCTGTCGATCGTCTCGATGACGTCGAAGAGCGCAACGGCGTCGGCAGCTTTGTTGGATTGCAGCGGACCGATCAGGTGCAGCTCGATGTCGGGGGTCTCACGCTTGAGCGCGGGCCATTTGGCCTGCGCTTCCTGCACGCGGTTCTCGCCGAAGACGCGCTGGCCAGCTTCGATCACCGGCCGGATCGTCTCGGCGTCGAACGTTTTCGACACGGCCACCAGACTGACGGCATTTTCCGGACGGTTCGCCGACTTCTCGCTTGCGCGAATCCGGCTCAGCACTTCGTTCAGCCGTTCCTCGACTTCCATCCCCACGCTCCTGTTCAAGATCGTTTCGACATCTTCGCTAGCGGCTTATTGAAACTTGCGGCGCTTGCCAAGTCCAGCACAAGCCGGAGCGGGCGGGTTCGCCTCGGCCGTGGCGTCATCTGCCCTCGTTTGCACTGCGAATCGAGTGGACCGCCTGGCGAATCCTTCAAAACTTGACGCTTGGGGCGTTTCGTGGTGAAGGTCACGCCAGCTATCACGCGGGCGCTCGCGCCCGGCAGAATTTCCGGAACATCGACAAAGACATGGCTACCGAACGATATAATCCGCGCGATGCCGAACCGCGCTGGCAGCACCAATGGGAAGCGGGCAAGGTCTTCGAGACGAAGAACGACGATCCGCGCGACAAATATTACGTCCTGGAGATGTTCCCCTATCCATCCGGACGGATCCACATGGGTCACGTGCGCAATTACACGATGGGCGACGTGGTCGCCCGCTACAAGCGCGCCCGCGGCTTCAACGTGCTGCACCCGATGGGCTGGGACGCCTTCGGCATGCCGGCGGAAAACGCCGCCATGGAGCGCGGCGTCCATCCGGCGAGCTGGACGTACCAGAACATTGCCTCGATGAAGGCGCAGCTCAAGGTCATGGGGCTTTCGCTCGACTGGAGCCGGGAATTTGCGACCTGCGATCCCGAATATTACCAGCGCCAGCAGCACCTTTTCCTCGATTTCCTGGAAAAAGGCCTGGTCTACCGGAAGCAGTCGAAGGTCAACTGGGACCCGGTCGACAATACCGTGCTCGCCAACGAGCAGGTGATAGAAGGCCGCGGCTGGCGCTCCGGCGCGCTCGTTGAACAGCGCGAGCTGACGCAATGGTTCTTCCGCATCACCGACTTCAGCCAGGATCTGCTCGACGCGCTCGACACGCTCGACGAGTGGCCCGAAAAAGTGCGGCTGATGCAGAAGAACTGGATTGGCCGCTCAGAAGGGCTTTCGGTCCGCTGGGAGCTCGATCCGGCGACGGTCCCCGGCGAGGAAAAGGACGTCACGGTCTATACGACGCGGCCGGACACGCTGTTCGGCGCCTCCTTCCTGGCGATCTCCGCCGATCATCCGCTCGCCAGGGATGCCGCAGCCAAGAACGCCGAGATCGAAGCCTTCTGCGAGGAATGCCGGCGCGCCGGCACGTCGCTCGCCGCACTGGAAACGGCGGAGAAGAAGGGCATCGACACCGGCATACGCGCACGGCATCCCTTCGATCCGAACTGGGAGCTGCCGGTCTACGTCGCCAATTTCGTGCTGATGGACTACGGCACGGGCGCCATCTTCGGCTGCCCCTCGGGCGACCAGCGCGACCTCGACTTCGCCCGCAAATATGATCTGCCGGTCGTTCCGGTGGTGATGCCGAAGGATGCCGATCCGCAGACCTTCACGATCGGCGACGAGGCCTATGACGGCGACGGCGTGATGATCAATTCGCGCTTCCTCGACGGGCTTTCGGCGGAAGAGGCGTTCGAGACCGTCGCCTCCAGGCTCGAAAACGATCTGCTGAACGGCACGCCGCGCGCCGAGCGCAAGGTCAATTTCCGCCTGCGCGACTGGGGCATTTCCCGCCAGCGCTACTGGGGCTGCCCGATCCCGGTCATTCACTGCGACGACTGCGGCGTCGTTCCGGTGCCGAAGGCAGATCTGCCCGTGACGCTGCCGCCGGACGTGACCTTCGACAAACCCGGCAATCCGCTCGATCGTCACCCGACCTGGCGTCACGTCGCCTGCCCGCAATGCGGCAAGGACGCGCGCCGGGAAACCGACACGATGGATACCTTCGTCGATTCCTCCTGGTACTTCACCCGCTTTACGGCGCCCTGGGAGGACAACCCGACGGATCCGAAAGCGGCCAATCACTGGCTGCCGGTCGACCAGTATATCGGCGGCATCGAGCACGCGATCCTGCATCTGCTCTATTCGCGCTTCTTCACCCGCGCGATGAAGGCGACCGGCCATGTGGCGCTGGACGAGCCCTTCAAGGGGCTGTTCACGCAGGGCATGGTCGTCCACGAGACCTATAGCCGCGGCGAAGGCGCGCAGCGGGAATGGATCACGCCCGCCGAGATCCGCGTGGAGGAAGTCGACGGACAGCGGCGCGCGGTCCACATCGAGACCGGCGAGGAAGTCGCCATCGGCTCGATCGAGAAGATGTCGAAGTCGAAGAAGAACGTCGTCGACCCGGATGACATCATCGGCTCCTACGGTGCCGACACGGCACGTTTCTTCGTGCTCTCCGATTCGCCGCCGGATCGCGACGTCATCTGGTCCGAGGCAGGCGTCGAAGGCGCCCATCGCTTCGTGCAGCGCGTCTGGCGTCTTCTGACCGAGGCCGCGGAGAGGCTGCGTGCCGTCGATGCCGCGCCGGCAAGCGGAGGCGAGGGGCTTGCCGTGTCCCAGGCCGCCCATCGCACGCTCAAGGCGGTAGAGGCCGACTATGACAAGCTCGCCTTCAACAAGGCGGTCGCACGTATCTACGAGCTGGTGAACGCCATGGCCGCCCCGCTGACGCAGGTCGCGAGCGGCAAGGCGGACAACGCTCTGACTGCTGCGGTAAAGGACGCCGCCGCGATCCTGATCAACCTGATCGCGCCGATGATGCCGCATCTTGCGGAAGAATGCTGGCGGGAGATCGGCGGCGAAGGTCTCATCGCCGAGAGGCCTTGGCCGAAATTCGATCCTGCGCTCATCGTCGAGAACGAGATCACGCTGCCGGTCCAGATCAACGGGAAAAAGCGTGCCGATTTGACAATCGCGCGCGACGCAGATCAGAGTGCGATCGAAAGCGCCGTGCTCGCGCTGGATGCCGTCAAGGCCGCGCTCAACGGCGGCCGCCCGAAGAAGATCATCGTCGTGCCTCAGAGGATCGTCAATGTCGTTGTCTGATATAGCTGGCTTCCGTCTTCGGTCCTTGGGCTTCGTAGCCGGCGCATTGTCGCTTGCGGTACTCGGCGGCTGCCAGGTCAGGCCCCTTTATTCCGACGGTCCGACTGGCTCGACGTCGATCGCGCTTGCCGCGATCGAGATTTCGGAAGCCGACGACCGCGTCGAGCAGGAAGTCCGAAATGCCCTCGTCTTTCTGACGTCGCGCGGCCAGGGCGAACCGGTCAATCCGCAATACCATCTGGCGCTTAGCGTCTCGCACCGGACAATGGGCGTGCTCTATGAGAGCACGGATAATGACCATGACGACGACGACGCCGGAGCCGGCCGCATCGTCGTGAAGGCCGACTACAACCTGACCAAGACCGCCACCGGCGAGACCGTGAAGGCGGGCAACCGGACGGCCGTCGCCTTGGTCGATTTCCCCCAGCAGGAATTCGCCAAGATTCGCGCCGTGCGCGACGGCGAGAACCGCGCCGCCAAGGAGCTGGCGGAGATTATCGGGGCCGACCTTGCAGCCGCCCTCGGCCGCTGATCCGATCGTCAGATGAGCGAGGTCAAGTCGCACGAATTCGATAGTTTCCTGCAGCGATCTGCGGCGATCTACCGGCTATTCCTGCTCTACGGTCCCGATCGCGGCCTCGTCTCGGAACGCGCGTCCGAGCTCGCCGGCAGCTTCGGCATCCCCCTCGATGATCCCTTCGCCGTCGTCAAGCTGGACGCAGCTACGTTGCAGGGCGCCGGTAGCGTGCTTGACGAGGTCAATGCCATCGGCCTGTTCGGCGGCGACAAGCTGGTCTGGGTGCGCGGCGCGTCCGCTGAGAAGGCGCTCACCGAAGCGCTGCAGATCCTCGCGGCCGATCCCCCGGCCGGCGCCCGTCTCATCGTCGAAGCCGGCGACCTCAAGAAGGGGGCGGCGCTCAGGAAGGTTGGCGAGACTTCTCGCTCCGTCGCTTCGATCGCCTGCTACAGCGACGACATCAGGGGCCTGCAGGCACTTGTCGACACGGAACTTTCGGAAGCGGGCCTGCGCATCAGTCCCGCCGCGCGCGAACGCCTCGTCGAGGCGCTCGGGGGCGACCGCATGGCTTCGCGCAACGAGCTTCGCAAACTCGCCCTCTATTGCCGCGGCAAGGATATGGTCGATGAGGATGACGTCCTCGGTATCGTCGGCGACGCCAGCGCCATTTCGGTCGACGATGCGGTCGATGCGGTGTTGAAGGGCGACGCCGACGCGCTGCTGCATGCGATGAAGAAGATCACGACATCCAAGACGCCGCCTTTCCTGGTGCTTCAGGCCTGCCTCAGGCAATTCCAGCAGCTCGACGTGATGCGAGCCGAAATGGATGCGAGCCGCCAGTCTGCGGGCCAGGTCGTCGCAAGCCTCGGCCGCGGCCTGCACTTCCGCCGCAAGCCGGTTGTCGAGGCGGCGCTGAAACACTGGACCGGGCCGGCGATTCGACGCGAATTGGGCCGCCTGCAGGCGACGATCTATCAAAGCCGCAGCCGCCAGAGCCTCGAGGAAAGCCTGGTGATCCAGAATCTCCTGGCGATCACCATCCAGTCGGCGAGGCGTTGAGTTTGTACTTCAACGCCGTTCGAGCAGCCGGCAAATCTCTTCCAGTTGATCGAGCGTCTTATATGTGATCTTGAGATGCCCGCCGCTGGCCTTGTGGTTGACACTCACTTCGAGGCCGAGGCTATCCGACAGGGTGCGCTCCAGCGCCAGCGTATCGGCGTCCTTTTCCTCGCGCTGGCGGCCCTTTGCGTAGTTGGGATCGTTCTGCGACTTGATGTCGTTCTGCGCCAGCCGTTCGGCCTCGCGAACCGAGAGACCCTTCGAGACGACCGCGCGCGCCAATGCCACCGGGTCCGATGTGGGTATAAGCGCGCGGGCATGGCCCGCGGAAAGGCTGCCATCGGAAAGCATGTCGCGCACGGGCTCCGGCAGCTTCAGAAGGCGCAGGCTGTTCGCAACATGGCTTCGGCTCTTGCCGATGATGTCGCCGAGATCGTTCTGCGTGTAGCCGTGTTCCGCGATCAGTTGCTCGTAGCCCAGGGCCTCTTCGAGGGGATTGAGGTCGGAGCGCTGAACATTCTCGACGATGGCGATTTCGAGCGCCGTCCTGTCGTCGACGTCGCGCACGATGACCGGTATTTCGGTGAAGCCGGCAAGTTGCGCCGCGCGCCAGCGCCTTTCGCCGGCGATGATCTCATATCGTTCGTGACCGATGGTGCGCACGACGACCGGCTGAACGATCCCGTGCTGACGGATCGAGCTTGCAAGGTCCTGGAGCTCGGCCTCATCGAACTGCCGGCGGGGGTTGCGAGGGTTACGGGAAACGAACTCGATCGGGATCCGCCGATCGGCGCTGATGGCGGCGGCGGGAGCAGCGCCGGTGTGCAGCGGCTGATCCATTTCACCGATCAAAGCGGCAAGGCCGCGACCCAGACGCCTCTTGGAGCTGTCGTCGTTCATCTGACACCCAATTAATTACGATACCGAAACGATTAGGCGGCCTTCCGCTGCCTTTCGCGCTGAATGACCTCCGAGGCCAACTGGAGATAAGCCTGACTTCCGGCGCATTTAAGGTCATACAGAATGGCCGGCTTACCATAGGAAGGTGCCTCGGACACCCGCACATTGCGGGGAATGAGCGTATGATAAACCTTATCCCCCAAGTGCAAGCGGACGTCGCTGACGACCTGCTGGGCGAGATTGTTCCGGGAATCGAACATAGTCAGTACGATACCCTGGATATCGAGGCCCGGATTGACCGTCTGCCGCACCTGATCCACCGTTTCCAACAGCTGGCTCAAGCCTTCCAGCGCAAAAAACTCGCACTGTAATGGCACGAGAACCGAATGCGCCGCCGCCATCGCATTCATCGTCAAGAGATTGAAGGAGGGCGGGCAGTCTACCAGCACATAGGAATAGGCGAGGGCATCCACCGAAGCCAAAGCCTTTCGAAGCCTGAAGACCCGGTCCGATTCCTTGGAAATTTCCATTTCAACGCCGAGCAGATCCATGGTCGAAGGCACGATGGCAAGATTCGGAACCGCCGTATCCTGTGCAATCTGGCCGATGGAATGGGTCCCCATCATCAACTCATAGGAAGACAGATGCCGGGCACGACGCTGGATCCCGAGCCCGGTGCTGGCATTGCCCTGCGGATCGAGATCGACGATCAGCACCCTTTCGCCGATGGCGGCGAGCGCCGTCGCAAGATTGATGGCCGTCGTCGTTTTGCCGACGCCGCCCTTCTGATTGGCAATAGTGATAATCCGATTCTTTGGGCCAAACATGTTTCGCTCGCCTATCACTTCGTCCGACGTGAAAGATTTGCAATCTCGAGCACAACCGAATCCGGCTCGACGACACTTGCATGTTTTATCAGATCGAATTGAAAGCGGCTAACGGCTTTGTCGACTTCCTGCTGATAATCCCGCCCTTTGTGAAAGAAAGCGACCGTTCCGGAGCCTTCAGCGAGCATCCATGGAGCACAATAGTCGAGCAATTGGCTCAAATCGGCGAGCGCACGCGCCGAAATCGCGTCGCAACTCGGGATTTCGGCGGGCGCTGCCTCGATTCGAATCGGATGAACGGAACCCCTGGCTCCGGTTTCCCTCAGCGCAACGCGCAAGAATGCGGCCTTCTTGTTATTACTCTCCACCAGATGGACCCATCCGCCCTCTGCCTCCGAGAGGCAAATCGCCGTAATGACCCCGGGAAATCCGCCGCCGCTTCCGAGATCGACCCAGGTCTTCGTCCCAGGGGAGAGTTGGTAAAGCTGGAGGCTATCGAGGATATGGCGCCGCCATAAATCCTCCAGCGTCGACGGCGCGACGAGGTTGATCGATCGCGCCCATTTCTGGAAAAGGGAGGCAAAATGTTCGAGCTTTTGAACCGTTTCACGTGAAACACGCAATCCGTTCAGTGCCTGAGTGAGACTCGCTTGCATTGTATACCTTACCCACCCACACGTTGTGCTTGGCGAACCTGCCTGCGCAGCCAAGACAAAATGAGAGATATAGCTGCTGGCGTCACGCCATCGACTTTCATGGCCTGGGCGAGGTTCCTCGGTTTGTGCTGTGCCAGCTTTTGCTTAAGCTCGTTCGAAAGCCCGGGAAGCACCTCGTAGTCGAAATCATCCGGTATGGACGTATTTTCATCCCGCCTTACACCGGCAATGTCAGTGGCCTGACGCTCCATGTAGACAGCATAGGCCGCATCGATCTCCAGCGCCTCGACCACTCCGGCAGGAATGGTTTGAAGTTCAGGCCAAAGCGGCTTCAAGGCGGCGATCGACTGGTCCGGGTAGGAGAGGATATCGAAAGCGGTCCGACGCTGTCCGTCCTGATTGAGCTTCAGGCCGAAACGCTTGCCTTCGCTTGGCGTGACTGAAAGAGACTGGAGGAGCGTGCGTCCCGTCTCATAGGAATGCTTCCATGCCTCGAAGCGCTGACGGCGCGCGTCGCCGACACATCCCAGGGCAATACCCGCCGGAGTCAACCGCATGTCCGCATTATCTGCGCGCAACGACAGCCTGTATTCCGCCCGCGACGTGAACATGCGATAGGGTTCGGTTATGCCCCGCGAAGTCAGGTCATCGATCATCACCCCGATGTAGGAGTCGGTGCGGCTGAAGAAATGTGGAGCGCGGCCGATCGAGCGAAGCGCGGCATTCAAACCGGCAACGAGCCCCTGAGCTCCTGCCTCTTCGTATCCCGTTGTGCCGTTGATCTGCCCCGCAAGAAATAGTCCGGGCATTTTGCGCACGCCCAAGGACAGTTCCAGCTCCCGCGGATCGACGTGGTCGTACTCGATCGCGTAGCCCGGCTGCAGGATCTTGACCTGCTCTAACCCCGGAATTGTACGAATGAAGGCGTCCTGCACATCCTCGGGAAGGGAGGTCGAGATCCCGTTCGGATAAACGGTGTCATCGTCCAGTCCTTCCGGCTCCAGAAATATCTGGTGACCGTCCCTCTCGCCGAAGCGAACGATCTTGTCCTCGATAGAGGGGCAATAGCGTGGGCCGACGCCTTCGATCTGTCCCGAATACATCGCGGATTGGTGAATGTTATCGGCGATGATCTTGTGCGTTGCATCCGTGGTTCGCGTTACGCCGCAATCAATCTGACGATTGATGATCGCATCGGTCATGAACGAGAACGGAACCGGGTTTTCGTCCGGACCTTGGCGCCCGACGCGGTCCCAGTCAATCGTGCGCCCGTCCAAGCGCGCCGGCGTGCCGGTCTTCAATCGGCCAAGCTGCAGGCCGAAACGCCGCAGTGTCCCGGAGAGGCCTAGAGACGGTTCCTCACCCACGCGTCCGGCCGGAATCTTGCGCTGACCGATATGGATGAGGCCCTTTAGAAACGTGCCGGTCGTAAGAACGACGGCTGCCGCCCGAAAGACCCGCCCGTCCTTCATAGCCGTGCCACAAACCACACCGTCCTCTGTCAATAGATCGAAGGCATCGCCTTCAATCACCGAGAGGTTTTCGATCCCGCTGATCTCCCGCTGCATTGCCTCGCGATACAGCTTGCGATCTGCCTGCGTCCGTGGGCCGCGCACTGCCGGCCCCTTGCGCCGGTTGAGTAGCCGGAACTGGATGCCGGCAGCATCGGCCACACGTCCCATGAGGCCGTCGAGTGCATCGATCTCCCGGACGAGATGGCCCTTGCCCAGCCCACCGATCGCGGGGTTACAGGACATTACCCCGATGGTATCCATTTTATGCGTAATGAGGACCGTACGGGCGCCGAGCCGCGCAGAAGCCGAGGCAGCTTCGCAGCCCGCGTGGCCTCCACCAATCACGATGACATCATAGTCCGTCATAGACATGCTCCAGCCTAGACCCTTTTCCGGCTTCCGCCTTGATTGTCGGTTCATACGATTGAGTCAAGAGCGTTTCACGTGAAACGCGCGCAATGACTCGCCTGCGTTTTATCGTCGGCCGGGTTACTTTCCGATACAGAACTCGGAGAATATCACGTCCAAAAGGTTCTCTACATCGACCCGCCCGGTTATCCTGCCTAGGGCATCGCCTGCTTGCCGAAGCTGCTCCGCACGCAGTTCGAGGTCGGAAGAAATCAGGCTGCGCTCCAGTGCGGCACTGGCCTGTCGCAGGCAATCGACGTGGCGCTTCCGCGAGGGCATCGCCAAGGCTGTCCTACCGGCCAGATCGGGGAGATGCGACTGCAGCGCCGTCAACAGATCGGCCATGCCTTCACCGGTCCTCGTGGACAGAAAGATGTCCGCATCCGAGGGAGCCCAACTCGGCAAAGGGCGGTCAACCTTGGTTGCGACCCGAATAACGGGCACGTTTTCCGGAAGAACCTCATCAATCCGAAAATATCCCGGTTTTTCCGATAATAGGAGGACAAGATCGGCATCGGCGATAACCTGCCGCGCTCTCCGAATACCCTCCCGCTCCACAAGCTCGTCCGTTTCACGAAGCCCAGCCGTATCGAAGAGTTTAACTGAGAATCCGGCTAAGGAAAGATCCACGGACAGTACGTCGCGTGTCGTTCCCGCGACCTCCGTCACGATAGCGATGTCCCTTCGCGCCAGGGCGTTCAGCAAGCTCGACTTGCCTGCGTTCGGCTCACCGGCAATGACGATCTTGAGCCCGTCCCGAATGATCTCGGCCAAGCCGGCGCGCGCGATATGTCCATCTATTTCCTGTCGGAGCCTGCCGACATCTTCCCAGATCACCGCGCTGACGGAACCCGGAACATCGTCCTCATCCGCAAAGTCGAGCTCCGCCTCGATCATTGCACGCGAATGGGTCAGCCGTCGGGCCCAACCGGCATAGAGTGCGGACTGCCCGCCACCGGACTGCTCTATGGCGAGACGACGCTGCATTTCCGTTTCTGCCGCAATCAGGTCCGCCAGCCCCTCCACCTCGACCAGATCCAGCTTGCCATTCTGAAAGGCCCGCCTTGCGAATTCTCCGGCCTCCGCATGTCGTAGGCCGCCGGTTGCGGCAAGCTCGTCGAGAATGGCGCTCACCACGGCCCGTCCGCCGTGAACCTGCAATTCGCAGCAATCTTCACCGGTGAAAGACGCCGGCGTCGGAAAATAGAGCACCAGGCCGCTATCCAGCGTTTCACCGTTTCGAGTCCGAATCGTTCTGAGCGTTGCGATGCGCGGCGGGGGTAGGGTTCCGCAAAGTCGCACCAGCGCATCTGCGGTCTCCGGACCGCTCACGCGGATAATGGCAACTCCTGCAGGCAGCGAACCGCTCGAAAGCGCGTAGATCGTATCGGTGGATAGCATCAGCTTACCGGTTTACGGAATGACGAGCAGGGTTCGACGCAGGCCATACCCGCCATCACGGCATCTTGAACATTGGGAATCGGGCAGAGCCAATCGGAAGCGCAACTGTGCGACGCTCGTCGGGCTAAAGCGAAGCGGCCTTATGCACCGAGCCGAGCTCGAAATCAAGTGCCGCCCTGTTTTGGGCGCATCTCCCCGGCGTTTCACGTGAATCACTCCCGTATCGGGCTCGACCGGGATGACAATCGACAGGGGAAGAATGGCGGCAGGAGGATGTGCTGCATCCCAGATGCACGAAGAGGCCGGCGCTGGACACGCCGGCCTCTTTCCCGAGAAAGAAAGTCTCGCTCTTACGTATTCATCGAGTCGAAGAAGTCGCCATTGGTTTTCGTCTGCTTCAGCTTGTCGATGAGGAACTCGATCGCGTCGGTCGTGCCCATCGGCGCGAGAATGCGGCGCAGCACGAAGATCTTCTGCAGGTCCTGACGCGGGACCAGGAGGTCCTCCTTACGCGTGCCGGACTTCAGGATGTCCATAGCCGGGAAGATGCGCTTGTCCGCAACCTTGCGGTCAAGGACGATTTCGGAGTTGCCGGTACCCTTGAACTCTTCGAAGATGACTTCGTCCATGCGGCTACCGGTGTCGATCAGCGCCGTTGCTATGATCGTCAGCGAACCGCCTTCCTCGATGTTGCGCGCAGCGCCGAAGAAGCGCTTCGGGCGCTGCAGGGCGTTTGCGTCGACACCGCCGGTCAGAACCTTGCCCGAGGAGGGAACGACCGTGTTGTAGGCGCGGCCGAGACGGGTGACCGAGTCGAGCAGGATCACCACATCGCGTCCGTGTTCCACCAGGCGCTTGGCCTTTTCGATCACCATCTCGGCGACCTGGACGTGGCGCGTTGCCGGCTCGTCGAAGGTCGACGACACCACTTCGCCCTTGACCGAGCGCTGCATGTCCGTGACTTCCTCCGGCCGCTCGTCGATCAAGAGGACGATCAGGTAGCACTCCGGATGGTTCGCGGTGATCGAATGCGCGATGTTCTGGAGAAGCACCGTCTTACCGGTGCGCGGCGGCGCTACGATCAGGCCGCGCTGGCCCTTGCCGAGCGGTGCGACCAGATCGATGACTCGCGCCGAGAGATCCTTGGACGTGGGAACCTCGAGTTCCATCTTGAAGCGCTCGTTCGGATAGAGCGGCGTCAGGTTGTCGAAGTGAACCTTGTGGCGGATCTTCTCCGGATCGTCGAAGTTGATCGTGTTGACCTTCAGAAGTGCGAAATAGCGTTCGCCTTCCTTCGGCCCGCGGATCGGGCCCTCGACCGTGTCTCCGGTCTTCAGCGAGAAGCGGCGGATCTGCGAAGGCGAAATATAGATATCGTCAGGACCCGGGAGATAGTTCGCATTGGCCGAGCGCAGGAAGCCAAATCCGTCCTGAAGGACCTCGACGACGCCCTCGCCGATGATCTCGATTTCCTGCTGAGCCAGCATTTTGAGGATCGCGAACATCAGCTCCTGCTTGCGCATCGTGCTGGCATTCTCCACCTCGAGCTCTTCGGCAAAGGCCAGGAGGTCGGTCGGCGTCTTGTTCTTAAGTTCTTGAAGCTTCATTTCAGCCATGAAGGGTCCGTGCTTGATAGGGGATTGGGAGCCGGCGCGATTTGTAAGGGAGCTGCAAGGGGGAAGAGGCAGGCTCTAAAACTTCGTCACAGGCCACAGGAAGAAGGAGATGAGGGAAAATAGCGATTCACGTGAAACGCCGCAAGGGGTCGCGGCAATTTAGCAGCAACTATTGCAGCTGCGAATCGATTGAATTCAAAATGGTTTCACCACGACAAGGATGACGATGGCGATCATCAGCAGGGTTGGCGCCTCGTTCATCAGCCGCCAATAGCGCGCGTCGCGGCGATTCTCGTCCCGCTGGAAGGCTCTCACCGCGCGGCTGAAATGCACATGCACCAGCGTCAGCAGAAAAACGCAGAGAATCTTCGCATGCAGCCAACCCCCGACAAAGCCATAGACGCTCCAGGCGAGGTAAAGTCCGAGCACCCATGAGATCATCATGGCCGGATTCATGATGACCTTGAGCAGTCGCTGTTCCATCATCTTGAAGGTCTCGGACTGTTCCGATCCGGGCGCTGCATCGGTGTGATAGATGAACAGGCGCGGCATGTAGAGCAGCGCCGCCATCCAGGAGATCACCGCAATGATGTGGAGCGCCTTGATCCACAGATAGAGGTCGTCCGGCTGCCCGGCGAAGAGGCCGATCAGCAAAGCCGCAAAGGCCGAGACCGCGATGGCCGCACGAAGGCGAGCCCGTTTGCCCGGCCCGCTGTCGGTTTGGCGTTCCCCTCTCATCGCTGCCCTTTCATCGCGATCCTCGAACGCGGGCGACGAGTGCGGCAACGTGATCCGGATCGGCGTCCGGCGTTATGCCGTGGCCGAGATTGAAGATCAGCGGCCCCTGGCCGAGGACGTCCAGGATGCGGTCGGTTCCATGCTCCTGGGCCGCGCCACCGGCCACGACCCGCACCGGATCGAGATTGCCCTGAACCGGCCCGTCCTTCTGCAATTCGGCGGCGAAGGCGAGCGGCACCGACCAGTCGAGGCCGATCGCATCCGCACCGGTCGCCTGCCGATAATTCTTCAGCAGGAGGCCCGCACCCTTCGCGAAAGCGATGCTTTTGGCCGAGGGGCGGCGCGCGCGCACGGATGCGATCATCCGCCGGACCGGCTCGATCGCGAAACGCTGGAACTCCTCCTCGCCGAGCACACCGGCCCAGGAATCGAATATCTGCACAGCATCGGCGCCGGCATCGATCTGTTTTACCAGATAGTCGGCGGAAATGTCGGCGAGCAGCGTCAGAAGCCGCTCGAAAGCCTTGGGATGACGATAGGCGAAAAGACGCGCAGGCGCCTGGTCCGGCGTTCCGCGGCCGGCGATCATATAGGTCGCCACCGTCCACGGCGCCCCGCAGAAGCCGAGGAGCGTGGTTTCCGTCGGCAGTTCGCGTCTCAGCCGGGAGACGGTCTCGAAAACCGGAGCCAAGTGAGCGATGACGCCATCGGGGCTCAGCCGGGCAATCCCGTCTTCGTCGATCGGATCCATCCGTGGACCCTGTCCCTCTTCGAAACGAACATTGCGCTTGAGCCCATCGGGTATCACGAGAATATCGGAGAAAAGGATCGCGGCATCGAAGCCGTAGCGGCGGATCGGCTGCAACGTCACTTCGACCGCGAGGTCCGGCGTGTAACAGAGATCGAGAAAGCTTCCGGCCTTCGCGCGCACCGCCCTGTATTCGGGGAGATAGCGTCCCGCTTGTCGCATCAGCCAGATGGGGGGAGGGGTGAGCGCTCTCCCGCTCAAAACCTCCAGCACTTTGCGATGCGTTTCGCTCACTTGCCGCTTCCTAATCTAAAAATAAAACTGATTTTATAAGGTTTCTATTTCTTAGAGTCGGTGGGTATCAAGGATTAAAATCAATCCTCATCCTATCCAGCCCGCGTCAATCTCCGGCAAAGAGGCGGGAGAGATTCCGGCCGAATTGCGCTGTAAGTGGGGAAACCCGCGAAAACACTGCAGAGTCAGCCCCTTGCCGGCGATCGGGAGTTTGCGGTTCCTGTGGATGAGGAGTCGATCCGCGTGACAATTTGTCGTGGCCATGAGTCTTGTCCACATGCCCGGGCAAGAGATTTCCGGTTAGGTGTCAGATGTGAACAAGTCGCCGCTTTTCCACTTGCCTGAAGCCAGGCGCCGCCGTTAGCTGTTTTTGTCCCGCCTTATCAACAGACCGCGGAGAATTGCGTGGAGAACCGCAAAAACTACTTCCATCTGCATTTGATCTCCGATTCGACCGGCGAAACTCTGATCGCCGCCGGCCGAGCGGCTGCTGCGCAATTCCAGTCCTCCCATGCGCTGGAACACGTCTATCCGCTGATCCGCAACCGGAAGCAGCTGATGCAGGTCATGGACGCGGTCGACGGGGCACCGGGAATCGTACTCTACACGATCGTCGACCGGGAACTTGCCGGCCTCATCGATCAGAGATGCCGCGAGATCGGCGTGCCCTGCGTCTCGGTCCTCGACCCGATCATTGAACTTTTCCAATCCTATCTCGGCTCGCCCTCGCGCCGCCGCTCGGGTGCGCAGCATGTCATGGATGCCGAATATTTCGCCCGGATCGAGGCGTTGAACTTCACGATGGATCATGACGACGGTCAGATCCCCTCCGATTTCAACGAGGCGGATGTGGTCCTTGTGGGCGTGAGCCGCACGTCGAAAACACCGACGAGCATCTATCTCGCCAATCGCGGTATAAAGACGGCCAACATACCGATCGTGCCGGGCGTGCCCCTGCCCGATGCGCTCCTGAAGGCGACGAAACCACTCATCGTCGGGCTTATCGCTTCGGCCGAGCGTCTCTCCCAGGTGCGCCAGCATCGCGTGCTCGGAACGACGCAGAGCTTCCACGGGGAAGACTATACCGATCGGGCGGCGATCGCCGAGGAGCTTAAATATGCCCGCTCGCTTTGCGCGCGCAACAACTGGCCGCTGATCGACGTAACGCGGCGCTCGATAGAGGAGACTGCCGCAGCAATCGTTGCCCTGCGGCCGCGGCTTAGATAGAGCGAACCGCAAGAACAGCTTGCAGGTCGCGAACACGGAACCGGAAAATGAAACCCTTGCTCATATTGGCCTCGGCCAGTCCTTTTCGTCGCGCTCTGCTTTCCAATGCAGGACTGGCCTTCGAGGCCCGGGCCGCCGCGATCGACGAGCGTGCGCTCGAGCAGCCGCTGGAAGCGTCTGGCGCTTCGCCGGCTGATGTCGCGCTGGCGCTGGCCGAAGCCAAGGCGAAGGATGTCGCACGATATTTTTCGGACGCCCTTGTCATCGGTTCGGATCAGACGATGTCGCTTGGAACCCGCGTCTATCACAAGCCCCGGGACATGACGGAAGCCGCCGAACATCTCCGGTCGCTCTCGGGCAGGATGCACAGTCTCAACAGCGCGATCGTTCTTGTGCGCGACGATGAGGTCGTTTGGCGGCACGTCTCGACTGCGAACATGACCGTGCGGCCATTGAGCGACGGCTTCATCGATCGGCATCTTGCAAGGGTGGGCGAGAAGGCGCTGACAAGCGTCGGCGCCTATCAGCTCGAAGGCGAGGGCATCCAGCTCTTCGAGAGGATCGAGGGCGACTATTTCACCATACTCGGCCTGCCGATGCTGCCGCTTCTCTCCAAACTACGCGAACTGGGTGCGATCGATGCGTGATTCACGTGAAACATTTGTTAACCATGCCTTTGTCACCGGCTATCCGGTGAAGCATTCGCGATCGCCGCTCATTCATGGCCATTGGCTGAAACAGTTCGGAATTCGGGGGAGCTACCGGGCCCACGAAGTTACGCCCGAGGCCTTTCCCGATTTCATGCGGCAGATCAAGGAAGGAAGAACCGACTTCTGCGGCGGCAATGTCACGATTCCGCATAAGGAGGCCGCCTTCCGGCTGGCCGATCGGCCGGACGAACTGAGCGCCGAACTCGGTGCGGCCAACACGCTCTGGCTCGAGGATGGAAAAATCCGCGCGACGAACACCGACGGGCGTGGCTTCGTCGCCAATCTGGACGAGCGCGCCAAAGGATGGGACCGCATCTCGGCCGCAGTGATTCTCGGTGCCGGCGGCGCCAGCCGGGCCGTGATCCAGGCGATCCGCGACCGCGGGGTCAAGACGATCCATGTGGTGAACCGCACGCCCGAGAGGGCGAGGGAACTGGCCGATCGCTTCGGCACGGCGGTGCACGCACATTCGATGGCGGCGCTTCCCGAAGTCGTTTCCGGCGCCGGCCTCTTCGTCAACACGACGTCGCTCGGCATGGACGGCGAGCCGGCGCCGGCGATCGACTTTTCGGGCCTGGCACCCGACGCCGTCGTCACCGACATCGTCTATGTGCCATTGAAGACGCCGCTGTTGCGGCAGGCGGAAGAGCAGGGCTTCCGCATCGTCGACGGACTTGGCATGCTTCTGCATCAGGCAGTGCCCGGATTTGAAAAATGGTTCGGACTGAGGCCGGTCGTCGACGAAACGCTAAGACAGATCATCATCAGCGATATGGACAGGCACGCATGATCATCGTCGGGCTTACCGGCTCCATCGGAATGGGAAAATCGACTGCTGCGGGCATGTTCCGGGAACTCGGCGTGCCGGTGAACGATGCCGACGAAGTGGTGCATATGCTCTATAGCGGCGAAGCGGTGGCTCCGGTCGAAGCGGCCTTTCCGGGCGTCGCCAAGGGCGGGGTCATCGACCGGGCCGAGCTTTCGCTGCGGCTTGTTGCGGCACCCGAGCGGCTGGCCGAGCTGGAACGGATCGTCCATCCGCTCGTGCGCGCCAAGGAGCAGGAGTTCGTTGCGCGGCACAGAGCGGACGGTGCACCTTTCGTGCTGCTCGATATTCCGCTCCTCTTCGAGACCAAGGCCGAGGCGCGCCTCGACCGCATCGTCGTCGTGACCTGCGATCCGGAGATGCAGAGGGAACGCGTCATGAAGCGCCCGGGCATGACCGCCGAGAAGTTTGCGATGATCCTCAAGCGGCAGGTGCCCGACAGCGAAAAGCGCGCCCGCGCCGACTATATCGTCGACACAAGCGACAGCTTCGACGTCACGCGGCAGCAGATCCGTGCGATCGTCGATGATTTGCGGGCCGGTTAGTTAGCGCACTTTCAGGAAAAGTGTCAGTGTCTCCGTCGGGAGGCGACTCGAAGAGCTAGATCGCTTCGCGAACCGATGCGCTATCATCGGTGCAAACCTGGCACTGTAGCTTCAAATGACGGCGAAATGCCATTAAGAATGAAGGTCAGCTTCGGGTGATTCGCCCCGAAACAGCGTCCACAGGGCTCCCGTATGCGTGAAATCATCTTCGATACGGAAACGACCGGCCTCGACAACCGCGAGGACCGGGTGATCGAGATCGGCGGTATCGAGCTCGAGAACCAGTTTCCGACGGGGCGCACGATCCATATCTATATCAATCCGGGGGAGCGCAAGGTTCACCCGGAAGCGCTGGCCGTCCACGGTATCACCGACGAGTTCCTGAAGGACAAGCCGCCCTTCGCCGATGTCGCCCAGGAAATCGTCGATTTCTTCGGCGATGCCCGTTGGGTCGCCCACAACGCCACCTTCGACATCGGCTTCATCAATGCGGAGTTCGAGCGGCTCGGCCTGCCGCCGATCGGCAGCGACCGGGTTATCGACACTCTGGCTCTTGCCCGCCGCAAGCACCCGATGGGGCCGAATTCGCTCGATGCGCTCTGCCGTCGCTACGGTGTAGACAACTCCCATCGAACCAGGCACGGAGCCCTGCTCGACTCCGAGCTGCTGGCCGAGGTCTATATCGAGATGATCGGCGGGCGCCAGGCCGCGCTCGGTCTCGTGGTGACGGAGGCAGGTGACCGGCCGATCGAGGCTGACGACGGACCGGTCGTCGTGGTCACAAGGGAAAGGCCTCTACGGCCACGGCTGACGGAGGCCGAGATCGCCGCCCATGCGGCGCTCGTCGCGAAGATCGGCGCGAATGCGATCTGGTCGAAATACAGCGAAGCCGATGACGTTCTCAGATCGGAAGCTGTCTAGGCCTATCCGTATTGCGGCGCCCGCGAGGTTTCTCAAGCCGAATCGCATAGACCGGGCACAAAAAACCCGGCTCGGTGAGCCGGGTCTTCCAATCATTCGGACCGATCAGTTGGCCGTGTCGTTGGTATTGGCCACCTGCGCGCGGACCTTTTCCTCGGCCATGCGCTGGGCAAACATCTGCGCGAAATCGATGGGATCGATCATCAGCGGCGGGAAGCCGCCGTTGCGGGTGGCGTCGGCTACGATCTGGCGCGCGAAGGGGAACAGGAGGCGCGGGCACTCGATGAAGAGCAGCGGCAGCATGTGCTCCTGCGGGAAGCCGGCAACGCGGAAGACGCCGCCATAGGCGAGCTCGACGTTGAAGAGCATCTTGTCGCCGTCCTTCGCCTGGGCGCTCAACGACAGGACAACGTCGAAATCATTCTCCGCCAGCGGATTGGCATTGACATTGACATTGATGTTGATCGACGGGGAGCGGTCGCGAGCCTGCAGCGAACGCGGTGCGCCGGGGTTCTCGAAGGAGAGGTCCTTGACGTACTGGGCCAGGATATTGAGCGACGGGCTCTGCTGCTGGGCACTGCCGTTGCCGTTTGATGCGGTATCAGTCGTCATAAGAGTTTCCTCGGACTTCGAATTGGTGAGGCCATCTAGCATTTAGGGCCTGGGCTTACAACCCTCGTGGCCCGGCCTGGCCCGACGCAGGAACACGTCCGACCTTCTTTGGGAACCGGTATTATAGACCCGATTGGAGCCGGGATCAGAAAAAGTGAAGCTCGGATCAATGAGGCGGACGATCCGGCGGCGGCGGCGGGTCGTCTTCGTCCTTTGTCTTGCGCGAAAATTCGTCCTCGTCGAGATCGATCGTCAGCGGGCCGCGGCGCTCCTCGCGAGGGGTGCCAGCGGACTGGGGGCCAGCGGATTGGGGACCAGAGGACTGAGGACCAGAGGATTGAGGGCCAGGGGATTGGCGCCTGGAGGAACGATAGAAGCCGGTTGCGCTGCTCAAAATCGTCATCCTTCTGCGCAGGAAGGCGGCGATGGCGCGCCGGACCGGGGGCAGAAAGATGAGAAGGCCGACGAGGTCGCTGATGAAACCGGGCACGATCAAAAGGATAGCGGCGATGAAGATCAGCACACCGCCGAGAACGTCCAGCCCCGGATCGTTGCCCGTCCGCGCCGCCTCCTGCACGCGCCGGAGCACGCCGAATCCCTGAATGCGCAGGAGCATGATGCCGGCGACGGCACTTGCGAAAACGAGAAGAAGCGTCATCGCCACGCCGATCTCGCGCCCGACGGCGACGAAGCCTGCGATTTCCGCAAGCGGCAGCCCGAGAATGACGAGCGGGATCAGGAAACGCATCGCCCGTGCTCGCAAGAAGGTGAGTGCAATTGTCCGGTCTCCGGTTTATGGGTGCGACATCGTCGTTTGAATGGTCTATCCTTCCGGACTATATGGAACAGTACGAGAAATTCTAACAGCGGTTCCGGGTGGAAATGGGCTCTTTTGATTTCATCACATTTTTTTTCCTGATCGCTGCCGTGGTCATCTTCCTGCAATTGCGTAGCGTCTTAGGTCGCAGGACCGGCAGCGAGCGGCCTCCTTTCGATCCCTACTCTCCACGGGATATCGCTCAAGGGCCGGAAGCCAAGGATAACGGCAAGGTCGTTCAGCTTCCCCGTCGCGAGACGGCGGAGGACGAGTCGCGCTATGCCGCGATCGAGACCGTCGCCAAGGCCGGAACTCCGCTGAATGCCCAACTCCGGGCAATGACCGACGCGGATCCCAACTTCAATCCGGCCGAATTCCTCAACGGTGCGAAGATGGCCTACGAGATGATCGTCATGGCCTTTGCCGATGGCGACCGCAAAACCCTCAAGGGTTTGCTGTCCCGCGAAGTCTACGAGGGCTTCGAGGCCGCGATTGGGGAGCGCGAGGCCAAGGGCGAGGTGGTCAAGTCGACCTTCGTCGGCATCGACAAAGCCGATATCGTGCACGCGGAGATCAAGGACGCCGAGGAAAACATAACGGTCAGGATCATCAGCCAGCTTATTTCCGCGACCTACGACAAGCAGGGGAAACTGGTCGACGGAGACGCCGATTCGGTTGCCGAAGTGAACGACCTGTGGACTTTTGCGCGCGATATCCGTTCACGCGACCCGAATTGGAAGCTGATCGCCACCGAATCGGAAAACTGACCGGGAAGCGGGCGGCCATGGCTTTTCATCTCGAGCCGGTCTCCTTTTCGGAGCTGCCCGGCTGGTCTGCGGACGACCCGGCGCCGGTGATCGCTTCGCTTCGGCGCTGTCACCGGCATGCAACGGAGGTGAAGCCGTACAAGACCGGCTCGCTCGGCATTTCGGTCGGCGACCTCCTGCCCGCCTTCGAGGCGGCGGGCAGCGATTTCTCCGATGCGGCGGCCGCACGCGCATTTTTCGAAGCCCAGTTCGTTCCGTTCCGAATCTGCCCGGAAGAGAAAAGGACCGGCTTCGTCACCGCTTTCTACGAACCCGAGATCGAGGTACGGGCTGGGCCGGATGCGGAGTTCCGCTTTCCCTTCTACCGGCGCCCCTCGGACCTCGTCGACATCGACGACACGAACCGGCCGGAAGGAATGGACCCTTGTTTCGTCTTCGGCCGCCGCCGCGACGGCAGGATCGAGGAATATCCGGACCGCCGCGCGATCGAAGAAGGATTTCTCGCCGGCCGCGGTCTGGAAATCGCCTATGCCCGCTCCAAGGTCGACGTGTTCTTCGTCCATGTGCAGGGCGCGGCGCGGCTGATCTATCCGGACGGATCGCGCCGTCGCATCACCTATGCCGCCAAAACCGGGCACCGCTTTTCCGCCGTCGGGAAACTGTTGATCGATCGCGGCGAGATCGACGCCGCCACCGTGTCGATGGCGAGCATTCGCGCCTGGCTGGCGGCCCATGCCGACAGGGCGGACGAGGTTCTGTGGCACAACCGGTCCTTCATCTTTTTCCGCGAGGCGCCGGTCGAGGAGGAGGGGCTTGGCCCCGTGGCGGCTGCCAAGGTGCCGCTCGAGCCGGGACGCTCGCTTGCGGTCGACCGCCTCATCCACACATTCGGCGTTCCCTTTTATGTCGCGAGCGAAACCCTGACCCATCTCGACGGCGGACATCCCTTCGGTCGCCTGATGCTCGCGCTCGACACCGGTTCAGCCATCGTCGGCCCGGCGCGCGGCGATATCTTCACGGGCTCCGGCGACCAGGCGGGGGAACTCGCGGGTTGCGTGCGCAACGACGCAGACTTCTTCATTTTCGTACCCCGCGCGGCCGCGGTCCGATATCGCCCGCAGTCCAGCCATGGCTAAGGACAAGAAGCTTTCCACCGAGGACCGCATTCTCTGGGGCAAGGTCGCGCGTTCGGCGCGGCCCATGCCCGGGCGGTTGGAGAATCTCGAGGAGCTGCTGGGCGGGACCGCGGAAATCAAGGCTGTACCCGGCCCGGAGGCGGCGCCTTCCTCGAGCACGCCCGAAAAGGCCGGCAGGGGCTTTTCTCTCAGCCGGGACAAGGCAGAACACCGCCCTCATCATCCGCTGGAGCGGCCCGTCAAACGCAAACTTGCCAAGGGCCGGCTGACGCTCGAGGCGAGGATCGACCTGCACGGCATGATCCAGAGCGAGGCGCACGGATTGCTGCTGCAGTTCCTCCTCAGGGCGCGCGACCGCGGCTTGAGGCATGTCCTCGTCATCACCGGCAAAGGGACGTCGCTCGGCAGCGACGGCGCCCTGAAGCGGGCCGTGCCGCTCTGGTTCTCGCTTCCCGAGTTCCGGCCATTGATATCGTCCTGCGAACCGGCAGCCCGCAATCACGGCGGCGAGGGCGCGCTCTATGTGCGGCTGGCGCGTGCGAAGGGAGGCGCATCATGACTCCCTTCGGCGAAGCCGTGCGCGAACTTCGCCGGCGCAAGGGCGTGTCTCAGAAGGAGATGGCGGCGGCGATCGGGGTTTCGCCCGCCTATCTCTCCGCTCTCGAACACGGCAAGCGGGGAGCGCCGAGCTTCGACTTCCTCCAGCGCGTTGCCGGCTATTTCAACGTGATCTGGGACGAGGCCGACGAACTCTTCCGGATAGCGCATCTTTCAGACCCGAAAGTCGTGCTCGACACGTCCGGCCTTCCGCCCGGTCACACCGCCTTCGCCAACCGTTTGAGCATGGAGATTCGCGGCCTGTCGGCGGAGACGATTCGGGCGCTGGAAGATGTTTTGGAAAAAGCCACATTTCCTGATAAGGACAGGGGATGAAAGCCCCTCCCGGCCGAGATCTTCGCGTCGGGATTTGGAACCATTGGACAAATTTTCTATAGTCCGCGAGGCATCTCGCGCTGTGATTCGCAATGAATCGCGACGTCCGAAAACCTGGAAAGACCTGAGCCCGAATGACCGATATTTCTGAGACCGAAGCCGGCGCAATCGCCGAATATGGTGCCGATTCCATCAAGGTGCTGAAAGGCCTCGATGCCGTGCGCAAGCGCCCGGGCATGTATATCGGTGACACAGACGACGGCTCGGGTCTGCACCACATGGTCTACGAGGTCGTGGACAACGCGATCGACGAGGCGCTTGCCGGCCATGCGGACATCGTGACCGTCACGCTCAATCCCGACGGATCCGTCACGGTGACGGACAACGGCCGCGGCATACCGACGGACATCCACCGGGAAGAGGGCGTCTCGGCGGCGGAAGTCATCATGACGCAGCTTCATGCCGGCGGGAAATTCGACCAGAATTCCTACAAGGTCTCCGGTGGCCTGCACGGCGTCGGCGTTTCGGTCGTCAACGCCCTCTCCGTGTCGCTGAAGCTCAAGATCCGCCGGGCCGGCAAGATCCACGAAATGAGCTTCACCCACGGCGTAGCGGACGGGCCGCTCAAGGTGACGGGCGACGCCGGCGGCGAGACCGGAACCGAGGTCACCTTCACGCCGAGCGAACAGACCTTCTCGAACATCGAGTTCGAGTTCGGCACGCTCGAGCATCGACTGCGCGAACTCGCCTTCCTGAATTCCGGCGTGCGCATCGTGCTGACCGACAAGCGCCATTCTGACATCCGTCGGGAAGAAATGATGTATGACGGCGGTCTCGAGGCCTTCGTCGCCTATCTCGACCGGGCGAAGAAGCCGCTCGTGCAGAAGCCGGTGTCGATCCGCGGCGAGAAGGACGGCATCACCGTCGAAGTCGCAATGTGGTGGAACGACAGCTATCACGAGAACGTGCTGTGCTTCACCAACAACATTCCGCAGCGCGACGGCGGCACGCATATGGCCGGCTTCCGCGGCGCGCTCACGCGTCAGATCACCTCCTATGCCGATACATCCGGCATCACCAAGAAGGAAAAGGTATCGCTCACGGGCGACGATTGCCGCGAGGGGCTGACGGCTGTGCTGTCGGTGAAGGTTCCCGATCCCAAATTCTCCTCGCAGACCAAGGACAAGCTGGTGTCCTCGGAAGTCCGCCCGGTCGTCGAAAGCCTGGTCAACGAGGCCCTGAGCGTCTGGCTCGAAGAACATCCTTCCGATGCCAAGATTCTCGTGGGCAAGGTCGTGGAGGCGGCCGCCGCGCGCGAGGCCGCGCGCAAGGCACGCGAGTTGACGCGCCGAAAAGGTGCGCTCGACATCTCGTCGCTTCCCGGCAAGCTCGCCGATTGTTCCGAGCGCGATCCGGCCAAATCCGAACTCTTCCTGGTGGAGGGCGACTCGGCAGGCGGCTCGGCCAAGCAGGGCCGCTCGCGTGAAAACCAGGCGATCCTGCCACTGCGCGGCAAGATCCTCAACGTCGAGCGCGCGCGTTTCGACAAGATGCTGTCGAGCCAGGAAATCGGCACGCTGATCACCGCGCTCGGCACGTCGATCGGCAAGGACGAGTTCAACGCCGACAAGCTGCGCTATCACAAGATCATCATCATGACGGATGCCGACGTCGACGGGGCCCACATCCGCACGCTGCTGCTCACCTTCTTCTTCCGGCAGATGCCGGAGCTGATCGAGCGCGGCCACCTCTACATCGCCCAGCCGCCGCTTTACAAAGTGGCGCGCGGCAAGTCCGTCCAGTACCTCAAGGACGAGAAGGCGCTCGAAGATTATCTGATCAGCATGGGCCTCGAGGAGGCGTCGCTCGAACTCGCTTCGGGCGAAGTGCGCGTCGGCCAGGACCTTCGCGAGGTCATCAACGACGCGCTGCGCCTGCGCTCGCTGATGGAGGGGCTCCACTCCCGCTACAATCGCTCGGTCGTGGAGCAGGCCGCCATCGCCGGAGCGCTCAACGTGGAACTCAACGGCGAACGCGACGAATATCAGTTGATCGCCGCCGAAGTGGCCCGCCGGCTCGATGTCATCGCCGAGGAGACCGAGCGCGGCTGGGAGGCAGCGGTGACGGCGGAAGGCGGGCTGAAGCTCGAACGCATGGTGCGCGGCGTCAAGGAAGCGGCCGTGCTCGACATGGCGCTGATCGGTTCTTCCGATGCCCGCCATATCGATCAGCTCAAGGCACGGCTGAAGGAGGTCTATGGCGCTCCGCCGGTGCTGCGCCGCCGCGATGGCACGCAGGAGATCAGCGGTCCGCGCGCCCTCCTGGACGCGATCTTCGCCGCCGGCCGCAAGGGGCTCACCATGCAGCGCTACAAGGGCCTGGGCGAAATGAACGCCGAGCAATTGTGGGAGACGACCCTCGATCCGAACGTCCGTTCGCTGCTGCAGGTCAAGGTTACCGATGCGACGGATGCGGACGGTCTGTTCTCGCGCCTGATGGGCGACGAAGTGGAGCCGCGGCGCGACTTCATCCAGGAAAACGCACTGAGCGTCGCCAATCTCGATATCTGAGGCGCAAGTGTAGCCGCAGTACTTTGATCATAGCTCCGACAAGAGCAGGGCGGTCCTCCGCCCTGCTCTTGTCTTTACGGAAGCTCGATCGCTCGCGGATCATTCGCCCGTGAAACGTCCTTCGAAGACGAGTTCGCTGATGGGCTTGCGCTGGCTTGGTTTTTCGCGTTCCCGCAGATCGTCCGGCAGGGTGGAAGGATCCGCAATCCTGCCGATCGCGACGGCTGCCTCGACCCGGTAGTGCTCCGGAACGCCGAGCACCTGCATGGCCTTCTCCCTGTCGACCCCCGCCATCGCATGGGCATGCCATCCGGCGAGCCGCGTCTGCAGCGCCAGCGCGAACCAGGACGCTCCCGTGTCGAAGGCATGCGTAAAGGCCGGCCTCAGTTCGCCGGTCGTTGTGACCCTGTGGGTTTTCGAAAGGATGATGACCAGGGCAGATGCGTTTTTCGCCCAGCGCTGGTTGCCCTCGTCGAGCGTCGACAGCAGGCGAACGAAATGCTCGGTGCCGTGGCGGGCGTAGACGAAGCGCCAGGGCTGAAGATTGCTGGCCGAAGGCGCCCAGCGCGCCGCTTCGAAAAGGGCGAGCAGATCCTTTTCCCCGATCTCCTCGCCGGTAAAGGCGCGCGGCGACCAGCGCTCCAGAAAGATCGAGTGGATGGGGTGATCGGCTCTTCTATGGTTGATTTCTGTCACGAACGAACATCCTTATTCTTGCAGATACGCACCTGTCCGACGCATCGCCATTCCTGCGCGTCAGCTCAATATAGGCGAGAAGGATCCGTAAACGGCAATCATGCGATTGTCGAACCGGCGAAAAAAGTTGTATAAGTTCTGTAGATTTTTTGAGGAAGGACTCGCCATGAATCTGAAAGACCCGTCGCTGTTTCGCCAGGCTGCTCTCGTGGGCGAGACCTGGATCGAAGCCGACCCGAAGAATGCGATCGAGGTGAACAATCCGGCGACCGGCGAAATCATCGGCCGCGTCCCGAAGCTCGGCGCCGCCGAGACCCGGACAGCGATCGAGGCCGCGGCGCGGGTGCAGAAGGAATGGGCGGCGAGGACCGCCAAGGAGCGCTCGGCGGTGCTGCGCCGCTGGTTCGAGCTGATGATCGAGAACAAGGACGATCTCGGCCGGATTCTGACGATGGAGCAGGGCAAGCCGCTAGCGGAGGCGACAGGCGAGATCGTCTACGGAGCGAGCTTCATCGAATGGTTCGCGGAAGAGGCGCGGCGTGTCTATGGCGATCTCGTCCCCGGCCATCAGAAGGACAAGCGCATTCTGGTGATGAAGCAGCCGATCGGCGTCGTCGCCGCGATCACGCCGTGGAACTTCCCGAACGCGATGATCACCCGCAAGGCCGGGCCGGCCTTTGCCGCCGGCTGCGCCATGGTCTTGAAGCCGGCCGCGCAGACGCCGTTCTCGGCCATCGCCATCGCCGTGCTCGCCGAGCGCGCGGGCATGCCGAAAGGTCTCTTCAGCGTCATTACCGGCTCCGCGCGCGAGATCGGCGCCGAGATGACTTCGAACCCGACCGTCCGCAAGCTTACCTTTACCGGCTCGACCGAGGTCGGCGCAGAGCTCTACCGCCAGAGCGCGGCAACGATCAAGAAGCTTGGCTTGGAACTCGGCGGCAACGCCCCGTTCATCGTCTTCGATGATGCCGATCTCGATGCGGCGGTCGAAGGCGCGCTGATCGCCAAGTTCCGCAACAATGGCCAGACCTGCGTCTGCGCCAACCGCATCTATGTGCAGGACGGCGTCTACGAGGCCTTCTCCGACAAGCTCGCCCAGGCCGTCGCCAAGCTCAAGACCGGCAACGGCATGGAGGACGGCGTCATCCTCGGACCGCTGATCGACCAGCCGGCGCTGAAAAAGGTCGAGGAGCATGTGGCGGATGCGCTTGCGAAGGGCGCGCGCGTGGTGCAGGGCGGCCGTCGCCATTCACTCGGCGGCACCTTCTACGAGGCGACGGTGCTGGCCGACGTGACCCAGGCGATGGCGGTCGCGCGGGAAGAGACCTTCGGACCGGTAGCGCCGCTCTTCCGCTTCAAGGACGAGTCGGATGTGATCGCACAGGCGAACGACACCGAATTCGGCCTCGCCTCCTATTTCTACGCCAAGGACCTCGCCCGCGTCTTCCGCGTGGCGGAAGCGCTGGAATACGGCATGGTCGGTGTCAATACAGGCCTGATCTCCACGGCCGAAGCACCCTTTGGCGGCGTCAAGCTCTCGGGCCTTGGCCGCGAGGGCTCGAAATACGGCATCGAGGAATTCATGGAGATCAAATATGTCTGCCTCGGCGGCATTGCCTGAGGCTGCTCGCGATCGGAAACAAGCCGGCCGGAAAGTTCTGGCCGGTTTTTTCTTTTGCCGTTAAGAGGTTGATAGACGTTTGAAATTCGGGATTGCCCCTCACCCTAACCCTCTCCCCGCAGGCGGGGAGAGGGGACTGGAGCGGTGCGGCATATCCCTTCTCCCCGCAGGCGGGGAGAAGCGCAACCATTAGACTAAGCGCAAGAATTTTGTTGTGGCGCGCTTTTCGTCCATGGGGTTTGGCGCTTGACGACGGTGTTGGCGAAGATGATGAGTTTGCGGACGCAGGCGATGAGCGCCGCTTTGTGGGATTTGCCTTTTGCGGTGAGACGATCGTAGAGCTCAACCAGCGTCTCGTTCCAGCGCTGCGACGCCGGTAAGGCGGCATTGAACAGGGCCCTGCGGACGCGCGCCCGTCCGCCGGCGATATGGCGCTCGCCTTCACGCTTGCCGCTCTGGTCGTCATAAGGCGCCACGCCGGTCAGCGCGGCGATCTCCTCACGGTCGACCCTGCCGAGTTCGGGCATCAGAATGACCAGGGTGAGTGCCGTACGGATGCCGATGCCGTCGATGCTTTCGATCAGATCAAGCTTCCGGGCGAGATCGTCATGCTCGCGGACAGCGGCCTGCAACAGCGCGAGCTGGGCTTTGCAACGGCTCTTGAGCTCACCGATGGAACGATCGATCTCCTCGAGGATCCGCCTGTCGGTGAAACGCTCGCGGCGGGTCTTGAGGCAGGCTATATCGGCTTCGATCTGCTCGATGAACAGCAGCCATTCGCCAAACGCGATCAGCCGGCTATCCGGCGCATGGCATCGCGCATCCGAACGGGCAGCGCACTCGGCGATCAGCGCGGCGTCGAGCTGGTCGTTCTTGGCTCGGCGCAGCTTATAGAGGCCGAAAGCGCGCACTTGCCGCGGCTGCAGCAGGACGACCTCAAAGCCTCTCTGATGCAGATACGCAATCACGTCGCGCTCATATCCGCCGGACGCTTCGATCCCGACCCGTCCGATCCCCTGCCGCTCGAGCCAGTCAGCCAGAGTCTGCCAGCCGTCGGCGTTGTTGGGCACTTTCTGTTTGTCGCTCACCGGGTAGGTGGCGACATCAAGCCATATCTTCCCGGTATCAATACCGGCCGCTTTCATGCTAATCTCGGTCATCCTTGTCGTCCCTGCCTTGCATACGAACCAGGTTGTTCCAGCAACCATTCGGGCCACGATGAGGAACCGACCGCGATCCTGCTTCTCCGTAACCCCCAAAGGTTCTGGTGCCGGCGATCCGACGGTCGGCGCCTTTGGCCGGGCGGCCGCCCGGCCAAAGGCATACCGAATCCTTTACAACATTTCTTATGCAAGGTGCCGGCAGGCGGATGAGGGGCAGAGAAAGCGGACTATTTCTCCGCATCCCAACCAGACAGACTCGGACGCAAGAGGAGACCACTATGCCCGCCCCCAAAAACACCTTCAAAGCGGCGATCCGCGAAAACCGCTTTCAGCTCGGTCTCTGGGTGGCGCTCGCCAGTCCCTATGCGGCGGAAGTGGTGGCCGGCAGCGGTTATGACTGGCTGCTGATCGATGGCGAGCATGCGCCGAACGACCTTCCCATGCTGGCGGCGCAGTATCGCGCCGTCGCCGGCGGAGGCAGTCATCCGATCGTCCGCCTGCCGGTCGGCGACGCGGTCATGATCAAGCAGATCCTGGATGCCGGCGTGCAAACGCTGCTGATCCCGATGGTCGACAATGTCGAGCAGGCGCGGCAGCTCGTGCGCGCCGTGCGCTACCCGCCGCATGGCGTTCGCGGTGTCGGTGCCGCGCTCGGCCGGGCAACGAACTTCAGCCGCATCGGCGACTATCTCGAAAACGCCAACGACGAGATCTGTCTGCTGCTGCAGATCGAGAGCCGGGCAGGGCTCGAGGCGATCGACGCCATCGCTGCGCTGGACGGCGTCGATGGCCTGTTCGTCGGTCCGGCGGATCTTGCCGCGGACATGGGACATCTCGGAAATCCGGGCCATCCGGAGGTGCGGACAGCGATAATCGAGGCCTTCGCGCGGATCGAGCGCGCCGGCAAGGCGCGTGGCATCATGACCCTCGATCCCGCCCAGGCGCGCGACTATCGTGACCTCGGGGCCGATTTCATGGCGATCGGCACCGACGTGACATTGCTCGTCAGCGCAACGGAGCGGCTGCGCCGGGAATTTCTTGGAGAGAGCGGACCGACACGGATAGAATCCGGCTATTGATCGATCTGCCTACTACGAAATCGACTGGAGCAGCGTCTCCCGCGCCGATTTCAGGTGTCGCCGGCAGGCCTGTTCGGCGAGCATGGGATCGCGCGATTGCAGCGCGGCGATGTAGTCGAGATGCTCCTCCAGCGCCCGGGCGTTGCGCTCCCGCGCATTCGCCTTGTTCCACTGGTAGTGATAGTGGAAGACGATGGCGATGACATCGTAGAAGTCGATGATGAAGCGGTTGCTCGACGATTTGTGCACCAGCAGGTGGAGGCGCTCGTCGAGTTCGGAAAATTCGCTGTAGCGATTGTCGATGTCGGCGAGGATCTCCCGATGCACCGCCTCGATCTTCTTCAGCTCCTCCCAGGCCGGGTCCTGGTCGGGAAGGGAGACGAAGCGGGCGGCTGAGCGCAGCTCGAACATCTCCCTTACTTCCGTCAGTTCGAGTGCGAATTCGCGCGTGAACCCCTTGAGAACCCAATGGCTGTTCGGTCGTTTTTCGATCAGCCCGAAACGGCTGAAGCGGATCAGGAATTCGCGCACGCTGGTCGTCCCGGCGCCGATTTCGCGGGCAAGCTCGAGCTCGTTGATCTGCATGCCGGGCTCGGCGCCGCCTGCCAGAATCCGGCGCATGAAGCTCCGCTCGATCCTTTCGGCGAGCGAATCGGTCTCCGCGGTCGGGAAGTAGTCCGAGGGCTCAGGCCTTCTCAGCACCGTCTTGCTGCGCTTGTCCCAGGCGATGAGGCTCAGTTCCTCGCAGCGCGTAAGGATGGCGCGCACGGTCGTGCGGCTGACACCGAGTGCCTGCCCGAGCTCCGGTTCGGACGGAAGCGTGGTGGTCTCCGCGAACAGCTCGAGGCAGCGGTTGAAGGCATCCTTGAAGACGGTGTTTTGCTTCGCCATTGGCGCGGATCCGGCCCGGTTCGGGTTTCTGGTGTCGGCACGCCGTGGCTCCGTTCCGCGACGACCGCAATGGCCCCATAATAGCCATTGACGAACATCTGTCTATTGTAGATAAAAGACAGAACTGGTGCTTGCACATGTTGGAAACCGTTCGGGAGGAGCTTGATTTGCCCGCACCGTCTTCGATCCTTCTTTCGCCGGACGATAACGTCGTCGTCGCCACCGCGGCGATTGCGCCGGGCGACCGGCTGGCCGGCGGAGTGTCGGCGGTTGCGCGCATAGAGCCGGGCCACAAGGCCGCGATCCGCAGGATCGACGTCGGTGAGCCGGTGGTCAAATACGGCCAGGCGATCGGCCGCGCCACATCCCCCATCGCGCCCGGCGAGCACGTTCATTCTCATAATCTTGCCTTCGATCAGGGCCGGCTCGCCATTGGCGCCGCCGTTCCGCCGGAGGCTGCGAGCGAGGCGGACAAGGCGCGCACATTCCTCGGCTATCGCCGGGCGGACGGTAGGGCCGCAACGCGCAACTATATCGGCATCGTCGCCAGCGTGAACTGTTCCACCACGGTCTGTCGCGCGATCGCCGACGAGGCGAACAGGCGCATTCTGCCGAAATATGAAGGCATCGACGGTTTCGTGCCGATCGTCCACGACCAGGGATGCGGCATGTCGTCCACCGGCGACGGCATGAAGAACCTGCACCGGACGCTCGCCGGCTATGCGCGCCACGCGAATTTCGGCGGCGTGCTGATGGTCGGGCTCGGCTGCGAGGTCAATCAGCTGACGCTCTACGGCCAGAGCGGGGCCGGGGCCGAGAAGCGGCATTTCAACATCCAGGAGGCCGGCGGTTCGCGCCGCTCGGTCGAGCGCGCCCTCGGCATTCTCGACGAAATCGCCAAGGAAGTCGCGGCCGCCCGGCGCGTGCCGATCCCGGTCAGCGAGATCATCGTCGGCCTGCAATGCGGCGGTTCGGACGGGCTTTCCGGCATCACCGCCAATCCGGCGCTCGGCGCGGCGGTCGACATACTCGCCGCCGCCGGCGGCACGGCGATCCTTTCCGAGACCTCCGAGATCTACGGAGCCGAGCATCTGCTGCGCAGCCGAGCGGTCAACGAGACGGTTGCGGTCAAGCTCGACGGCCTGATCGCCTGGTGGGAGGACTATGTGGCGATGCATGGCGCCTCGCTCGACAATAATCCTTCGCCGGGTAACAAGCGGGGCGGCCTGACGACGATTCTCGAGAAGTCGCTTGGCGCCGTCGCCAAGGGCGGCCGCTCGCCGTTGACGGCTGTCTACAATTACGCCGAGCGCGTGACGGAGCCCGGCCTGGTCTTCATGGACACGCCCGGCTACGATCCGGTCTCGGCAACCGGCCAGGTCGCCGGCGGAGCCAACGTCATCGCGTTCACGACCGGCCGCGGCAGCTGTTTCGGCTGTCGGCCGGCGCCGTCGATCAAGCTCACCAGCAACACGGCGCTCTATCGGGCCATGGAAGAGGACATGGACATCGACTGCGGCGTCATTGCCTCGGGTGAAACCACCATCGCCGATCTTGGCCGGGGGATTTTCGAGCTCATCATAGAGACCGCATCGGGCCGCAAGACCAAGAGCGAGCTTTTCGGCTACGGCGACAACGAATTCGTGCCCTGGCATCTGGGGGCGACGCTCTAGGCTGAAGGGGCGAAGCGAGACGCGTAAGGGCGCAATCCTTGGGGAGGAAACAAGGAATGCAGACGAGAAGGATAGGCCGGACCGCGCTCGCGGTGACCGAATACAGTTTCGGCACGGCGGGACTGGGCGGTCTCTATCGCGAATGTACCGGCGAAGCTGCGATGGCGACGCTCGACGCCGCCTGGGAAGCGGGTATCCGCTATTTCGATACGGCGCCGTTCTATGGGCTTGGCCTTGCCGAGCGGCGGGTCGGCGACTTCCTGCGCGACAAGCCGCGCGACAGCTTCGTGCTGTCGACGAAGGTCGGCCGCCTGCTTCATCCGGTGCCTGAGAACCAGGTCCCTGACTATTCCTACGTCAAGCCGCTGAACTTCGACGTCACCTATGACTACGGCTACGACGCGATCATGCGTTCGGTCGAGATGAGTTATGCCCGTCTCGGTCTCAACCGCATCGACATTCTTTATGTCCACGACATCGGCGGCTACACGCATGGCGCGGCGAAAAACGCCGTCTACCTGCGGCAGCTTCTGGATTCCGGCCTGAAAGCACTCGAGGAGCTGAAATCGAGCGGCGTCATTTCAGCCTACGGCCTCGGCGTCAACGAGGTGCCGGTCTGCCTGGATGTCATGCGCCAGGCCGACATCGACTGCATCCTGCTTGCCGGTCGCTATACGCTCCTCGACCGCTCCGCGGTTGCCGAGCTCCTGCCGCTCTGCGCGAAGAAGGACACTTCGCTGGTCGTCGGCGGCGTGTTCAATTCCGGCATTCTCGCGACCGGACCGGTCGAGGGAGCGCATTTCGATTACATGCCCGCGACCGGCGAGGTGCGCGCCAAAGTCGCGGCGATGGAGCGTATCGCCGGAGAGCGCGGCATGCCGCTGGCCGCCCCGGCCCTGCAGTTCCCGCTGGCCAATCCTCACGTCGCCTCGGTGCTGCTTGGAACCGCCAAACCGTCAAGCCTGACGCGCAACATGGAGCTGACCCGCTACGGGATCGCGCCGGAAGATTACGCGGCTTTCGAACCCCATACGCTTGTCGCGCCCGAGCTGGGGCCGGAGGCGGTAAGGGCCTGATGCTTCGCCGCCCTCGATGGCGGCCGCCACTCTCATAAGCAACCGGGCCCGCATGCACCTGGCGGCCCGGTCGATAACGGAACAAGGTGTCACTGAGAGGAGAACCCGATGAGCATAGCCAAGCGCATTCTTTCACGCCGTGCCTTCAACGCCCTGGCCGGCGCCGCTTTCGTCGCCGCAATGGTCCCCGCGACCTCTTTCGCGCAGGACGTCACCATTCCCATCATCGTCAAGGACACCACCTCCTTCTACTGGCAGATCGTGCTTGCGGGCGCGCGCGCCGCCGGCAAGGATCTCGGTGTCAACGTGCCGGAGCTCGGCGCCCAGTCGGAATCCGACATCAACGGCCAGATCACCATCCTTGAAAACGCCGTTGCGGGCGCGCCGGCCGCGGTCGTGATCGCGCCGACGGAGTTCAAGGCGCTCGGCAAGCCCGTCGACGAGGCCGCGAAATCGGTTCCGGTGATCGGCATCGATTCCGGGGCGGATTCGAAGGCCTTCACCTCCTTCCTGACCACGGACAACGTCCAGGGCGGACGCATAGCCGCCGACGGTCTTGCCGCCGCCATCAAGGAGGCGACCGGCAAGGAAGAGGGCGAGATCGCTATCATCACCAGCCTGCCGGGCGTCGGCTCGCTCGACCAGCGCCGCGAAGGCTTTCTCGATCAGGTCAAGACGAAATATCCGGGCCTGAAAGTGGTTGCCGACAAGTATGCCGACGGACAGGCGACGACCGGTCTCAACATCATGACCGATCTGATCACCGCCAACCCCAACCTCGTCGGCGTTTTCGCCTCGAACCTGATCATGGCGCAGGGCGTCGGCCAGGCGATCGCCGAGAACAAGCTCGGCGACAAGATCAAGGTGATCGGCTTCGACAGCGACGAGAAGACCGTGGGCTTCCTCAAGGAAGGCGTGCTGGCGGGCCTCGTCGTCCAGGATCCCTACCGCATGGGCTATGACGGCGTGAAGACGGCTCTTGCGGTCTCCAAGGGCGAGAAGGTCGAAGCCAATGTCGATACCGGCGCGAATCTGGTCACCAAGGCCAATATGAGCGAACCGAAGATCGACGCGCTTCTGAATCCGAAGGTCAACTGACGAACGGAATTGCGCGGCGCCGCAGGACCGGCGCTGCGCATCGCCTTCAGGAGAACAGTGCAACGGCCGAGGGGATCGGCCGTTGCGATCCGGGAAGTGGAGGACAATGCCATGATAGGGCTTCAAGAGGTCAGCCATCGCCATGACGAACAGGTGAGGGCGGCGGGTGGCCGTCCGGTTCCGAAGGGCTCACCCATCCTGGAACTCCGCGGCCTGCAGAAAAACTATGGCGCGGTCGAGGCTCTGAAGCCCGCGACGATGACCTTTCTATCCGGCGAAATCCACGCGATCGTCGGCGAGAACGGTGCCGGCAAATCGACGCTGATCAAACTCCTGACCGGGGTCATTGCCCGCAGTGCCGGCGAAATCCGCTGGTGCGGCGAAACTGTCGACCTCGCCACGCCCAACGAAGCGATCGCCCGCGGCATCAATGCGGTTCACCAGGAGGTGGTGCTTTGCCCGCATCTGAGCGTTGCGGCGAACATGTTCCTGGGCGACGAGATGAACCGCCGCGGGCTGATGCGCAAGCGCGCGATGACCGGCGCGGCCCAGGGCGTGCTTGATGATCTCGGCTTCAATCTGCCCGCCAATGCCGAACTCGGCAGCCTGACGATCGGCCAGCAGCAGCTGGTCGCCACTGCTCGGGCGGCCATGCGCGGCACGCAGTTCCTCATCTTCGACGAGCCCACGGCCTATCTCACGCGACAGGAATCGGCACAGCTTTTCCGCCTGATCCGCCGGCTGCAGGGCGAGGGCGTCACGATCGTCTATATCAGCCACAGGCTGGAAGAGGTGTTCGAGCTTGCGGACCGCGTCTCGGTGCTTCGCGATGGCACGCATGTCGGCACGCGCGCGATTTCCGAGACGAACGAGGCCGAGCTCATCACTTTGATGATCAACCGCACGATCGAACAGATCTACCACAAGGAACGTTTCGAACCGGGCGAGATGATCGTCGAGACGCGCGGGCTCTCCGGTCCAGGTTTCCGCGACATATCGCTCTCGGTCAGGGCGGGCGAGATCGTCGGGCTCTACGGTCTGATCGGCGCCGGCCGCAGCGAATTCGCGCTCGGCCTTTACGGGCGCAATCCGGTGAGCGCCGGAGAGATCTTCTGGCAGGGCCGCAAGGTCGCGATAGGCAATGAGCGGAAGGCCATGGACCTCGGGATCGCGCTCGCGCCGGAGAGCCGCCGCGATCAGGGCCTGTGCCTCAACCTGCCGATCGGCGTCAATATCAACCTGCCGGTTTTCAAAAGGCTGACGCGCGGCTTGACGATCAACCGCGCGCAGGAGGCCTCCAATGCCGAACGTCAGATCAGGGATCTGAAGATCAAGACGCCGTCGCGGCGGGTGCTTGCCTCCGCCATGTCCGGCGGGAACCAGCAGAAAATCGTTATCGGCAGATGGCTGAGCCACGGAGCGAAGCTCTTCATCTTCGACGAGCCGACCGTGGGCGTCGATGTCGGCACCAAGGCGGAAATCTACCGGCTGTTTGCGCGGCTTCTGGAGAAGGGGGCAGGGATCATCCTGATCTCCTCCTACCTGCCGGAGGTCTATGAACTGGCCGATCGCCTGCATGTGTTCCGGCAGGGGCGGCTTGTGGCAAGCCACGACTACCGGGCCGCAAGCCATGAGGAAGTGCTGGCGCAGGCGATCAATGCCTGAGAGCCGGATGAGGAAGGACGCAGGGAGGAAGCGATGAGTGTGGAAACGGTTGAAAGCGCGGGACCGACGCCGAAGAAAGGCGTCAGCATCCTGTTCGGTCTGACGCTCGTGGGATTGCTGGTCGTCCTCTGGCTGCTCCTCGGCCTGGCGACCAACGCCTTCTGGACGCCGAACAACATCAGCAACCTCCTGCGTCAGGGGGCGATGACCGCGATTCTCGCCGTCGGCCAGACCTTCGTCATCATCACGGCCGGCATCGACCTTTCGGTCGGCGCCGTCGTCGGTTTCACCAGCGTCATCGTCGCCTGGCTGCTCGCGGCGGGGGTTCCGCTCTGGCTCGCGATCATCGCGACGCTGGCGATCGGCGTGCTGATCGGCGCCTTCCATGCCTTCGGCATCGTCCGCATGGGGCTGCCGCCCTTCATCATCACGCTTGCGACGCTGACCTCGCTTCGCGGCATCGGTCTCCTGATCACCAACGGCTCGACCATCTCGATCACCAACGACGCCTTCACCACTTTCTCACGAGCCGACTTCCTCGGAATTCCCAGTCTCTTCTGGATGGTGATCGTCGTTGCGATTCCGGCTTACGTCTTCCTGCATCTGAGCCGCTTCGGCCGCTATCTCTTCGCCGTCGGCTCCAACAGCGAGGCGGCGCGCCTTTCCGGCGTCAACGTCAACCGCACGATCTATCTGGCCTATATCCTGTCATCGACCTGCGCCGCCTTCGTGGGGCTGCTGCTCGCCTCGCGCATCGGCATCGGCAACGCCACGCAGGCCGAAGGCTGGGAGCTGCAGGCGATCGCTTCGTCGGTCATCGGCGGCACGAGCCTTTTCGGCGCCGTCGGCTCGGTCCACGGTCCCCTGCTCGGCGCCTTCATCCTTGCGACGATCAACAACGGCGCCAATCTCCTGAACGTCAATTCCTTCTGGCAGCGCATCATCACCGGGCTGCTGATCATCGTGATCGTCTATTTCGACCAGTTGCGGCGGCGGGGGGCGCGGTGATGGCCGCCTGCCCGCAACCGGTCCCCAGCAAGCTTCGGAGCGCCGCATGAAAGCCGTCGTCTGTTCAGAGCCCGGCCGCCTCGCGGTCGTCGCCCGCAGCGGGCCTGAGGCACCGCCACCCGGCTCGGTGCGCCTTGCGGTCAGCCGCGTCGGGATCTGCGGCACCGATTATCATATCTTCGAGGGCAAGCACCCCTTTCTCGAATATCCGCGCGTGATGGGCCACGAGATCTCTGCGAGAGTGATCGAAGGCGGTCCCGGCACCCGGCTCGCGCCGGGGACGCTCGTGGTCGTAAATCCCTATCTCTCCTGCGGGGAGTGCATCGCCTGCCGCAAAGGCAAGCCGAACTGCTGCACGGCGATCCGCGTCCTCGGCGTTCACACCGACGGCGCCTTCTGTGAAGAAATCGTCATGCCCGAGCAGAACCTCTATCCGGCCGAAGGCCTTTCGCCGGAAGCCGCCGCGGCGGTCGAGTTCCTGGCGATCGGCGCTCATGCCGTCCGGCGTTCGGCGGTAGGCCGAGGCGTCCGTTCGCTGGTGATAGGTGCCGGGCCGATCGGACTTGGGACGGCCCTCTTCTCGCGCATCGCCGGCCACGACGTAAGGCTGCTCGACACGAGCGAGGAGCGCCTGGCCTTCGCCACGGAAAAGCTCGGCTTTTCGCCCGGCATCCTTGCGGGCGACGATGCGGCGCTCGCGCAGGCGACGGGCGGGGATGGTTTCGACGTCGTCTTCGACGCCACCGGCAACGCCCAGTCGATGGAACGGGCGTTTGGCCATGTCGCCCACGGCGGCACGCTCGTCTTCGTCAGCGTGGTCAAGGAGGAGATCCGCTTCTCGGATCCCGAATTCCACAAGCGGGAAATGACGCTCGTCGCCAGCCGCAACGCCACTCGCGAGGACTTCGATCACGTCATTCAGTCGCTTGCGGCGGGGCTCGTCCCGATAGAGGCGCTCGTCACCCACCGCACGACGCTCGAGGACCTCGTCCGCGACCTTCCCCGCTGGGTCCACGACAAGTCGGGGCTCGTCAAGGCGGTTGTCGCGGTGAGCGCCGGGTGAGAGGCTTCATTCCATGGGGATGTCCTTCCCAAAAAGTGAGGGATGCGTTTGTTGCGCTGCACAAGAAAAATGCTAGTGTAGCAGCGATTGCGGACACCAGAGACGAACAACCGCAAGCTAGATCATTCCGCCGTCCTGGTGAAATGATCCACTTTTCGTGACTAGGCGCTCTCGGATGGAAACCATTAGAAATGTTTCCTGTGGAAGCGCTCCGGCGTCGGACTGGGAGCGGCGTTTTCGTTGATTTGAAACAAGGGATACGCGCCCATGTTCTACCAGCTTTACGAGATGAACCATGCGATGATGGCTCCGTGGCGCACGGCGGCGGACGCCATGCGGCTGGCCTTCAGCAATCCGATGAACCCGGTTTCGCATACCTATTTCGGCCGTGCCGCAGCCGCGGGGCTGGAGGTTTTCGAGCGTGCCACCCGCCGCTACGGCAAGCCGGAATTCGGCCTTCCCGAAACCGAGATCGATGGGCAGCCCGTGCCGGTCCGCGAAAGGATCGTCTGGCGCGAGCCGTTCTGCAACCTCATACATTTCGAGCGCAGCCTGCCAAGGGATCGCGCTCCGGATCCGAAAGTCCTGATCGTTGCGCCGATGTCCGGCCACTACGCCACGCTGTTGCGCGGAACGGTGGAAGCACTGCTGCCCCATTCCGACGTCTACATCACCGACTGGATCGACGCCCGCATGGTTCCCTTGAGCGAGGGAACCTTCGATCTCGACGACTATATCGACTACGTCATCCAGATGCTGCATTTCCTGGGGCCGGATGCGCATGTGATCGGGGTCTGTCAACCGGCCGTGCCGGTTCTGGCGGCCGTCGCCCTGATGGAGGCGGCGGAGGATCCCCTCGCACCGTCGACGATGACGCTGATGGGCGGGCCGATCGACACGCGCATCAACCCGACCGCGGTCAACGAGCTTGCGAAGGAACGGCCGATCGAGTGGTTCCGCGACAATGTCGTCATGCCGGTTCCGTGGCCGCAGCCCGGCTTCATGCGCATGGTCTATCCGGGCTTCCTCCAGCTCTCCGGCTTCATGTCGATGAACCTCGACCGGCACCTGATCGCCCACAAGGAATTCTTCGCCCATCTGGTCAAGAACGATGGCGATGCGGCCGAAAAACACCGTGACTTCTACGACGAATATCTGGCGGTGATGGATCTGACCGCGGAGTTCTACCTGCAGACCGTGCAGGTGGTGTTCATGCAACATGCGCTGCCCAAGGGCGAGATGATCCACCGCGGCAAGCGGGTCGATCCGACGGCGATCCGACGCGTCGCGCTGCTGACCGTCGAGGGCGAGAACGACGACATTTCCGGCCTCGGCCAGACCAAGGCGGCGCAGACGATCTGCACCGGCATTCCCGATTCTATGCGGCAGCACTACATGCAGCCCGACGTCGGCCATTACGGCGTCTTCAACGGCTCGCGCTTCCGCCGCGAGATCGCACCGCGCATCGTCGCCTTCCAGCGCCGCCATTCACGCCATGCGAAGCCGGTCAAACAGCTCATCAAGGGCGGCAAGTCGGCCTGAGCGAGCGATTGGAGCGCTCGATTTGCCGGAGCAAAGTCAGGGGGTTGTCCGATTCCTTGATACAATGTCTTGCGTCGGGGCCGTGGGTTTCCCACATCGTTTTCATCGGGCCGCGAAGGGCGGCCCGCCGACTGCGAGGAATCCTGAAGATGAACCAATCTGCACTGATCCGTCCGCACTGGACGCCTGCGACCATTGCATTGATGGTGCTGGGTTTCATTGTGTTCTGGCCGCTCGGCCTGGCAATGCTCGCCTACATCCTCTTCGGCGACAAGCTGAGGGCGTTCAAGAAAGACGCCAATGAAGGAGTGGATCGCATGTGTGCCGGCTTCAAACGGAACCGCCGGGGACAATGGGCACATCATCGTACCGGCAATGTCGCCTTCGACGACTGGCGGACAGCGGAACTTGCCCGTCTCGACGAGGAGCGCCGCAAGCTCGACGAGATGCGCGAGGAATTCGACGGCTATGTACGAGAGCTCCGTCGTGCAAAGGACCAGGAGGAATTCGACCGCTTCATGCGCGAACGCAAGAACGGCCGCACCGGTCCGGAAGCCGGCTTCGAATCGAGCTGATCGCATCCGGTGTTTCATGACATCCGGTGTTTCATGTGAAACGCCGGATGTTACTCGTCCATCTGCCAAGTGCCCTGCGAATCGGCTAGAACGGCCTCATGTTTTCATCTCTCAAGCGGCGCCGTGGCAGTGGACCGCCCCTTGATGTCATCCGTGACATCGAGGTCGCCGGCAAGGTCCTTCCCCTGACCATTCGGCAAAATGCGCGAGCGACGCGGATGACGCTCCGCATCGAGCCCGGCGGGCGAGCGTTGAAGCTCACCGTGCCGGAGGGCCTGCCGGAGCGCGAGGTCAGCGCCTTTCTCACCCGGCACCAAGGCTGGTTGATGACCAAGCTCGCCCGCTTCTCCGGCGAAAGCGAGCTCGAGGACGGCGGCACCGTCCTTGTTCGCGGCGTTGCGCACCGCATCGAGAGAACGGGCCGCCTGCGCGGCTTGACCGAAGCGCTCGTGATCGACGACGAGGCGGTTCTGAGGGTGGGCGGTGCCGAGGAGCATCTGCGCCGGCGCATCGCCGACTACCTCAAGAAGGAAGCCCGCAGCGAGCTCGAGCGCCTGGTCGCCGTCTATGCGGGCAGGACGGGGCGCAGGGCACGCTCCCTCAGCCTGAAGGACACCCGCAGCCGTTGGGGCTCCTGCTCCGCCGAGGGCGATTTGAGCTTTTCCTGGCGGATTGCCATGGCGCCGCCGAAGGTGATCGCCTATCTCGCGGCACACGAGGTCGCCCATCTTCAGGAAATGAATCATGGACCGCGTTTCTGGGCGCTGTGCGAAAGCCTGTGCCCGGAAACGAAGGATGCCAAGCACTGGCTCAAGCGCAACGGCACGATGCTGCATGCGATCGATTTCGGGTAGATCGAGAGTGGCCAAACGGCCCCTCAACCCGCGGGCGGGGAGAGGGGACTGACGGAGCATGCCGCTTCTCCCTTCGCCCCGCTTGCGGGAGAAGGTTCCTGCAGGCGGATGAGGGGGGCCGGCTTGGTTCGCTCGAAAAACACCGGATGCCCGCCGCCGCCCTCGTCCTAAGATTGGCCGCTGCCGTGCAACGGTTTTGCTCGACTCGGGCGGCATTTCATGCAAGGTCGCTTTCCATGAAAACGGAAGTGAAGATCTGTGGTTTGAAGACGGCCGAGGCCGTGGAACGTGCCGTCGCGCTCGGCGCTTCCCACGTAGGCTTCATCTTCTTTCCCAAGAGCCCCCGCAACATCGAACCGGACGATGCCGGCCGCCTTGCCGCGCGCGCCCGCGGGCGCGCGAAGATCGTTGCTGTCACGGTCGATGCGGACAATGACGGTCTCGACGAGATCGTGTCGGCGCTCGACCCCGACGTCCTCCAGCTTCACGGTTCCGAGACTCCCGAGCGGGTCCTTTCCATCAAGGCGCTTTATGGTCTTCCGGTGATGAAGGCGCTTGCCGTCCGCGAGGCCTCCGATCTGGAGCGGATCGATCCCTATTTGGGCATCGTCGACCGTTTTCTCCTGGATGCGAAGCCTCCGGCCGGTTCCGATCTGCCGGGCGGCAACGGGATTTCTTTCGACTGGCGGCTTCTCGACGCGCTTGACGGAAGCGTCGATTACATGCTTTCCGGTGGATTGAACGCGGGCAACATCGCAGACGCACTTGCGCTGACCGGCGCCCGCGCCATCGATACATCCTCCGGAGTGGAAAGCGCGCCGGGGATCAAGGATCTGACGCTCATGGAAGCGTTTTTCGAAGCGGTCCGCCGGGCGGAAGCTTGAGCGGCCGTGATCAGGGAGCAAGACGTGAATCAACCGCCTAAACCGAACTCCTTCAGGTCCGGACCCGATGAAGAGGGCCGTTTCGGCATATTCGGCGGGCGCTTCGTCGCCGAGACGCTGATGCCGCTGATCCTCGATCTCCAGGATGAATGGGCGAGGGCGAAGAACGATCCGGCTTTCAAGGCGGAACTCGAAAATCTCGGCACCCACTATATCGGCCGGCCGAGCCCGCTCTATTTCGCCGAGCGCCTGACGGCCGAACTCGGTGGCGCCAAGATCTATTTCAAGCGCGAGGAGCTCAATCACACGGGCTCCCACAAGATCAACAATTGCATCGGCCAGATCCTGCTCGCCAAGCGCATGGGCAAGACCCGCATCATCGCAGAAACCGGTGCCGGCCAGCACGGAGTGGCATCGGCGACGGTCGCGGCGCGCTTCGGCCTGCCCTGCGTGGTCTACATGGGTGCGACCGACGTGGAGCGGCAGGCGCCGAACGTCTTCCGCATGAAGCTTCTAGGCGCCGAGGTGAAGCCGGTGACCGCCGGCAACGGCACCCTCAAGGACGCCATGAACGAGGCGTTGCGCGACTGGGTGACCAATGTCGACAGCACCTATTACCTGATCGGCACGGCTGCCGGCCCGCATCCCTATCCGGAGATGGTGCGCGACTTCCAGGCAGTCATCGGTGAGGAAGCCAAGCAGCAGATCCTCGAAGCCGAAGGCCGGCTTCCCGATCTCGTCGTCGCCGCCGTCGGCGGCGGTTCCAATGCGATCGGCATCTTCCATTCGTTCCTCGACGACGAGGGCGTCAGGATCGTCGGCGTCGAAGCGGGTGGCAAGGGGCTCGACGGCGACGAGCATTGCGCTTCGCTCACCGCCGGTTCGCCCGGCGTGCTGCACGGCAACCGCACCTATCTTCTTCAGGACGGTGACGGCCAGATCAAGGAAGGTCATTCGATCTCGGCCGGACTCGATTATCCTGGCATCGGACCGGAACATGCCTGGCTGAACGACATCGGCCGCGTCGAATATGTGCCGATCATGGATCATGAGGCACTCGAGGCCTTTCAGACGCTGACGCGGCTCGAAGGCATCATCCCGGCGCTCGAACCGTCCCATGCGCTTGCCGAAGTCATCAAGCGCGCGCCGAAAATGGGCAAGGACGAGATCATCCTGATGAATCTCTCCGGTCGCGGCGACAAGGACATTTTCACCGTCGGCAAAATTCTCGGTATGGGGCAGTAAAGATCATGACCGCACGCATGGAGCAACGGTTCGCCGACGTGGCGGCCGAGGGGCGCCCGGTCCTCGTGACCTATTTCATGGGCGGCGACCCGGATTTCGACACGTCGCTGGCGATCATGAAGGCGCTGCGGCAGGCGGGTGCCGACATCATCGAACTCGGCGTGCCCTTTTCCGACCCGATGGCCGATGGACCGGCGATCCAGCTCGCCGGCCAGCGCGCGCTGAAGGCGGGGCAGTCTCTCGCCAAGACGCTGGAGCTCGCCCGGCTCTTCCGGGCGGAGGACCAGCGCACCCCCATCGTGCTGATGGGCTATTACAACCCGATCTATATCTATGGCGTCGAGCGGTTCCTGGCGGACGCACTCGAGGCCGGCGTCGACGGCCTGATCGTCGTCGATCTGCCCCCGGAAATGGACGACGAACTCTGCATTCCGGCACTTGAGAAGGGCATCAGCTTCATCCGCCTGGCAACGCCCACGACGGACGATCGCCGCCTGCCCAAGGTTCTCGAAAACACGTCGGGTTTCGTGTATTACGTCTCGATGACCGGCATCACCGGCTCGGCGCTGCCCGATCCGTCGCTGATCGCCGGAGCGGTCGCGCGCATCAAGGCGCATACGCCCTTGCCTGTCTGCGTCGGCTTCGGGGTGAAGACCGCCGACCATGCGCGCGCCATCGGCGCATCCGCAGACGGCGTCGTCGTCGGCACGGCGATCGTCAATCAGATCGCGTCGAGCTTGACCGAAGAAGGCCGGGCAACGGAAGCGACGGTCCCGGGTGTCGAAGCGCTCGTCAGGGGGCTTGCGGCCGGCGTACGGGCGGCACGGCTTGCTGCAGCCGAATAATTGCCCATATTGACGCGCACAAGCCGAAGGAAAATCTTCAGGAGACTGCTTAATTGAACTGGATCACAAACTACGTTCGGCCGAAGATCAACTCGATGCTCGGCCGCAGGGAAGTTCCGGAGAACCTCTGGATCAAGTGCCCTGAAACGGGCGAGATGGTGTTCCATCGCGATCTGGAAGAGAACAAATGGGTCATCCCGCAATCCGGCTTCCACATGAAGATGCCGGCGAAGGCCCGTTTGAAGGATCTCTTCGACGGCGGAATCTACGAGGCATTCCCGCAGCCCAAGGTGGCGCAGGACCCGCTCAAGTTCCGCGACTCGAAGAAGTACTCCGATCGCCTGCGCGACAGCCGCGCCAAAACCGAACTCGAGGACACGATCGTTGCCGGCCTCGGCCAGGTCCAGGGCATCAAGCTCGTCGCCGTCGCGCATGAGTTCAACTTCATCGGCGGCTCGCTGGGCATTGCCGCGGGCGAAGCGATCGTGAAGGCCTTCGAGCGCGCGATAGCGGAGAAGTGCCCGCTGGTGATGTTCCCGGCCTCGGGCGGCGCCCGCATGCAGGAAGGCATCCTGTCGCTGATGCAGCTGCCGCGGACGACCGTGGCTCTTAACATGCTCAAGGAAGCGGGCCTTCCCTATATCGTCGTCCTGACGAACCCGACGACCGGTGGCGTCACCGCATCCTATGCGATGCTGGGCGATATCCACATGGCCGAACCCGGCGCGGAAATCGGCTTTGCCGGCAAACGGGTGATCGAGCAGACGCTGCGGGAAAAGCTTCCCGAAGGCTTCCAGACTTCGGAATATCTGCTGGAGCATGGCATGGTCGACATGGTCGTCAAGCGCCACGACATCCCGGAGACGCTCGCGCGCGTTCTCAACATTCTGATGAAGAAGCCGGCCAAGGCGGTCAAGCGCGATACCGCGACGGAGTTGGCCCCGCTGCCGGTGGCCGCGAGCGCCTAGATTAGGGCTACCATCATGACGGCGACTGAGGTCAGCGAGGCGGCGCAGGAGATCGAGAAGCTTCTCGCGCTGCATCCCAAGGGGTTCGACCTTTCGCTCGACAGGATCACGCGGCTGCTTGCTGCCCTCGGCAATCCTCACGAGCGCCTGCCACCGGTCATCCACGTGGCCGGCACCAACGGCAAGGGCTCGGTCACGGCCTTCTGCCGGGCGATCCTGGAGGCCGCGGGCCTCAGCGTCCATGTCCACACGTCGCCGCATCTAGTGAACTGGCACGAGCGCTATCGCCTGGGTGTAAAGGGCGGCAAGGGCGCCCTGGTCAGCGACCCCGTGCTTGCCGATGCCGTACGCCGCGTTGCAGAAGCGAATGGCGGTGAGAAGATCACCGTGTTCGAAATCCTGACCGCGGTCACTTTCCTGCTTTTCGCGGAACATCCGGCCGATGTCGCGATCATAGAAGTCGGTCTCGGCGGACGCTACGATGCGACCAATGTGATCGCCCGGCCGGCCGTCGCCGTGATCATGCCGATCTCGCTCGATCATCAGGCCTATCTCGGCGACCGGGTCGAGCTGATCGCTGCGGAAAAGGCGGGGATCATGAAGCGCGGCTGCCCGGTGGTGATCGGCCACCAGGAGGAAGAGAGTGCGCGCGATGTGCTGATCGCGACCGCCGAACGTCTCGGCTGCCCCATATCCGTCTACGGACAGGATTTCATGGCGCATGAGGAGTTCGGCAGGCTGATCTTCCAGGATGAGAACGGCCTTGCGGATCTGCCGCTGCCGCGCTTGCCGGGCCGGCATCAATATGCCAATGCCGCGGCGGCGATCCGTGCCGTTCGGGCAGCCGGCTTCGATGTTCCCGAGGCGGCTATCGAGAAAGGGTTGGCCGGCGTCGAGTGGCCGGGACGCCTGCAGCGCCTCGCCGGCGGCAGGCTCTCGCATTTCGGCCCGCCGGGCGCCGAGATCTGGATCGACGGCGGACACAATCCGGGCGCCGGCCATGTCATTGCCGAGGCGATGGCCACCTTCGAGGAGCGCAACCCGCGACCGCTCTTCCTGATCATCGGCATGATCAATACCAAGGAACCGATCGGCTATTTCAAGGCTTTCCTCGATCTGACCGAACAGGTCTTCACCGTGCCGGTGCACGGGTCCGACGCGGGACTGGACCCGCTGGCGCTGGCCGCCGATGCGGCCGCTGCGGGACTCGAGGCCAATGCCACCTCCTCGGTTGCCGAAGCGCTCGGCCAGATCGCCGAACTCACCGACGAGGACCCGGTGCCGCCGCGTGTGCTGATCGGCGGCTCGCTCTACCTGGTCGGCGACGTGCTGGCGGAAAACGGCACGCCGCCGCGGTAGATCACGATGGTTTCAGGATAGACCCAAAATCATGAACGTGATCGATTCGAATGGATTGACGCGGGATGCGGGCGGAAAACCGACACACGTTTCGTCATCCCGCTCTAAGGTTCGGAACGAAGGGTTCGCAGTTGCCGGCCCCTCATCCGGCCTGCCGGCCACCTTCTCCCCGCAGGCGGGGCGAAGGAGACTCGCGGCAAGCGCCAGGGCAATCCCCTCTCCCCGCTCGCGGGGAGAGGGTTAGGGTGAGGGGCAGATAGCCGGCGACGCACATGGTTCAGCCGAAAAGAAAAAGCCCGGCCAAGCCGGGCTTTCGCATTGTCGAAGTGAAGTCCCGGCGGCTCAAGCCACCGCGCTCGAAATCCACGAGCTGAGCGCCGTCTTCGGTGCGGCTCCGACCTTGATGTCTGCGACTTCGCCGCCCTTGAACATGGCAAGCGTCGGGATCGAGCGGACCCCGTATTGTGCCGCGAGCTCGGGGTTTTCGTCGATATTGAGCTTGACGACCTTGACCTTGCCGGCAAGCTCGGTGGCGATTTCTTCGAGGCTCGGCGCAATCATCTTGCACGGGCCGCACCATTCCGCCCAGAAGTCGACGACGACCGGTTCGGCCGAGTTCAGAACTTCCTTCTGAAAATTGGCAGTATCGACTTTCACAGTAGCCATCGGGTGCTCCTTCGGAATGGCAGTGTCCAGATGTTGTGTCTCATGTGAGGCATCGCCACCGGATTTTCAATATCGTGTATCTCACTTTGTCGCGAGCTCTTCAAGACTCCTGTCCAGCATCGGCTCGGGAAGCACCCGGATCGCGGGCCCTTCCGTGAAGATCAGCACGCATCGGAAACGCTTGCCGGGGTAAAGAGGTTTCAGGAGTTCGCGATAGATCGCAAGCTGATTTCTGTAGACCGGCGCTATCTCTTCGGGCGTCTCAGGGATTTCGCGGTTGGTCTTGTAATCGGCGATCGTCACCATGTCGCCGGTGACGGCCAGACGGTCGATCCGTCCCGATACGGCGAAATCGCGGACCCCAAGCTTCAGGGTCCCCATCACGGAGACCTCCGCCCGGCTGTGCTCGCCGAAAAGCGGTTGCAGATCCGCATGGTCGAGCACGTCCATCACGGTCCCGGCGAGTGCGCGCCGTTCGGCTTCGGGCCAGCGTGGCACGGAGCGGGCGAGATAGCGCTCCGCCGCGGCCAGACGTTCGCGGGGGTCGACCGACGGAAGAACCTGCAGCAACCGGTGCAGGATCGCGCCCCGCAGCATCGAGAATTTCGGCGCGCTCTTGCCGGCGAAGAGGGCCGAGCCGACGATCGCTTCGGCGTCGGGATCGTCGATTGCGATGGTCGTTCCGGACGGGGCAAGAGGCCGGGGCAGCCGCCGCGGCGCGGCCGGAGGCGTGAAAAGCGCCGTCGGCAGGCCGGCTGTCGGCCGTTGCGATTCTTCGGAGCGGCCTTCGGATGTCGGGAGGTCGCGCGGCACATGCGCTTCGCGCCAGGCTGTCCCCTGCCACTCCTCGCTTCCGGCGCGGAAAAGCCTCGGCGTTCCGCGGCCTTTGAGGTCCTGTGCCAGCGTCCCCTGCACCATCGAATGCCAGGTGTCGGTGTTCTGGCGCTGCCCGCGATAGCCGCAGACGATCAGGCGGTCGGCTGCGCGCGTCATGCCGACATAGAGGAGCCGGCGGTATTCCTCCTCGGCGAGCTTCTTCAGCCGCTCGTTGTCGGCGGCGATGAGCGAGTTCGGCGCCGAGCCCGGCGCGCGCCAGACCGGGACCGTGAGCGTGGAATGATCGGCCTGCGCTTTCTCCAGGAAGCGCAGGTCCGAGACCTGCTGGCGAACGAAGGCCTCGCCGCCGCCGTCGACCAGGAAGACGACCGGCGCCTCGAGGCCCTTTGCGGCATGTACGGTCATCACGCGGACCTCGTCGCGTTCCTTGTCCTGTTCGCGCTTGACCGTCGGCGCTTCGATCTCCAGCGTCGAGATGAAAGCCTGCAGGCCCGGCAGACCGTTCCTTTCATGATCGAGAGCGAAGGTGAGGAATTCGTCGAGAATATCACTGACTTCGCTGCCGAGGCGCGCCAGGAAGGCACGCCGTCCGCCATCGGCGCCCAGGACACGGGCATAGAAATCGTGCGGCAGCAGTTCCCGCGCCAGGCCGGAATAGCGCGAAAGCGTGCGGACCGCTTCATGATAACGGCTCGTCTCCTCCGCGCCCGCCTGCCGCAGCCGCCGCCAGAGACTTTCGCCCTCGGTCCGCCGGGCGGCGAGTTCGAAGACATCCTCCTCGCCAAGATCGAGGAGCGGGCTCTTCAGCAGTGCCGCGAGCGACAGGTCGTCCTCGGGCAGAAGCACGAACCGGCCGAGCGCGATCAGGTCCTGCACGGCGATATGGCTGGTCAGAACCAGGCGGTCCGCGCCGGCGACCGGGATATTGCCCCGCCGCTTGAGGGCGCGCGTCAGGGCGTTGACGAAGGCGTCGCGTTTGCGGACCAGCACGATGACGTCGCCGGGCCGCATCGCTCGGCGCACGCCTTTTTCGATCACCGTCTCCCGGCCGATCCAATCTTCGAGGACCGCTGCAATGCGCCGGGCGAGGATGTTGACCGGCGCGCGCTCGGGCGTCGCGTCGAAAGGAGCGGTCCAATCCTCTTCCGAAGCCGCCGGCTCGGGCGCGATCACATCCCAGAGGTCGACGGCACCGGGCTGGCCGATCCTGTTCGAGGCGTGCACGATCGCCTCGCTCCGGGCGCTCAGGCCTCTCGCATTCCCGGAATTTGCAAAGACCGTATCGACGGCGGAGAGCACGTCCACCGTCGAGCGGAAGGAAAGCTGCAGGCGGATGGGGCTGAAGTGCTTGTTGCCCGCGCGCACCCGCCGCTCCGTCAACGTGCTCTCACGCGAAAAGCGCTCCGGCCGGGCTCCCTGGAAGGAATAGATCGACTGCTTCTCGTCGCCGACGGCGAAGATCGTGCGGTCGTCCGCACGCGCCGTTTCGCCGGCAAAGAAATCCGCCGCGAGCGACTGGATTATCGTCCACTGAGCGGGACTCGTATCCTGCGCCTCGTCGACGAGGATATGGTCGATCCCCTGATCCAGCTTGTAGTGCACCCAGGCACCGACGTCGCTTCGGGCAAGCAGTGCCGCCGTGCGGTTGATGAGATCCTCGAAATCGAGCTGGCTGCGTGCCTTCTTGAGCGCTTCGTAGTCGCGGTTGAGCCTCTCGGCGAGAATGAGGGCGGCGCGGGTCGCCCCGTACATCTGGACGATGCTCAGGCGGTCCACGCAGGCGAGCATATGGCTGCGCGCCTCTTCGACCCTGAGTTCGAGCTGCGGCGCTGCACGGCGCATGGCGGCGTTCAGAAAGGCCGATTCCGCCTTCGGCTTGCCGCCGCCGTTGAAGAAGAGTTCCACAAGTTTGGCATAGCGGGTGGCGGCGTCCTCGATCGCGCGGACGGCCCGCAAGCCGTCTGCGATGGCAGAGGGCTTCGCGCCGCCGAGGCGCAATCCAAGGTCGATATAGTCATCGAGTGCCGGGCCATTTAGCCCCGCCAGCGGCCAGACCGCGGCCATGACCGTCCCGGCGGTCTCGCCGGGTTCGAGGCCGAGCGCTGCCCGCAGATGCGCTTCCATACTGCCGCGTCCGGAGGCGTGGTCGAGAAAGGCCTGGATCGGCGCCCGGTTGGCGACGATCGCCGCAAGCAGTTTTTCAAGCCCGGTATCGTCGGCAAGATCGAGGACCGTGGCGAAGGCCTCCGCCAGTTCCCCGTCGCTCGCTGCTGCCGTGGCGGTCAAGAGAGCCCTGCGGGCATCGGCGAGCAGCACCGCCGCTGCGCGGTCGTCGAGAACGGAGAAATGCCCTGCGACATTGGCCTCGAGCGGGAACTGGTGCAGAAGCGCCTCGCAGAAGGCATGAATCGTCTGGATTTTCAGCCCGCCCGGGGTTTCCAGGGCGCGCGCGAACAGCCGGCGGGCCTCCTGGATCTTGGCCGTGGGCGGCCGCTTGCCTTCGATCGCCTCGATGCGCTTTTCCAGCGTGGTATCGTCGAGGGTCGCCCATTCGGCGAGTTTCTCGAACACGCGGTTCGACATCTCGGAGGCGGCCGCCTTCGTGTAGGTCAGGCAGAGGATGGCGGACGGCCGGCAACCCGCAAGCAGAAGCCGGATGACGCGCTGCGTGAGCACATGCGTCTTGCCGGAGCCGGCATTGGCGGAAACCCAGGCGGAACGCGCGGGATCGGAGGCGAGCGCCTGCCGTTGCGTCGTCCAGTCGAGCCACCCCTCGGGGCTTCTCTCCTCCGGGCCTGTCGCATCACTCCTCATCGTCGTCCTCGCCATCTGCGGTCGCCCATTCGGCGACGCGCGCCAGATGATCGTATTCCCCGCCGTAGTCGCGTTGTTTCTGAACGATCAGGCGCGAGGCGAAGCCGAACTTGCCGCTCATAAGCGCGGAAAGCAGCTTGCGGAGCTCGGCGAGCGACTCGTCCGCCAGTTGTCCGGTGGATTTCGTCTCCTTCGAACGGGCGCCCTCGTTGTTGACAGTGTCGACGGCAAATCGGCTCCCCGGCTTCAGCCGGACATAGCGCAGCGAGTGCGGCTGAGCCGGCCCGATCACACGGAATGCCCCGGCCCTGAGCGCCGCCGCCTCGAGCGCCAGCTGCGGGTCGAGAAGCGCCCGTGCCTCTTTGGGCGAGGGGCTCGATCCGGTCTTGTAGTCGATGATGTCGATCGTTCCGTCCGCCAGGCGATCCAGACGATCGGCGATGCCGGTCAGCCGGATATCGCCGATGCCGAGATCCATTGCCGCCGGTACCTCGGTGAACGATTTCACAATGCCGTGCCGGCGCTCCCGTTCCCATTCGAGGAACGCCCTTCCGACCGCCTGGAAGCGTGGCCGCCAGATGGTGTCGATATGCGCAGGCAGTTTCTCCTCGTCGAAGGCCTCGTCGGTGAGCCGGATCATCGCTTCCTCGCCCTCGCGCGCCGCCGGGTCGAAGCCGCCCTTCACGAATCGATCGACGATCCGGTGATAGAGCAGGCCGCGTTCGGCCGCACCCGGGTCGCGGTTGAACGGTTGGATCGGTTCCAGCCGGAGAATGCGCCTCGCGTAGACGGCATAGGGATCGCGGCGCAGCCGCGTCACTTCGCTGAAGGAATATTTTCGGGGCTGCAGCTCCGCGGGAGGCTTGGGTTCCGGCCGCTCCGACAACGGCTGACGCTCGCCTTGGTCGAGAATGCGCATCCAGTGGAGATAGTCGGCGCCATTTGCCTTGAGCAGCGCCGTCAGCCTCTCGCCGCCGAGCGCCTGAAGGCGCTGCAGCCATCGGGAAGCCACCGTCGGCGCGGATCCCTGACGCATGGAGCGCGAAAGGATCAGCCGGCGGGTGCCGCAGGCCATCTGGAAATCATGCGCGAGCTGGCCGATCCGCCGCTCCGGCGGCTCCAGACCGATACCCGCCTTCATCGTTCGCGAAAGGAACGGATCGTTCGACGTCTGCCCGGGCCAGGTGCCCTCGTTCATGCCGCCGAGCACCACGAGGTCCACGCTTTGCAGGCGCGACTCGAGCGCTCCGAAAATGAAGACGCGGGGATGGCGCATCGACCGCGGCTTGACGGCTTCGCTTGCGGCAAGCGCCTCGAGAATGTCGCACCATTGCGGCCCGTCGGCCTCCATCTGGCCATCGGTTTCGATGATGCCCCTGAGGAGCGTCGCCAATATTTCGCCGGCTTCCGAAGCCCAGAGGGCGCCGAGATTGCCTTGCTCTCCGATGGCGGCCGCCTCCAGAGCGCGCCCCGTACGCTCCGCCCAATCCGAAAGGGGCAGCACGGTCGAGCGGTGACGGCCGGTTTGCGGATCGGCAGAGAGAGTGCTGGACAGGGGGCCGACCGCCGAGGCTATCCGGCGTGCGAGTGCGCGCGCCATGGCGATATCGTCCGGGCCGATACCCGCTCTCCAAGGCGGCGGGTGCCGGTCGGTCTTCTGCCTGTCGAGCGCCTTGTCGAGGACCGCTTCCAAGGCCGAAATGTCGGCCGCATCGGTGCCGCCGCGCAGGGCCGCGAGCTCCAGCACGTCCGCAGCTCGGCGCGCATCGTCCGCCGTCTGGCCGAAGCGCGCCAGCGGATGCTTGAGGAGTGCGACCAGGGCGACCGGGTCGTCCGGCCTGAGCGTTGCCTCCAGCAGCAGCCGGGCAAGTGCGCCCGCCGGCGTCGCCGAGAGCGGAATGCCGGCGGAATCGTCCGCCTCTATACCGAAGCGGGCAAGCTCGGTGCCGACCCGACGCGCAAGGCCTCGATCGGGGGTGATGAGCGCCGCCTGGCTCTCCTCGTCGGCTTCGAGCGCGAGCCGAAGCGCGATCGCGATGGCGGTTGCCTCTTCGCGTTCGTTCGCCGCTTCGATCAGCGCCACATCCGCAAAGGCGGAGAGGAGTCTTTCCGCATCGAAGCTCCGGCGGGCTTCCATCCAGACGTCAGTCGCGTCGGCCGGTAACAGCGCCCGCGAAAGGACCGCGCTGCGATAGTCGAGATCATCGGCAGCGCTCGCGAGGGCGGGCACGTCCCCGCGTTCGATGCCCATGCGCTTGAGCAGACGGTGAAATCCATATTGCGGGTGGGTGCGGCTTGCCGGGTTCCTTGCAGAAGTGCCGGAGCCGGACGTCTCTCCCGCGATCAGCCGCCACTCCGCATCGCTCATCGATCCGTCGAGGCCGGGGAGCACGATCGTACCGTTCGGCAGCGCCTTGACCGCGGCGATCAGTGCGGCCGTCGCCGGGATCGAACCGGTCGAACCGGCGATGATGATCGGTCCGCTCACTTTGCCGGCGGCGATACGCTGGGTCTCGGCCTTCAGCACTGCATTGCGGTGGCGTGCGGGCGAGGAGTGCTTGAGTTCGGTCAGCCGCTCCGGCCAATAGGTGCGGGCGATCTTGAGGAAGGCGAGCGTCAGTTGCCACCAGAGCGCATGTTCGCCCCCGTCGAGCCCGTCGAGGGCATCCCAGTCGAGTTCCTCGGTCTCGATCGCATCGATGAGTTCGGCGAGGTTCCGCGCGAGCCAGATGGCATCGGCAGGGCTTGCCGGAGCGATCAGCGGGCTTTCCGCGTGGATGTCGAGGACCACCTGCGGCAGGCGGTTTCGCCAGGCGAGAATGAGGCGGCCGAGTTCGATGAGCCGTGCCGTTCCGGAAAGCGGCGGCGCGAGGTCGAGGATCGCCGGCACCTCGGCGTCGAAGAAGCCGCTGTCGTCGTCGGTCTCGCCGAGCGCCCGGATCATCGGCAGGATCGCCGAACGGCCGCCGAGCAGATCGACGAATTCCGAACGCAGCACGCGGGCGGAGCGCCGGGTCGGCACGAAGATCGTAACACCGGCCAGTGCCAGCGGCTGCGCCGGATCGTAGCGGAAGCCAGGGGTCAGCTCGCCATTGCAGAGCCTTTCCGCGACCGTCCTCAGAAAGGGCAGGCCGGCTGGAATCGTGAAGACGTTCGGATGTCCGGGCACCTCATCCCTCCGGCCGGAAGCGGCGGATCGCAGCCTCGGCCTCCGCTATCGCTTCCGGCGAGCCGACGGTGATCCAGTGCCCTTCGAGCATCAGACCGAAAAGGCGTCCCCTGGCGATCGCCCGGTCGAAATAGATGTTGAGGTTGAATGCCTCGTCCGGCGCATCGGCAAGCAGCGCTGCGTCCATGGCGATCGCGCCGGCATAGACGACGGGATGTTCCATGCCTTCTTCATAACGCGTGAGCCGGCCGTCTTCCGATAGCGAGAAATCCCGTTTGCCGTTGTGCCCGGTCGTGTCCTCGAGACGCACGCAGAGCAGCGCCATGTCCATGCGCTCCGGATCGAAGAACTCGGCAAGCTTTTTCAGGTTGCACGGTTGCCGCGGTTTTTCGCCGATCCAGAAGAGGTCGGCATTCATCACGAGGACGGGCCCGCCATCGAGCAGTTTCAGGCCCTTCGCGAGCCCGCCGCCGGAATTCATCAGCGCGTCCCGCTCGTCCGAAATCAGAATATGCGGCGCCTCCCGCCGGCCGAGGTGCTCCTCCATCTGGCCGGCGAAATGATGGACGTTCACAACGGCCCTGGTCACACCCGCGGCGGCGAGCAGATCCAGCACATAGTCGATCATCGGCTTGCCGGCTATCCTGACCAGCGGCTTCGGCAGCGTGTCGGTGACCGGCCGCAGGCGGGTGCCCAGTCCGGCCGCAAGCACCATGGCATTGGTGATGGGCATCGTATCCTAACGGTTCGCTGATTCGGGAGCGAGGATTCCAGCCTTAATGCACCATTCGCGCAAGGGTGTCAGCACCTGATGGGAGAGCGCATGCTCGAGATAGGCGAAGGTGCGCGGCATGTGCTTCATGTAGCCGGGCTTGCCGTCGCGCTCCTTTAGCCGCACCCAAATGCCGGCGAGCTTGCAGTTGCGCTGAGCGGCCATCAGATGCCAGTCGCGCCGGAAGGTTGCCTCGTCGAAGGGACCCAACTCCCGGCGCTCGGAGATGTAGGCAGTCATCATCCGCTTGGCGAGATCGGGCTCGATCGTCACGCGCGCATCCTGCACCAGCGAGGCCACGTCATAGGCCGTCGGCCCGATCATCGCGTCCTGGAAGTCGATGATGCCGATGCGGTCGAAGCCGGCGCGGTCCTGACGCCAGAGAATGTTCGGCGAGTGGAAATCGCGCAGAAGAAGGTTCTTCTCCGCGGAGGCGAGAACGTCGATCAGTCCATCCCATACGGCGAAGTATTCCCGCCGCTCATCGTCCGAGGCAGGCCGCCCCCGTTTCCACGGGAGATACCAGTCGACGAGCAGACTGGTTTCGATCCTGATCGCCGTCCGGTCGAAATCGGGGATGCTGTGTACGACCCCTTCAGCGATCGCGATGTCGCGCTCCGCGGGCTGGGCATGCAGCCGGGCGAGAAGCCGCGCGCCTTCGATGTAGCGCTCCGCGACGGGGCGGCCATCGGTGTCGAGGATGCCTTCGGATCCAAGATTTTCGATGAGCAGCAGACCCTGGTCGAGGTCGCACGCGTAGATCGCCGGTGCCGCGAAACCGCGTTTGCGCAGGAGTTGCGAGATCGCGACGAATGGGACGACGTCCTCTGCGATATGGGCGAGCTGCTGGTAATACTTGCCGTCCTGGAGGATAGGTCCCGGCTTGTGTCTCGGCGCATCCATGAGAATCTTCGCCGGCGCACCATCCTGGGTGTCGATGCGTTCATAGGCCCTGATCGAAGCATCGCCGCTCAGGTGGCGCCGACGGGCGTCGGGATGGGCTGCATCGATAAGGAACTTGCGAATGGCAAGCGAGCGGGTGATTCGTTCGAAAGCCGCGTCCGGAGCCGTCAGGTGAATGCGCCGCCCGTCGTCTTCATGCGAGAAGGTGAGCGTGATCCGGTCGGCCGGAAGCGCCTCCTCGGCCTTCTCCGGCCATTCGACGAGACAGATGCCGTCGGCGAGCGCCTCGTCGAAACCGAGCTCGTCAAGCTCGGATGCGTCCGCGAGCCGGTAGAGATCGAAATGAGCGACCGGGATCCTGAGGTCGTAGCTTTGAACCAGGGTGAAGGTTGGGCTCGGCACCTCGAGCGTCTCGTCGTCGGCCATTGCCCGGATGAAGGCTCTTGCGAAGGTCGACTTTCCCGCGCCGAGATCGCCCGAGAGCGCGACGCATTCGCCGGCCTTCAGCGCCAATGCGAGATCTTCGCCGAATTCGATGGTGGCGGCCTCGTCCTTCAGCAGACGTTCGAGAGATTTCATCTAGTTCATCTATTCCGCCGCGATGACCTTCGGCGCTTCGGCGGAGGGAATGCGGCAGGTTACTGCCGTACCTTCACCCTCCTTGCTGCGGATCGAAACATTGCCGTGGTGAAGGCTGACGAAGCTCTCCACAATGGACAGGCCCAGACCCGCGCCGCCGCGCTGGCCGTAGCTTTCGAAGCGGTTGAACACGGTGTTGAGAACGTCCTGCGGGATGCCCGGTCCGGTGTCGGTGACGGAGAAGGCGAAGTCGCTCCCCTCGCGCCAGCATTTGAGCTCGATCGTGCTCCCGTCCGGCGCGAAATTCGCCGCATTGGTGAGAAGCTTTATGAAGATCTGCTTCAGCCGCTGCTGGTCCGCGGTGATGCGGCCGAGATTGTCGGGTGCATCGGTTCGAAGCGACACGCCGCTCTCGATCAGCCGGTCGCCCATCTGCTGCGTCACGTCGTCGATCAGGTCGATGATATTCACTTCCGAGAGTTCGAGCTCGACGATGCCGGCATCGACGGTTGCAAGATCGAGGATGTCGTTGACGATCGTCAGCAGCAGCGACGAGGAGGTGGCGATGTGGTCGACATATTCGGCCTGGCGCTCGTTGAGCTCGCCGAAGACCGGCGTTTTCAGAAGGTCGGCAAAACCGATGATGTTGGTCAGCGGCGAGCGCAGCTCGTAGGAGACGTGGTGCACGAAATCGTTCTTCAGCGCATCCGCCTTGCGCAGCGCCTCGTTCTTCTCGGTGAGTGCGCGCTCGACGCGGACGCTGTCGGTGATGTTGACGAAGGTCAGCATCGTCTGGGCATTGGGCAGCGGAATGACCGCGTAGTCGAGGATGAGGCCGGTGCGCAGCTCCAGAATGCCGCGGCTCGACGGCCGCTCGTCGTCGAAGCTGGTGATGATATGGGCGAAGCGCTTCCAGCCGTCGGGCTGGTCGTAGGAGGCGAGGCAAGCCTGCTCGATCGCGCGGATATGGGTGCCCGGCTGCGCCTCGGTCTCGCTGATGCCCCAGATCGCCCGGAAGGCCGGGTTGGAGAGCCGGATGCGGCCGTCGGGGCCGAAAACGGCGACGCCCTCGGCGAGATGGTCGATCGTTTCGCCCTGGACTTGGACCAGCGTGTTGTAGCGCGTTTCGAGATCGACCCGTTCCGTCAGGTTCTCGAACACCCAGGTGGCGCCGCCCTGCGGCCGCGCGGTGGCGAAAACGCGGAGCGTCTGGCCGTTCGGCAGGTGCCAGAGATCGGACTGCGTATCGATCGCCTGATAGACGGAGAGCGCACTCGTCTTCCATTGCTTCCAGTTGAGCTGCTCCGGCAGCTTGCCGCCGGCACGCAGCCGATCGAGCACCTCGCCGTTGTCGGGCTTGCGCTCGAGGAATCCCATGTCGAGATCCCAAAGCCGCTGGAAGGCCTGATTGTAGAACTGCAGCCGCTGATTGCCGTCGAAGATTGCCACCGGCGTTGCCAGGTGTTCGAGCGTCTCGGCATGGCTCTTGAGCGTCCGCGCCAGCTCCTCGCGCACCGCCTCGATGCCGGAGACGTCGATTGCGATTCCGGCGGAGCCGGCGGGCGTGCGGGCGTCCACGACGTCGAAGAACGTCCGGTTGCCCCTGACCACCGTCGAAACCTTGTCGCGGAAAGGCGTCTGGAGCGTCGAGACCGCCCGGATACGCTCGCGGGCCGTGGTCGCAAGCAGCTCGCGCTCTTCGGCGACGGCCGTGCTCGCGCTCTGGGTTTCGACCGCATTGGCATAGGCCGCATTGACCCATTCGAGCCTGCCGTCTCCTCCGCGCTGCCAAGCGGGAAGATCGACCGCGTCGAGCAGCGTGCGGAACGTCGAAAGCGAAGAATGCAGCTGGTCGCGCTCGAGCTTCAGCTCGGCGAGTTCGGCCCTGAGATTGTTGAGCGCGATGAAGCGCACGAAGGCCCGCCCGCCGGATACCCGGCCCTGGGCCTCGAGTACCTCGTTGCGCTGGGTTTCGAGTACGAGATCGAAGCTCTGCGCCTGGGCACGCAGGGCCTCGATCGCCTTTTCGAGCTGGCCTGCCGATTGTGGCTTGATCCAGCGGCCGAAGGCGAGAAAGTCCCGGTCGTCCTGCGGCGCGCCGGTTTCGGCCGGAAGCTGACCGAGGAATTCCGGGCGCTCCGCTAGCCCGTCCCAGATCACGATGCGCCTGTTCTTGTCGGCGATGAGAGCCTGGAACCGGGAAATGCGCTGGTTCGCGTCGGATAGATTGGAACGAAGCTCGCGGTTCTCGGCCTCGATGTTGCCGCGCTGGCGGATGAGCCAGATCGCCGAAATCATGGCGGCGGAAATAACGCCGATCAGGACGGAGAACGTCACGACCTCGGAGGTGCCGAATATGCTTCTGCCGGGATCGGTGGCCTGGGCTGCGGCATCGCTTGCCGCAAGCAGTACCGTTCCTGCAAGGAGCCGCTTGATCAGTCTCGGCGCCCCCAGCCGTCCTGCAGAAGACATGGTTTCATGTGTTTTCACGGCGCCGTCCCCGTTCGTCCGGAAAGTGCCGGCGACCTTGCGCCCCCGCGCGCCGGAGCCCGTTCAAGGGCTCCTGTCAGTTCCGATTGCATCTCCGGTCTGTCTCCGTCTGTTTGCCGCCTGTCCGACAAGACATCCCATTTCGACCGCGCCAGCCCGGAAAGACCGCGCTGGCATAACGAATCGATAAGCTAAACATACTTCTTTGACGATTCGGCTGAAAGTGCGAGGCCCAAAAAAGCGGCCGCGATCTCTTGTCAAGATCGCGGCCACAAGATGTTGTGGATTGCCCGGGTAAGGATTAGTACCGGTAGTGTTCGGCCTTGAACGGACCCTGCTGCTTGACGCCAATATAGGAGGCCTGTTCCTCCGAGAGCTCGGTCAGCTTGGCGCCGAGCTTGGCGAGATGCAGGCGCGCCACCTTCTCGTCGAGCTGCTTCGGCAGCACGTAAACCTCGTTCTTGTACTGCTCGCCCTTGGTGAAGAGCTCGATCTGCGCCAGAACCTGGTTGGAGAAGGATGCCGACATGACGAAGGACGGATGCCCGGTGGCGTTGCCGAGGTTGAGCAGGCGGCCTTCCGAAAGCAGGATGATGCGGTTGCCCTTCGGGAACTCGATCAGGTCGACCTGCGGCTTGACGTTCGTCCACTTCAGGTTCCGAAGCGCCGAGACCTGAATCTCGTTGTCGAAATGGCCGATATTGCCGACGATCGCCATGTCCTTCATCGCGCGCATGTGCTCGATGCGGATGACGTCCTTGTTGCCGGTGGTGGTGATGAAGATGTCGGCGGAGGATACCACGTCTTCGAGCTGGACGACTTCATAGCCGTCCATGGCCGCCTGGAGGGCGCAGATCGGGTCGACTTCCGTGACCTTGACGCGTGCGCCGGCGCCGCTGAGCGAAGCCGCCGAGCCCTTGCCGACGTCGCCGTAGCCGCAGACCACCGCGACCTTGCCGGCCATCATCACATCGGTGCCGCGGCGGATGCCGTCGACGAGCGATTCCTTGCAGCCGTACTTGTTGTCGAACTTCGACTTGGTGACGCTGTCGTTGACGTTGATCGCCGGGAAGGGCAGCAGGCCCTTGGTCTGGAGCTGGTAGAGGCGGTTGACGCCCGTCGTCGTCTCTTCGGTCACGCCCTTGATCGCGTCACGCTGCCTGGTGAACCAGCCGGGTGTCGCGGCGAGGCGCTTCTTGATCTGCGCGAAAAGGATCTCTTCCTCTTCGGAGCCCGGATTCGTCAGAATGTTCTCGCCGGCCTCGGCGCGGGCGCCGAGCAGGATGTACATGGTCGCGTCGCCGCCGTCGTCGAGAATCATGTTCGAGACGCCGCCATCGGCCCATTGGAAGATCTTGTCGGTGTAGGTCCAGTATTCCTCGAGCGTCTCGCCCTTGACGGCGAAGACGGGTACGCCGCTCGCGGCAATGGCGGCGGCAGCGTGGTCCTGGGTCGAGAAGATGTTGCATGACGCCCAACGGACCTCGGCGCCGAGAGCAACCAGCGTCTCGATCAGCACGGCGGTCTGGATGGTCATGTGGAGCGAGCCGGTGATGCGGGCGCCCTTCAGCGGCTTCGATGCGCCGAACTCCTCACGGCAGGCCATCAGGCCCGGCATTTCCGTTTCGGCGATGGCGATTTCCTTGCGGCCGAAGTCGGCAAGCCCGATGTCGGCGACGATATAGTCCTGAGTTGCGCTCATGAAGTTCTCCAGGCTGATCCTAGGGCCGCGCGGCCACATGGCCGTTTGGCGGCATGACAGTGCCTCCCGCGATCGCGGGCAGCGTGCCTTCGGTCTATCAGGAAACCCCGTGAAGGGCAACCGACATATAAAGAGGTCTTTATATGTTTATATCGGTCACATCTCTTCGCCGAACCTGTCGCGCACCAGCCTATCCAGCGCGTTGAGCGCTTCTTCGGCCTGAGCGCCGCTGGCGGTGACGAAGACCGAGCAGCCGGTGCTCGCCGCCAGCATCATCAGCCCCATGATCGAGGTCCCGCCGACGGTCATGCCGTCCTTGGAGACGGTGATCTCCGCGTCGAAGGTCTCGACTGTCTGCACGAATTTCGCAGAGGCACGCGCATGCAGGCCGCGTTTGTTGACGATGAGCAGTTCGCGCGTCAGAGCCGTGTCGGGGCGGTGGTCCATCATTTTCCACTCAGAACCCGGCTGGCGACGTTGATGTATTTGCGCCCCGCCTCGGAGGCTTCCACCAGCGCCTTGTCCATGTCGCTTTCGCCGCGCACGCCTGCGAGCTTGATCAGCATCGGCAGGTTGACGCCGGCGATGACCTCGACGCTGCCGCCGCGCATCACGGAAATGGCGAGATTGGAGGGGGTGCCGCCGAACATGTCCGTCAGGATGATGACGCCGTCGCCTTCATTGGCCTTTTCGACGGCATCGAGGATATCCTGACGCCGCTGATCCATGTCGTCCTCGGGGCCTATGCAGACGGTCTCGATAGCTTTTTGCGGACCGACGACATGCTCCAAAGCATGCCGAAACTCATCCGCCAGCTTGCCATGAGTGACAAGCACAAGTCCGATCATGGGTATCTTTGCTCCAACTGCATATGCAACTCGTTGATGGCCAGATATCGCAATGCAGCAATTTCGTCCACCTGTTGGGGGCGCCATCTTGGCAAGGAAAAGGCGAAGTGCAAGCCAAAAATGCCGAAAAAGCAGCCGCACTGCCTTCCGATAAGGCTAAAGTCCTAGATCACGATGTTTTTAGGTCGGGGTCGACCTAAAAACATGAATGTGATCGATTCCTAGAAGTTGAGACGCGGGATGCGGGCGGAAAACCGCAAACACTTTTCCTCATCCCGCTCTAGATTTGGGGCAGAAGCGCGGCGAGCGCATCGACCGGGGACAGCGGCCCTTCAACGGGGAGGCGCAACAGCGGCAGATTTCGCCCGATCTCGAGCTGCAACTCCTCCTCCGGCGGCAGACGCGGATCGAAGGGCGCCCTGACCGGCATGATCGCCCAATCGAGAACACAGGCGGAGACGGTATCGACTTCCGCAATTCCGGATCCGCGGATTTCGATGAGCCCGCGAATGGCGGCAGGGCAGCGCGCGACGATGCGCCCGTTCTCGAGCGTCAGATCGACGCGGTCGTCCGCGACGAGCGCGGCGAAGCGGCCCCGGTGCCTCACTTCCGAAAGACAGGAAAGCGCGAGCGCCGACTTGCCCGAGCCGGAAGGCCCTGTGATCAGCAGCCCGGTCGTGCCGAGAACGATCGCGGTCCCGTGGACATTGACGAAGGGCGCATTCACGGGTGCGGTCCGGCGGGCAGCGAGAGAGCGAAGCGGGCGCCGCTGATGCGGCCGTCCTTGCCGGCGATGTTCTCGGCCCTGAGCGTTCCGCCATGCGCCTCGGCGATCTGGCGCGAGATCGAAAGGCCGAGTCCCGAGTTCTGGCCGAAGTCCTCGCCTTCCGGCCGGTCTGTGTAGAAGCGCTCGAAGATACGGTCGATGTCCTCCGCCTGGATGCCCGGGCCGTTGTCTTCGACATAGACGATGCACCTCGATCGCGACCGGGTCAGCCGGACGACGATGCGGCCGTTCTGCTCGGGGACGAAGGAGCGGGCGTTTTCGATCAGGTTCGTGATGATCTGGCCGATGCGCAGCTCGTAGCCGCTGACGATGAAGCTTGCGCGCGGATTGTCCTTGCGGTCGACGACGAAGTCGAGCAGCACCGGTTTCTTGCTGCCCCGGATCTGGCGTGAGATTTCGACGAGGTCGCCGAGCAGCTTTTCGAGGTCGACCTTCTTCGCGTCGGCGCGGGCAAGCTCCGCATCCAGGCGCGAGGCGTCGGAGATATCGCTGATCAGCCGGTCGAGGCGTCGCACGTCGTGCTGGATGACGTCCATCAGCCGCTTCTTCGATTCCTCGTTGCGCGCGAGCGGCAAGGTTTCGACCGCGCTGCGAAGCGACGTCAGCGGGTTCTTGAGTTCGTGGCTCACATCGGCGGCGAAATTCTCGATCGCCGCGATGCGGTCGTAGAGCGCCGTCGTCATCTCCCGGAGCGCCACGGAAAGATTGCCGATTTCGTCCTGGCGGGATGAGAAGTCCGGGATCTCCTCCCGTTCCTTGGCGCCGCCGCGGCGCACGCGGATGGCCGCGGCCGAAAGCCGCCGCAGCGGGTTGGCGATCGTCGACGAGAGAAGCAGCGAGAGGATGACGTTGACCAGTGCGGCCACGCCGAAAACGCGGATGATCGCCAACCGTTCCGCATGGACGATCTTGTCGATGTCGCCGGCCTGGGTGGAGAGGAGGAGCACGCCGAGGACCGCGCGGAAGCGCTGTACCGGAACGGCCACCGAAACGATCAGCTCGCCCTTCTCGGTCACGCGCACCACGGCGCCGCGCACGCCGGTCAGAGCGTTCATCACCTCCGGATAGATCGAACCGTTGCCGCCCGGCGGCTCCTTGTAGAGCGGCAGGTCGCCCGGCTGCAGCAGCCGGTTGAACCAGGTGCCGAACTCATCGGCGAGGCTCGGACTTTCCGGATCGACCGGCGGCAGGTCGAAACGAAGCACCTGTCCGCCGCTATAGAGGTGGCGCGAATCGAGCAGCAGGTCGGCATCGGCGTCGAAGAGGCGCGCGCGCGTGCGTGTCGGCGAGATCAGTCTTCTCAAGACCGGCGCCACGCGCTCCTGAATGATCGGGAATTCGAGGTCTTCGTCGCTCGGCAGCGGTGTGATGCTTTCACCGGCCTGCAATTCGAGCAGCTTTTCCGGATCGATGGTGATCGAATTGGTGTCCACCGAGGCGGAGGCCGAGATGGCGCCGGCGATGATCTCCCCCTGCGTCAGAAGGCTCTCCACCCGGGCGTCGATCAGACCTTCCCGGAACTGGTTGAGATACATGATCCCGCCGACGAGGACCACGAGCGCCACCAGGTTGAAGAAGACGATGCGCCGCGTGAGGCTCGAGAAGACCGCATTGCCGAACAGGCGCCGGATCAGCGTAAAGGGATGCGCCCATCGCCGCTGCCCGCGCAGCGTCGATGCCCGTCCTTCCGCTTCTTCGATATCGCCCTGCAAGACTTCTACCAAGTCTCCCGCTCCCGCGATTCGACGTTCGCTACTGCCCGCGTCGCCTGTCGCATTCGCCCGTTCCCGCGATGCCCTACGCCAGCCGGCGCTGCTGCGCAAGCGCTACAGCGCCGCGCGTCTTATTAGACGCGCAAAGGTCACTGTAGCACTTTGATCTGCTGCATGTTTTTGCCCTTTAATCGGATGCGATTAAAGGAAACATGCAGTAGAGCGGGATGAGGAAAACTGTGTGCGGTTTTCCGCCCGCATCCCGCTAACTTCTTAGTCGATCACGTTCATGTTTTTAGGTCGACCCGACCTAAAAACATCATGATCCAGCAAGGGGGGCACGGGCGCAACGGCGCTGGCCACGAGTGATCCGCAATCCGCCGGCTCGCTCCCTCAGGCCGTCTCGCGGAAGCGATAGCCGACGCCGTAGAGCGTCTCGATCATGTCGAAGTCGTTGTCGACCATCTTGAACTTCTTGCGAAGCCGCTTGATGTGGCTGTCGATCGTGCGGTCGTCCACATAGACCTGTTCGTCGTAGGCGGCATCCATCAGCGCGTCGCGGCTCTTCACCACGCCGGGTCGCTGCGCCAGTGCGTGCAGGATGAGGAACTCCGTGACGGTCAGGGTGACGGACTCGTTCTTCCAGGTGCAGGTATGCCGCTCCTGGTCCATGACGAGCTGTCCCCGTTCGAGCGAGCGGGAAGGCGTGTCGGCATTCTTCGCCGGTCCGGTGCCCCCGGCCGCGGCCTCCCGGTTGGCCGCGCGACGCAGGATCGCCTTGACGCGCTCCACCAGGAGGCGCTGTGAGAAGGGCTTGGTGATGAAGTCGTCGGCGCCCATCTTCAGACCGAAGAGCTCGTCGATCTCCTCGTCCTTGGACGTCAGAAAGATGACGGGCAGGTCGGACTTCTGTCTCAGCCGCCGCAACAGCTCCATGCCGTCCATGCGGGGCATCTTGATGTCGAAGATAGCGAGCTGCGGCGGACGCGCCAGCAGACCCTCCAGCGCCGATGCGCCGTCCGTATAGGTTTCGACCTTGTAGCCCTCGGCTTCCAGCGCGATGGACACGGACGTCAGGATGTTGCGGTCGTCATCGACAAGCGCGATGGTCTGCATCTTATTCTACTCCGTTTCGAGGCCCGGTTGCCGAGACGCTTCGAGGTACGTTGCAAGAATCGCGGCAACCGCGAGTCACGGCCGCGTTACTTGAGTATAAAGGTGGAACAAATTGTGGCGAAGTGCAAAAGCACCTGATCCGGTTTCCCCGCAATTGGCCTCGCAGGTGGGTTTCCGGAAGCTGCGATTCAACCGATTAAAAAATGCATATTTTTCTTTAAATCGATTAATATACTGAATTCATTGTCCTTTTAGAATTGGCTATCTTGTCTTGGGTCAGCCTTGCCGGTATGTTCCGACGAAATTCAACGCCAATGGCCAAACACGAAGGAAGCTTGACCATGGATGAGCTCGGCAGCCGCAATCCCTCTATCGGACTGGAATCGATCGGATTTTCCGACCTGTCGGTGGTCCGCTACAACTTCGAGGCGGCGCAGCTTTACGAAGAAGCCCTGGCTCGCGGTGAAGCCGAACTGACGGCCCATGGCGCGCTTTGCGCCCGCACCGGCCAGCACACGGGCCGCTCGCCCAAGGACAAGTATGTCGTGCGCGACGCCAACACGGCCGACCAGATCTGGTGGGACAACAACAGCGCGATTTCGCCGGAGCATTTCGAGGTTCTTCGTCGGGACATGCTCGCGCATGCAAAGGGCATGTCGCTCTATGTCCAGGACCTCGTCGGCGGTGCCGACCCGGAGAACGCGCTGCCGACGCGCGTCGTCACCGAGTTCGCCTGGCACTCGCTGTTCATCCGCAATCTGTTGATCCGCCCGGAGCGCGAGGCGCTTCCGTCTTTTCAGCCGAAGCTCACGATCATCGACCTGCCGAGCTTCAAGGCCGATCCCGCACGCCACGGCTGCCGCAGCGAGACGGTCATCGCCTGCGACCTGACCAACGGCCTCGTGCTGATCGGCGGGACGTCCTATGCGGGCGAGATGAAGAAGTCGGTTTTCACCGTTCTCAATTACCTGCTGCCCGAGAAGTCGGTGATGCCGATGCACTGCTCGGCCAATGTCGGGCCCGCCGGCGACACGGCGATCTTCTTCGGCCTCTCGGGCACCGGCAAGACGACGCTCTCCGCCGATCCGAACCGTACCCTGATCGGTGACGACGAGCACGGCTGGAGCGAAAAGGGCGTCTTCAATTTCGAGGGCGGCTGCTATGCCAAGGCGATCCGCCTTTCGGAAGCGGCCGAGCCCGAGATCTTTGCGACGACGCGCCGCTTCGGTACCGTGATGGAGAACGTCGTCCTCGACGAGCGGCGCCTTCCTGACTTCGACGACGGCTCGCTGACGGAGAACACCCGCTGCGCCTATCCGCTGCACTTCATTCCGAACGCCAGCAAGACCGGCACGGCGCCGCAGCCGCGCACGATCATCATGCTGACGGCGGACGCCTTCGGGGTTCTGCCGCCGATCGCCAAGCTGACGCCGGAACAGGCCATGTATCACTTCCTCTCCGGCTACACCGCCAAGGTCGCCGGCACCGAGAAGGGCGTGACGGAGCCGGAGGCGACTTTCTCGACCTGCTTCGGCGCACCCTTCATGCCGCGCCATCCGTCCGAGTACGGCAATCTTCTCAAGGAGCTCATCGCCAGGAACGGCGTCACCTGCTGGCTCGTCAACACCGGCTGGACCGGCGGCGCCTTTGGCACGGGAAGCCGCATGCCGATCAAGGTGACGCGCGCACTTCTTTCGGCAGCGCTCGACGGCTCGCTGAACAACGCCTCGTTCCGCACGGATGCGAATTTCGGCTTCGCGGTGCCGGTGTCGGTACCGGGCGTCGAGGCCGGCATTCTCGACCCGCGCTCGACCTGGGCGGATGGCGTGGCTTATGACACCCAGGCACGGCGCCTCGTCGACATGTTCATCTCCAACTTCGCCAAGTTCGAGCGCCACGTCGACGGCAGCGTGCGCGACGCAGCCCCGGGCGCGAGGGTGGCCGCCGAATAAACCGGTCTCTTGCCATGATTCACGTGAAACCCGGCTGCCTGCGGCCGGGTTTTGCATTTGCGGCTGGTTTTCAGGCATGCGATAGAACGGCCGAGGAAGAACCATGGCAAGCGAACCGCTTTACATCAACGAAAACATCGTGATCGCCGGATGGGAGCTCACGGAGCAATTCGTGCTGGCCGGCGGCCCGGGCGGGCAGAACGTCAACAAGGTCTCGACGGCCGTCCAGCTTTTCTTCGACGTGCAGGCTTCGCCGTCCCTGCCGGAGCGCGTCAAGGCCAATGCCTTGAAGCTCGCCGGACGCCGCGCCTCGAAGGAGGGGGTCCTGATGATCGAAGCCAATCGCTTCCGCAGTCAGGAACGCAACCGCGAGGACGCCCGCGAGCGGCTGAAGGAACTGATCCTGAAGGCGGCGGAACCGCCGCCCCCGCCGCGCAGGAAGACGAAGCCGACGCGCGGTTCGATCGAGCGCCGGCTGAAGGAAAAATCCGGCCGTTCCGAAGTCAAGAAGCTGCGCGGCCGCCCCGCCGGCGACTGAGCGCGCGAAAGTTGTGTTCGCTCCTCTTGTCTTTTTCCCGCAATCGCCCTCTCTTATTGGATAGTCTGCGGAAGAGGAGGCAATCATGGGTTTGTTCAGTTTCATCAAGAACGCGGGAAAGAAGCTCGGGATTGGCGGCGACGACACGCCGCCGGATGCGGCGAGTGTCGAAAAGGAGCTCGCTTCCCATGATCTCGGCACGAAGGACGTCAAGGTCGATGTCGTGGATGACAAGGTCGTACTGAAGGGTGTCGTACGGGACCAGTCCACCTTCGAGAAGGCGGTCGTGGCGGTCGGCAATACGCTCGGCATATCCAAGGTCGAGGCATCCGAGCTCAAGGTCGCCGACGGCGCCGCCGCGCCGGCCGAGGCGAAGGCCCCGGTCTTCTACACAGTGAAGAAGGGGGACAATCTCTGGAAGATCGCCGAGGCGCATTACGGCAAGGGCAAGGGCGCCAAGCACACCGCGATCTTCGAAGCCAACAAGCCCATGCTCACCCATCCCGACAAGATCTATCCGGGGCAGGTGCTGCGCATCCCGGATCTGGATGCCGGCTGAACGAAGGCCGTTTCGGGTCGATCCCGACCCCGGTGAGCGCTATGTACCTGTCATCTCCCGCCGGATCTGCTGACGGGAGGATTCGATCGATACCGCATGACAGGATGCCGCCAATGCTTGTGCTGCCGAAAGGGGTGAGACACATTCCCGGTTTCCTCGACCGTTCGCGCCAGGAGGGACTGGTCGAGGCCGTCCGCGCCGTCGTGGCGGAGGCTCCGCTCTTCGCGCCGGCAATGCCGAAGACCGGCAAACCCATGTCCGTGCGCATGACCAATTGCGGCGCGCTCGGCTGGGTCACCGACCGCGAGCGCGGCTACCGCTACCAGGCCACGCATCCGGTCACCGGCAAGCCGTGGCCGCCGATACCGGGCATGCTGCAGGACATCTGGAATGCCGTGGCCGGAAGCGACAAGTCCCCCGAGGCCTGCCTGGTGAATTTCTACTCGGCAGAGGCACGCATGGGGCTCCACCAGGACCGGGACGAGCGCGATCTCGAGACCGCCGTCGTTTCGATCTCGCTCGGCGACGACTGCCTCTTCCGCGTCGGCGGCCGCACGCGCGGCGGACAGACCGTGTCTTTCAGGCTCGAAAGCGGCGACGTCGTCGTGCTCGGCGGCGAAGGACGCCTCGCCTTTCACGGCGTCGACCGCATCTATCCGAACACGTCGACGCTCCTGAGGAGCGGCGGCCGGCTCAATCTGACGCTGCGACGGGTCAATCCTTGAGGTCGCGGTGTCCGCAAAAGGCCCCTCCCCAACCCCTCGCCACAAGGGGGAGGGGCTCGGCGCTTGCGGCGGCCGTCTGCCGTCCCTGCAATCTTGAAACTGTCGCGGCGGTCATCAGTGGCGACGCGGGCGCGGCGGATTAAGCCCCTCCCACCTGTGGGGAGGGGTTGGGGAGGGGTCTTCCCAAAACACGATCACCTCGCTCAGAGCTTCCTGAGCGCCACCGTCTGCGTCAGGTGGTTGGGACCCTTCTGCAGGATGAGATCGGCGCGCGGCCGCGTCGGCAGGATGTTCTGATGCAGGTTCTTCAGGTTGATATTGTGCCAGAGGCCCTCGGCGATCGCGCGCGCCGCATCCTCGCTGATCGTCGCATAGCGATGGAAGAAGGACTGCGGGTTCTGGAACGCGGTTTCGCGCAGTCGCATGAAGCGGTTCACGTACCAGCTGTGGATCAGGCTCTCCTCGGCATCGATATAGATCGAAAAGTCGAAGAAATCGGAGACCATCGGCACGATCTTGCCGTCGGCCGGCAGATCGCGCGACTGCAGTACGTTTATCCCTTCGAAAATCAGGATGTCCGGCCGGTCGATCACCTGGAACTGGTCGGGGATCACGTCATAGGTCAGGTGCGAATAGGTCGGAGCCTTGACGTTCGGCCGGCCCGCCTTGATCGCCGAGAGGAATCTGAGCAGCGCACCGATATCGTAGCTCGCTGGAAAACCCTTGCGGTCCATCAGGTTTTCCCGCTGGAGAACCGCATTCGGATAAAGAAAGCCGTCGGTGGTGACGAGGTCGACCTTCGGGCTCGAGGGCCAGCGCGCGAGAAGCTCGGCAAGGATGCGCGCGGTCGTCGACTTGCCGACGGCGACCGAGCCGGCGACGCCGATGACGAAGGGCGTCTTCGTCTCGTTCGACATGCTGAGGAAGCGCGTGCGCTGCCTGAAGAGGATCTGCGACGCCTCCACATGGGCCGAGAGGAGCCGTGAGAGCGAGAGATAGATCCGTCGCACCTCGTCGAGATCGACCGGATCGTTGAGCGATCGCAGGCGCTGCACCTCGTCGGCCGTCAGCGTCAGCGGCGTGTCGGCGCGAAAGCGCGACCATTCCTCCGCGGAGAAGACGTGATAGGGCGAATATTCGCCCCCCTGGAGATTGCCCGGAATGTCGGCCGGTTCGATGTCTTTCGCGGCGATGCTCATGGATTCTGCCGGTTCGCCTTTTCCTGCAGGCCGGATTGGCTCGTCCGCCTGGCCAGTTCGCTCATCACATCCTGCAACGGGACGGCGGCGATATTCAATACGACCATAAGATGATAGAGGAGATCGGCACTCTCATCGACCAGATTCTTCCGGTCCTCGCCGATCGCCGCGATGACCGTTTCCACCGCCTCCTCGCCGAGCTTCTTGGCAGCCTTCGTCTGCCCGGCCGCCACCAGCTTGGCGGTCCAGGACTCCTCCGGCGCCGCCCGGGCGCGGGTCGCCACGATCTTCTCCAGGTCGGAAAGGGTGAAGTCGGTCATTGTCGGATCCCTTGGGTCTTATGCGGCATACGCGTTCACCCCTCTGGCCTGCATCGTTACTGTCTCAATCAAGCCGCATGGCGATGCCGTGCTCGGCCATGTGGCGCTTCGCCTCGCCGATGCTGTAGGTGCCGAAGTGGAAAATCGAGGCGGCGAGCACGGCAGTCGCATGGCCATCGCGGATGCCCTCGACCATGTGGTCGAGCGTGCCGACGCCGCCGGAGGCGATGACGGGAGCGCGTACCGCATCGGCGATCGCCCGTGTCAGGCTGATGTCGTAGCCGCTCTTCGTACCGTCGCGGTCCATGGAGGTGAGAAGGATTTCGCCGGCGCCGAGATCGACGACCTTCCGCGCAAATTCGATCGCGTCGATGCCTGTCGGCTGCCGCCCGCCATGGGTGAATATCTCCCAACGGTCCGCCTCACCTTGCGCCGAGACTTTCTTGGCGTCGATCGCGACGACGATGCACTGGTCGCCGAACTTGTCGGCGGCTTCCGCGACGAATTCCGGATTTTTCACCGCCGCCGTGTTGATCGACACCTTGTCGGCGCCGGCAAGCAGGAGCTTGCGGATGTCCGCTACCTGGCGCACGCCGCCGCCGACGGTGAGCGGCATGAAGCATTGCTCCGCGGTGCGGGCGACGACGTCGAAGATCGTTTCGCGATTGTCGGAGGAGGCGGTGATGTCGAGGAAGCAGAGCTCGTCGGCCCCGGCCGCGTCATAGGCGCGTGCCGCCTCCACCGGGTCCCCGGCGTCGATCAGATCGACGAAGTTCACGCCCTTTACGACGCGGCCGTCCTTCACATCGAGACAGGGGATTACACGGGCTTTAAGGGTCATAACTTCCCCTTTCTTGCTTCGCGGATCAGATCCAGGGCTTCCTTCGGATCGATCCGCCCGTCATAAAGCGCCCGGCCGGAAATCGCGCCTTCGAGCTTTTGCGCATCCGGTTCGGTCATGCGGCGGATGTCGTCCATCGAGGCGAGGCCGCCCGAGGCGATGACCGGGATCGAAACCGCGTCCGCGAGTTCGAGCGTCGAGGCCCAGTTGATGCCGGTCAGGATGCCGTCACGGTCGATGTCCGTATAGATGATCGCCGCGACGCCCGCGCCCTCGAACTTCCTGGCGAGTTCGACCACGCCGAGCTCGGAGGCTTCCGCCCAGCCCTCGACGGCGACCTTGCCGCCCTTCGCATCGATGCCGACGGCGACCCGTCCCGGGAACTTGCGGCAGGCTTCGATCACCAGGGCCGGATCGCGCACCGCGACGGTGCCGAGGATCACGCGCTTCAGCCCGCGCGAAAGCCAGTTCTCGATATGCTCCAGCGTGCGGATGCCGCCGCCGAGCTGCACGGGGTTCTTCGTCGCCTTGAGGATGGCGTCGACCGCCGCGCCGTTGACGGTCTCCCCGGCAAAGGCGCCGTTCAGGTCGACCACGTGCAGCCATTCGAAACCCTGCTCCTCGAAGGCGCGCGCCTGGGCGGCCGGGTCGGGATTATAGACCGTCGCCTGCTCCATGTCGCCGAGCTTCAGGCGCACGCATTGCCCGTCCTTGAGGTCGATCGCGGGAAAGAGAATCATTTGTTCGTCCGATCAGAAATGTCGCGGCAGCCTCAGGGCTTCCAGCGCAGGAAATTGGAAATGAGGGCAAGGCCGAGCGCCTGGCTCTTTTCCGGATGGAACTGCGAGCCCGCCTTGTTGTCGCGTGCGACGAAGGCCGTCACCGGGCCGCCATAGCCCGCCTCGGCCACCACGTCTTCGGCACGCTCCGCCGCGAGGTGGTAGGAATGGACGAAATAGGCGTGCAGACCGTTCTCGCCGGTCGGAATGCCGTCCAAGAGCGGGTGCGGGCGCTTGAGATCAAGCGTGTTCCAGCCGATCTGGGGGATCTTGAGCGAGGGGTCCTCGGGCGTCATCTCGACGACATCGCCGGCGATCCAGCCGAAACCTTTCGTCACCGTCTTTTCGAGTCCGCGGGACGACATAAGCTGCATGCCGACGCAGATGCCGAAGAAGGGGCGGCCGGTTTTCTCGACCGCCTCCGTCAGCGCTTCCTCCATGCCCTCCACGACGGCGAGGCCGCGGCGGCAATCGGCATAGGCGCCGACGCCCGGCAGCACGATGCGATCGGCCGTGGCCACCCGTTCCGGCCTGTCGGTGAGATCGATTTCGGCCGCGATGCCCGCCTCGCGGGCGGCGCGCTCGAAGGCCTTCGTAGCCGAGCGCAGATTGCCCGACCCGTAGTCAATGATGGCGACCCGCATCAGCGCTCTCCATAGGATTCAAAGAAGCCGAGCCCGGCAGCAGCGCCCGGCCGTCCCGTGGCGGACCGGTCGGCCGGCATGGGAGCCGCATGTCCCTCACGGGCGGACGGCTCGGCATTCGAGTAATAGATTTCTTCGGCCGTCTCGAGATCGCGTGCCGGAACGACCGAACGAAACGTCCAGTCGCGTGCGGAGAGCTTGCGGGCGACGAGAAGCGGTCCTTCGAGCGACACGATGAGACCGAGCGCCAGATGGATGAGCAGCGCTGCGCTGAAGCCGCCGGGCATCGTTGCCGCAAGAAGCAACAGGAACTGCAGAACGGAAACGAAGATTCCGATGAGCCACGCGCGTTTGACGATGAGCCACGGACCGGGGAAGAAGAAGGCGGCCCAGGAGAATCCGTCGGCGATGAACCGCGCCCTTTCGTCATCGGCCGGTGCGCCGGGCGGGGTCATGATCAGGTAGGAGGCCATGGTCTTTAAACCAGATACTGGCCGGCTCAGGCGAGCGTCCCCTTGGTCGAGGGGACGCGTCCCGCCTGGCGCGGATCGATTTCGGTTGCCGTGCGGAGCACGCGGGCGACGGACTTGAAGCAGGTCTCGGCGACATGATGGTTGTTGGCGCCGTAGATGTTCTGCACATGCAGCGTGATGCCGGCATGCTGGGCGAGCGCCTGGAAGAATTCGCGCACGAGTTCGGTGTCGAAGGTGCCGATCTTCGGCGACGTGAAGGTCACGTTCCAGACGAGGAAGGGCCGGCCGGAGACGTCGACGGCGGCGCGCGTCATCGTCTCGTCCATGGCGAGGTCGATGGAGGCATAGCGGGTGATGCCGCGGCGATCGCCGAGCGCCTTGGCCAGCGCCTGGCCGATGGCGATGCCCGTGTCCTCGACCGTGTGGTGATCATCGACATGGAGGTCGCCCTCCGCCTTGATCTCCATGTCGATCAGCGAATGGCGCGAGAGCTGGTCCAGCATATGGTCGAAGAAGCCGACGCCGGTCGCGATCTTCGATACGCCCGTTCCGTCGACATTGACCGAGACGGATATGGCGGTTTCATTCGTCTTTCGCGAAACTTGGCCGGTGCGGCTCGGCGTCACGTCTGCCATCAGGCTCTCCTGTCTGCACTCTCCGATGACTTTGGGCCAGCCGGGCTATCGGAGCAACATCGTTTTCGGGCGTTGCGGAGAGGGGCGAAATACCGCCTTCGCTCTCCGCATTCCGTCACAGAGCCGCTCCTTATCAGGGGAGGCATGAAATATCCAGAACTGCGACGGAGATTCGGCCCGCCGCGGCGACGTGAAAACGAAAGGCGCCCGGACGGGGGTTCGCACATTTGCAATCGCGCGGCTGCGACTTACATAGGCCTCAAGCAACCAGGCTCATTCGAGCCGCATCCCCCCGGCTTCCCGGGCCCAAAGGTACTTTCATGAGCGAACATAATCCTTACGGAACGATGCATGCGACCACCATCATCACGGTGCGCAAGGGCGGCAAAGTGGTTATGGCGGGCGATGGCCAGGTGAGCCTCGGCCAGACGGTTATGAAGGGCAATGCCCGCAAGGTCCGCCGCCTGTCGAAGGGCGACGTGATTGCAGGCTTCGCCGGCGCGACGGCGGACGCCTTCACGCTTCTGGAACGGCTGGAGGCGAAGCTCGAGCAATATCCCGACCAGCTGATGCGGGCGGCCGTAGAGCTCGCCAAGGACTGGCGTACCAACAAGTATCTGCGCAATCTCGAGGCGATGATGCTGGTTGCCGACCGGACGGTGACGCTGGCGATCACCGGCAACGGCGACGTTCTCGAGCCCGAGCACGGGACGATCGCCATCGGGTCGGGCGGCAACTATGCTTTTGCCGCGGCACGGGCGCTCATGGACAGCGACAAGTCGGCCGAGGAGATCGCCCGCCGCGCGCTGGAAATCGCCGGCGACATCTGCGTCTACACCAACCACAACGTCGTCGTGGAGACGCTGGATGCGGAATGAGCCGGCAGAGGTCAGCTTCGAGCCGGTGGCCGAGGGCCACCTGCCGATGCTCCTCGCCTGGCTTTCCGAGCCGCATGTCCGGCAGTGGTGGGGCGATCCCGATGTGGAACTCGGGCTGATACGGGACGGTCGTGCGAAGGGTGAGGTCGACGGTTTCGTCTTTCGTGTGAAGGGGGAGCCGGCCGGCTATATCCAGTCCTGGGTCCCGTCGGAATATGACGAGGAGCCCTGGGCCAAGGACCTGTCGGGCGACACGCCCGGCGTCGACATCTTCATCGGCCCGCCCGAAATGACAGGCAAAGGCGTCGCCGCCATGGCGCTCAGAGCCTTTGCCGCAAGACTGTTCGAAAGCGGCGCCGCGCGCATCGTCATCGACCCCGACGCCGGCAACCGCCGCGCCGTCCGAGCCTATGCGAAGGCCGGTTTCGTACCTTTTGGCGAATGGATAGACGAGTCCGGTCGAACCCTCCTGATGGAGCTCAAGCGGACGGAATTTGAGAGGAATCGATGAGCAACTTTTCACCCAGGGAAATCGTGTCGGAGCTCGACCGCTACATCATCGGACAGAAGGACGCGAAGCGCGCGGTTGCCATCGCGCTGCGCAACCGCTGGCGCCGCCAGCAGCTCGACGACGAGCTGCGCGACGAGGTCATGCCCAAGAATATCCTGATGATCGGTCCGACCGGCGTCGGCAAGACGGAGATTTCCCGTCGTCTCGCCAAGCTCGCCGGCGCGCCCTTCGTCAAGGTGGAGGCAACGAAATTCACGGAGGTCGGCTATGTGGGCCGCGACGTGGAGCAGATCGTGCGCGATCTCGTGGAGGTCGGCATCAGCCTCGTGCGGGAGAAAAGGCGCGCCGAAGTGAAGGCGAAGGCTCATCAGAACGCCGAGGAGCGCGTTCTCGACGCGCTGGTCGGCACCACCGCCTCGCCGGCAACCCGCGATTCCTTCCGCAAGAAGCTGCGCGCCAACGAACTCGACGACAAGGAGATCGAGGTCGATGTCGCCGAAACCGGTTCGCCCGGCGGCGCCTTCGAGATCCCGGGAATGCCGGGCGCCAACATCGGCGTCCTCAACCTCTCGGAAATGTTCGGCAAGGCACTCGGCGGCAGGACCAAGAAGGTCAAGACGACGGTCAAGGACTCCTATGCGCTCCTGGTCAACGACGAGTCCGACAAGCTGCTCGACAACGAGCAGATCCAGCGAGAGGCGGTGGCGGCGGCGGAAAACGACGGCATCGTCTTCCTCGACGAGATCGACAAGATCGCCACCCGCGAGGGCGGCATCGGTGCCGGCGTGTCGCGCGAAGGCGTGCAACGCGACCTCCTGCCGCTGGTCGAAGGCACGACGGTGGCGACGAAATACGGGCCGGTGAAGACCGATCACATCCTCTTCATCGCCTCCGGCGCGTTCCACGTCGCCAAACCGTCGGATCTTTTGCCGGAGCTGCAGGGGCGCCTGCCGATCCGCGTCGAGCTTCGGGCCCTCACCAAGGAGGATTTCCGCCGCATCCTGACCGAGACGGAGGCGAGCCTCATCCGCCAGTACAAGGCGCTGCTCGAGACCGAGGGTGTTGCCCTCGACTTCACCGAGGACGCGATCGATGCGCTGGCGGAGGTCGCGGTCCAGCTCAACGCCAATGTCGAGAACATCGGCGCGCGTCGCCTGCAGACCGTGATGGAGCGGGTGCTCGACGACGTCTCCTTCAACGCGCCCGATCGGGGCGGCCAGGGCGTCACGATCGATGCCGAGTACGTTCGCCGGCATGTCGGCGATCTCGCGGCCAATACCGACCTGTCGCGCTATATCCTCTGACGCGATCCTCTGACCCGGCACGGCGCCGGGAGCAGCCGATCACCGAATTGTGGGGCGCCTGTCACTCGACAGGCGCCGTCATTTTTTCTAGACCGATCAGAGCCGTTAAGAATTAAGGCATCATTCCGACATGATCTTGCCTTAGGGGCGCCGCCGAACGGCCGGGATCCGCCGGTTCTTGGAAGAGTTCTACAGGAAAACAGATCGTGCGCCTTACCGCCTGCATGCTCGTGATCTTCACATTTTGCCTCGCTGCCGGGCCTTCGGCTGCGAGCGGGATACTCATCGTCCCGCAGGGCAATCGCCACGTCGAGCAGCCGGGCGTTCCCGGCGCCTCGGTGCGCCGCACCAAGGCCGGCCGCACATCCTTCGACGCGAAATACGAGAAGGTGCGCGAGCTTCTCGCCACCGACCGCAGCCTCGTCGGCAAGATCAAGTCGGTCGCGGGCGCCTACGGCATCGCGCCCATCCACATGGTCGGGGCGATCGTCGGCGAACACACCTACAATGTCGACGCCTATGACCGGCTGCAATCCTATTACGTCAAGGCGGCCGCCTATGCGGGCGACAGCTTCCAGTTCGGCCATGAGGGCGAGTCCATCGCCGAATTCGTCGAGCGGCCCGAATTTGCCGAATGCGCCGGCAAGAAAGGCTCCTACGCGCTCTGGAGCTGCCGCGAGCGGGTCTGGGACAGCCAGTTCCGCGGCCATACGGTGGCCGGCAAATCCTTCCCGAACAACCGCTTCAGTGCCGTCTTCTTCCAGCCGTTCTTCGCCGGGCAGACCTTCGGTCTCGGCCAGATCAATCCGCTGACCGCATTGATGCTGACGGATATGGTCTCGCGCGTCTCCGGCTATGAGCGCCTCGATGAAAGCAATGCCGCCGGCGTCTATGAGGCGATCATGGACCCGGACGTGTCGCTTGCCTATATGGCCGCCTCCATCCGGCATTCGATCGATGCCTATCGCACGATCGCCGGCATGGATATCTCCGGCAATCCGGGCCTGACGGCAACGCTCTATAATGTCGGCAATCCGGATGCGCGTGCGGCCGCGCTTGCCGCGAAGAACCAGGGGGGCGAGGTCCACTGGCCGGAGGAGAACTATTACGGCTGGCTCGTCAACGACAAACTGGCAGAGCTCGAAAGCCTGTTGTGATCCTTTATCGCCCGGAATCATCGCGGTTCACGTGAAGCATTTCTTGATTGCGCCGTAAAAAACTGGAACGGTACGCAGACAAGAGCATTCCACATTCCGGACGGAAAACCGCTGCACACTTTTCCTGGAAGTGCTCTAGGAAGGCATTCACATGGATACGCGACCGGAGCCGTTCGAGCCGCCCGCGCCCGTGCCGCGCACCGGCATTCCCTCGCGGCTCGAGATCATCCGCACGGTTCTGCGAAACCCGCTCGAGCTCTGGGGCGAGCCTTCATACACGCTTCCCTGGATCGAGACGAAGTTCATCAATCAGCGGACGCTTATCGTCAACGATCCCGGCCTCATCCGCTACATCCTCGTCGAGAACGCCGCCAACTACGAAATGTCGAACGTCCGTCGGCTGATCCTGCGCCCGATCCTGCGCGACGGCCTCCTGACGGCGGAAGGCGAGGTCTGGAAACGGTCGCGCAAGGCGATGGCGCCGGTTTTCACGCCAAGGCACGCACAAGGCTTTGCCGGCCAGATGCTTCGCGTTTGCGAGGCCTTCGTCGACCGCTACGCGGGCGCTTCATCGGAGCCCTTCGTCACCAATGTCGCCGTGGACATGACGGAACTCACCTTCGAGATCCTGGCCGAGACGCTCTTTTCCGGCGAAATTGCCGTCGAAAAGCAGGGCTTCGCCGCCAATGTCGAGGAATTGCTGCATCGAATGGGGCGCGTCGATCCGATGGACCTCCTGGTTGCGCCGAGTTGGGTCCCGCGGCTGACCCGCATCGGCGGCCGGAAGGTGCTCGACCGTTTCCGCGGCGTCGTTTCCGAGACGATGTCTCTGCGCCGGCGACGGATGACGGAAGCGCCCGGCGACGTCCCGAACGACTTCCTGACCCTGCTTCTGCAGCTGGAAGGTCCGGATGGACTTTCGACCTCCGAGATCGAGGACAATATTCTCACCTTCATCGGCGCCGGCCACGAGACGACCGCACGGGCGCTCGCCTGGTGCTTCTATTGCATCGCCAATACGCCCGCCTATCGCGAGACGATGGAGCAGGAGATCGATTCGGTTCTTGCAAGCGGCGCCGATCCGGTCGACTGGCTCGGGCGCATGCCGCATGTGCTTGCCGCCTTCGAGGAGGCGTTGAGGCTCTATCCGCCGGCGCCATCCATCAACCGCGCCGCGATCGAGGAGGATGCGTGGACATCCCCGGAAGGCGAGCGCGTGCCGATCCGCAAGGGAATATCGGTGCTGGTCATGCCCTGGACGCTCCACCGGCACGCGCTCTACTGGCAGAAACCCCGCGCCTTCATGCCGGAGCGCTTCCTTCCGGAAAACCGGGACAAGATAAACCGCTTCCAGTACCTGCCCTTCGGCGCCGGCCCGCGCGTCTGCATCGGCGCGACCTTCGCGCTGCAGGAGGCGGTGATCGCGCTTGCCGTGCTCATGCACCGCTTCCGCTTCGACCTGACGGACGAGACGCATCCCTGGCCTGTGCAAAGGCTGACGACGCAGCCGAGGGGCGGCTTGCCGATGAAGGTGTCGGCAAGGGTCAAGTAGGTCTCCGGTTGGCGGGATACGCCCGCCATCAGACACGGAAACGTCGCTGTCGCGCGATGGTTTTTTCTAAAAATATGTCCTATCACCGGACAGACCCTTCCGGACCCCTCACCATTGGACTGAGCAGAAATTGACCCCGCATCTTCTCCTCGGCATCGACACCGGCGGCACCTATACCGACGCCGTCCTCTTCAGCGAAGCGACCGGCGTCGTCGCCAAGGCCAAGGCGCTGACGACCCGTCACGATCTGGCCGAGGGCGTTTCAGGCGCGGTGGAGGCGGTGCTCGCGAAGGCGAGGGTACCGGTTTCGGCGATCAGCCTCGTGTCGCTCTCGACGACGCTTGCCACCAATGCGCTGGTCGAAGGCCAGGGCGGCCGTGCTGGCCTGATCATGATCGGTTTCGGTCCGGAAGACCTGAAGCGCGACGGCCTTCAGGAAGCGCTCGGGTCCGATCCCGTTCTTTTCCTTCCTGGCGGCCACAACGTCCATGGCGGCGAGACGCCGCTCGACATGAGTGCTCTCGACGAGGCGCTTCCGGGTCTCAGCTCCCAGGTGTCGTCCTTCGCGATCGCCGGTTATTTCGCCGTGCGCAACCCGGACCACGAGAAGCGCGTGCGCGATCGCATCCGCGAGGTCTCGCACCTGCCGGTCACCTGCAGCCATGAGCTTTCCTCCAAGCTCGGCGGCCCGCGCCGGGCGCTGACGACGCTTCTGAATGCGCGCCTCGTCTCGATGATCGACCGGCTGATCGGTTCCTGCGAGGATTTCCTCAAGGTCCGCGGCATCGATGTGCCGATGATGGTGGTGCGCGGCGACGGTGCGCTGATCTCGGCCGCCGAAGCGCGGCTGCGCCCGATCGAGACGATCCTCTCCGGACCGGCCGCGAGCCTCGTCGGCGCTCGCTATCTGACCGGCTTGGACAACGCGATCGTCTCCGATATCGGCGGCACGACGACCGACGTAGCCGTACTCGAAAAAGGCCGCCCGCGGCTCGATGCCGAGGGCGCGGTCGTCGGAGGCTTTCGTACCATGGTCGAGGCGGTCGCCATGCGCACCTACGGCCTCGGCGGCGACTCCGAGGTGAAGATCAACGATCGCGGTCTCAAGGCCAGGCTCGATCTGGGGCCGCGCCGCTTTCTGCCCTTGAGCCTCGCCGCGGCGCTGCATGGCGACGCGGTCCTGTCGGTGCTCGAAAAGCAGTTGCGGGCGCCCCATCCCGGCCGTCACGATGGCCGCCTGGCGGTCCGCACCGGCTTGCCCGACCATCTGGCGAGCGGGCTTCAGCCGCAGGAGCAGGCACTCTACGGCCGCATCGGCATGGCGCCGGTGGCGCTTGCGGACCTTCTCGTCAGCACGCCGCAGAAGGCGACGCTCGACCGGCTCGTGGCGCGCGGGCTGGTGCATATCTGCGGGCTCACCCCCTCGGACGCGATGCATGTTCTCGGTCGGCAGGCGCAGTGGAACGGCGAGGCCGCACGCCTGGGCCTCGAGATCGCCGCCCGCACCAAGGACGGCTCGGGACAGCCTATCGCCGCCTCCGTCGAGGCTCTCGCGCAGATGATCGTCGACCGGCTGACGCGGCAATCCTCGGAAGCCATCCTGCAGGCCTGTCTCAGCGAGGACAGCGCCGCCATCGACCCCGCCGCCTCGCTTGCCGTCGACCGGGCGCTGAAACGGGAACCGGGCATCGTGCGCTTTTCGATCAGCCTCGACCGGCCGCTTGTCGGCCTCGGCGCCTCGGCGCCGGTCTATTACCCCGCCATCGCCGAAATGCTTTCCACCGAGGCCGCGATCCCCGCGGAGGCAGATGTGGCAAACGCCGTCGGCGCGGTTGTCGGTCAGGTGCGGGCAACAGTCACAGTCTTCGTGACGACGCCGGAAGAAGGCATTTTCATCGTCAACGGTGCGGGCGCGAGCGAGCGCTTCGTCGATCAGCAGGAGGCCTTCGGCGTCGCCCGCCGGCGCGCCGAAACGATGGCGCTGGAGAGCGCCCGCGCCAATGGTGCAGAAGAACCGGCCGCGGTGCTTCGGGAAGAGATCGACGCGCCGGAAGTCGAAGGCAGCCGCAAGCTGATCGAGGCACGCTTCATCGCCTCGGCAAGCGGCCGGCCCCGTATAGCGCATCACGCGCTTTGATCTTTTCCATTCCGGAAACAATTCTTCGCATCCTTGCGGAATTGACAGGGAATGGTTTGATGAGAGAGTGTCCGCGCATGTAAGCGGGGCCAAGGCGCTTTTCCTTCCGGGCACCACTTCTATCTATTGCAATAGAAATACTGAATTCAGGAGCTGTGGCATGGACCGCGTTGAGAAATATGGATTGCAGATCGATGCGGGGCTCCACCGCTTTCTGGTCGAAGAGGCGATGCCAGGCACCGGCGTCGATGCGGATCGGTTCTTTTCCGCCTTCTCGGATCTCGTTCACGATCTCGGACCGAAGAACCGGGCCCTTCTCGTCAAGCGCGACGAGCTGCAGGCCAGGCTCGACGGCTGGTATCGCGAGCATGGTGCCCCGGTCGACATGGAAGCCTATGAAGCCTTCCTGCGGGAGATCGGCTACCTCCTGCCCGAAGGTCCCGATTTTTACGTCTCGACCGCAAATGTCGATTCCGAGATCGCGACGATCGCCGGGCCGCAGCTTGTCGTGCCGGTGATGAACGCGCGCTATGCGCTCAATGCCGCCAATGCCCGCTGGGGATCGCTCTACGACGCCCTTTACGGCACCGATGCGATAGCCGAGACCGACGGGGCCGAGCGCGGCAAGGGATACAATCCGAAGCGCGGTGCCAAGGTCATCGCCTGGGCGCGAGAATTTCTCGACGCGAGCGCCCCGCTGGCGACCGGCCGCTGGAGCGATGCCAAATCGTTCTCGGTCGAGGGAGCGACGCTAACCGTAATGCTTGCCGACGGCACGAAGAGCGCGCCGCGCAATTCCGTTCAGTTCGCCGGCTATGCCGGTGACCCCGCGGCGCCGTCCGAGATCGTTCTGCGTCGGAACGGCCTTCACATCGTCATCGTCCTCGACGCGACGACACCGATCGGCAAGGCCGACGCCGCCGGCATTTCCGACGTCGTTTTGGAATCGGCGATCACCACGATCATGGATTGCGAGGATTCGGTTGCGGCCGTCGATGCCGAGGACAAGGTGCTCGTCTACCGCAACTGGCTCGGGCTGATGAAAGGCGATCTCGAGGAGGAGGTGACCAAGGGCGGCAGGGCGTTCACCCGGAGGCTCAACCCCGATAGGGCCTATACGGCTCCGGACGGCGCGACGCTGACACTGCCGGGGCGGTCGCTGATGCTGGTGCGCAATGTGGGCCACCTGATGACCAACCCCGCGGTCCTCGACCGGGACGGCGAAGAGGTGCCGGAAGGCCTGATGGACGCCATGGTGACGGCGCTGATCGCACTCCACGACATCGGCCGGAACGGTCGGCGGGCGAATTCCCGCAGCGGCTCCATGTATGTGGTCAAGCCGAAAATGCATGGGCCGGAGGAAGTCGCCTTCGCCTGCGAGATCTTCGCCCGCGTAGAGTCGGCGCTCGGGCTTCCGCCCAACACGATGAAGATGGGAATCATGGACGAGGAGCGGCGGACGACCGTCAACCTCAAGGAATGCATCCGCGCCGCCCGCGAACGGGTCGTCTTCATCAATACCGGCTTCCTCGACCGCACCGGCGACGAAATCCACACCTCGATGGAAGCCGGCCCGATGATCCGCAAGGGCGACATGAAGCAGGCGCCGTGGATATCGGCCTATGAGAACTGGAACGTCGATGTCGGTCTCGAATGCGGGCTTTCCGGCCACGCCCAGATCGGCAAGGGCATGTGGGCGATGCCGGACCTGATGGCGGCGATGCTGGAGCAGAAGATCGCCCATCCGAAGGCGGGCGCGAACACGGCCTGGGTACCGTCGCCGACGGCCGCGACTCTGCACGCCACCCACTACCACCGCGTCAACGTCGCCGAAGTCCAGGCGGGCCTCAAGAGCCGCACCCGCGCGAAGCTAGCCGATATCCTCTCCGTGCCGGTCGCCCCACGGCCGAACTGGACCGAGGAGGAAATCCAGCGCGAACTCGACAACAATGCGCAGGGCATTCTCGGTTATGTCGTGCGCTGGGTCGACCAGGGCGTCGGCTGCTCCAAGGTGCCCGACATCAACAATGTCGGCCTTATGGAGGACCGCGCGACGCTGCGCATCTCGGCGCAGCATATGGCGAACTGGCTGCATCACGGCATCGTCAGCGAAGCGCAGATCGTCGAAACCATGAAGCGCATGGCGGCGATCGTCGACGGGCAGAACGCCGGCGATCCGAACTATCAGCCGATGGCCGGCCGCTTCGAGGAGTCGATCGCCTTTCAGGCGGCACTCGATCTCGTGCTCAAGGGCCGCGAGCAGCCGAACGGCTATACCGAGCCGGTCCTGCACCGCCGCCGGCTGGAGCTGAAGGCGAAGCTGGGGGCATAAGGCCTGTTGAGGTTCGGGCCACCCGCCGTCGCTTGTTTGATTTCCTCATTCCTGTGACAAGCACAGGAATGAGGGGATCAACAAGGCGCGCCGTGCGTCCAAAGGGACGCACTAACTTATCGAGTTGAGCGCAATCACCCCGCTACGGCAAAAAGAAAGAGCCACCCGGCATCACCGGGCGGCCCTTTTTCGATGTGTTGCAGCCGCTACTGCTGCACGACGACGCGTGCGTTGCGGCCGGGGCGGACCCGCGAATAGAGATCCATGATGTCCTGGTTCATCAGGCGGATGCAGCCGGACGAGGCAGCGGTGCCGATCGACGACCATTCCGGCGTGCCGTGCAGGCGGAAGAGCGTGTCCCGGCCTTCCTTGTTGAAGAGGTAGAGAGCGCGTGCGCCGAGCGGATTGCTGATGCCCGGGCCCATGCCGGCCTCGACATATCTGGCGACTTCCGGCTTGCGCTCGGCCATTTCCTTCGGCGGGTGCCAGGTCGGCCATTCCTGCTTCCAGGCGACATAGGCCTCGCCTTCCCACGCGAAACCCTGCTTGCCGACGCCGATCCCGTAACGTACGGCCTTGCCGCCGGGCAGCACGTAATAGAGGAAGCGGCTCGGCGTGTTGACGACGATCGTTCCCGGGCGTTCCTTCGTCGGGTAGTCGACGATCTGCCGGTGGAAACGCTGGTCTACGCGGTTGATCGGAACGCCCGGCACCGCATACCCGTGGTCCTCAACAGGGCCATAATTGCTGGAGAATATCTGGTTCGTCGCCACTTTCTCGCCCTCGGGAGAGGAGCCGGCCGTGGTCGTGGTCTGTGAGCAGCCGGCGAGGGCAACGGTGGCCGCCAGGCTGCACAGAAGGAGAGCGTTGCGGAAGCGCATGATGGTCTCGTAAAAGAGGTCAGGAAAATACGGGGGAGGGTGTCCGGCCGTCAGCGGCACCAGCTTATTTTCTATTGCACCGCAGTGCGCAAGGGACCGGCCCCCCGCAATGTGGCCGAAAGGTGTAAATTCCGTGACGATTGCTTTTTTGCAACAAACCACCCTGCAGCGCCGCGCTTCTCGTCAGACGCGCAAAGGTCGCCGTAGCACTTTCCGAGGGCGGCAATGACGATCTTGTCTATCCATGGCGATAATCCGCTCGCAGACGGACGCCAGTCAGAGCGGGCGATGAAGGTACGCCGCGGCGTTCAGCGGCTGCTGATGGAACTGCGCCACGCGGCTCTGCCCGAACTGACGCTTGCGAGCGGGCGGCGGGCCGATCTCATCTCGCTCTCGCCCAAGGGCGAAATCTGGATCATCGAGATCAAGACCTCGATCGAGGACTTCCGCGTCGACCGCAAGTGGCCGGAATACCGGCTTCACTGCGACCGCCTGTTCTTCGCAACCCATGCGCAGGTGCCGCTCGACATCTTTCCGGAAGAATGCGGGCTGATGCTTTCCGACGGCTACGGCGCGCATATGCTGCGCGAGGCACCGGAACACCGCCTGCCGCCGAGCACGCGAAAATCGGTGACGCAGGCCTTCGCCCGCACGGCGGCGCAGCGCCTGACGCTCGCAGAATGGGCAGCCGAACGGAACGGCGACCTTGGCCAGTCGATCAGCGACATCGTCAGCGGGGACCGGGATTAGAAGGGCGGCGCGGTTATTTGGGCGCCCGTTTCGCCAGAATGCGCTGCAGGGTCCGTCGGTGCATGTTGAGCCGGCGCGCGGTTTCCGAAACATTGCGCTCGCACATTTCATAGACGCGCTGAATATGCTCCCACCGTACGCGGTCGGCCGACATCGGGTTTTCCGGAGGCTCCACCCGCTCGCCCGGGCGCTGAATCAGCGCCGCGAGAATGTCGTCGGCGTCCGCGGGCTTGGCCAGATAGTCGAGCGCTCCGAGCTTCACGGCGTTGACCGCGGTCGCGATGTTTCCATAGCCCGTCAGAACGATCATGCGCGTGTCGTCGCGGCGCCCGCGGATCGCCTCGATCACGTCGAGACCGCTGCCGTCGCTCAGGCGGAGATCGATGACTGCATGTTTCGGCGGGCGGGTCTTCGCCTTGGCTATGCCTTCGGCGACCGATTCGGCGATCTCGACCGCGAAGCCGCGCGCTTCCATGGCGCGCGCGAGGCGCCGCAGAAAAGCCGTGTCGTCATCGACGATCAGAAGGCTCTTGTCAGGCCCGATCAAGTCCGCATCCGCGGCGTGAGTGTTTGGCGCAGGCATCGACTTTTCGATCATTTCTCAAATCCCTACAGCGCCATGCGTCTCACCGGACGCGCAAAGGCCGCTGTAACCCTTCAAGTGCTGCATGTTCCATCCTTTCACCGGACAGGATCAAAGGAAACATGCGGTAGGCATAAACCGGTGGTTTTTCTGGCAATCATGTGGGTTTCCCCGCACCTGTCTTCAATAAACCGCCAAAAGTCATTTCGCCAGTTTCGTGTCCATCAGCACGCGCGGCCATTCGACGCTGACCCGGGCGCCCGGGTGTTTCGAGCCGCCGTTCTCGAAGCGCAGCCGGGCGCCTGAACGCTCGAGCAGCGTCTTGGCGATGAAGAGGCCGAGGCCGAGGCCGCCGGCGCTGTCGTCCTTCTGCCGCCGCGTCACATAGGGTTCGCCGATCCGCGCTAGGATGTCCGGCGAAAAACCGTCGCCGTCGTCTTCGATCGTCACCCGCACGCGCTCGGCCGTGTGCTCCGTCGTGACGGTCACCTTCTTGCGCGCATAGTCGACCGCGTTCTCCAGTAGATTGCCCAGGCCGTAGAGAATGCCGGCATTGCGGATGCCGACCGGTTCCGAGGCGCGATCGCCCTGCTCCTTCAGCTCGATTTCTATGCCGAATTCGCGATGTGGCGCCATTACCTCCTCGATCAGCGATGAGAGCGGCAGAAGCCGCATATGTTCCTCGCTTTCGGACGAAAGGGTGGTCAGCCGCCTCAGAATGTCGCGGCAGCGTTCGCTCTGGCTGCGCAGAAGATGGACGTCCTCGCCGAAACGCGGATCGTCGCCGAGCTCCCGTTCCATCTCCTTGGCGACGACGCTGATCGTCGCGAGCGGCGTTCCGAGTTCGTGGGCGGCGGCGGCCGCGAGACCGTCGAGCTGCGACAGGTGCTTCTCGCGCTGGAGCACGAGCTCGGTCGCCGTCAGCGCTTCGGAAAGCTCGCTTGCCTCGAGCGAGACGCGATAGGTGTAGAAGGCTGCGAAAGCCGTCATCGAGACGATCGCGAACCAGATGCCTGCCGTCAGCACGCGCGGCATCAACAGAAGGGTGCCCGGATACCAGGGCAGCGGGAAGGGCGAGAAGGCAAGGGCGGTGACGCCAAGGACGGCGAGGCCGGCCAGAACGATGCTCTGCGGCTTCGGCTGCGAGGCCGACGATATGATGACCGGCACGCAGAGAAGCGGTGCGAAGGGGTTGGCAAGGCCGCCGGTGATGAAGAGCAATGCAGTCAGTTGCGCAAGGTCGATGCCGAGCAGGGTGAAGGCGGCCGGCGGCGTCAGCCGCTGCGTCGGCGGAAAGCGGAGCGTGAGAAAGACGTTGAGAAGCGCCAGGCAGGCGATCAATACGGAACAGGGAACGACCGGCAGCGGGAACTGCAGCCATAGCGCCGTGACGACGACGGCGAGCGATTGTCCACCCACCGCCAGCCAGCGCAGCCGCACGAGCGTCTGCAGCCTCAGACTGCGATTGCTGTTCAGATCGTTATAGAGTGTCGCAGCTGCCATGCGTTTCCGTTTCGCGATGCGGGTCGCATGCGCGACCGGGCGTCATTTCATCTTACCGGACTTTATGCCGAACCCGGCAAATATGAAACGGCGCCCGACCGCAGTGCGCCGTAGAGCCGCATCCGGCCACGTTGGAGCGGATGCGAGCGGGAAACGAGTACACTTCATCCCACCCCGCTCTAAGTCCCGCGCGGTTTCGCGCGCGTCGTCGGCATCGCATTGGCGGGGTCCTCCGGCCAGGGATGTTTCGGATAGCGGCCGCGCATCTCGGCTCTGACGTCCTTCCACGAACCCGCCCAGAAGCCGGGCAGGTCCCGTGTCGTCTGGATCGGGCGGTGGCCGGGGGAAATCAGCTCGAGAAGCAGCGGCAGTCGACCGTCGCCGATCGCGGGATGCGTTTTCAGACCGAAGAGCTCCTGAACGCGGATCGACAGGAGCGGTTCGTCGCCATCGTAATGGATCGGATGACGCTGGCCCGTCGGCGCTTCGAAATGCGTCGGGGCCAGCCGGGCGAGGTCGCGCTGAAGCTCGTATGGAACGAGCGACGTGAGGCCTTCGGCGAGATCGCGGCCCTTGATCCCGTCGATGCCGCCGGCGCCTCCCTGGAAAGGAACGAACCATTCGTCGAGACGGGAGATCAGACCCGTATCCGACATGTCCGGCCAGGGCTCGCCGATGGAGCGGTGCAGGAAGTCGATGCGGTCGCGCAGTTGCTCCACGTCCTTCGGGAACGGGACAGCGGCGAGCCCCAACTGCCGGATACCGTCCGCGAGTGCCCGCGCCGCCGCCTCGCCGCTGGGACGAGGCAGGGGTTTCTCCTCGAAGATGATCGCCCCGAGCCGTGTCACCCGGCGGGCACGCACCTGCCGGCTCGCCCGATCGAAGAAGCTCTGCTCCTCGGTGACGATGGCTTCCGGCATGTGCCCCTCGACATCCGACCGGTCTATCTCCGCGGCTGCGAGCACCCGCTGTGCGCCGGCTCTGCCGGTAAGATCGGCAATGACGAGCATCCCGGCCGCAGCGAGCCGTTCGGTCTCGGGTATCTCGGCGCCGCGTCCGTTCGCCATGACGAAGCGCCCGCGCCCGCCGCGCTGCAGCGCGATGCGGTCGGGAAAGGCGTGCATCAGCAGGGCTCCAGGCAAAACGGGCTTCGGACCCGCGCTCTTTGAGGCGCCGAGTTCGGCGGCCATTCGCCGCGCCAGACCGCGGGCAGCTTCCGCCCGGTCGCTGCGTTCGCTCCGGAACCGGCGCAGCCGCTCCTCGATATCGATGCCGTTGCCGCCGAGGCCCTGCTCGGTGAGCATCACCGCGAGAAGGCAGGCCTCCTGCGCCCGCCCTTCCTCGGCGGCTGCAACCGCCATTGCCGCAAGCCGCACCGGCAGCGCCAGATCGCGGATCCTGCGGCCTCTCGGCGTCAGCGCGCCGCGGCTGTCGATCGCGCCGAGCTCGAGGAGCAGGCCTCGCGCCTCGCGCAGGGTCGTCTCCGGCGGCGGGTCGAGGAATCTCAGCGTCGACGGATCGGCCACACCCCAATGGGCAAGATCGAGGAGCAGGCCGGAGAGATCGCTGGCGAGGATCTGCGGCGGCGTGAAAGCTGCGAGCGCCGCCGTCTGGCCGGAATGCCACAGGCGGATCGCGATACCCGGCTCGGTTCTTCCGGCGCGCCCGGCGCGCTGATCGGCCGAGGCTCTGGAAACGCGCACGGTTTCGAGCCGCGTTATGCCCGTCGAGGCCTCGAAGACCGGCAGCCGCTGCAGACCGCTGTCGACGACGATCCTGACGCCGTCGATGGTGATCGAGGTTTCGGCGATCGAGGTCGCCAGCACGATCTTGCGCGTGCCCTTCGGTGCCGGTCGGATCGCCGCATCCTGTTCCTTCTGGCTCAGATTGCCGTAGAGCGGAACGATTGCGGTCGCCTCCCCGAAGCGATCGGCGAGACGCGCGGCGGTGCGGGCGATTTCCGCCTGCCCCGGCAGGAAGGCGAGGATGGAACCTTCCTCGGACCGGTGCGCCTCGGCAATCGTCCGGACCATCGCGTCCTCGACGCTTTCACCGGCCGCTCTGTTTTCGTAGCGTATGTCGATCGGGAAGCTCCGGCCCTCGCTTTTCAGGACCGGCGCATCGCCGACGAGTCCGGCGATGCGCTCGACGTCGAGCGTCGCCGACATGACGACGATCCTGAGGTCCTCGCGAAGTGCCGATTGCACGTCCAGCGCCAGCGCCAGTCCGAAATCCGCATCCAGCGAACGCTCGTGGAACTCGTCGAAAAGGACAGCCGAAACGCCGGACAATTCGGGATCGTCGAGGATCATCCGGCTGAAGACGCCCTCCGTTACCACCTCGATCCGGGTTTTGCCCGATACGCGGTTGTCGAGCCGCATCCGATAGCCGACGGTTTCGCCGACCTTCTCCCCCAGAAGTTCGGCCATGCGTCCGGCCGCCGCCCGCGCGGCGAGCCGCCGCGGTTCGAGCAGAATGATCTTGCCGTCGCCGCGCCAGGGCTGGTCGAGCAGGAAAAGCGGCACCAGCGTCGTCTTGCCGGCGCCGGGAGGAGCCGACAGCACGACCGATCCCGCCGAAGCGAGCGCGTCGCCAAGGCCGGGCAGGATTTCGCGGATGGGCAGGGCAGGAAGCGCGCGCATCACGCCTGCTCCTCCATTCCGATTTCGATCACGCGGCCGCCGGCGGCTTCCGCGTCGGCACTGTCGTGGGTCACGAGGATGGTCGGCAGCCCGGCCGCCCTCGCCTTGGAAAAGACGAGCTCGCGCGTCTGCTGCCTGAGCGCCGCGTCGAGATTGGAGAAGGGCTCGTCGAGAAGCAGGAATCGTGGCGCTGAAACGAGCACCCTTTGCAGTGCCACGCGCGCCTTCTGGCCGCCGGAGAGCGTGTCCGGGTCGCGGTCGAAGAAGCCGGTAAGGCCCACCTCGTCGAGGGCTGCGTCGGCCAGCCGGCGGCGTGCGCCCCGTCCTTTGACATCGGGCGCTATGGCGAAGACGATGTTGCCGCCGACCGATAGATGGGGAAAGAGCAGCGGATCCTGAAACAGGATGCCCGCGTGTCGCCGGTTGGCGGGAACCGCCGTCAGGTCCTTGCCGTCGATCAGAATGCGGCCGCTCACATCGAATGCCGGATCGAGAAAGCCTCCCGCAAAGGCGAGCAGGGTCGACTTGCCGGAGCCGGACGGCCCCATGATCGTCAGCACCTCGCCCGGCGCGACGGCCGCCGATATGGCGAGCAGGGCCCGGCCGCCCAGACCGATCGTCACCTCCGAGAGCGTCAGGCATCCTGTCTTGATCGGGGATTTTGACCCGGCGTTTTCCTGCATTCACGTCCTCATTGCCCGCCGGTTGCGGAATAGCAACTGCGGGCCGAGCGACGCAACGAGAAATGCGAGGAAGGGCAGGAGCCCCTGAACGAAGGCGTAGATGCCGATGACCCGCCGGTCGCCGCCCGACGAGAGTGCGACGGCCTCGGTCGTGATCGTCGTCAGCCGCCCGGACCCGATGAGGAGCGTCGGAAGATAGAGGCTGACCGACACCGCGAAACCGACCGCGAGCGCGGCGAGGCAGGCACGAAAGAGCAATGGCAGCCGGACCGCGAACAGGATTTCCAACGCCGGCTTGCCGAAGCCGGCGGCGATTTTTTCGAAGCGCGGGTCGACCTCGCGCCAGGGGGCCGACAGTGACAGAAGCACGTAAGGGAGCACGAAAACGAAATGGACCGCCAGCACGCTCGCGAAGCCCGGCGTGAGCCCCGCCGAGAGCATCAGGACCTGCAGCCCGAAGATGAAGCTGATCTCCGGGACGAGCAAGGGGAGGTACAGCAGCCGGTAGCCGCCTGCATTCTTCCGTGCGCCGGCGATGCCGTTGCGGTAGAGCAGGAGGATCGTAAATACGAGCGCCAGCGATGACGCCGAAAGAGCGAGCGCGACCGTGGTGCCAAGCGGCGCCCAGAGTTGAGGCAATATGCGCATCCAGGTATTGAGCGTGAGACTTCCGGGCAACGCGTCGGGAAATGGCCAGAGGCCCGCAACCGACCAGATCGAAAGCAGGCTGAGCCCCGCGAAAATGGTGACCGTACAGGTGGTCATGGCGAGGGCGCCCGCGGCGCGAACCGCGCCGTCCCGCGCAAAGCGCCGTCCCGAAAAGATCAGGCGCGCGAGAACGGCTTTCCCGATCCGTTCGAGCGCGATCCAGATGGCCATTGCAGCGACGACGACGCCAAGCTGCAGGAAAGCGCCCGCCGATGCGAGAAATCGCGCGCCGAGGTCGTCATCTCCGGCCCATTGGGTTACTCGCACCGGCAATGTTGGCGGCAGCTTCGGCCCGAGAATCATGGCGACGTCCACGACGGATACCGAATAGACGAGCACCGCGAAGACCGGCAGGCGGATCTGGCGGTAGAGGGCCGGCCAAAGGCAGACGGCGAAGCCCGCGACGCGCCCGTAGCCGAGCGCCGCCGCAAGGCGCGAGGCTCTGGTGACGGCAAGCTGCGGCAGGGCGGCAAGCGTCACCAGAAAGAGAAACGGCACCTCCTTGGCGATGAGCCCGGCAATCATCGTCAGCGCGAAAGGGTCGTTGGGAAGAAGCCAGTCCGGCGGCCGCGTGAAGCCCGTCACCTCCGGCGAGATCAGCCGGAGCAGGAAGCCCGACGGGGCGACGAGGAAAGCCAACGCAAAGGCGGCGGCGGCATGCGGAACGGCAAGCAGGGGAGAGACGAGATGCTGGATGCGGGCGAAAGTCGGCGTGCCGGCGAAGCCCGCGACGAATGTGCCGACGACCGCTGTCGCTGCGACCGTCGTCAGCAATCCCGCAGCGAGGCCTGTCAGGGCCGAGCGAAGGATGTGCGGCTGGCCGGCGAGTTCGGCGAAATGGGCAAGCGTGACGCGAAAGCCGCCGAGCGCCGGCAGGTAGCCGAAGGCCGGCAGGATCGTGCCTGCAAGCCCGGCAAGGATGGGAAGCCCCAGAATGAAGGCAAGGAGGGCGTTTCCGCCGAGCCTAGTTGGCTGCGCCATAACGACGGATCCATTCGGTTTCGATCCGTATCATCCAGTCCGGGTGCGGTTCGTCGAGCGCGGGACCGAGTTCGCCGGGGCGGAGCGTCGCAATGCCGAGGTCCAGGCGCTCGAAAGCGGACCGGTCGGCTGCCGGAAGTTTTGCAGGAGAAAGCACGGTCGGGTCGCCCCAGATCTTCGGATCCTGCTTGCGAAGCTGCGCCTCGGGCGTGAGGAGGAAATCGGCAAGCAGAAGCGCGCCGGCCTTTGCCGTTGCGTTGTAGGGAATGGCGACGAAATGGGTATTGCCGAGCGTGCCGCCGGAAAAGGCGAAGGAGCGGACCGTCTCCGGCAGCTCGCCATTGGCGATCGCGGAGGAGGCTTCCGCGGGGTTGAAGGCGAAAATGATGTCGAGTTCGCCGTCGGCGAGCTTCTGCTTCATGTCCGCGTAGTTCTGCGGGT